>CABUXJ010000006.1 GCA_902495455.1 uncultured Prevotella sp.
GGAAAGAATATGACAAACAAGTCGAAAATTTCGCATTATTCTGAAAATAAAATCCCGAGGCGGCAAATTCTTCAAATTTTCGCGTGCATCTTTTTCTCTCTGAACGTCAATGCGTTATGGCGGTTTTAAAGAAAGTGTGCAACTTTTTCGCGGATTTTTCCGGGCCGCAAGGGCCTCTTTGCTCTGCAACGGGGCGCCCGTTGCATCACGACGGCATGCTCGTTGCAAGACAACGAGCATGCCGTTGCGACCCCGCGGGGCCCTTACGGCAAGACAACCGACGGATTTTTGAACGAAAAAGACGCCCGAATATCAAAATCAGGGCGTCGCCAACGCTTTTTTCAAACAATTCTATTGTGTTAAATTTGTGATATTATCTTGACACTACGGCGGCATGTTTTCTGCGGAAGACGCCTCGGGAGGCCCTCACGGGGCGTCTATGCCAAGTCAGGATTGGTACGAAACAACATTCGTTAACAGTCTTCCCAGCGGCAAAACGGCATTTTCACCACGTTTCCGGGACGTTTTTCGGAAGTGGCAAAAAATATGAGAAGATTTATCCGAGGTATAAGCATGAGGGTCAACGGGTTACGTGAAACGGAAAATATTCCCCTATCGTAACACAGGCCATCCGTCTTCGGTCCAGCCCATCGTCTTCTTCACGAGTACAGAGGCCCCGTTGTCGACAATGCTGTATCCGTGACAGATGAATATGTCTTCGTCGCCGAAACGATAAGCCGCGCTATGGCCGGCGGCCTCATACTGTTTTTTGTCGCCCTCAATGACGAGCGTCCCACCGCCGAGAGCCATGTCCCTACCCTCTCGGTCGAAATATGGGCCGGCCACGGTGCGGCTGCGGCCGACCACGACCTTGTATGTGCTCTCCATGCCGCGGCAGCAGTAGTCCCACGAGACGAAGAGATAGAACCAGCCGTCATGACGGAAGACGAACGGGGCTTCCACGGGATTTGCGCGTCCCTCGGTCTTGCGGCGGGCAATGGTGCGCTGGCGGAAAGAGCGGTCAACATGCATGGTTGAGTCAAGACGGACGAGCTGTATGCCGTCCCAGAATGAGCCGAACGTGAGCCACGGCATGCCGTCCTCGCCGATGATGAAGTTGGGGTCGATAGCGTTCCAGTTGTCACGGCCGCCACGAGAACATATCATCGGACCTTCATCCCGCCATTCTATCAGGTTGCGGCCATCGTCGGAGAGCGGCCGGAGGCTGTCTGTGGACACCAATCCGATGGCCGACGTGTTCTTCCCGAATGTGGAACAGCTATAAGCCATCCACCAGCGCCCATGCCAACGGATGATGTCCGGTGCCCAGACGTGGTCGCGGAAACCGGGAACGGAATCGCGGGTCCACACGGGGATGACTGTCAACAGAGGTGTCTTGCGCCATACACGCCATGTCTTCAGGTCTTTTGACTCGGCCATCTGGAGACCGTGGCCGGTGCTCATCATATAATAGGTGTCGCCGGACTTGGCCATGACGGGATCATGGACCATCGGTTTGTCGGTTGTGAACGACTGGGCGAGGGCCGGGGCGGAGAAGGCTAAGAGGAGGAAAGAGGGCTTCATAGGAGGGTTATGGGAGGAATATGAGGGTTATGGGAAACTATGGGAGAGATGGGAAGAATGAGAGAGATGAGAATAACGGGAAGGGCGGCCGGCTGCTGTCAATAAAGAAGAAGGGCTCCGGCCAGTGCACTGTAGACTATCATGCGGATGGGATTGATCTTGAAATGCATCGTTCCGACAAACGTTGCGGCAAAAAGAGCGATGCTGATCCAAAACTGCCAGGGATTGATGGAAGGCGTTGAGAAGTTATCCGGGGTCATGAGCAGCAGCGTGGCAGCACCGAGCAGACCGACCACAGCGGGACGCAGCCCGATGAAAACGGACTGGACGAGTGGCGTCTTCATATACTTCAAGAACATACGACTGATGACAATCATGAGAACGAGCGACGGCAGGACGAGGGCGAATGTGGCCGTAAGACTGCCGAGTATGGCCGGAAAGTTGCCCATTCCGGCGTTATGGACGGCCGTATAGCCGCAATATGTGGCGCTGTTGATACCAATCGGGCCGGGCGTCATCTGGCTGATGGCCACGATGTCGGTAAATTCGGACGTGGTCATCCAGTGCCAATGATGGACGACTTCGCTCTGGATGAGTGACAGCATGCCGTAACCACCACCGAAACCAAAGAGTCCGATGAAAAAGAACGTTATGAAAAGTTGGAAAAATATCATTGTTGTCTGAGGTTATGCCTGGGTCATTGATGATGTATGTCTCATTGTTCCGTCGGCTGTATATACCGTCCATACAGCCATCCGCCGATGCCGGCAATGAGGATTATCGCTATCGGTGAGACGCCGAAAGCCCATATAGCCAGCGCACAGGCGACGGGAATCCAGCAGTTTGCCCATCCTATGCGGGCGTTGCGGGCCATGTTGAATGTCGGCACGGCTATCAGGGCAACGACCGCCGGGCGTATGCCGCGAAACATGGCGGCCACAACGGGATTGTCTTGAAACTGGCGAAAGAACATGGCTATCAGCAAGATGATGATGAACGAAGGCAGAGCCGTGCCCAATGATGTTAGGATAGCGCCACGCGTCTTGTTCAGCTTATAGCCGACAAACGTGCTTACATTGATAGCGAACACACCCGGACAGCTCTGCGCGATGGCAATCACGTCGAGCAACTCCTCGCGCGTCATCCACTTGTGGTTGTCGACAACCTCTTTCTCTATGAGCGGTATCATGGCATATCCGCCGCCAAGAGTGAACAGTCCGATTTTGAAGAAGGTGAAAAACATGCGTTTTTCTAATTCTAAATTATTAATTCCAAATTATAACAAACAAGAACAGTGTGCTAATTACAAATTATGAATTATAGATTATAATTGGCGAGCGACATTACATCCGCAGATTATAATCTATAATTCATAATTTATAATTATAGAGAACTCCGCCTTAAGCGAAGTTCTCTATCCATTTCCTTGCATTGACAAACGCCTCAATCCACGGAGTCACGTCGTCGGCGCGGCGGTCGGCGGGATACCATGCGTTCTGCCACGGGAAGATGGCGCGCTCCAGATGGGGCATCATTGCCAGATGGCGGCCGTCGGCCGAGCAGATACCGGCCACGTTGTAGTCGCTGCCGTTCGGGTTGGCGGGATAGCCGGCGTAGTTGTACTTCGCGATGATGTTGTAGTTGGCCTCAGCCTCGGGCAGTGAGAACTTGCCTTCACCGTGGGCCACCCAGATGCCGAGCTTGTTGCCGCTGAGCGAGCCGAACATGACACTGTCGTTCTGCGGTATGTCGAGGCTGACGAAACCGCTCTCAAACTTGTGCGACGTGTTGTGCAGCATGCGTGCCTTGCCGCCGTCCTTGCTGCCCACGAGACCCAGTTCGACCATCAGCTGGCAACCGTTACAGATGCCGAGCGACAGCGTGTCCTTGCGTGCATAGAACTTGTCGAGAGCCTCCTTTGCCTTCGGATTGAAGAGGAACGCACCGGCCCAACCCTTTGCCGAGCCGAGCACGTCACTGTTGGAGAATCCGCCGCAGAACACAATCATGTTGACATCCTCAAGCGTCTCGCGGCCGGTGATGAGGTCGGTCATCATCACGTCCTTGACGTCGAAGCCGGCCAGATAGAGCGAATAGGCCATCTCGCGCTCGCCGTTGGTTCCCTTCTCGCGGATGATGGCGGCCTTGACGCCGGTCATCTCGCGACGGTCGGCAGAGATGCCGTACTGTGAGAGACGGCCAGTGAAATCGCGGTTGAACTTCATCTCCAGCGGCTGGTTCTTATAGTTCTTATATCTTTCGGCTGCGCAACCGTTGAAACTCTGCTTACGGTCGAGCAGATATGACTTCTCATACCATACGTCACGCAGGGCGTCGATATCGAATGTATGTTCAAAGTCGCCGGCCTTCACCACGATGGTGCGCTCGGCGGGCACGGAATAGCCGATCTTGGCAAAGCCCACGCCGCATTCTTCCATGAACTTGCGGAACTCAATCTTATGCTCGTCGCTGACCTCGATGACGACACCGGGATTCTCGGCAAAGAGAGTCTTGACAACGTCGCCGTCGCTGCAGATGTCGTGGAGGTTGACGTGGAGGCCGCCCTCTGTGTTGGCGAAGCACATCTCAAGCAGCGTCGTGATAAGTCCGCCGGCGCTGATGTCGTGGCCGGCCATTATCCAACCGCGCTTGACGAGCTCCTGAACGGCATTGAAAGCGTCGCAGAAATATTCCGGATTCTTCACCGTGGGCACGTCGTCGCCCACTTTTCCGAGGCTCTGGGCAAAGGCACTGCCGCCCAGACGCTGCTCGTCGAAGGAGAAGTCGATGTGATAGATGGATGCGTTCTTGTCGTTCACGAGCACCGGCGACACGACCTTGCGTACGTCGCTGACCTCGCCGCCGGCACTGACGATGACCGTTCCGGGGGCGATGATCTTCTCGCCGCCGGGATACTGCTGTGTCATTGACAGCGAGTCCTTGCCCGTAGGTACGTTGACGTGGATGGCGCAGCAGAAGTCCGACAGGGCTTTCACGGCCGTGTAGAGACGTGCGTCCTCACCCTCCTGCGAGCGGCAGGGCCACATCCAGTTGGCAGAGAGGCTCAGACTGTCCATGCCTTCAGCCAGCGGAGCCCACACGATGTTGGTCAGCGACTCGGCTACAGACAGCACGCTGCCGGCCTCGGGCGATGCCAGTCCGGCCTGCGGGGCATGGCCGAGCGAAGTTGCGATGCCCTTATGACCACGATAGTCGAGAGCCACGACACCGCAGTCGCTCAGCGGCAACTGTATGCGGCCTTGGCACTGCTGGCGCGCAATCTTTCCCGTCACGGAGCGATCGACCTTGTTTGTCAGCCAGTCCTTGCAGGCTACGGCCTCAAGCTGCAGTACATTTTTCAAATATTCGTCCAATTGTTCCGACTTGGAATATGTCACATCTGCGTAGTGGCGCTCTACCGTAGTGTCGCGCATGATGGTCTTCGGCGAGTGACCGAACATCTGGGCCACGTCGAGGTCGAACGGACGGACGCCGTCACCCTGCTCAAATGAGAAGTGGGCGTCGCCGGTTGTCTCACCTACGACATACATCGGAGCACGCTCACGCTCGGCGATGCGGCGCACCTGCTCGATGTGCTTCTCGTCGATGAGCAGTCCCATGCGCTCCTGACTCTCGTTGGCGATTATCTCTTTTGCGCTCAGCGTCTTGTCGCCGATGGGCAGCTGCGTCATGTCGATGCGTCCGCCGCACTCCTCCACCAGCTCCGAGAGACAGTTGAGGTGACCGGCCGAACCATGGTCGTGGATGCTCACGACAGGATTGACGTCGGCTTCACAGAGCGCACGGACGAGGTTATATGCACGTTTCTGCATCTCCGGATTGGCACGCTGCACGGCGTTCAGCTCGATGCCGTTGCTGTAACGGCCCGTATCTACCGACGAAACAGAACCGCCGCCGAGGCCGATGCGATAGTTGTCACCACCGACGACGACAACCTTGTTGCCCGTCTGAGGTTCCTTCTTCAGACAGTCGCGCTTCGTTCCATAGCCCACACCACCGGCCAGCATGATGACCTTGTCATAGGCATACTTCTCAGCTTCACCTTCCTGATGCTCGAATGTGAGCACAGAACCGCAGATGAGCGGCTGTCCGAACTTGTTTCCGAAGTCGCTCGCACCGTTTGACGCCTTGATGAGAATCTGCTCCGGAGTCTGATAGAGCCACGGACGCTCTTTCATCCGACATTCTTCATTTTCTATTCTCGGATAAGCCGTCATATAAACCGCTGTTCCGGCGATGGGCCATGAGCCTACGCCGCCGCCCATACGGTCGCGGATTTCGCCGCCCGTACCCGTTGCGGCACCGTTGAACGGCTCCACCGTCGTGGGGAAGTTGTGTGTCTCGGCTTTCAGCGAGATGACGCTCTCTATGTCCTTCACGCGGAACCAGTCGCTCGTGGTCTGGTCGGCCGGAGCAAACTGCTCCACGACCGGGCCCTGGGCGAAAGCCACGTTGTCCTTATATGCGGAGAGAATCTTGTTGGGATTCTCCTGTGTCGTCTTCTTGATCATTGCGAAGAGGCTCGACTCCATCTCCTTGCCGTCGATGATGAACGTACCGCCGAAAATCTTGTGGCGGCAATGCTCGGAGTTGATCTGGGCGAAACCGAATATTTCCGAGTCGGTCAGCGGACGGCCGAGTTCCTTCTCAATCTTGTGCAGATACTCAATTTCCTCGGGCGACAGGGCCAGTCCCTCCTTCTCGTTGTACTCTTCCAGATTGTCGACGTGCTTGATTGGCTGCGGCTCAATGGCAACGTTGAACACATTCTGATCCAATCCTTTGTACATGCGCTGCAACATCGGGTCGTGCTCGGCGTCTTCCGTGTCGACGGGAAAGAACTCTTCTATACGCGAAATGCCGTGGAGATTCATGTTCTGTGTGATCTCGACGGCATTCGTACTCCAAGGAGTTATCATCTCACGGCGCGGGCCCACGAAGAAGCCCTCCATGCTTTCGCCCTCTACGAGCTCGGCGTCGCCGTAAAGCCAGCAAAGTTCCTTGATTTCATCCTGAGTCAACTGATGGTCAGTCGCTGTAGCAATCACGCTCTTTTGCGGAGTCCTAAAAAAAAGTATCATGCCTTTATATATAATTATGTGTATTTATATTCCGCCGGCAAAGTTACATTAATTTAGGGAGAGCGCAAAATCTTACGACTACTATTTTACCACAGCTTGACACCCAGCGTCATGCTCACCGGATAGCACCGCGGTGCGGACGACGTGTTGAGCAGCGGCGTGAGGGCCGTGCGAAATCCGAGAACGATGCCGCCGTAGCCGACATGGGCTTCGAGATTGAGTCCGACAGGGTTCATGTTGAGGTCATCGGTCGGTGTGACGGTGCCGCTCTTGCCGCCCTTGAAACGCGAATGTTCCTTGCAGCGATACTCTACCGATACGCCCAATCCGGCATACGCCTCATCGGCGTTGATGCGCTTTTGCCACTCGAATATCACCGGCACACGCATATACCAGTAGCTCAGATAGCTCTTCTTCGCACCCTCGTCGCCGTCAAGCGGCAGAATCTCCGTCCGGCCGTCAACGTTGAACATGGAGTAGCCTTCGTTGAAGTTATGGCGCACATATCCGCACGACAGGGCCGTCGTCACTCCGAACGTATGGGCATGGTTGAAAGGTATGCCCATACCGAACGTCGTGAGACCCCATTCGTAGGAACCTGCCACCTTGGCGTGAAGCCGGCTGCCGCCGTTAAATCCGCCCACGCTCCCGGCCAGCGGGCTCAGTCCGAAAAAGAGCTCGGGGATATGGTCGCGGTAGCGGCGCGGACTTTTCTTCTGAGGCAGAAAGGGCGAGGTGATATACACCTGCTCTATCTCCCGTCCGTCAACGTAGGACGTCTCGTGTGTCTTCTTCATTCCGGCTCCGCTACCGTCGTAGACAGCCACCTTTGTCTCGCTGCTGTCCGTACCCAGCACGAACGTCTTTCCCTGATAGACCACCGTCGTGTCTCCTGTTTCAACGGCTCCGGCTGCAACGGCCGTCATCACCGCGCATAATGTAAGCAATAGTTTTCTCATAATCATATCTTATTGTTTTTGTTTGTATTCTTTTGTGGAGGGAAGTTTTTTCGAGGAGGGTGGAGGGAGGAGCGAGGAGGGAGAACAGCGACATAAAGAATGGGAACGGCAAAGACATTTCTCACTCCTCCCTCCTCCCTCCTCCCTCCTCCCTCCTCCCTCCTCGAAATATCCCTCCTCACTTCCCGTAGCATATCTTCATTATGTCGTCGGGCGACAGGCGTCCCTCGATGTATATCACCGCACCGCGGCCGTCGTCATTGTAGCTGAACAGTATGTAACGGTTGCGGCCGTTGCTGAGCGGCGGCATCATGTAGTAGCCGCTCGTGATACGGCCATCCTCGATGACCTCACGTATCTTCTTTGCATGACGGCGGTCGGACATTAGCATGGCGTTGACATCATATATCTGACGCTTGCCGTAGGTCAGACTCTTATAGACGTCAAGACGGTACCCCTTCAGTTCCGTGTCGTGCATTTCCACCTTCTTGCAGCCTTTGGCCTGACCGAAGCGCCAGAACAGCTGGCTCACATAAAGTTTCTGGGCCGAAGCCATGACGGCCGTCATCATCAGCATGACAATCATCATCGCCATACGCCGTCGTCCGTTATTGGAATGTTCTTTCTTCATTGTCGTTCGTTTTGCTTATTCTTCATCGTCTGTCATATCACCGCCGCCCGATCTCATCATCTGCAGCGCGTCGAAGGCGTCGTCTTCGGAGCCGGCCACCAGCATCAGCGCCTCTTCGGCCTCGCGCTCCACAAACTCACAGTCGGTATAGACCCGTCCGTCTATCACGGCGTAGCACTGACGGTTGGTCTGAGGAACGTGTCCGATGGCCACGGCTATGAGTATGGCCACCGAAGCGGCCGCCGAGGTCAGAAGCACATCTATCCGCCGCATCACCGCCGTCCGCGCTGCGGCTTTGCCTTTGTCCGGCGCAACCGACCTTTCTTCCGTTACTGTCTGTCCGCCGATTGTGGAGGCCGTTCCCATCGTGACGTCACCGGCCGTCGCCTGTCCCATCTCCCATGCGAACAGCGCTTTATATACACGCCATTCTTCGGGAATGTCGTCCGCCGGCACTTCCGCGAAATAACGCCTCAGCCGGTTCTCTTCGTCATTGGTCGTCATGCCGTCGAGATATTTCCCTATCAGTATTTCCGTCTCCTTCCGTGTCATAATCATCGCAATGTTGTCATTCTCAAAAACTCCTCACGTATCCGCCGCCGCGCCCTCGACAGGTTCTGCCTCAGGCTTTCGGGCGTGCATCCCGTTATAGCCATTATCTCCGCGGCCTCATATCCTTCCATCTCCTTCATCCTGAAGATGCGTGACTGCAGGGGCGGCAAGGCGTTGACGATGCGCTCTATCAGCCGAATATCGTCAGCAGCCTCGGTACGTTCCTCCACTGATGCCGTGCCGCACGCCTCTGCTGACCGCATGTCCCCGCGTTCGAGCTTCTGCCGCCGCCACCGGTCCGTGGCCATATTGCGCAGTATGGTCATGGCCAAGGCCTCGTGATTGGTATGGCGGTCGAGCTCGTCGCGCATGCCCCACAACTTGAGCATCACCTCCTGTACAAGGTCCTCGGCGCTGTCGTCATCGCCCGTCAGCTGCCGCGCCCTGACCATCAGCCGCATCCGCATCGGCACTATTTTCCGGTTGAACGTATCTAACTCCATATCTGTTTCTATTGATTAAACGAACGCAGCGGGATTTTGTGACATCGGAAACTAATTTATTTCATAAAAAGAGCAAGGGCACTGAAAAAGTCCGGAACCTTTTCAGTGCCCTTGTCTCCCACACGCCGCACGTGCCGTATTATTCGATACGCCCGATCTCCACACCCTCAAAACCGCTGATGATGTCAAACATCATCGTCTCATATTGGAATCGTTTGACCCTCAGTTCCATATCCACCTTCAACTGCAGACCCTCGCTGGTCGTCACCTCACGCATGCTGTATGAAAAGACCTCGACCTTCTCTCGCTTCATACGCTTTATCACGCCGCGGATGACATCCTTCGACGGAGCGTAGAATGTGACCGAGACGTTGCGCCCGCCGAACCGCTGGAGGATGGCGTTGAGAGCCTCAAGGCAGAGCAGGACGAGCACCGTCGTGGCCGTGGCCAGCAGATAGAGGCCCGCGCCGCAGGTCATACCGATGGCCGCCGTAACCCAAAGACCGGCCGCCGTGGTCAGTCCGCGGATGACGTTCTTCTGAAAGATAATGATACCGGCACCGATAAATCCGATGCCCGACACCACCTGTGAGGCGATGCGTGAGGGGTCAAGCGACACGTTGGGTGTCCCGCCGGATATGACGGTGTCAAAACCGTATTGTGACAGCACCATAAACAGTGCGCTGCCCAATGCGACGAGAAAGTGCGTGCGCAGTCCGGCTTCCTTGGCACGGTATTCGCGCTCCAGACCGATGAGGCCGCCGAGCAGGGCTGCGATGAAAATGCTGATGATATATTCTGATGGCATAAGGCTCTGTATTCTTTTCGTTTGTTGTATTCAAATGATTTCTTGAAACGCAAAGACCGCAAAGACGCAAAGACCGGATATCATCGTCTTGAAGCGGTTGTTTTTGTCTTTACGCCTTTGCGTCCTTTGCGTTTCATTGGTTATCCGTCATGACGCCAATTCGTCTGAAGATGGTCACTCCCCTACCCCGCAGCGTTCGTTGTCCAGCACGAGGTGGGCTTTCTCCATTGTCAGGAAACATCCCTTCGTGCCGGCGGGCAGTCCGCTGACGGTATAGGAATAGTTATACTTCTTTCCTGCCGCTGTCGTTGTCACGGCTGTCATGACGGCCGTACCGTCTTTTACGGTGAGCGTGAGGTCTACCTGCGCGCCGTTCATATCGGAGGTGAACGTCGTCCAGTCGTAGTCGTTGGTCATTCCTGCGGCACGAAGTTCGTCCGTGGCGTAGGTTCCCCAGCCGTAGGCATCGGCACGCAGGACATAATATTCCGTATAGCCGTTCTCTCCGCGCTGCTTTCCGTTGGTGAGGACGAGCAGCCAGTTGTTCCAGTTGGCGGCCCCGTCGGTATAGTTCCGGAACGAATAGCGGAACGTACCTTCGCCAGACGAGAGGCTGAGATAGGGCGTGAAATACTGCCAGAATGACGCGGTGTTGTCCTCCGGGCCATACGTGCTGTACGCCTGCTTCACGGTCTTCTTGCCCCAATAGGTCTTCTTTCCGCCCGTGCCATAACCGGCATATACGATAGTCGCGGCGCGCGGCGATGTCTCCCAATCGGCTTCGCGACATAGCAGCAGTTTCTGCGTGCCTATCGTCAGCGTATTTGTAGCGGCGTCGAAACTCCATGTCTGACCGCCGAACGGCGTTCCCTCGACCTTGTGGTCGGCCGTCAGCGTCAGCGACGTCGCGACGGACTGGGTCTGATATTTATATTCCAGCGTCACGTTCTCCCACTCGCCCGTCAGCTCTTCCTCGCTGATCGGAGCCTGCGGCACGCCGCCGTAACATTCGGGCATCACCACGGGCCATCCGTCCTCAGTCCAGAGTATGCGGCGCACCTGTCCCTGCATGATGGCGTTGCTGTAGGCGTCACCGTAGGCATCGGCCGGGAGACGGCCCTGAGAGGAATAGAACCAGTTGCCGCGACCGTCGTCAAACACGGCACAGTGGCTTATGCCGACCCAGCCGTAGCCCTGAGAGAAGCGGTAGGGGTGGGTCACGAGCGGCCAAGCGTCGCCGCCGCGCGTGGTGACGTCCGTACCGTCCATGCCGACATACGGGCCGTCGACATTGCGGGATCGCACAACGCGGGTATTATAGGCCACGGCCAGTTCGTCACAGGCCATGAAGAGATAGTAGTAGCCGTCGCGCCAGATGACCTCCGGAGCTTCGGCTGCCTGCCAGCGGTTGCCCATCTGACGGGTGCATATCTGCTTGCCGTAGGCCGTGATGTCACCCCAGGGCATGCCCAGCTCCGTCTTCGGCATGCCCGTCTCGGCATCCAGTTCGACGGCGGCGAATCCGGAGTGCCACGAACCGTAGATGAGCCAGTGGGCACCCTCAGGAGTGATGATGTAGGAGGGGTCGATGGCGTTGTACTTGAAATAGCAGTTGGCCCAGTCGTCGGGCTTCACGTAGAAGTTCAACTGCTTGTCGGATGCGTTGGTCAGCACGTATCCCTTGTCCTCCCAGCTCGTCACGTCCTCAGGCGTGGCCGTCTCCATCATACCGATGAAGGCGCGTTCGCCCCACGAGTTATCCCCGTCGATATAGCCGGGACAGGTGATGGCGTAGTACATACGGTAGAGTCCGCTCCTGACGCGGCGCACGCATGGCGCCCAATAGCCGAACAGTTCGTCGTTGGTGAAATCGGCCGTACTCTCGCCCAGTCCCATCGCCGCGCGTATCTCGTTGAGCTTCGGCTTGACCCACTGGGGCAGACGGGGCATCGTCGTGCCCATGAACTCCCAGTCGACGAGATTGCGCGAACGGCGGCACATGAAGTGTCCGTGGCCCGAATGGGCATTGCCGAAACTGGCGTCGGTCGTGTACATATAGTAATAGCCGTCGTCCGCCCGCATGACCGACGGGTCATGGACGTTGGCCAGATTCCATTTAGCGCGGTCTCCCCAACCGGATATGTTGCGGTAGTAGTCGGGATATTCCGGAGCTTTATATGTCGCAAGACGGTCGGCCAGCGGAGCCACCGTGACGCTCTTTATGCTGCTGATGTCCACACCCCCGAACGTCCACGTGCCGTCACCGCCGTCCACAAAACCCGCGTCGGCGGAACTGCCCATGACAGTTTTCCCGCCGTCGTTCTGTTCTATGACAAACTGCGCCTTTGCCACACCTGCCGCCATCATCAATGCGGCGGCAAACAATATTGTCTTTGTATTCATCGTGATTTCCTCCTTTGCTTATCGTTTCATGAATTTGACCGTCACGTCGCCGGCCATGAGGACATACACTCCCGTGGCCAGTCCCGCCACATCGACCGTCGTCACACGTCCGTCGCCAATCACTGTCCGCACCGCGCGGCCACCGCCGTCAAAGACCGTTATCCTCGTGCCCGCAGGACATCCCGTCAGCGTCAGCCGGCCGTCGACTAGTCCGAACGGCCGTGTATCCGCTCCGTCGCGCCGGGGCGAGGCTATGGCCGAAGGGTCGACTTGCATGAAACTCACTTCCTTGGCTCCGCTGATCATGCTGCCATCCTTGCACACCACGGCGAAAGTGTCGTCTGCGTCCGACGCCAACAGAAATCCGACGCCGGTCATCAGCACCGTCCGGCCACTCTGCGGCTCGACCAGCGCCCACTCCTTTAGGTCCTGCGCCTGTGCGGACAAGCAACAGAACGAAGCAACAAATAGTTGTAGCAGTTTTTTCATCTGTAGTTCATTTCGTTAATATTGTTTTTCGATTTTCCGAAATAATGGCCACGCATCATGAAAGACATCATGTCCACAAGTCCGTGATGTACATCGGAAATCCGTGGTCCGAACGCTTGAAGCCCAACGACTCGTAAAAATGTATTCCATCTTCGTAGGCGACGAGCGCTATGCGCAGGTAGTCCTTATACTTCTCTTTTGTCATCTCGACCAGACGACGCCCGATGCCGCGGCCCTGATAAGCCGGATCGACGAGCAGATAGTGGACGTAGGCCGTCATCACACCGTCGTCCATCGTGCAAATCATACCGACCAGCCGGTCGCCGTCCCACGCAGAATAGACGGCCTCATAGTTCTTCATCGCTTCAACCAGCTTATCGGGATAGTGGCCCGACGACCATTCGACCGAAAGAAACAGCCGCTCCAACTCGTCACGTCCGAAGTCGTGGATTGTCTTATATTCTATTCTTTTACTCATTTTATTAATATATGATTTCCAGCTAATGCAAAGATACAATTTTTCCGCCATAACAGTCACAACTTCATAAGAAAAGCATAATCAAAAGCAATAGTGTCCCATGATTTTATGCAAAATTATTGGAGACACTACTGCTTCCTGACCATTCTGTCACCAAAATCTTTTGGTGGAAATAGATTAAAATGTATCTTTGCAGAAAACGATTCCCAAAATGAGCAGAACTGATTATATAACCATCCTGCTATCCTGCAGCGAGACACTCAGAAGAAACTTCGGGATAAAGTCCCTTCGGCTCTATCGCCCGCAATGAGCACAAAGCGGCGAGCGACGTGGATGTCTGTGTCGATACGGAGACGCCCAATCCTTTCATCCTCATGGATGTGAAAGAGTATCTGGAGCAACTGTTCGGATGTCCGGTTGACATCGTGCGCTATCACAAAAACATTAATCCTTTTCTAAAAAGACGGATAGAAAATGAAGGAATCGTTATCTTCTAAGCATCTTGCACTGGAAATTATTTTGGACTCTATTGAACCAAAATGCATTGTTTAAAAAGCTCATTTACTTTAAAAAAAACATACAAAACGACCTTTACGAAAACTTCCGTTCAAGCACGGTTTTGCCACTCGCAAGGCCCTTATTGGTTGTTTGAAAGGACAACTTGGCGTCGGAAAAAGCGCATTTCCGACGCCAAGTTGTTCCCGTAAGGCCCTCCCGGCTCTCCGAAATCGAAGCAAACGGAGGTTTTTTGATTGTTGTTTTTATCCCGAAAAAGCCACTTTTTCGTGCCGTAAGGCCTCCGTTGGTCTGCAGCGGCATTGCCGTTGGATTGCCGTAAGGGCCCCGTCGCAATGCAACAACGGCCCCGTTGGAAGGTCGCGGGGCCCTTACGGCAGCCTCATCCGGGCGTTTCGAAAGCAGAACGGCTGCGAAAGCAAACACAAGCAACTGAAATACAGATACATAGAAAAACAGCGGAAATATTGTCGTAAAATCGGGACGATTTTAAAGTGCTCATATTTCAAGAATTTGAGAGCACGGGCGAAAAATTTTAGAAAGTGCCTCGTTCTGAGGGCCTAAAATTAAGAAAAATATTTATTAATGAGTAGTGTGTAAATAGCGGAAAATCTACAGTTGAAGAAGAAAGCCGGATTTAGCCGGCCTCACTTCTTCAACGCTCTCCCAAGCTCCAGCGCATGACGGTCGAACTCAGCTGCCCCGGAGTGTTGCCATACGTCACCGAGGAAGGCGGCACCACCGAAATGCCATTCGCGGAGCTGCGGAATCTTGTCGATTGTGACACCTCCGAGAGCCACGACACGGCTGTCGATGAGTCCGTCGGTGGCGGCCGTGCGGAGCATTTCGTCGGTATATGCCGACTGATACCCCTGTTTGGAGATGCTGTCGAATATCGGGCAGAGGAAGACATAGTCCGCGGTCGCTTTCCGTTCGGCCGCCTCAGCGATGGAATGGCATGAGGCTGACACCGTCGGAAGCCCGTCGGAAGTGTGGGCAAAAGACGGCGCGACGGGATTGCGGCGGTTGAGGTGAACACCAGCAAGACCATAGTCGCGACACAGGTTGAAGTGGTCGTGGATGACGATGCGCGGCAGCAGGGCGGCAGGCAGGGCGTCGAGCAAACGGGCGCAATCTTCGGCCGCAAAATCGGGTTTGCGCAAGTGGAGCGTGTCGAGGCCGCAATCGAAGAGCCGGCATATCAGGGTGGCCTCATCGGGGATGAAATCCGGGGATGTTATAACGACGTAACGCATATATAAGGAATACAAAAAAGGTGCGTCAAAACCCACAATTGCGGACTTTGACACACCTTCGGATTATTGTCTTTTCTGCTTATTTCTCACAGTCTTTCAGCGAGTGGCTGATGCGGGCGGCACAGAAATTGGGGCCGCACATGGTGCAGAACTCGCCTTCGGTCTTGTTAGACGTCTTGTAATACTCCAGCGCACGCTCCGGATCAAGGGCCAGATTGAACTGATCTTTCCAGCGGAAGTCATAGCGGGCCTTGCTCAGGGCGTTGTCGCGGATGGTCGCGCCGGGATGCTGTTTGGCCAGGTCGGCGGCATGGGCGGCAATCTTGTATGTCACGACACCCGTGCGAACGTCGTCCTTGTCGGGCAGTGCGAGGTGCTCCTTCGGCGTCACGTAGCAAAGCATGGCCGTGCCGTACCATCCTATCATGGCAGCACCGATGGCGCTCGTGATGTGGTCGTAGCCCGGAGCGATGTCCGTCACGAGCGGGCCGAGGGTGTAGAACGGTGCACCGTGGCACTTGTCTATCTGACGGTCCATGTTCTCACGAATCTTGTGCATCGGCACGTGACCGGGGCCTTCGATAAACGCCTGCACGTTCTTGGCCCATGCGCGCTCCACCAATTCGCCCATCGTGTCAAGCTCAGCAAACTGCGCCGCGTCGTTGGCATCGTGTGTCGAGCCGGGGCGCAGACCGTCGCCCAACGAGATTGCGACGTCATATTTCGCGCAGATGTCGCAGATGTCGTCGAAGTGGGCGTAGAGGAAGCTCTCCTCCTGATGCACCATACACCACTTTGAGATGATGCTGCCGCCGCGGCTCACCATGCCCGTCAGGCGGCCCTGCGACAGGTGTACGTTCTTCAGACGTATGCCGCAGTGGATGGTGAAGTAGTCGACGCCCTGCTCGCACTGCTCTATGAGCGTGTCGCGGAATATATCCCACGTCAGGTCCTCGGCCTTGCCGTTGACCTTCTCGAACGCCTGATACATCGGCACGGTGCCGACGGGCACAGGACAGTTGCGCAGAATCCACTCGCGTGTCTCGTGAATGTTGGTGCCGGTGGAGAGGTCCATCAGCGTGTCACCGCCCCATTTGCAGCTCCACACGGCCTTCTCCACTTCCTCCTCGATACTCGAATTGAGGTGTGAATTGCCGATATTGGTGTTTATTTTCACGAGGAAGTTGGTTCCGATAATCATCGGCTCGGCCTCGGGATGGTTGATATTGGCCGGTATGACGGCGCGTCCGGCGGCCACTTCGTCACGCACGAACTCCGGGGTGATGTGGGTCTCGATGCCCAGCTCGGCGCAGTTCATGTTCTCACGGATGGCAACATACTCCATCTCCTGAGTAATGATGCCGCGCTTGGCCAGCGCCATCTGCGTCTCTCCCTCCTTGCGGGCGTCCGTCCACGGCTTACGTAGCTTCGGAAGTCCCTTCTTCAGATCTATCTCTACGTTGGGATCGCTGTACGGACCGCTTGTGTCATAAACATAGACGGGAGCATTTTCCGTCATTTTTTTCTCGCCGTTCTCCACCGTAACAGTCGGTGTGAGGCGCACGCGGCGCATACCGACACGCAGGTCGGGGTATATCCGCCCGTTCATATATACCTTGTCGGACGACGGATATGTGATTTTGATGTTGTTGTTCATGTTTCTTTTTTATTAATTTATTTATGGAGTTAACTCCTTAACTCCCTTCAACTCCTTAACTCCATAAATAAAACTCTTTGATTTTTCACTTATAATTCAATTATCCTCCTCATCTCCTCCACCGGATTTTCAGCGTCGAGTACGGCTCCGCTCAGTGCGATGCCATGCACGCCGGTAGCCATCACCGCCGGAATATCGTCACGGAGTATGCCGCCGATGGCCACCACGGGCAGGTCGATGCCGGCCGCATCCATGCGGGTGGTGATATCGCGGTAGCCGTCGAGGCCGAGCACGGGCGACAGGTTTGCCTTTGTCGTAGTGAAGCGGAACGGGCCGCAACCTATATAGTCGGCTCCTTCGCGCCACAGGCGTTCCACGTCTTCAAACGTGTTGGCCGTTCCGCCGATGATGAACTCCTCGCCGAGAACGCGGCGCGCCTCACTCACGGGCATGTCGTTGCGCCCGAGATGCACACCGTCGGCCTTCAGTTCCTTGGCCAGTTCCACGCGGTCATCAAGCAAAAAGATTGCCTCATGCTCCCGGCAGAGTGGCTGAATGACGGCAGCTGCCTCGCGCACCTCGTCGTCCGTGGCGTCTTTCATGCGCAGCTGAATCCACCGGCAGCCGCCTTCGAGCGCCATGCGGGCACCGTCAATGTATGAGAACCGGTCGTTCTTATGGGTTATAAACTGTACTTGTTTCATATCTTAATCAGTTTCTTCGGGTCAAAGAAGTGGTTGACAGGGCCGTGACCACTGCCTATTTCCACGTCGGCGCCGGCCTTCAGTGCATCCGTAAGATAGTCTTTGGCCAGCGCGATGGCGTCACCGGCCGGACAACTGAACGCGAGATACGATGCTATTGCTGCCGAAAGCGTGCATCCGGTGCCGTGGGTGTTGCGCGTCGGAACATTGTCGCACGCAAATTCATACATCATCAGGCCGCCATCCACGACACGGAATTCGTCCACTGCGCTGCTTCCTTCCACGAAACGGTTTTCATCCAAGACACGATAGAACCGGTCAGTCTTTCGTCCGGCAAGATGTCCGCCCTTTATCAGGACAGCCTCACAGCCCTTCTTCAGTATCCTTCCGGCGGCAATGTCCATGTCGGCACAGGACGTTATCTTCATGCCTGCCAGCACCTCAGCCTCCGGAACATTGGGTGTCAGCAGCGTTGCCATAGGTAGTAACCGTCGACAGAAGACATCGAGAGCATCCTCCTGCATGAGCCGCGAACCGCTTGTGGAGACCATCACCGGGTCCACAACGAGACGGTCAACGTCATACTGGCTCAACGTGTCAGCTATGGCGCATATCGTGTCGGCATCGTTGACCATGCCGATCTTAATGGCCAGCGGATGTATGTCGGCCATCACGGCGCGTATCTGTCCGGCCACGATGTCGGGACGTATGGCCTGAACGGCAGTCACGCCGAGCGTGTTCTGCACCGTTATCGACGTTATGGCCGACGCCGCGTAACATCCCAGCGCCGATATTGTCTTTATGTCGGCCTGTATGCCGGCACCGCCGCTGCTGTCGCTGCCGGCAATGGTGAGAACGGGAAAATACCTTTTCATTCTTCGTTCTTCATTTTACATCGAACACTCTGTCCCAGTTCTTCCATACCGGTTCCAGCCCGAGAGCGCGCAGGTCGCGCTCCACCTCGCCGGCCTTACGGTTGTCGCTTATCTCAAACTGCTCCAGCGAATTGGGATAGCAGGCATATCCGCCCGGATCGGTATGGCTCTCGGCGCTCATCGTCGTCACGCCGAGCGTGGCCATGTTGTTGCGCACGTTGGCCGGTTCGCGTGTGGAATAGGATATGTCCACGTCGTGGTCGAAGATGCGCATGGCGAACGTAGCCTGTGCCAGTTCGCGGTCGGACATGATGACGTTCGGCTGGAAACCGCCGTTCTCGGCATGGCGCATGCGCGGGAAGTTCACACTGTACTGCGTGCGCCAATATGTCTTTTCGAGATAACGCAGGTGGCGGGCCATCATCGTCACGTCCGTACGCCAGTCTTCCAGACCAATCAGCACACCCATGCCGATCTTATGCACGCCGGCCTGTCCCATGCGGTCGAAGCCGTTGAGGCGCCATTCGTAGTTCGACTTCATGCCGCGCGGATGGTAGACCTTATAGCGGGTCTCGTTGTACGTCTCCTGAAAGCATATCACGCCGTTCAGTCCGTGCTCGCGCAGCCGGGCATAATCCTCCGCAGCGAGCGGCATCACCTCAATCTGGAGGTTGTTGAAGTAGGGTTTGGCAAGGTCGAGCGCACGGGCAAGATAGTCCACACCGGCCTTGGCAGGGTTCTCGCCCGTCACGATTAGCAGGTTGTCGAACGGTCCGAGCTTCTTTATCGCCTCATACTCACGCACGATTTCCTCCTCGGTCAATATCGTGCGCGCCATCTTGTTCTGCACATGAAAGCCGCAGTAGACGCACGAATTGGTGCACGAGTTAGTAATATAAATAGGTATGAACATGTTGACGGTCTTGCCGAAGCGCTCGCGCGTGTACTTGCGGCTAAGACGGGCCATCTGTTCAAGATATTTGTCGGCGACCGGCGAAATCATCGCCATGAAGTCGTCGATGTCGCAATGGGACTTTGAGAGCGCACGACGCACGTCGGCGTCGGTCTTCGACATGATGCGCTCCGTCGTTTCGTCCCAGCTGATCTGTCTTATAACGTCACTGAACATCTTTGTCTTATCCTCCGCAAAATGCTTTAAGTATCACTATCTCGTCGCCGTCTTTCACCACGTGCGATTCCCACTCATCGCGGGCAACCATCTCGTTGTTCACAGCCACGGCAACTCCTTTCTCCGGCAACTGGCAGTTGTCTGCCACGCTGCGGAGAGTCGTTCCCTCGGGAAACTCTGTCTGTTTGTTGTTTATTGTTATTTTCATAAAGAAGTCTCACCACTGCCCCTCCCCCCCAAAAAAAAGGGAGAGTCGCAGAATATCTTTTCAATTAATTATTATATGTGTATATTATAGATACACCCTCTTGGAATTAGGCCAAAAACGCCGTCAGCGGCGAGCTGGCCTCAGCCGTCATGTCCATCGACTGGCGTCCCAGTCCGGCCTCGTATGCCTCACGCCCGGCCTCGACGGCCTTTTTGAAGGCGCGGGCCATAGCCACGGGGTCGCCGGCCACGCTCACAGCCGTGTTCACAAGCACGGCGTCGGCGCCCAGCTCCATCGCCTCGGCCGCATCGCTCGGAGCACCGATACCCGCATCAACAACAACAGGCACCATTGCCTCCTCGATGATGATGTTGAGGAAGTCGCGCGTACGCAGTCCCATATTCGTGCCGATGGGTGCGGCGAGGGGCATCACCGTGGCGGCGCCGGCCTCAGCCAGACGCTTGCACAGGACGGGGTCAGCCTGACAGTAAGGCAGAACGACGAAGCCCTCCTTCACCAGCAGTTCCGTGGCCCGCAATGTCTCCACAGGATCGGGCAGCAGATAACGCGGGTCGGGATGAATCTCAAGTTTGAGCCAGTTTGTCCCGAAAGCCTCACGCGCCATCTTTGCCGCGAAAACGGCCTCATCGGCATTGCGCGTGCCCGACGTATTCGGCAGCAACTGTATGCCGGGACGCACGATGTGACGCAACATGTCGTCGCCGTCGCTGTCCCCGAGGTCAATACGCTTCATGGCCATTGTCACCATCTGCGTCTCTGAGGCGGCGATGGCCTGTGCCATAATCTCATTGGAACTGAACTTTCCCGTGCCCATGAACAGACGGGACTCAAATTCCTTACCTGCAATAATCAGTTTTTCCATAATCTCTTATTCGTGTCATTTATGAACAACGGAGAGCCATTACCGAATCGACGACACCCGAACGCCATACGTCCGCACTGCCCGTCAAACGAACATCCACAACTCCACCGTCGCACAATATGGTCTTATATCTTTATATATAATAATGTGTAAAATGGGAACGCGCCGGCATCACGCCAAAACAACTTTCATATCTCCGAAATCCGGCGTTCACGCCGCTAAACTCATCTGAACATCCCTACGTCGGCATTATCCGAATCAGGTTCACACGGGTATAATCTCAGCCACGGCAAACACCGGAGCACCCCATCAAGCACATCATTGTTGCTGGTTGCAAAGATAACAAATATATCCGATATGCAAAAACATTCCGATATATTTATTTTTCAAATTTTTTACCCGAGTTTTGCCGGTATCCACCAAATTTTTTAGCACGAAATGCCGGTATCCACCAAATCTTCCGATAAATTTCCAATAAATGCAACAAAACGATGTGGATTTTGCTGGCGTTTACATTGGGAAAGAGAGTGACGAGGCGCTAATTTTATTCCCATTATATTGTGCATATAGCGATTTATTTATACTTTTGTAAAACATTCAGTCTACTTTCGTAAGCAAAGGGGATAAGTCAAACGAGGCTTCAAGCACAACTGTATCAGAATATTACAGTAAAGCGGCCATCCAACAACAGAGCATATACGTGAACAGCGACATCACCATAGAACGCCTGCGTGGCATCTTCTACACCCTCAACCGTGACTATTTCGGCAGCGACCTGCCCGAACCGCGCTTCCTTTTGACGCGTTCACGAACCATCCTCGGACAGTTCCGTTGCACCCACACGCTATTTCCGAAGGGCACAAAGGACCACACAATCAAGGTGAGCACGTATTATGAGATGAACGAAGAACAGCTGCGGGACATCGTCGCACATGAAATGATCCACTACCACATCGCACTCAACAGTATGAAGGACACTTCACCACACGGGCGCATCTTCCGCCGGGAGATGGTGCGCCTCAACGCCGCCGGCCTCAACATCAGCATACGCACCGACACCCGCCGGTGGACTGTGGCCGGGCAGAACCACAAGCGCGAACGGCTCGTGATGGCACTGACCACCCGCGACGGAAAATATATGCTGACAGTGGCCAATCCAAAATATGCGCAGACGATAAGCCGGAGGGCCAGAAACTGCCGCGACGTGGCCACGTGGCAGTGGTTCGTCACCGAAGATGACCGCTTCGCCTGTTTCTCCGTCGTACGCAGCCTGCGCGGCAGATTCGTCACGAGAGATGAGTTCGAACGCCAAACGTCTGCCATGAAGCCACTGACAGAGATATTCCGACATATTCCATAATCCAAACCATCCCCTAAAAAAATGAGACATCTTATCCTTTTCACAATTCTGATATGTACCGCCTTGTCGGGCGCAAAGGCACAACAACGTCACGGCAACGGTCCCGACGACATTCTCCAATACACTCCCTACGCCGCCGTTTTCATTCTGAAAGGATGTGACGTGGACAGCCGCCACGGATGGGCACAGCTCACCGCCAACGCCGCGACATCGTTTGTCATGTCCGCCGGCATCACCTACGCCCTCAAACACAGTGTCCGCGAATGGCGTCCCGACCATTCCGACCGCCATTCCTTCCCCTCTGGCCATTCATCTATCGTCTTCTCCGGAGCCACGGTGCTGCACCACGAGTTCGGCCACGTTTCACCGTGGATAAGCATCGGCGGCTATACCGTGGCCACTCTGACGGCCGCCGATCGCGTCAGGCGTGACCGCCACCACTGGCACGACGTGGCAGCAGGAGCGGCCATCGGTGTCCTTTCGACCGAACTGAGCTACATGCTGGTAAACCGGATTTTTCCAAAGTTGTTTCCAGGAAGCGACGTCAGCATGAGTGTGACGGGAAATGGGCTGGATGTGGCGATAAGGATAAAATGATAAAAAACGAAGCTAAAACAAACCTAAAACCCACCCCAAACAAACCTAAAACCCACCCCAACCCTCCCGAAGGGAGGGGGCTTGATATGCTTTAAGTAAAAGAAGGTGCTTCTTATTTATCCTTAATATGGATATTGAAATACTTAAGACATATCAAGCTCCCTCCCTTCGGGAGGGTTGGGGTGGGTTTTAGGTTTGTTTGGTGGTGGGTTTTAGGTATAGTTGGTTCGTTTTTTTTTTGGGGGGGGAGTGTTTTCACCCTTTTCTTACCCGTATATCACCTTACCGTTCTCGTCCTCGTAGGGCGCGAGGTCCTTAGCATACTGATTCATGGCGCGCAGACTCATACCCATCGACGAGAAACCGCCGTCGTGGAAGAGGTTCTGCATGGTCACCTTGCGCGTGAAGTCGGAGAACATCATCACGCAATAGTTGGCACATTCCTCCGCCGTAGCATTGCCCAGAGGCGACATCTTGCTTGCGAAGTCCATCAGATTGTCCATGTCCTTGATGCCCTTACCGGCCGTGGTGGGTGTCGGTGACTGAGAGATGGTGTTGACGCGGACGTTCTTCTCGCGGCCGTAAATATATCCGAAGCTGCGGGCGATGCTCTCGAGCATGCTCTTGGCATCAGCCATATCGTTGTAACCGAAGAATGTGCGCTGCGAGGCGACGTATGTCAGAGCGACCACCGAACCGTATTCGGCGATGGCGTCCTGCTTCTTGGCCACCTGAAGCATCTTGTGGAACGAGATGGCGGAGATGTCGAGCGTCTTCTGGAGATAGTTATAGTCGAGGTCGTCATACGTGCGGCGCTTGCGCACGTTGGGACTCATGCCGATGGAGTGGAGCACGAAGTCTATTTTGCCGCCCAACAGACGCACCGACTCCTCAAACACCGTGTTGAGATCTTCCACGCTGGTGGCGTCAGCCGGGATGACCGGGGCGCCCAGCTGCTTGCTCAGACCGTCCAGTTCGCCCATACGCAGGGCCATCGGTGTATTGCTAAGTGTGATGGTGGCGCCTTCCTCTACGGCTTTCACTGCCACCTTCCATGCTATCGACTCTTCGTTGAGTGCGCCGAAAATGATTCCGCGCTTACCTTTCAATAAATTGTGACTCATACTTGTTATGATATTCTTATGATTTTGTTTCAGCCGGCAAAATTACTTCTTTTCGGTAAAACAGACAAGTTTTCCCGACAAAAGAACTAACTATACCCGCTCTTTATTAACATATATTGTCTCTTCCAAGCATCATTCAGCGGCCGGCGAAAATGCCACAGCGTATCACCGGTGAGGCCATCTTGCGCTTTGCGGCCAATCCCCGGCCGGCGGGAGCGGCTTGCGACGGTCCCTCGTATGGAGACCAGTCGAACGACGTGATGCGTCCCAGATCAAACGTGAACGTCTTGTCGCCGTAAGCCATACGTCCCGTAAACTCATAGTCGGTCAGGGCGAAGTCGGCGATGCGGATGGACGACAGATTGCTGTCGGATGCGTATGCGATGGTAACGGCGTCCTGCGTCTGCATCCACGAGAACGTTGTATAGGCAAAATCCGTCCGCGGACTGTAGCGGTCGTAGTCCAACTGACGGCCGTAACCGTCGGAGAAGAACTCGAGAACGGTCATATAGTTGTCTCCGTCCAAGCCCCATACCTCCTTGTAATAGCCGTTGATGACGCCCTGCCACATGCCTACGAGCGCTGTCTGCGGCTTGTCGCCGCCGCCTGTGTTGCCGTCGTTGATGACAAGCGGGATACCGTCGACAATCAGATGGCCGTCGCCGAAACTGTAGGCCATTTCTGCCGTACTCTTGTCGCTGTCATACATGACGGTGAGCGTGTTGGCTGTAGCCTCCCAGCGGAAGCCGTCTTCCAACTCTACCTTACCGTTGACTATGGATTTGCAGTAGCCCGTGCGGTCCTGCCGCAGGATGAGAGTGAACGGGCTCTCCGGCTTGTCGTCGGAAATGTAGTTGCCGACGAGCGCCTTTTCATACTGGTTGAGCGGACCGGAGAAGTGGTTGCCGTCGTCCACCCAACCCGGATGCGGCGGATAATAATCATCATCGTCATCGCAGGAGACAAGCACCAAGGGCAACGCCATGACAAGCATGAAGAATAATCTCGTTATCGTTTTGTTCATAATGCACTATTTTTAAGAAATTGTTCATTTTAATTTTCAAGAAAATCCGTTGTGGTTACATCAGTCCTTGAGCGAATATGTCACGGTCGTGACCACGCGGACCTTCTTGATGTGGGGCGTGTTGGCATCGCGATCGGAGATGGAGAACTGTCCTTGGTCGGCCGTGAGAATCTTGTTGATCTTGCTGTTGCTGCTCTCGGCAAACTGTTCTGCCGTCTTCTCGGCGTTCTTTATGGCCTCACGCATCATCTCCGGCTTCATGCTCTGGAACGATACGTACTCGTAGTCGACGTTGTTGCTGTAGCCGTCGCCGACAACGGCCACACCCTGCTTGAGCAGTTCGCCCTGACGGGCGATGATGCCGCGCACGAGCTTGACGTTGCGCGAGGTGACGGTGATGGTCGACGTGATATTGTAGCGGTAGCGGTTCATATTGTTATTGTACATCTCGGCATTGAGGTCGCGCACGACTGGCGCCCCGACACTGATTTCTTCTTCCTTGACGCCATTCTGCTTGAGAAACGTCTTGACCTTCTCCGTCGTCACGTTGATGCTGCGGTAGAGCTGCTGCAGGTCGTCGCCCAGTTCTTTGGTCTGTATGGGCCACGTGACCTTGTCGGCCTCAACCTCCTTTTCCGAAAGCCCCTTGACAGTGACCTTGCGGTCCTTATTGACAAAATTGTCGATACCTCCCTTCAGGCAAAAGCCGAGGACGATGATGCTCATGGCTATGATAGCCGATTCCTTGATTCTGTTCATAAGCGTACATAATTTATGAATGTCGCGACAGTGCGCCATCATGTTTGGTTCTGTAAAAGTACGAAATGTTTTTGTCGCAAGCTCTATTGCGTCATGCTATTTACGGATAATTAACGTCATACAACGAGTTTTCGGGAAGCGAGAGAGGTATTTCAGGATATGTTAAAAACTCGGAATTAATCTTACAAAAAGCCTCGATTTTAACATAAATTCTGCGCAAAGTCGTCCCTCGGCCTCAAATATGCGAGTTTTGCGCGTGCATCTTTTTCTCTCTGAGCGTCACGATGTTACGGCAAAAATTACGAAAGTGTGCAACTTTTTCACGGATTTTTCCATGCCGTAAGGCCCTTACGGCGATGCAACGGGGCCGCCGTTGCATCACAGCGGCGGCCCCGCCATCGTCCAAAGAGCACGCCGTTGCAACCCCGCGGGGCCCTTACGGCAAGACCGAAAAATCTTTTTTGCCGAAAAACGGCGCCCGAATGTCAAAATAAGAGCGCCGTCACCGTTTTTTTCGAGCGATTTTCGTGTGTTAAAATTATGATATTATCATGACATGAGAACCTAAAAAACCCACCAAAAAAAACCACCTAAAACCCACATAAAACCCACATAAAACCCACCCCAACCCTCCCAAAGGGAGGGGGCTTGATATGCTTTAAGTAAAAGAATGTGCTTCCTTTTTATCCTTAATGTGGATATTGACAATGCTTAAGACATATCAAGCTCCCTCCCTTTGGGAGGGTTGGGGTGGGTTTTGGGTGGGTTTTGGGTGGGTTTTAGGTCTGTCGTCGGATGGTTTTTAGATCGTTTTCCTTAAACCTCAGCGCGGCTTCCAGCATGCTCAACCGCGGCATGTCGAACCCTACGCGTCGGGCCTCGGCTATCGGGCGCGTGTAAAGATAGTCGATTTCCATCGGCCGGTGATTGTCGTAGTCGAGTTTCATCGACGGCGAATAGGGCGTCATGACCATCGTGTTGCGTATCATCTTGTCCGCAAAAGCTTCAGTTACACCGCCGACGCCAAGCGCACGGGCAGCACCGACAACCTCCATCATCATCTCCCTCACGAGCGCCAGCGTCGACGGGCACTCCAGCAGACGGTCGGTCCGGGTGTCGAGAGCGACGGTCAAGCCGTTGAACGGCATGTTCCAGACGGCCTTCCGCCATCGGGCCTCGGCATATTCGACCGCAGCCGCACCGACACCCGCACCCTTCAGATCCGCAATCATGGCGTCGACGAGCGTCGAGTCGGGACAGGAGTAGTTGCCGATGTTGATGTTGCCGTAACACTGATGCACGATGTGTCCCGGTCCCACCTTTGCCGAACAGATGAAGGCGAGGCCCGCGGCAAGCCACACACCGGGCATCGCGGCCTGCAAGTCGGCCTCGAGCCCGATGCCGTTTTGGATGAGCACGACGAGCGTCCGGCTGTGGAGGACGGGCCGCAGCAGGTCGGGGAGCAGACGGTTGTTGACCGACTTCAGGCCGACCAGCACAATGTCACACTGAGGCATGTCTGCCGGCGAGACATAAGCGTTGACCTGCTCGAGGCGGAAGTCGCCGTCGCAGGAGTCTATACGGAGGCCGGACGAGAGGACGTGATCATAGTCTGTGTGCAACAGGAAGTGAACTTCATGGCCCGCGCGGGCCAGTCTGGCGCCATAGTAGCCGCCGATGGCGCCGGTGCCGATAATACCGTATTTCATGATTTCTGCATCTTTTGTTTTGTCATTACGTTGTCTAATATCCGTGCAAATGTAGCGATTTTTATCCTTAACGGCCGTTAATTTGGAAATAAAAGCGTAACTTTGCAGGGTTATTTTATATGTGTTGACTTTGGAACAAAACAAATCCGGCCTGCTTGGCCATATAAAGTATCCCGACGACCTGCGTCGACTGAGCGTCGACCAATTGCCCGAGGTGTGCCGCGAACTGCGCGAGGACATCGTCGAAGAACTGTCGGTCAACCCCGGTCACCTGGCTTCAAGCCTCGGAGTGACCGAAATCACGGTAGCCCTACATTATGTATATGATACGCCTTACGACCGCATCGTCTGGGATGTCGGCCATCAGGCATACGGCCACAAGATACTGACCGGCCGGCGCGAACAGTTCTCGACCAACCGCAAGTTGCACGGCATCATGCCGTTCCCGTCGCCCATAGAGAGCGAATATGACTCGTTCGTCTGCGGACACGCCAGCAACTCCATATCGGCCGCTCTGGGAATGGCCGTGGCGGCAAGAAGTGAAGAGAGCAATCGCCACATCGTCGCTGTCATCGGCGACGGAGCCATGAGCGGCGGACTGGCCTTTGAAGGCCTCAACAATGTGTCCTCGACGCCCAACGACATACTCATCATCCTCAACGACAACAACATGAGCATCGACCGCAGCGTCGGCGGCATGAAACAATATCTGCTCGAACTGAACACCAACGAGACATACAACGCCCTGCGCTTCCGCGCCGGCAATTGGTTGCGCTCCAAAGGTTTCCTCGCCGACGACCGACGCAACGGCCTCATCCGGCTCGGCAACGCGCTGAAATCGGCCATCAGCCACCAGCAGAACATCTTCGAAGGACTCAACATACGCTACTTCGGACCGTTCGACGGACACAACGTCAAGGAACTGGTCCGCGTCCTGCGGCAGCTCAAGGACATGAAAGGACCGAAGCTGCTCCACCTCCATACGACAAAAGGGAAAGGATATGAACCGGCAGAAAAGGCCGCCACGATATGGCACGCGCCGGGTAAGTTTGACCCCGCCACGGGCGAACGCATCAAAAACGAGAAGCCCGGCATGCCGCCGAAATATCAGGATGTCTTCGGTCACACTCTGCTCGAACTCGCCCGCCTAAACCCGCGCATCGTCGGAGTGACCCCCGCCATGCCCACAGGATGCTCGATGAACATCATGATGGAGGCAATGCCCGACCGTACGTTCGACGTCGGCATAGCCGAAGGCCACGCCGTGACCTTCTCCGGAGGCATGGCCAAAGACGGGCTACAGCCTTTCTGCAACATATACAGTGCTTTCGCGCAACGCGCTTACGACAATATCATACACGACGTGGCCATACTCCGGCTGCCCGTGGTCATCTGTCTCGACCGTGCCGGACTGGTCGGTGAGGACGGAGCGACCCACCACGGCGCGTTCGACATGGCCGCCCTGAGACCCATACCCAACCTCACCATCGCATCACCGATGAACGAACACGAACTGAGACGGCTGATGTTTACGGCACAGTTGCCCGACAAGGGGACTTTTGTCATACGCTATCCGCGCGGACACGGCGTGATCAGCAACTGGAAGTGCCCGCTCGAGGAGATTGCCGTCGGCACGGGACGACGTCTGAAGGACGGCGAAGGGACGGCCGTGATGACCATCGGTCCCATCGGAAACATCGCAGCCGAAGCCATCGCAGACATCGAACGGGAACATACCGACATGCACGTGGCACACTACGACATGCGTTTCCTCAAACCATTAGACGAGAACATTCTCGCCGAAGCAGCCCGTCGCTTCGACCACATTATCACCGTCGAGGACGGAGTGCGCAACGGCGGTTTCGGCTCGGCAGTGCTCGAATGGATGGCTGATAACGGCCATGCGCCGCGGATGACACGTATCGGTCTGCCCGACAACTTCGTCGAACACGGCACCGTGGCCCAACTGCAACACATCACGGGCATCGACAAGGAGGCCATCATGCAGGCCATCATGGCCTCGGACATAAGAAGTAATGACGTGAAAGGCAGCAGATAACTGGAGTTGAATGGTCGGTCTCCCATTCCTCCCATCCCTCCCATCCCTCCCATAAACTCCCATAACTCCCATAACTCCCATAACTCCCATAACTTATGAAGATTATCATCGGCGGTGCCGGTGCGGTCGGCACCCACTTGGCCAAGCTCCTCTCCCGCGACAATCAGGACTGCACTCTGATCGACGAAGACGAAGAACGGCTCGCCGGACTTGACGGCGAATACGACATCATGACCGTGCTGGACTCGCCGACCAGCATCCGCGCACTGAATGAGGCCGGAGCAAAGGACGCCGACCTCTTCGTCGGGGTCACACCGGACGAGAGCCGCAACATGAACGCATGTATGATTGCCCACGCTATGGGCGCCAAAAAGACAGTGGCTCGCATCGACAATTATGAATATCTTGCCTCAGAGCACAACTCTTTCTTCAAAAAAATAGGCATAGACTCACTCATCTATCCCGAAGTGCTGGCCGCAAGAGACATCAACAACTGTCTCAGCCTTAGCTGGGCACGCCAGCAACTGGACGTCTTCGGAGGAACATTGGTACTCCTCGGCGTCAAACTCTACGCCACATGCGAAATCCTCAACCAACCGCTGCGAACGCTCTGCGGACCGGATGATCCTTATCTCGTGGTGGCAATCAAGCGCGGAACCGACACAATCATACCAGGAGGAAACGACGAACTCCACGAACGGGACCTCGTTTTCTTCATGACCAAGAGCGAGGATGTGCCCTACATACGTAAGATTGTGGGCAAGGAACACTACTCGGACGTACGCAACGTCATCATCATGGGAGGCAGCAAGACGGCTGTAAGAGCATCTCTGACAGCACCGGACAACATGAAAATCAAGGTCATCGAGCGTCGGGAGGAACGCTGCGAACGCCTCAACCAACTGCTCGGAGAGACAGACACAATGGTCATACACGGCGACGGGCGTGACATCGGACTACTGGAAGAAGAAGGAATAAGGAACACTCAGGCGTTCGTCGCACTGACAGAACACGCCGAAACCAACATCCTCGCCTGTCTGACAGCCAAGCGTCTCGGAGTGAGAAAGACCATCGCGATGGTCGAAAACCTCGACTACGTGAAGATGGCGGAGGAACTTGACATCGGAACAATCATCAACAAGAAGACCATCGCGGCCAGCCACATATACCAAATGATGCTTGACGCAAAGGTGAGCAACATGCGCTCGCTGATGATGATAGACTCGGAAGTGGCTGAATTTACCGCCGCACAGGGTTCGCCGGTGACGAAGAAGCCCGTCAAGGCACTCGGTCTGCCGTTTGGTGTGACAATCGGCGGACTGGCACGGAACGGCAAGGGCATGCTCGTCAACGGTAATTCGCAGATTGAAGCGGGCGATGCCGTAATGGTGTTCTGCCACGAACATAACATGAAAAAGATAGAGAAATACTTCAAATCCGCCTCGTTATGGTAGCCGCAGGATTGCTCCCAAACCTCAATACTCATCGTTATGGTAAACTTTAGGATTGTCTCCAAAATCATCGGACAGCTCCTTTTCCTTGAAGGGGCGTTCATGTTGTGCTGCTTTCTGATGGCTCTCTACTATGACGAAGACGACGTTATGGCCTTCATCATATCCCTGATAGCCACCGTCGGGGCGGGACTTATCTTCAAGTATTTCGGCCGTGACGCCTCCAACAACATGAGCCGGCGCGACGCCTACCTCGTCGTGACGTCAACGTGGATTATCTTCAGCGTCTTCGGCATGCTGCCATATATCGTCGGCGGATACATAACCCACCTGCCGGACGCCTACTTCGAGACCATGTCTGGATTCACGACGACCGGCGCGACCATCCTCGACAGCGTCGAAGAGCTGCCCCACGGGATCCTCTTCTGGCGCTCGCTGACCCAATGGATAGGCGGACTGGGAATCGTCTTCTTCACCATCGCCATCCTTCCGTCGATGGTCGGGGGAAGCGTGAAGGTCTTCGCGGCCGAAGCCACCGGCCCCATAAGGTCGAAGATGCACCCCCGTCTGAGCACAAGCGCCAAATGGATATGGTCTATTTACCTTGGTCTGACGGTGGCCTGCATGCTCGCTTTTTGGGTGGCGGGAATGAGTCTGTTCGACAGCGTCAACTATTCGATGTCCACGACGGCAACGGGCGGTTTCTCAACCCATAACGACAGCACCGAATATTTCCGCTCGCCGGCCATAGAATACGCCGGAATAGTGTTCCAATTCCTTTCCGGAATCAACTTCACGCTGCTCTACATGGCTGCCTTCAAGGGCAAACTGCGCAACATGCTGTCCAATTCCGAGTTCCGGCTATACATCGCCGTCGTCTCCATCGCGACGGTATGGATAATGTATCTGCTCATCGCCCGGCTTGACTACGGCTTTGAACGCGCCTTCCGCAGCGCTCTGTTCCAAGTCGTTTCGTTCATAACGACGACAGGACTGTTCAACGACAACGCCGGTGCATGGCCCCACATAACGTGGGTAATCCTCGGATCATGTATGTTCATCGGAGCTTGTGCCGGATCGACGAGCGGCGGATTCAAGTGCATCCGTGGCGTGATGGTGCTCAAAGTCCTGCGCAACGAGTTCCGCCATCTGCTTCACCCGAACGCTGTCCTGCCCGTAAAGATCAACGGTCAAAGTGTCCCCAATTCGAAAATAACCACTCTTCTGGCGTTCTTTTCCGCCTACGTGCTGATGTGTCTGATTGCCGCCACAATTATGATTGTGGCCGGAGTAGACAATGTCAACGCCATAACAATCTCACTGAGCTGTATGAGCAACGTCGGTCCGACGCTCGGAACGGAAATCGGTCCGGTCATGTCGTGGGGACAGTTGCCTGACATCGTGAAATGGATTTGCTCCCTGCTGATGCTCATGGGACGTCTGGAGATAATGTCGGTGTTGCTCCTCTTCACCCGCAGCTACTGGACGGAGAACTGATAGAAGTACATTTTAAGGAGATAGAAGAAGATAGAAGGAGATAAAGGGAGACGGTTAAGGAGATAGAAGGAGATAAAAGGAGAAAAAGGAAGATAAAGGACGTATGTCTTGGCATTTAAACAAAGACAATTGTCCTTTATCTTCCTTTTTCTCCTTTTATCTCCTTCTATCTCCTTAACCGTCTCCCTTTATCTCCTTAACCGTTTTCTCTTCCCCTTCGGCGGCACCGTCCAGCAGCCGGCTGACATCCTCATGAAGCCGGACGAACTGCGGACAGTACATATATCCCATGTTCTTCTTCAACATCGAGCGTATGTCGGCTATGCTGTTTTCGTAACACGACATCTCGTTGCGCATCTGCGTGCGGTGGGCCGCCGTGGCATATATCTCCCTTTCGCGTTCCTGCCGCAGCCGGTTGCACACCTTGTTGAGTATCGGAACGACCACGGTGTCGAAGACGTGATGACCCTGCATATATAGATATGTAGTCTGCGGCGTCACGCCCAGCGCTGCCAGTTCGTCCTTCATACGCAGATAGCCGGTCTTGGCCTTGGGGTAATGCTGCTGCAGGGCATGGACCTTGCGTCCCACCTTGTGGCGGAGATGGTCGATGGAGGCCATCGGATTGTCGACATTGAAACCGCCCGGATCTACGATGCGGCAGAAGTCGGTGATGGAGAAATATGGATAATTGCCCGTGCGGTATGCCCATACGGACCATACGAACAACGGGTAGCAGGCTTCGGAGTACAGGCGGAAGTATTCTTCAAAGTCGAATATAGCGTGGTCATTGAGCGTAACCATCACACAGACGTCATGGAGGCTGCGCGCATAACACTGGAAGTTCTCTATCGCATAGACGTAGGTGTGGAGCACGTAGGGGTTGGAGATGACCTTGCGCGACTGATCCGTGCACCCCTGGAGCAGATAGTCGTAGTCGGCATCGACACAGGCTATCATGTCTCGGCCCGTTCCTCCAGCTATCAGACTCATCAGCACGGATTTCTTGCCGCGCTGGAGTGTTCCCTTGGAAGGCAGCATCACCTCAAAATAACGTCTGTCGTTTTCAAGCGGACTCAGCACCGTGCGCCAGAAGAAGATGTCGTCGTAACTCTCCACGTATGCCACAATGCGACGCCGCGCTTTCTTCGGGGCCATTCGGTTGGCAGCCTCGAAGTATCCGGATGTGATGTTGTCTTTCAGGCGACGGGACATGGTTGTTGATTTTTAAGGTCTTTAAAGTCTTTAAGGACCTTAAGGTCTTTAAGGTTTTTAAGGTCACTAAATGCTGTCTACCCCACCGTTATGTCGCTGACCTCCGTCACCTTGTCCATCCAGCCGTTCATGATCACAGCCGGCGAATGGGTCGTGAGGATGATCTGGACGTTGGGATTCAGCTCGACGATGAGGTCGATGAGCTGCTTCTGCCAGTCGATGTGCAGACTGATCTCCGGTTCGTCCATAAAGAGGACATAGTGCTGGCCGTCCTCGATGAGCACCGTCAGCAGGATGGCCAGCATCTGTTTCTCACCGCTGGAGAGCTGATACGGCAGCAGTTCCTCACCTATCTGTGTGAACGCGATTTCGTTTTTCGAGCGTATCAGCCGCTTGCCGGTCTCTGCGAAGAGGCGGTCTATCATGTCCTGAAACTTCCGTTTCGGCTCCGACAGCTGCTGCGCCCGTTGCGCGCTGTCCGCCTCACCGCTTTGAAGAACCTCGATGATACGGTTGCCGATGTTGACCTGATAGTCCAGATATTTCCGCTGGAGCTGGTATAGCTGCCAGTCCAGCTCCGTGGCGACGGAAGCATCGACTATCTTATTCATCACCTCACCCGACACCAAAGGCCGGTCGAAACTCCTGATGACGTCATAGCGTATCCACCGCGCGTCCTCCGGTTCGACTCCGAGGCGCACCCCCTTGAGCAGATGGCTGGGGAACTCGCCACCGGAGAGCAGTCCGCGCACGACCTTGTTGAGTATCGTGCTCTTGCCGACACCGTTGATACCGCTCAGGATGTTGACCTTACGGTCCAGCTTCCACTTGATGTGTTTCATGCCGCTCCACAGCGAGTCAATCTCTATTTCGGTTATATAGTCTGCATATTTCATTGGCATACGGTTGATTTATGTTACTCTGTCAGCAAATATACGAAGATTATCGCACACCGCAATGCGCCGGGCTCTTATTTTTTTGTAATTTTGCAGCCTCACAGGACTATATATATATTAATGTATATGAACGACAAAAACTATCGCCCGCTCCTCGCCCACCTCAGCATGTTCGGCGCCTGCGCCTTCTGGGGACTGATGGCTCCCATCGGCAAGGATGCCATGACCCACGGTCTCACCGGCATCGACATGGTCACATTCCGTGTCTGCGGGGCCGCATTGCTCTTCTGGCTGACATCATTTTTCACACCGCGCGAACATGTCTCGCGCCGCGACCTCATGCTCCTGCCCTTGGCCGGACTCTTCGGACTCGTCACCAACCAGTGTTGCTACACCATCGGACTGAGCATCACGACGCCCGTCAACGCCAGCATCGTCACCACCTCAATGCCTATCTTCGCCATGATTCTGGCCGCGCTGATACTCAAGGAACCCATCACTGGGCGCAAGGCCCTCGGCGTGCTCATGGGATGTAGCGGCGCGCTCATCCTCATCCTCACGAGTGCCGCGGCCACCGACGCCAAGGTCGGCGACATCCGCGGCGACCTGCTCTGCCTGTTCGCGCAGTTTTCGTTTGCACTCTATCTCGCCCTGTTCAGTCCGCTCGTGCGCCGCTATTCCGTGTTCACCATCAACAAGTGGATGTTTCTCTGGGCCGCCGTCTTCATCCTGCCGTTTTCGTGGCCTCACGTGGCGGCCATCCGATGGGCCGACGTGCCCGTCAGAACATGGTGGGAGACGGCCTATATCATCTTTGTGGCGACCTATCTGAGCTATATCCTGACTATGGTTGGCCAGCGAACGCTGCGCCCGACCGTCGTCAGCATCTACAACTACGTCCAGCCTCTCGTCTCCGTCATCGTCAGCGTCGCTGTCGGCATGGCCGCCTTCCGCCCTTCCCACGCCCTCGCCGTGGTGCTGGTCTGCTCCGGAGTATGGCTTGTGACGAAGTCGAAGAGCCGCCGGGACATGGAGAGGGAGAAATAGGAGGGGCCTCTCCCCGGCCCTCCCCAAGGGGAGGGTGCCTACGAGGTGACTTGTTCCTCCGTACATATTCATATTACATAATCGAAAAGAGCGAGGGCTTATAAAAAAATGGCAGGAAAATTGTCTCCACCAAGTACGGTTGTAACCATACTTGACGGTCTGCAACGCTTTCCGAATTTTTCCAACAAAAAGTGTTAAAAAAGGCCTTTAAACGCCTCCATTTTGCCATTCTTTCAAAAAAAATCAGACGGTCTCAAATATCGCAGTTTTGCGCGTGCAAGTGTAATCGACTGATGATAAGATTGTTATCCCGCAAAATTTCGATTTGTGCAATTTTTCAGCGCCGAAAAACGCCTTTTTCGGCCTCAAAACGTTGCTTTTTCATTGCCGCGGCGGCCCCGTTGGTCTGCAACGAGCACGCCGTTGGCTTGCAACGGGGCGCTCGTCAGAACCCCGCGGCAGCCCCGTTGCAACCTCGCGGGGCCGCTACGGCAAGACTACCGCTTGGCGAACATGATTTTCCGGCCATTCGGAGGCAAAATTCTCGCATTTTCGTTTGTCCGGATTTTTTTAGCAACGATTTTTACAATCGAGCGGCAAAGTCCTTCCGATAGATAACGTCTTTAAGGTCCTTAAGGTCCTTAAAGACTTCCCTTTACAAAAAAACAGACTTTCGTTTGGTGAGCGCAGAAAATTGAATTAACTTTGCACTAAACAAACAAAAGACGTCAAGCCATGACAAAACTGACCGACATCATCAAGCAGAGGAGCAAGAAGCAGCAGTATAAGGACTTCTTCTTCATCACACTCGGCATCCTGCTCTATTCGTTCGGATATACCGCCTTCATCCTGCCCGAAAAGGTGGTTATGGGCGGTGTGGCCGGTATATCGGCCCTGCTCTACTATTGGCTCGGCTTTCCGGCCGGTATATCCATTTGGGTGCTCAACTTCTCGATGCTACTCATCGCCTTCCGCGCCCTCAGCCGCCAGTTCACGATACGCACAATCATCGGCGTGACCATCATGTCCGTCTTGGTCAGTCTGCTCCAACCGGTGTTCCAGCAGATCCCCATCATCACGGCCGGCGAAGACAAATTCATGCACGTCCTGATCGGCGGTGCGCTGGGCGGTGCCGGTCTCGGTCTCGTCTTCTCCCACAACGGGTCGACGGGTGGCACGGACATCATCATCGCCCTGCTCAACAAGTACTTCCGCATGAGCTTCGGACGGGCCATGCAATTCATCGACACCTCCATCATCTGCTCGTCCTACTTCCTCTTCCACAGCACCGAGACCATTGTCTACGGTATAGCCTTCACCCTGATTGCGAGCTACGTCTGCGACTATGTCATCAACGGTTCGCGTCAAACGGTCCAGTTTATCATCATCTCCAAGGAGTACGAGAAGATTGCCGACACCATCAACAAGCGGGTCAACCGCGGCGTAACCCTCATCAAGGGACAGGGATGGTACTCCAAACACGACGTGCAGATACTGATCGTTCTGGCCCGCAAATATGAGTCGCAGGAGGTCTTCTACACCATCAACAACATCGACCCCAACGCCCTCGTCTCCCAGTCGTTCTGCAACGGTGTGTTCGGAGAAGGGTTCGACAAGATAAAATAGGGCCCCAACCTCAGGGCCCCACCCCGGCCCTCCCCAAGGGGAGGGTGCCTACGAGGTGATTTGCGCGCGTGTACATAGTTCTTATTATGTGAGCTAAATAAAAAAAGGCAGGGAAATTTTCTCCGCCATGTAGGGTCGCGACCGCCTCCATGACACATAAACAACCACACCATATATAATCTATAACTGTCGGCAACGAGGTGGTCGCGACCCTACTTGATTATGTTTCATCCCGCAGGTCTCTCCCCCCTTGGGGGAGTCGGAGGGGGCCGGACCTTTCTCTGTCAAAATGTCAGCCGCGACGCCCCGGGCACGGTGTTTGTCTCTTCTGTTTGCAGAACAAGGATAATATTAAAGAAAGGAGACAAACATGACATTAGACAAATTTACAATCAAAGCTCAGGAAGCCGTGCAGGAGGCCGTCAATGCGGCACAGGCCGGCGGACAGCAGAGCATCGAACCGGTGCACTTGCTCCACGGCTTACTGACGAAAGGCCGCGACGTGGTCGGATTCATATTCCGCAAAGCGGGAGTCAACGGACAACAAGTCGAGGCTCTCGTCAGCCACGAGATGCAGCACCTGCCGCGTGTGCAGGGCGGCGGACAGCCGTATCTGAGCAACGAGGCCAACAGCGTGCTGCAACGTGCGCAGGACATCGCGACAAAAAACGGCGACGAATTTGTTTCCGTCGAACCGCTGATGCTGGCTCTGCTCACTGTCAATTCGACAGCTTCGCGCATCATGAAGGATGCCGGACTGACGGAGAAGGACATGCAGGCCGCCATCAACGAGCTGCGGCAGGGACGCAAGGTCGAGTCACAGAGCGCCGACGACAACTATCAGTCACTGGAGAAATATGCCAAGAACATGGTCGAACTGGCACGCGCCGGAAAGCTCGACCCCGTCATCGGACGTGACGACGAGATACGCCGCGTGCTTCAGATACTTTCGCGACGGACAAAGAACAATCCTATACTGATAGGCGAACCGGGCACGGGCAAGACGGCCATCGTCGAGGGTCTGGCCCAGCGCATCGTGCGTGGTGACGTGCCGGAAAACCTCCGCGACAAGCAGCTCTATTCGCTGGACATGGGTGCGCTGGTGGCCGGAGCGAAATATAAGGGTGAATTTGAGGAGCGCCTGAAGAGCGTCATCAACGAAGTGACAGCCGCCGAAGGCCGCATCATCCTCTTCATCGACGAGATTCACACGCTCGTCGGAGCCGGCGGCGGTGAGGGCGCGATGGACGCGGCCAACATCCTCAAACCGGCATTGGCCCGCGGCGAACTGCGCTCGATAGGTGCGACGACGCTCAACGAATATCAGAAGTATTTCGAGAAGGACAAGGCTCTGGAGCGCCGGTTCCAGACCGTCATGGTCGACGAGCCGGACGAACTGAGCGCCATCAGCATTCTCCGTGGACTGAAAGAGCGCTACGAGAACCATCATAAGGTGCGTATTCAGGACGACGCCTGCATCGCCGCCGTGCAACTGTCCGAGCGCTATATCAGCGACCGCTTCCTGCCGGACAAGGCCATCGACCTTATGGACGAGGCGGCGGCAAAGCTGAGGATGGAGCGCGACTCCGTTCCGGAGGAGCTCGACGAGACGACACGACGGCTGAAGCAGCTGGAGATTGAACGCGAAGCCATCAAGCGGGAGAACGACACGGCCAAACTGGCGCAGCTGGACAAGGACATCGCCGACCTGCGCGACCAGGAGAAGCAGTGGCGGGCAAAATGGGAAGGCGAGCGGACACTGGTCAACAGGATTCAGCAGGACAAACTGCAGATGGAGCAACTGCGCTTTGAAGCCGAACGCGCCGAGCGCGAAGGCAACTACGAGCGTGTGGCCGAGATACGCTACGGCCGGCTGAAAGAGCTCGAAGACGACATCCGCAACATTCAGAGCCAGCTGCACGACGCTCAGGGCGCCGAGGCTATGGTACGCGAAGAGGTGACAGCCGACGACATCGCCGAGGTCGTGAGCCGCTGGACGGGCATCCCCGTGACGCGCATGATGCAGAGCGAACGCGAAAAGCTGCTCCACCTCGAGGAGGAACTCCACCGCCGCGTCATCGGTCAGGACGAGGCCATCAGGGCCGTGAGCGACGCCGTGCGCCGCAGCCGTGCGGGTCTGCAGGACCCGAAACGCCCCATCGCCTCATTCATCTTCCTCGGCACGACGGGTGTCGGTAAGACAGAGCTGGCCAAGGCGCTGGCCGAATATCTGTTCAACGACGAGACGATGATGACGCGCATCGACATGAGCGAATATCAGGAGAAGTTCAGCGTCAGCCGCCTCATCGGTGCGCCTCCGGGATATGTCGGCTACGACGAGGGCGGACAGCTGACCGAAGCCGTGCGCCGCAAGCCCTACTCGGTGGTGCTCTTCGACGAGATTGAGAAGGCCCACCCCGACGTGTTCAACATCCTCTTGCAGGTGCTTGACGACGGACGGCTGACGGACAACAAGGGCCGCACGGTCAACTTCAAGAACACCATTATAATAATGACGTCCAATCTCGGCAGCCAGCTCATACGCGAGGAGACCGAACGTAGCGGCGGCACGCTGTCGGACGAACGGCTCGACTCGCTCCGCAAATCGCTGTTCGGCATGCTCAAGCAGACGATACGGCCGGAGTTCCTCAACCGTATCGACGAGACGATAATGTTTCTGCCGCTCTCCAAGAAGGAGATTGCCGACGTCGTGCGGCTCCAGATGGACGCTGTCAGGAAGATGCTTGCGCCGCAGGGATTCACGCTCACCGTCACGGAGCGGGCCATCGACGCACTGGCCGAAGCGGGCTACGACCCGGAGTTCGGCGCACGTCCGGTCAAACGGGCCATCCAGCGCGACGTGCTCAACGACCTGTCGAAGCGCTTGCTGGCCGGCGACGTGGACCGCGACCGTCCCATCACGATAGATGCAGAGGGCGGACGGCTGGTTTTCAAGAACTAATTTTCAACGGCAAGACACTCGAAGAGAGGCCTATCTCCATCCGGACGAAGGCCTCTCTCCCAAAAACAGGATTGCCGTCATTATATAAGATACGTCATATCGAGTTAAACTTTGTTAGATAATATCCGCCGGATTGCCGGTTATGGGAAAATGGCTGTATCTTTGTGGTCAGTCGGACATAAGAATAAGACAACATTCATTTATAATAAAAACTTTAGCATTATGATTACACAAAAATTGCAAGACGCTATCAACGCGCAAATCGCAAGAGAAATCTGGTCGGCCAATCTTTATCTCTCTATGGCCTTCTATTTCGATAAAGAGGGCTTCACGGGCTTCGCAACATGGATGAAGAAGCAGTCACAGGAGGAGATGGACCACGCCTATCAGATGGCAGACTACGTCATCAAGCGTGGCGGAACAGCTGTCGTAGGCCAGATTGAAGCCGTACCGACACAGTGGGGAACTCCATTGGAGGTGTTCGAGGCTGTCTATGAGCACGAGTGCAAGGTCTCTCGCTGGATTGACGAGCTTGTCGACATCGCTTCCGCAGAGAACGACAAGGCTACTCAGGACTTCCTCTGGGGCTTCGTCCGCGAACAGGTTGAGGAGGAAGCGACTGCATCCGGCATCGTTGACCGCATCAAGAAGATGGGCGACTCGGCCATCTTTAACCTCGACCAGCAGTACGGCAGCAGAAAATAAGAGTGTTAATACTAAAATGACAGACGCGGACTGCGCAGTTGTTTCATACGAGACAATTATGCGCAGTCCGCGTTGTTTTTGTTTTTTATTACGTATCTTTGCACCATGAGAATAGCCACAGTTCCCATGAGAATAGCCATCATCGGTGCCGGAGCAGCGGGATGCTTCGCCGCCATCAATCTCAAAAGAATGTGCCCGCAGGCCGATGTCACCATCTACGAAAGCGGACGGAAACCGCTGGCCAAGGTAGCGGTGACGGGAGGAGGACGCTGCAATCTGACCAACTCGTTTGAACGGGTGAGAAGTCTCGCTGCCGTCTATCCCCGCGGCGAGCGGCTGATGAAGCGGTTGATGCACGAATTCAGCCAAAAGGACGTCTGCCGATGGTTCGAAAGCGAGGGTGTGAGGCTCGTGACGCAGGACGACTGCTGCGTATTCCCGCAGTCGCAGGACGCTATGGAGATTGTCGGCACGCTCACACGGCTCATCCACAGAAACGGAATAGAACTGAAGACAGGCCACCGTGTGGCGCGGATAGAACATCACGGGAATTGCGACGGGACGGCAGGCTACGACATCCGGTTTGCCGGTGAGACTTCTTCCGCGGTCACGGCGGATGCCGTCATCGTCACGACAGGCGGCAGTCCGAAGGCGTCGGGACTTGACTTCCTGCGCCCGTTGAACCTCAAGACGACAGAGCCGGTGCCGTCGTTGTTCAGCGTTTGTCTGCCGGGCGATTCCATAAGAGAACTGACGGGCACTGTGGTAGAAGACGCCACCGTAGCGCTGACAGGCACGAAGATGCATGCCGACGGTCCGTTGCTCATCACACACTGGGGCCTGAGCGGCCCGGCTATACTGAAACTGTCGTCATACGCGGCACGGACGTTGGCAGAAAACGGATATAAGGCGACGCTGTCGGTCAACTGGACAGGAGACTGCAACGAGGCCGACGCGCAGGAACTGCTCACCGAACTTGCCGTCAAGAACCCGCAGAAGCAACTTTCGTCGGTCTATCCGACGTATCTTAACGCCCGTCTTTGGACGCATCTGCTGTCACGCAGCGGTCTGACGGGAAATCTGAGATGGAACGAATTGGGACGGAAAGGAATGAACAGGCTCGTAAATACACTCACCAACAGCCTGTATCGGATGGACGGAAAGAACCGTTTCAAGGAGGAGTTTGTCACCTGCGGCGGTGTCGCATTGGATGCGATAAACCCTCAAACGCTCGAAAGCAGGGCTCATCCGGGGCTTTATTTCGCAGGTGAGGTACTTGATGTGGACGCCATCACCGGCGGATTCAACCTGCAGGCAGCATGGACAATGGGATTTGTGGCAGCCAAAAATATAGCAAAGAACATCGACGGCGTGGCGTCATAACAGGCAAATGTCATATCAACGACAAGCAAATATCATATCAACAACAATCAAACCACACGACTATGATAAACGAAATTCTTGAATTTAACCGCAAATTTGTAGCTGAACGGGGCTACGAAAAGTATGTAACGAGCAAGTATCCGGACAAGAAACTGGCCATTCTCTCCTGCATGGACACGCGCCTTACAGAGCTTCTGCCGGCCGCGCTGGGCATCAAAAACGGCGACGCGAAACTGATAAAGAACGCCGGCGGAACCATTCTCAATCCCTTCGACAGCAACATCCGCAGTCTGCTCGTGGCCATCTATGAGCTGGGCGTCAACGAAATCATGGTCATCGCCCACACAACCTGCGGCGCTTGCCACATGGACGGAGAAGAAATGATCGGTCTGATGAAGCAACGCGGCATCGCCGAAGAGACGTTGGAGACCATCCGCCACTGCGGCATCCATCTGAACGAATGGCTCGAAGGTTTCCACGACACGGAGGAATCGGTGCGCAAGACCGTCGATTGCATACGCAACCACCCGCTCGTTCCCAATGATGTCAACGTGCGGGGATTTATCATCGACTCTGTCACGGGAGAGTTGACATCCATCTGTTGAGATAACGGGAAGTCATTACAAAATGTGAATACCGCACTAAGCAGGAGAATATCTGTCCCTGCTTAATGCGGTATTCGCATTTTATAGAATCGTTATTCGTATTTTGATCCCGTCTTCTTATTACTTTTCCAATATATGCGCAGCCAGTCCGTCGGCAGCTTGGATGACGGCAGTGAGCGGATGGTCGCTCGCTTCGGAGATATTGCACTTGTCCTCATAGCTCTGGAAAGGCAGATTCCACGCTCCCATGTGCCAGCGGATGGCGAGTATCTCGTCGTTCGTAAGCGTCAGACCGAGACGCAGGAGCATGATGACGGACTTCTCTCCGTGCCCCAACGGGAAGCGGGAATAATCCGTCTCGTACGTGTCATACTGCTCCCAACGGTTCTGCTCATCCTTCCGCCACTTCTTCGCGGTCTTGTAGATGTTGGCCTTGCAGACGTCATGGAGCAGGGCGGCAATGGTGACACTGTCTTCCGCAAGCTGTTCGGCCAGCTCCGGCTTCATCTCAACCATCTGTCCGCGCAGCATCATGGCCATGCGATGGACGTTGAGCGAATGTTCCACCAGCCCGCCCACGTAGCTCAGATGGCGGTTGACGGAGGCCGGCGCCTCGAAGAAACCGACCTTTTCGAGATACTCGATTACGCTGTCGATGCCTTGCCGGTCAGTGGAACGCAGTAAGGATATGTATTTGTCTTTCATAATGTTCAATTAGGTTTTCGAGGAGAGAGGAGAGTGGAGGGAGGAGGGAGATTGGCTTTGACGGCTATCCGCTACAACTGAAACGGTCGGCCGGCACAGCCATTCCCACTCCTCTTTACGTATTCCACGAAACAATGAGAGCACGTCTCATTCCCCGCTCCTCACTCCACACTCCACGAAAAGACTTACTTGGCGCACGGCGTCCACGGCTTCAGCTGCTTGAAGAAGTCGTTGCCCTTGTCGTCGACAAGGATGAACGCGGGGAAGTCCTCGACGGTAATCTTCCATATCGCCTCCATGCCGAGCTCGGGATATTCAACGCACTCGATGCTCTTGATGCTGCTCTGCGAGAGCACTGCTGCCACGCCGCCGATAGTGCCGAGATAGAATCCGCCGTGCTTCCGGCATGCCTCGGTGACAACGTCGCTGCGGTTGCCCTTGGCGATCATGACAAGACTTGCACCATGATCCTGGAACTCGTCGACGTAGGGATCCATGCGGTTGGCCGTCGTCGGGCCCATCGAACCGCAGGGATATCCCTCGGGCGTCTTGGCCGGTCCGGCGTAGAGCACGGGGTAGTCCTTGAAATACTGCGGCATTTCCTCGCCGGCGTCCAGACGGGCCTTCAGCTTGGCGTGGGCGATGTCGCGGGCAACGATGATTGTTCCCTTGAGGTTGACACGTGTGCTGACAGGATATTTCGTCAGTTCGGCGCGTACGGCGTCCATGCCCTTGTCGAGGTCAATGACAATGCCCGTCGTTCCCTCGCCCGGCTTGCGCAGCTCCTCGGGGATGAGTTCCGTGGGATTGCTGTCCATCTTCTCCAGCCAGATACCGTCCTTGTTGATTTTCGCCTTGATGTTGCGGTCGGCCGAGCAGCTCACGCCCATACCGATGGGGCAGCTCGCACCGTGGCGCGGCAGACGGATGACGCGGATGTCGTGGGCCAAGGCCTTGCCGCCGAACTGTGCGCCGAGGCCAATCTTCTGTGCCTCGACGAGCAGCTTCTCCTCAAGGTCGATGTCGCGGAAGGCGCGGCCCGTCTCGTCGCCCGTGGTGGGCAGGTTGTCGTAGTACTTGATTGAGGCGAGCTTGACCGTGAGCAGGTTCTTCTCTGCCGACGTGCCGCCGATGACGAAGGCGATGTGATAAGGCGGGCAGGCAGCCGTGCCGAGGCTCTTCATCTTCTCCACGAGGAAGGGCAGCAGCGTGCCCTCGTTCTGTATCGTGGCCTTGGTCATCGGATAGAAATATGTCTTGTTGGCCGAGCCGCCGCCCTTTGCCACCATGACGAAACGATATTCAGCGCCCTCTACGGCCTCGATGTCAATCTGTGCCGGCAGGTTGCAGCGTGTGTTCACCTCGTCATACATGTTGAGCGGAGCGTTCTGTGAGTAGCGCAGGTTGTCCTGCGTGAACGTGTTGTAGACGCCACGAGACAATGCCTCCTCGTCCTCGAAGCCGGTCCACACCTGCTGTCCTTTCTCGCCGTGGATGATGGCCGTGCCCGTGTCCTGGCAGAAAGGCAGCACGCCCTTGCATGCCGTCTCGGCGTTGCGCAGGAACTGGAGTGCCACATACTTGTCGTTCTCCGAAGCCTCGGGGTCGCTGAGAATCTTTGCGACCTGCTCGTTGTGCGCGCGGCGCAGCATGAACTCTACGTCATGGAAGGCCTGCTGGGCGAGCAGCGTCAGCGCTTCCTTTGATACCTTGAGGATCTCGTGTCCCTCAAAATCGCCTACCGACACGCCTTCCTTTGAGAGCAGTCGGTATTCGGTGTCGTCCTTGCCCACTTGGAACATAGGAGCGTACTTAAATTCCGGTGTTGTTGCCATAATAAGTGAGTTATATTATATATTAATTATTGTCATGACTGCAAAGATAACGCAAGCGAGCGCAATGTGAACTTGTTCACATATTGCCGAGTGCAGCTTATCTTCTGCAAAGTTATGCTTTTTTTCCGACATACCATTCCAACAGCCGTCCAAAATACTCCGACTATCCCTTATATTTGCTTGGCACAACCCCATATTTCGCCTTGAAGCACTTATTGAAATACGAGGAGTCCTTTATGCCGACGCGATAGCTCACCTCCGCCACCGTCAGATGACCTTCGGCAAGCAGTCGGGCAGCGATGACCAGGCGCTGGTTTTGCAGATATTTGTTCGGCGACATGCCTGTCAGCTCTTTTGTCTTGGCAAACATCTTCGTGCGTCCCATGCCGAGCATGTCGGCAAGCCGGTCGACAGTGAAGTCCGGGTCAGATATGTGCTTGGCCGTCAAGGCGGTCATGCGGTCGAGGAAACTTTTGTCCGCCTGCGACGTTATCAGTTCGGGCAACGAGGTGTCGGACATGATTTGCGACGACACCTCGTTTTGTTTTTCGGGCGATTGTTCCGCTGCCGACGGGTCGGGTGGCGATTGTTGCGGCAGAACGGCAGGAGCCGGTATGACGGTCGGCATCCGTCGGCGGCTCTCCTTGATCAGCTGAACGACACGCGTCATGAGCAGACGGAAGTTGCACGGCTTCACCATATAGTCGTCCGCACCGGCATCGTAGCTCTGCATACGGTGGTTGTCATCGTCCAGAGCAGTCAGCATGATGACCGGCAGCGACGCCGTGGCGGCTCCGGCCTTCAGCTGACGGACGATGTCATAACCGCTCATGTCCGGCAGCATCACGTCGCAGATGACCAACGCCGGACGCCGGGCGGTGATGCCGTCGAGGGCGGCACGTCCCGTGAGATAACGGTCGGTATGGAAATAGCGTCCCGCCTCACCTCCTATCTGATCCATCATGTCGGGGTCGTCTTCTACGATGGCTATGGTCAGGTCGTTGAGAGCCTTCGGTCCCAACTCCTTTATTGTCTCCTCACGCGCTGCGGCGTCCTCTTTGAAGCGTGACGTGTCGACGGCCATCGCCTTCTTGAAGTCCTCCTTTCCGTATGCGGAAGCATCAGCGGGCAGCGTGATTGTAAATATCGAACCGCCACTGTCCCCCACCCGACGATAACTGAGCGTGCCATGATGGATGGCGGCCATACTGTGGACCATATACAGACCAATGCCCATGCCGCCCTGTGATACCAGTCCGTGCATGAACGGCTGGAAGAGGCTCTTCTGCTGTTCCTCCCCGATGCCGGGTCCGTCGTCCTCGACGGTGATGACAAGGCTGTCGCCGTCCTTGCGCACGGTTAGTGAGACATTGCCACGCTCGGGCGCATACTTGACGGCATTGCTCATCAGGTTGTACACCATCATCTCCACCATCCTCCGGTCAAACACCATCGTGTAGCTCCTGGCGAAAGGCGTGAACACGGTGTGCATCTCTTTCTGACGCGCGACGCTCCAGAAGTCCTGATAAATGGACCGCACGAAGTCAATGATGTCGCCCTCCTCGACCTGCAGCCGCATATTGCCCGTGTTGACCTTGCGGAACTCTATCAGCGTGTCGACCAACCGGAGCATACGCCGCGTACCCCTTCGTGCGGTCTGCAGAGCGGCCTTCGACGGTGGCCGGGAAGTGTCACTGAGACGGTCTATCGCCCCGCGGATGATGGCCAGCGGCGTACGAAACTCGTGGGTGATGCTGGTGAAAAAGCTCAGACGGAACTCCGTGAGCTGTTTCTCCAGCTTCATCTGCTGATGGAGGCGCAGCCGTTCGCGTGCGTTGTTATATATATACAATATGAACAGAGAGGCCACGACCAGATAAATCAGCCACGCCCACCACGTGTTGTACCACGGTTGGGCGATAATGACGGTCAACGTGCGTTCCGGTCCCCAACGGCCATCGGCGAGAGAGCGTATGTGGAAGACATACCGTCCGGGCCGGAGGTTGCCGTAGTAGGCCCGGTTGACGCTGGTCATGGGACGCCACGTGTCCTCCACCCCTTCGAGATAATACTGATAGAGCGCCGACTCTATGGCGGCATACTCGAAGTTGGAGAACGACAGCGACAGCGTGTTCTCATTGTGACTGAGGCGCAGGACGTCCGAATAGCAGACCGCCCGTTCCGTCAGGCTGCTGTCGGCGGCCGACACGCCGTTGATACTGATGTCGGTGATTGAGACCCGTGGCGCCGTCGTAGCGTCGCTGCCGTCGTCCGTCGGCGGCGTTATGACGGTCAGGCCGTAGCGCGTGCCGAAGAGCAGGCGGCCGTCGGAGAGCAGCAGGGAGCTGTTCTCGGAATAGATATTGCGATCGAAAGACTTGCCGAAGCGATAGGTCTTCACCTTCATGTCCTTGTCGTAGATGCGGGACAGGCCATTCTCCGTGGCGGCCCAGATGGCACCGTGACGGTCAGCCTGCAAAGCGGCTATGGTGTTGTCGGCCAGTCCCTCGGTGGTAGTGACGGTGACCGTCTCTTCAAGCCGCATGTCCCGGCCGAAACGGCAACGCACGACACCACTGCCCTTGCCGCCAGTCCAGAGATAACGGCCGTCGTAGAACATGCTTCGCATCTCGTCGTAAGGGAACCCGCCGGCGGTGGTATTGAAACAGATGAAGTCATCGTTGGTGATTTCGCGGCGCTTGGTGTCCACGGCATAGAGGCCATTTGACGACGCTATCCACAACCAGCCGTCGGGCCCGGGCTCAAACTGATGGAGCCGCGACTCGTTGATGTTGCGGTTGAGCAGTGAGCGGAACCTGAGACGGCCGTCCTTCTCGTAGCGCGTCATGACGAGTCCGTTCTCGTAGGACGCTATCCAGACGCGCCCGTAACGGTCCTCCCAAAGGTCATAGAGGTCGCTGGAAGGTATGTGGTGGCCGCTACCATACTTATTATAATTCCGTCCGTCGACATAGAGGCCGCCGCCGCGCGTGGCAATCCACTCGTGGCCGCCGCGGTCCACCATGCGGGCCATGACGCAGCCGCCCGTCTCGCCGATGGATTTTATCACTCCTGAAGCGGCGTCAAACGAATACATCATGTTGTCTTTCGTGGCCAATATGACGTCACGCCCGTCGCTGCCGGCCGCCGTCATCATGCAGACATTGTTGGCCCAGACACTCTTCTTTCCCGGAACGGGCTGGACAAACTCGGCCACCGACTGCTCCGACACGGTTATGCGCGACACGCCGGCAGATTCCTGAGCGACCCAAAGACAGCCGTCGCGACCGATGAAGATATTGGCGAGATAGTCGTTGTCGATCACCGCCTGGGCGTCGTTGGCCGAGAAGTGGCGCAACGTCCCCGTGGGATAGTCGTAGATGAAGAGGCCGTTGCCGTGGGAGGCGATATAGAACAGTCCGTCACGGCCACGCCGGACGTTGTATTTCCGCTGACGTTCCACCGTCAGCCGGATGCCCTTCAGCAGCGACAGCTTCCGGACCTCTCCCTCTGGAGGGAATATCCAGAGGTCGCCGCTCCTGTTGGATTCAAAGAAGTAGCCGTCCATCGAGTCGAGCAGAAGACCGTTGCTCACCTGCAGGTCGTCGGGTTTTGACGCCCGGAACGAACGGAGGTCTATCGCGTATGTCTCGCCGCTGAAGATCATCCAGCGATCCTGCCACACAAAACTGCTCCTGATGGTTCTCACGGCTCCTTGCTCTTCGGGTATCACCGTGCGTCGCAGGACACGCCCGTCGGGCGAGAACATCTCAACCCTGTTGCCGGACGAGAGACAGAGGACGTTTCCGCCGTAGCTGTTGCCCATAAGATAGCGCCGGTCGTCGACAACGGTCGTCACCCGACCGTCGGGGCCGATACGCAGCAGTCCGCTCTCGGTGAGCGCCCAGATGTTGTGCCGTCCGTCTTCGACGAGGCGCGTCACATTATTGCTCGGCAGACGACCGTTCTCCTTGGTGTAGTCCGTGCAGGTGAACCGACCGTCGCGGCGTGTCACATGACGGATGCCCGAACGCGTGTCGTACATCCACATGTCACCGCCCGAACGCAGGAAACGGCGGAACGGCCGCGTCTCGTCGCCCCGTCCCGTATAGTCGATGAAACGACCCTGACGCAGGTCGTAGCAGGCGAAGACAAACGTGGACGTGTGGACCCAGAGCAGAGCGTTGGGGGAGTCGTGATAGAGATTGCCCGTCGTGGCGTCGATCTTGCGCGTCGGGTCGCTGCCGAGCGAATAGTAGTTGACGAATGAATAGCCGTCGTAACGGCACAGTCCGTAGGCCGCTCCCATCCATACGAAGCCGCTGCTGTCCTGAACGATGTCATAGACGGTGTTGCCCGAGAGGCCGTCAAACGACGATATGCGCTTGGCCGAAAGCACGAGTTTGTTGATGTCAACGGCCGGTGAATCTGTCGCTGAAAGCAGCATGAAGGCCGTCAGCAGCAGTATATGTCTCATTAGGTTTATTCTGCGTGTTCCCATGACTGCAAATATAACAATTTTTCACGGTATAACCGCAATACCGACATATTTTTTGCTATTAAACATGAGATGGATAATTAAAAACGCAAAGACGCGCAAGTAGAGTCGGGACCGCCACCGCGCCACATAACCAACCACATATTTTTTTAACGCAAAGACGCAAAGACACAAAGAGGGCGCAGACGCGCATACGGAAGTACGCAAAGGAAGATGTATGCGCGTCTGCGCCCTCTTTGTGTCTTTGCGTCTTTGCGTTTAAATAAAACATCTTTGTCAAATTAATTCCGAATTTAACCGCAAAATCCAGAGGCACTTTCCAAAATTATTCCGGCATGCTCCCAAATTTTCAAATCTCACGAAGGTCAAAATCAGACCGTTTTTACGACAGAAAAACCGCCATTTTTGCAAAACGTTCATTCTCAGTCGTTTACAAATGGCGTCGGCTCTCCCTCCCCTTGGGGAGGGCCGAGGTGGGGCCCCGCGAGGGCCTCCCGGCTCTCTGGCGGGGCCCTTACGGCGTTGCAACAAGGCCGCCGTTGCAACTCAACGGCGTGCTTGTTGCAACCTCGCGAGGCCCTTACGGCAGAGAAACGGTTGCTTTTCAGAACAAAATCGGCAATCAAAAACTGCGTCCTTTTTCCGTTTCGGAAAAGCCGTAAGGGCCTCCCGGCTCCAAAATGCCACCCAAACCGTGCCACAACCGAACTTCACGCCGGACCAAGGAGGCCCTTACGGCATCGGAAAAGCCACGGATTTCCGCAAAAACGGAAACTTTTCCATACAGGATTTTGTAAGAATTTATTCTAAATCGGAGCATGAACGGCAAGTCTTCAACACCTGTCCTTACAACATAGACACCGGTAATGGTGAAATTTCACCGCCGTGAAATTAACCACCGTGAAATTTGGCACTACAAACGTTTTTCCATATCTTTGCAGAAGATAGGCTGCACTCGGCAATATGGGAACAAGTTCACATTGCGCTCATTTGCACTATCTTTGCAGAAGATAAGCGCCACTAAATCAGCCGTAGCGGAATTAAAATCAGACCATATATGAAGTTCTACAACAGAGAAAAAGAATTGGAGCAACTCGCCGTGATAAGACAGCGTTCGTTCGACAACCATTCGCAGATGAGCGTCATCACCGGACGGCGGCGTATCGGCAAGACAAAACTGATACTGAAAAGTTGTGACGGGACGCCGACCGTATATCTCTTTGTGAGCCGGAACAACGAGGCGACACTCTGTCGCCAGTTCTCCGAAGCCACACGCATGGCACTCGGCTGCTACGTTCCGGACGGCATAAACTCTTTCGTCCAGCTGTTCGAACAGCTCATGGTCGTCGGCAAGACCGCACCGTTCAATCTCGTGATAGACGAATTTCAGGAGTTTTTCAACATCAATCCGGCCGTCTTCAGCGGCATGCAGGATGTATGGGACAGATACAAGGACGTCACCCATGTCAATTTCATCGCATCCGGCTCCGTATATACCCTGATGCACCGGATTTTCATGGACTATAAGGAATCGCTATACGGCAGATGCGACACCATCATCCATGTCCGCCCGTTCACGACGGCCGTAATCAGACAGATTCTTTCCGACCACTATCCGCAATACACCAACGACGACCTGCTCGCCCTATTCACCGTCACCGGCGGCGTGCCGAAATACGTCGAGCTGCTGATGGACCGGCGGGCGTTCACCGTCAATGACATCATCGGACGCGTGACAGAGGAAAATTCAATCTTCCTTGAAGAAGGAACAATCCTGCTCGCACAGGAGTTCGGAAAGAAATACGGCAACTATTTCTCCATTCTCTCGGCCATCGCCGCCGGGAAGAACACACTTCCCGAAATCACACAGGCCGTCGGAGAGACAAGCGTCGGCGGCATGCTGCTCAGACTGGAGGAGGACTATGAGATAATATCAAAGAAGCGCCCCATACTGTCGAAGGAACGGAGCCAGAACGTGCGCTACGAAATAGCGGACAACTTTCTCCGCTTCTGGTTCAGATACGTAACCCGAAATCAGGACCTGCTGCAGATGGGACTGAACGACAAGCTGCGCGACATCGTCATCGCCGACTATCCGACATACTCCGGTCTTACGCTCGAAGCATGGTTCAGACAGAAGCTGAAGGAAGAAAGACGCTACCGGAACATCGGTTCGTGGTGGAACACGACAAAGGGAGCGAAAACCGACCAGATGGAAGTGGACATCGTGGCCATCCCCTCCGACACCGATACACCGGCACTCGTGGCCGAAGTCAAGCGCCAGGGAAAGAACTTCAAGCCGGAACGGTTTGAGGAAAAAGTGGCTCATCTGCGCGACAAAATTCTCCACGGATACGAAATCCACCCCTGCCTCCTCACGCTTGAAGACATGTAGCAGCGGGCGGATGGGCAGCCATACTGAAGCAAGATTGCAGGAATGTACCCGCTGGCATCTGCCGGAAGAAACGTTTATCCGATGTTGTCAGCGGGCAAGAAAGTCACCGAAAAACACAAAAACGTACATAATTACTGATTTTCGTACGATTGTCCATGCTTTAAAGCCTGTTTCTTCTGTACTTTTGCATTATAAAGCAAGCCCGTCCTGAGCTTGCGGGACGTGTTTACGGCCCCATGCGATGGGCCGGATGTCACTTTAGAATAACAATAACTTAAAAACAAATAACGCAATGAAGAAAACCCTTTTGCTGTCAACTCTAATGGCCTGCACGGTCATGAGCGCCGCGGCCGACGGCTCCACACCACTGATGGGATGGAGTTCGTGGAATACCTACCGGGTCAACATCAGCGACTCGCTCATCATGCGTCAGGCCGACGCACTCGTCTCCACAGGACTGGCCGAAGCCGGTTACCGACAGATAAACGTCGACGACGGATTCTTCGGGTGGCGCGACTCCACCGGCCTGATGCACCCCCATCCCCAACGCTTTCCGCGAGGCATGCGCTGCGTGGCCGATCATATCCACTCGCTCGGACTCAAGGCCGGCATCTACTCGGACGCCGGAGCCAACACCTGCGGCTCGCGCTATGACAACGACGAAAACGGTTTCGGCGCCGGACTCTACGGTCATGAGGAGCAGGACGCGCGACTCTATTTCGGCGAATGGGACTTCGACTTCATCAAAATCGACTATTGTGGCGCCGGATATGAGCTTAATCTCGACGAGCAACGGCGATATACGGAGATCCGCGACGCCTTCGCGCGTGCCGGACATGGTGACGTGAGGATGAACATCTGCCGCTGGACGTTCCCGGGGACATGGGCTGCCGACATAGCCGGTTCATGGCGCATCAGTCAGGACATACGCCCGCGGTGGTCATCGGTGAAAGACATTATAGGCAAGAACATGTATCTCTCGGCCTACTGCTCACCCGGCCACTACAACGACATGGACATGCTCGAGATAGGCCGCGGACTGAAGGCCAACGAGGAGGAAGTGCACTTCGGAATATGGTGCATCATGAGTTCGCCGCTGCTCATCGGCTGCGACCTCACCAAGATTCCTGAGCCGTCGCTCCGGCTGCTCTCCAATCCGGAACTGATAGCCCTCAATCAGGACACGCTCGGACTCCAGGCCCGTGTGGTGGCACGCTGCGGCGAGGGGTATGTGCTGGCCAAAGACCTCGGACAGAGGCATGGACGCACACAGGCCATCGCTCTCTACAATCCGTCGGACACTATTTGTCACTTCCATATTGCTCTGTCGGAGCTCGGCATCGGAGGCAAAGTGAAACTGCGCGACCTTATCCGCCGCAGCGACATGGGCGTCGTCCGCGACAGCATCGTCCGGACGGTGGCGCCACGCAGTGTGCTCATCATGCGTGCCGAGGCTGACCGACGCACCGAAACGTCACGATATGAGGCGGAATGGGCTTATCTCCCATGCTTCGACGCGCTCGGAAAGAGGAAGATGCAAGTGGCATACACACGCCATGAGGCCGCATCCGGCGGCATGGTCGTGTCCAATCTCGGGGGCCGACCGGAGAACACGGCGCGCTGGACCGACGTGTGGAGCGACCGGGGCGGAAAATATTTGCTCACCGTGAGCTACATCCCCACGGCACGCCGCGCGCTGGAAATTTCCGTGAACGGCGGCCGCCCGATACGCCTCGACCGTCTTTCCGACACTGGCAAAACGGCCACCGTCACCGTGGAAGTCACTCTGCGTGCCGGATATAACACGGTGGAGATGGGCAATCCTTACGGCTGGGCGCCGGATATCGACTGTTTCAAAATAGAGAAAGATTGAATATGAAAAGAACTGTTTTATTGCTCATGGCGATGGTATGTGTTACCATCCAAATTCAGGCCAAGGTATCGCTTAGCCGCCTCACTACCGAAGGGCGCGACTGTCCCTTGGGAATAGATGTGAACGTGCCGCGGTTCGGATGGCAGATAGTTTCCGACAGTCGCGGTGTCATGCAACGCTCCTACCGCATCATCGTGGCCTCATCACGGGAGAAGATCGACAGCGGCGCGGGCGACGTATGGGACAGCGGAACCGTCATGTCCGACTCATCACAATGGGTCGCTTACAAGGGCCGTCCGCTACGTCCGAACGCTGAATACTTTTGGAAGGTGGAGGTCCGCACCAACCGCGGCACTACCGGATGGAGCCCGACGGCACGATGGTCGACGGGAATGATGAATCCGGAAGGACGCAACATCGAATGGATCGGTCTGGACTCATTGCTGCCGGGCGACAGCGACAGCCGCCACAGCCGCATAGCCTCACGCTATCTGCGCCGTGAGTTTACGGCCGACGCCAACGTGAAGCGGGCCACGATACATATCTGCGGTCTCGGACTTTATACAATATCTATTAATGGCCGACACGTGGGTGGCGGTGACGTGCTGACACCGGTCGCGACGGATTACACGAAATCCGTGATATACAATACATACGACGTGACGCCGCTCATCAGCCGCCGCAATGCCATCGGTGTCACACTGGCCGGCGGCCACTATTTCGCGCAGACACAGAACTATCAGACCAATGTGCGCACAACATACGGATATCCGAAACTGATGGCTCGGCTCATCATCGAGTATTCGGACGGCCGCACGGACACCGTAGCCACGGACACGTCGTGGCGCCTGACGGCCGACGGACCGGTGCGCTATGCCAACGAATATGACGGCGAGTTCTATGACGCCCGCCGCCGGATGACAGGTTGGGCGGAATGGGGCTACGACGACAGCCGGTGGATGCCGGCGCAGCGCGTGGCGGCCCCCGGCGGGCGGCTCTGCGGCAACGTGACACCGGCGATGGGAGTTTATGAGAAGAACCGGCCCGTGGCTTTACGGCGATACGGCCGGCGGTATATCGCTGACTTCGGAACAAATGGCGCCGGCCGCATCAGAATGAAAATGTCGGCCCGGACCGGCGACACCATCGTCATACGCCATGCCGAACGGTTGGGCCGCGGTGACAGTACGCTGTACACCGACAATCTGCGCAGCGCCGAAGCCACGGCACGTTACGTCTCCGACGGGCAGCCGCGGGAGTGGGCACCGGACTTCACATACTACGGTTTCCGCTACGCCGAGATAACATGCGACGGACTATTGACCGAGTACGACATCGTCCGCGAACTGATTGCCGACCGCATGGACGATGCCGACACTCATTTTCATGCCGAAACCCGCGACGGCAACGACATGCTCAACGCGATAGTCGACTGCGCGCGTCGCGGCATACGAAGCAACTACAAAGGCATGCCCGTCGACTGCCCGCAACGCGATGAACGCATGCCGTGGTTGGGTGACCGCACGACGGGATGTTTCGGCGAGAGCTATATGATGGACTGCCGGAGTCTCTACACCAAGTGGGTGGCAGACATCTGCCAGTCGCAACGCAACGACGGATGTATCAGCGACGTGGCTCCGGCATACTGGAGGCTGTACAACGGCAACGTGACATGGCCGGCGGCATTGCCCTTTGCCTGCGACATGATCTATCGGCAGTACGGCGACCTGCGCCCCATGCGGGAGAGTTACGAACCGATAAAGCGTTTTCTGGCGTTTGTCAACAGAAAGCACCGCCGCGGCAGCCTGATAGGTTACGACCGTTACGGCGACTGGTGCGTGCCGCCGGAGTCACCGAAACTCGTGCACAGTAAAGACCCGGCACGACAGACTGACGGACGCCTCATCGCGTCAGCATACTACCAACACCTTTGCCGCATGATGCAGGAATATGCCGTACTTCTCGGCCACAATCAGGATGAAGAGCACTTCCGCCGCGAGGCCGATGCAATGGCCGTGGCCGTCAACGACACGTTCTTCGTCGGCGGACGCTATGCCAACGGCACCGTCACGGCCAATCTGCTGCCCTTAGCCATGGGCATCGTTCCGCAGGAGCATGCCTCGGCGGTGGCAGACAGCATCGTCAGCACCATCAGCCTACGCCACAACGGCCACATCAGCTCAGGCGTCATCGGCATACAGTGGCTCATGCGCTGGCTGTCCGACGCGGGGCACGGCGACATCGCCTACCGCATGGCCTCTGCGGACACATATCCCGGATGGGGATATATGGTACGACAGGGTGCCACCACTATCTGGGAACTATGGAACGGCGACACGGCCAATCCTTCGATGAACAGCGGCAATCACGTGATGCTGCTCGGCGACCTGCTCCCGTGGTGCTACGAACGGCTGGGAGGCATACAGCCGGACATCGCCCGCCCGGGATTCCTCCACACCATTCTGCGGCCGGACTTCTCCGTCAGCGAGTTGAACGGCGTGACGGTGGCACATCCCTCACCATACGGCGTGATACGCAGCAGCTGGAAAAGGGACGGCGAAAAGATTGTCTGGAATGTGGACATACCGGCCAACACCACGGCAGAAGTGCATCTGCCTGACGGGCGTGTGAAGCGGATTGGTTCGGGGCAGTACCGCTTTACATGCCGAAACAAATCGTCACACCAATAGGTTTTTACATAAGACATATTATATGAATCAATAAATAACTATAATGAAAAGACTGTTTTATATATTGGGATTGCTGCTGTTCATGACAGTGCATGCGATAGCACAGAGTCTGACTGCCGGACCAATCTTTACCGATAACATGATTCTGCAACAGGGACAGCCGCTGCCCGTATGGGGTACGGCTGCACCAAAAGCGAAAGTGACCGTAACCTTTGGCAAATCGAAGGCGAAGACCGTGGCCGACAGCAAAGGGCACTGGCAGGCCATCTTGCCCGCGCAAGAGGCGACTTTTGAAGAAAGGGCTCTTATCGTAAAAGCCGGCAAGGAGCAACTGACATTCAACGGTGTGGTGGTGGGAGAAGTATGGGTGGCCGCAGGACAATCAAACATGGAATACACCATGAAGAAATATCCCACTTATCAGAACCCCTACAAAGGCAATGATCTTGCCGCAGAGGAACTGAGGAAACCTGACAATGCGAAAATACGTGTGTTCACCTGTCCGCGCAAAGGAAAGGCCGGCGGTTGGAGTCACGCCAACGGCGAGAGTCTGCCGAAGGTATCGGCTCCCGGCTACTTCTGTGTTCGCCATCTGCAAGACTCGCTGAAAGTGCCTGTCGGTGTCATCAGCACCGCTGTCGGCGGCACAATGGTGGAGACATGGCGCAAGGACGGCGAATGGTACAAAAAGATGATAGCGCCATACGTACCGTTCGCCGTACGCGGTTTCCTGTGGTATCAAGGCGAGAACAACTGCACCAACCGTGAGAGCGATTACGTCTCAAAGTTCAAGGCAATGACAGATGAATGGCGACAGGAGTGGGGCGTCAGTGATGCTCCTTTTCTTACAGTGATGCTGGCTCCTCATATCTACAGCGACCGTCACCACAAGCGCGGTGTGGTGGATGCGGAGGAACTGCCCCGGTTCCGACAGCAACAGATGGCGTGCATAGACAGTGTCAGCAATACCGAGATAATCTTCAATCCCGACCTTGTGGACGACCTCTCCGACATACACCATTCTTATAAATGGGAGGTCGGCCGACGTCTGGCCGTACTCGCACTGAACAAGGTCTATGGACGCACAGAACTGGAATGGAGCGGTCCGAGAGCCGACACCATGATGCGTGAGAACAACCGGCTGACAGTCCATTTCACACACGTTGGCTCCGGACTCATCAAGACGCAGAAAGGTCAGGAGCGCAAGTCCGGCAGCATGATCCGATGGTTTGAAGTGGCAGGAAGCGACGGCGTGTGGCATGCCGCCAATGCAGAAATCAGCGACAGTTGTCACGTCAGCGTGTGGTCTTCTGCCGTACCCAGGCCCGTCAGCGTACGGTATCTGTGGCATGAGACAGCTACCTCGGTCGACCTGCGCAATTCAGAAGGTCTTTGCGCTCTTCCGTTCATTCTGCAATAGTATTGTCTCCGGTTACTTTTATGATACAAACTCACAATGACAATCATTTTATTAATATAGAAAAACAACATTATGAGAACAAAACTAACAGGGCTAATGCTCTTTATATCAATTTCTGTTTTTGCAGGAAACAAAAAGACTGAAAGGCCGATGCTATTCCCAGATGGCACAACACCCATAACAGAATGGTTCGTGCAATCCGGAAAGGTAGATGTGACAGATTTGGGAACCCAATATCGTGTCACAGACTACGGTGTACGACAGGATTCCACGCTCATCCAGACCGACCGGCTGCAAGCTGTAATCGACCGCTGTTCGGAAGCCGGTGGCGGTGTTGTCGTTATTCCCAAAGGAACGTTTCTTAGTGGAGCGCTGTTCTTCAAGAAAGGTACGCACCTGCATTTTGAAGAAGGAGGCAAACTGAAAGGTGTTGATGCCATCAAACATTATCCGCTGATAGACATGCACATGGAAGGATTGCCCGTGAAGTATTTCGCAGCTTTGGTCAACGCCGATAACGCAGACGGATTCACCATCACGGGAAAAGGCACCATCGACGGCAACGCCCGTAGATTTTGGGAAGAATTTTGGATAAGACGGCAGTTCAACAAGAACTGTACCAATCTCGAAGCCCTCCGCCCGCAGTTGGTTTACATATCCAACTCTGACGATGTTACGGTGCAGGATGTGCGGCTGGTCAACAGCGCTTTCTGGACAAACCACCTGTACCGCTGCAACCGCGTTAAGTTTATCGACTGTCATATCGAATCCCCTACCGAAGGCAAGACAAAAGCCCCAAGCAGTGACGGCATCGACCTTGATGTCTGCAACGACGTACTGGTGAAAGGTTGTTTCATAAACGTATGCGACGACGGTGTCTGCCTGAAAGGCGGCAAAGGCACATTCGTCGACAAGGACTCGACGGCAGGACCGGTAAACCGTGTGATTGTGGACAGTTGCCGTTTCGGAAAGCTCACCAATGCCGGCGTCACCTTCGGCAGCGAAGCGTTCGACTGCAACAACATCATAATGAGATACTGCGTCTTCGAGAATTCCTATCATGTCGTATTGTTCAAAATGCGCACCGACACACCCCAAAACTACCGCAACGTACTGGTGGACAACTGTTCGGGCAAGGCGAAAACAGCCATCGAGTTTTCGTCGTGGAGCCAGTTCCACAATATCAGCGAGCGCCCCGACATGCCCGTATCGACAGTCGAGAACGTAACGATAAGCAACATGAACATTCATGCCGGCAAATTCCTGTACGTAAAGAAAGGACATAAATTCAATATCAAGAACATCACTCTAACGGATATAACGGCAACAGACAACAGCAACTGCTATAACGCTAAAGATATCGAGGGGCTGAAAGTTAAGAATGTGACATTAAACGGCAATAAACTGTAAAGGCTGCCCGTTCTAAAAAATAAAACGATTATGAGAAAACTATTATTATCATTAATGTGTATCATCTGCCTTGGCGCACAAGCAGCGGCCGATTATAACGTGAGAGACTTCGGTGCCGCGGGCGACGGAAAGACGCTCGACCACGGGGCCATCAACCGTGCCATCGACTCGTGCGTGGCTCATGGCGGCGGCCGCGTAGTGCTGCCGGCCGGCACATATCTCTGCGGCAGCATCCGCATGAAGAGCAATGTCGAGCTGCACATCTCGGCCGGAGCGACAATACTCGCCGCCCCCGGGTCGATGAAAGCCTACGATGAATCCGAGCCGTGGGAGGGTCCGGCATATCAGGACGGCGGTCACACGTATTTTCACAACAGCCTCATCTGGGCCGTGGGACAGCAGAACGTCTCCATCACGGGGCGCGGCACGATTGACGGCAAGGGGCTGACGAAGAAGGACACGGAGAAAGGCGGAAAACTGCAGGGAGGAAGCATCGGCACTGGCGACAAGGCGATAGCGCTGAAGGAGTGCCGCAACGTGCTCATCCGCGACATAACGATATATCGCGGCGGCCATTTCGCCATCATCATGACGGGCTGCGACATCGGCACGGTGGACAACGTGACCATCGACACCAACCGCGACGGATTCGACATCGACTGCTGCAAATATCTGACGGTGAGCAACTGCAAGATAAACACGCCGAGCGACGACGCGCTGGTGCTCAAGAGTTCGTATGCGCTGAAACGCCCCGTGCTGTGCGAGCACATCGCCGTGACCAACTGTGTCATCACGGGCTATAAGATGGGAACACTACTCGACGGAACTTACGTGCCGGAGAAGGTCAACTGGGTATGCGGCCGCTTCAAATTGGGCACGGAGTCGAACGGCGGATACCGCAACATCGCGCTGAGCAACTGCACGTTCATGTACAGCAGCGGACTGGCGTTTGAGGAGGTCGACCAGGGACTGATGGAGAACGTCGTGGTCAGCAACATCACCATGAGCCACGTCCACCACTACCCCATCTACATCACCACGGGTTGCCGCAACCGCGGGCCGAAGGAGCGCACGACGGTGTCCACGGGCGCCGACATACAGATAAGCAACGTCATCGCCGACGATGTCGACTCATTGGCGGGCATCATCGTCACCGGCATGCCCGACCAACCGCTGCGCAACATCGCCCTCAACAACATCCGCATCACCTATCGCGGCGGTGGAACGGCCGACCTTGCCAAACGCGAATACCGCGAGCAGGGCACCAACTATCCCGAGCCCCGCTTCGCCGGACCGACGCCGGCCTACGGTCTCTACGCCCGCCACGTGGACGGTCTCGACATCAACCACGTCACGTTCCGCACAGAGAAAACGGACTACCGTCCCGCAGTCATGCTGGATGACGTCCGCAACGAGAGCATCATCGACCTGAAAGCACCGGAGGTGAAGGGCGTGAAAAAGATTGTGAAGAAGTAAAAAGAACGAAAGGACTTATCAATAACAAAGCAGGGAAATAATCTTGTCGTAGTCCGTCAAGATTATTTCCCTGCTTTGTTATTATTGTAACTACACAAACGCTTTTCCGCCCCGACGTTACTTCAGGAACTCCACGGCGGTCTTGTCCGGGCCGAGATAGAAGCCGGTCCATGTCGGCTGGTTATACGCCACGTTCTGCGTAGCGACGCTCAGACGATACGGGATGTCCTCCATGAGGCAGTTGATGCGGTGGTCGGTGGGGATGGGCGTGACGTAGACGCGCATCTCGCTGCTGTCGTCGGTACGGGTGATAACCTCCTCACGCCAGTCGCCGAGGATATCGGCACTGAGACAGGGGTTCGATTTCGTCCAGTTGTTGAACTGGCAACCGTCAAACTTGACTATCGGATTGACCCGGCCTGTATTCCAGTCGTATTTTGAAACGGTGGCGTGGTCGAGCATCTCGCGCAGCAAGTCGCCGTCCCACCAAATGCCGAAGTTGGTCGGCAGACGCATGCCTTTCACATAAAGGGCGGTGTCATCGTCTTTTGATGGGTCGTCTTTTGAGGAGGGAGGAGTGTCGAGGGAGGAGGGAGATTTGTCCTTGCCCTTTCCTTCGTTCTTCTTTATGCTGCTATTCTCACTCCTCGCTCCTCGCTCCTCACTCCTCGAAGAGTCCTCATTCCTCGAAGCAAGAGGCTTCAAGATCTCCCCCGTTATCGTCCTTATGCCCTTGCTGTCGGAGCTCCACATCTCCAGTCCGGGGTTTGTCGGGTCTATGTCAGCGGCCATACAGCGGCCTACGTCGATAGGACTCTTTACCTGAAATATTACCTTTCCCGTGGCGGCGTCGCGCAAGTCACTGCCGTCGCGGCGGTTCTCGTGACAGTCCCAGAGCTGAAGGCGGTCGGAAGTCGGGTCGAAGACGGTGAGGTGCATGGCGTCGCCGTGGCCCATACCGGTATTATAAAGGCCTGTGCCGTCGTGGTCGACAGCCATCGAACCGTACGTAATCTCGTCGCATCCGTCGCCGTCAACATCGGCAACGCGGATGTTGTGGTTGCCCTGGCCGGCATAACTGCGCCAGCGTTCGTCGTTAGTATCAAACGTCCAACGGTTAGTCAGCTTCTTGCCGTCCCAATCCCAGGCCGCAATGACGGTGCGGGTATAGTATCCGCGACAGAATATTCCACTCGCACGATGGCCGTCGAGATAGCCCACGGCAGCCAAATAGCGCTCCGAACGGTTGCCACGGTCGTCACCCCAGGCCCGCAGTTCGCCACGTTCGGGGACATAGTCGACCGTCGCCATCGCCTCACCCGTCAGGCCGTTGAAGACCGTGAGATATTCCGGACCGTCGAGGATGCGACCTGCTTTATAGACTATACCGGGCCACGAATAGCGCTTCCGGTCCCTCCAGTCATTGCCTCGCTGCAGTTGTTTCATTCTTTGTCTGCGTTCCTCAGCCTCCTTTACGGCGTAAGCGCGATTTTCCTCAAAGTGCTCCATTGCCTCGGCTATTCCGTAGCGCCAATCGGCTTTTGCATCTCCTATGACCTTTCCCTTGCCGTCAACGGTTCCGTCAGCGGTCTTCACCATCATCTCGGCGCGGCCGTCACCGTCGAAATCGTAGACCATGAACTGCGTATAGTGAGCGCCCGCGCGGATATTCGGACCCATATCGATGCGCCACAGTCGTTCGCCGCTGAGACGATAACAGTCAAAGAGCACGGGACCGGTGAAACCGTCATGCGAATTGTCGTGGGCATTGGATGGTTCCCACTTCAATATTATTTCGTATTGTCCGTCACCGTCAACATCGCCCACGGTAGCGTCGTTGGCCGAATATGTGAATGTCCGTCCATCCGGCGTGATGCCGTCGGCCGGTTTGTCAAGCTTTATCGGGAGATAACCCGCGGGGGCGTCAGCCTTGAGAACAAATGTCCCGTTCTTTCCGCCGCCACGTATTTCGTAAGTCACATCGCCCTCCGGGACACTACTGTCGACGAAAAATGTACCGCCGGAAGTCAGCGGCCGGTCGTTGAGCTTGACACCGTTGCGCAGGATGTCAAACGCTTCGCCCTTGCCGTCGCTCGTGAGCGTGCGCCACGTCACGACTGCGCTGCCGTCCGGCTGCCGCAAGGCCACGACGCCGCGGTTAAGTTGCTCACGCTGGATTTTCTTCATGTCATAACGCGGCTGCGTCCACGCGGAAATGCTGATGGCTGCTGCAATAACCGCAGTAAAAATTCTCTTCATATCGTTTTAGTAGTTTAATGAAATACCCCGTCCGGGCTTTTTTCCTATGTTTATGGCGTTTTGACGGACAAACGGAAGGAATGTTTAAGTCCCGACGGGGTATTTAACACGTATTAATATGTTTATAGCATCATGCTTTCACACATCTCATGATACATCTGATGGGGATTACTTCTTAACCATCTTATGACCATTGACAACATATACACCTGCGGGCAGACCCTCAAGAGCCTTCGATACGGCCACATCCTTGCGCAACAGCAGTCCGTCGACGGAATAGACATTGGCCTTGCCGTCCGCGGCAGTGATGCCGCTGATGCCCGACGTCACCTCTGCCACACGCAGGACACCACGTGTGAGCAACGCCGAATCATCCCATGTGACGATCTGCGAACCGCCCTCGGTGCGGATGACATACGTTCCCGTCATAGAGGCAAAGTTTTTGAAGACGGCCAGTTCCTCGCCCTGCTCGAGCAGACGGGTGTCGTCAAGCGAGATGACAATGGTCTCGCCGTTGTGAACGACGTTGCCGGAGAATGAATAGGAGTCGTTGGAGAGTGAAGTTCCCTGCTTTCCAACCTTGACAACCAACGTGCTACCTTCTTCGAGAGTGACCGTACCCGTGGCTTTCAGTGGTCCGTAGCCTCCGTTATATCCGGCTGTGACCGTACCGCCACGGTTGACCGTCAGGTCTGCGACACAGCCTCTTCCAGTGAGCGTACCGCCGTCTTTCACCGTCACACGACCCGTCGAAAAAGCCTGGGATGTTGCGGAGTAAGGACTGTTGTTGACCTGCAATGTTCCCGCACATACCTCTACATCCGATGTGCTGCCTGCCGTCGACAACGTCCAGACGCCGTCACCATATTTTCTGATGGTCTTGGCTTTGAGCAGTCCGGCGTAGGTTGCGTCCGTTCCGTCATATCCGATCTCGTAGCTGTCGATGCCATTGCCGAGTTCGCAGTCCTTTGCCGTCGATGCAAGTGAACCGATCTTGGTTGTGACAGCTCTGCTTTGACTGCCGTTTGAAGCGTAATGTCTAATCTTACATCCGGCATCCATAACGACAGCGGTCTTGCTCATGTTGGTCACGTTGTCCATCAGGCGGAAGTTTTCGCCCTGCGCCGTGAGCTGACCCTCAAAGGCCGAGAAGTCTGCTCCGACGTCACTGCGGACGCCTGACGAGAGAATGGTGATGCCGCCCTTGCCACGGAAACTGCCGTTGATGGCACCGCGGGTCGTTCCCTTGATGAACGATGACGTCCCTTCCTTGGCTGTCGCAACATAATTGAAGATGGGTCGGGTGGACGAATTGTTCATATTGATGAGGTGTACCTCACCTCCCGCCAATTCCATCGGCGAACCGACACGGCCGAACGTGGAGTTCCATGCGCCCTGGGCGATGATGCCCTGGCGGACGATGACACCGGCGAAGGAGTTCGTTCCACCGTATGTGAAGTTGAGCTGACCCGGGCCGTCCTTGACGAGATAGCCGGTGCCCTTGACCTGTCCCTTGAGCGAGAGAGAACCGGAGCCATTGGCCACGATGATGGTCGCCGTGTCCGCAAGCGTCACGATGCGGTCGGTGGCCATGTTGTCGGCATCCAGTTTGAGCGTACCGCCGTTGATCTGGAAATTGCCTTCATCGGCCGAAGAGGCACCGATAGCACACTTCTGGCCTCCGTCGAAGAGGTTTGTCACGGTCAGCGTACCGCCATTGATGATGGTCGGACCGGTATAATCGTTGTTCTTCAGGTTCATGCGCACCTCGCCACGGCCGTTCTTTGTCAGTCCGCCCGTGCCGCCGATGCCGCTTTCGCCTGAGATTGTATATGTCCCGGCGTTGACGTCAAAGGTCACTCCGCCGGCCACGACCTCGTCATTGACCGTCACCGTGCGTTCGGTGGCATCGTCGTTGAAGACCACTTCGTCGCCGGTGACAAACGTTGTGGGCGCTCCGCCCACGGAGAAGTTGTTGGCCTTATAGTCCCAGACGCCGCTCTCGCTGCCCGTCCAGACAACGTTCTTCATCGGTGCGCGTGTGGCCGAGACGCTGAGCACGACGCGCTGCGCCTCCACACGGATGGTATAGTTGATTCCCGACAGACCGCGCGTCTTGATCTTTGCTGCATCAGCGGTCAGCTCGCCGGTACATTCGGCCAGCACATACTCGCCGGCAGCGAGGTCCGTCTGACATACGGTGAACGTGTTTTCACCCTCAAACGTCAGATTGCCCTTGACCGACAGGCGACCGCTGTGGCCGTTTGCCGCCTCCACCTCTATATATACGTTGCCCGGCAGGACGAGGTCACGGCCGAACGTCATGACGCCATCAGTACCGACAGGCATCAGCCGGCAGCCCTCATAGTTGAGCGCGCCCTCGAACGTGATGGCGCCGTTGACCGTTGCGTTGCCGCCCAGCGTACCCTTCGCACGCAGGTTTACGGGTCCGGCGATGGTTCCGTTGACCACGAGCTTGCCCTCGCTGACTTCCGTTCCGCCGGTATGATTTAGGTCACAGGCGAATGTCGCCGTGCCCTGCATCGATTTATACAGTGTCATGTCACCTGCCAGTGTTCCGCTTCCACCGAACTGATAGTCGTGGCCGAGAGGATTCATGACATAGACTGCCTTCGGACGGAGCTGACCGCCGAGCGAGATTGTGCTGCCGTTGTTGCCGCTGATGTCAAAGATGACACTCTTGCCGTCGGCATACGGCTGTGCGGAACTTTGGTCGAAGGTCGTAAATCCTGAGCCACCCGATGTCCACGCCGCACCGGCGGTCCAGCGCAGGTCGGCCGTCATGGTCGGCGGCAGCGGCGGCTGAGGCATATCGCCGCCGAGATAGAAGCTCGTGCAGGGCATCTGATAGTATCCGCGGCCGGTGCAGTCCAAACGATAATGATGATCTTCCGTGAGAGTATAGATGCTGTGTTCGGTCGGTATGTCGGTCGAATAGCCCACGAGTCCGGTGCTCGTGTCGGCGTTCTGCTTCATGAGGATGACCTCCTCGCGCCAGTCGCCGGTGATATCACCCATGAACGCGGGACGATTGGCCCAGCCTGAATGTACTGCCCAGTCGCTCTGCTTGGAGAACTCTATCAGGCGTGTGCCGTCATACTTGACCATCATCGCGTTCGTCCCATAACCGCTGCCGCCGGGCGAGCCGAGCATTTCGCGCTGCAGGTCGCCGTCCCACCAAAGGGCTTCGTGCGGATAGGATGTCGTGCCCTCTTTTATCACTTCGCCCTTGCAGTCGTAGAGATTGGGCAGCAGGGAGAATATCTCATAGCCCTTGTGGTCGGGATCGACATCGATGCAACGGCCGCGGCCCACGTCATAGACCGAAGGCAGATACCACTCCTTGATGTGCTCACCCGTGCGGGCGTCATAGAGCACCTGTCCCAAGAGGTCGCTCTGCTGGATGGCAAAGACCTCCATTCCGGGACGGTCGGGGTCGATGTCGGCCACGTCGAAACGGTCGCCGTGGGTGATGCCGGCACTGTAGACCATGCCCTTGACGGGATTGACGCCGAAACCGCCCTCCAGCATCTCGTCGATGCCGTCGCCGTCGGTATCGGCCACGCGCAGCTGATGAAACTCAGCAGCACGGGGTGTCTTGTCGTTGCGGCTCCAGGTGTAGCTGTGATGCCAGTTGGTGGCCTTGCCTCCTACCCAATCGTACTCCCATGCCACCATATAATAATGATGACCGTCGGACTTGCGACGGTTGTAGGGTTCTATGGCCAAAGCCGGATGGATGCCGTCGAAATAGCAGATGACAAACTTTGAACCGAGGAACGCATATTCCGTTCCCTCGTTGTCGTCCATATAGTCAGCGCGGTTGTCACGGCCGTACTGGTCGCTGCCATCCCGCAGCTCACTGTATTTGAGTTCGCTGCAGTCAATCTCCTTTCCCGTGCGGCCGTCGACTACGGACACATAGTAGGGAGGATTGCGCTTCGTCTGCTTGCGATAGTTGACGATGCCGTCGCCGTCGGTGTCTTCCGACGTGCTGCCGTTGGCATAGAGTCCCCACGTCCCGGCGTCAGCATCCCAAAAGCGGGTGCCGTCACTACTGCGGATGATGACCTCGCAGCGGCCGTCGCAGTTGATGTCGTAGACGGTGACCATGTCGTTCTGGCCGGCACAAATATCCACATTCGGCCCCATGTCAATCGTCCACAGACACGTACCGTCGAGCAGATAGGCCTGGAGCTTGTGGCTCTGCCCCTCGCTTCCGGCATAGAGGCGGTCGGCAAGCACGGCATCTATCTCACCGTTGCCGTCGAGGTCCATCGGCCATGCGTACTTACACTTGTAGTCATTGGGATCGAGCAGTGTGGTCTCGAAGTTGAAATCGAAGAACACGTCCTTATAAGCCTGCTGCTTAAAGAGGAAAGGATTGCTCTTTTCGCTCTCCACGCCGTTGGCGACGACGGTCACTGCCAGTTCAGTCCCGAATGGCACCACAGAGCGTGTCGTCTGATAGTTGGTCCGCGTGATAGGCTCAGCGTTGACCTTGACGTAGTCCGTCGAACCCTGCGCCCGCTTATACAGGTTGTACGTACACTGTTCCGGCTCCTGCGCCAGCTTGCGCCATGTGACCAAAATGTCCTGACGCCCGTTGTCCGTCACAGCGACCACGGCACGCCCGAGCTTCTGCTGGATGCGCTGTGCCGACATGGTTGCGGGCACAAGCGCAGCAGCCATGAGAAGACCACACGTCAGTTTCTTAGTAATTTTCATAATTTTCATAATGGTTATAGTTGTTTTAGTTGTCATTCACAATGTCAATCGGTTTGCCGGCAGCCGCCGGTCTCACCGACTCCATTCCGGTCTGAACGGCCGGAAATCGCTTTTCGCGTACAAATTTATATAAATGGCAAAGCAAAAACATAGGACAATCGTACGAAAATCGGTAAAATCGTACGTTTTCTGGATTTGAGGTTATCCGGCGGCATGAGAAAACGTATTTCTTCCGATATTGAGAGAAACATATCCTAGTAGGGGCGCGACCCGTCGCGACCGCCTCTGTGCATCGTGATTTCATTCACCGGTTTACTTATATACATGATTGGTTATGTGGTTGGCATCGTGGCGGTCGCGACAGGTCGTGACCCTACTTTTGGTTATGTCACTCCAAATTACGGATGAACCAAATTTGACCCAAAATAGTTTCTTATATTCAACTAAAACGCACCGAAATCTTAAAATGTCATGTTTATTCCGAAAAACACGTCCCCGTGAGTCTATCAAAAATATCATTCGACTGAGCGAAAAGCATCGTTTTTGACCACATTTTCATTGCCGCCACGAGCCGTAAGGCCCTTACGGGGTCACAACGAGCACGCCGTTGGACGACGATGGGGCCGTCGTCGCAATGCCGTAAGGGCCCCGTTGCGATGCCGTAAGGCCCTTACGGCAAGACCGAAAAATCGACGGCAAAGCACTAATGCGTGCAACAAGCTAATAATCAAGAATTTACAAAATATCGCAAAAATCACCGTTTTTCGGACGGAAATACGGTTTTATGAAGTCAGTCAGGCTTTAACACACGTTAAAGTAAAGTTTTTTGAGAGTTACGTCGAATGTTATGACGTAACAAGCTCCGCAGGAACCAACGTAACAAGCTCAGCAGGAAGCCTTTAAGTGTGGTAATTTCACTCCCCTCCTTTTGAAGGAGGGGAGTGAAATTACCACACTTAAAGACGTCCAAATTAGCATGCTATGTTAGTATAAACCCGGGATAAAGATGTGTGCAGAGAGTAGCTTCAAAAGGAGGGGACTGAAATTACCCCACTTAAAGACTTCCTGCCGAGCTTGTTGTTTCCGAATGAGCTTGTCTCGTCAAACGCCGGAGGATTCTTTTATTTGTTCCTTATCACACCAGCGACAGTCTCGGCAATCTTCTTAGCACCTTTTGCTGTGGGATGGATTCCGTCACGCTGCATCATGTCCGACTTGGCATCGACCGCCTGACGCAGGTCTATCACCGTCAACTTGTTCTTCTTTGCGACCTTGGCGATGGCCGGCATGACTCCCGCTACGACGACAGAGTCACGGATCTGATCGTTTCGGCTCTCATCCAGTTTGACCGACGACGGTATCGGATTGCACAGATAGATGGTCGGTTTAGAGGGCAGGGCTTTCAACTCGTCAATCATCTGCTGCAGATCGCGGGCGAAATCCTTTTCATGGCCGTCCCAGTTTTTCTGCTTGCTGTCGTTCGTCCCGAGCTTGATGACCACAATATCGGGATTGAACGCCTTGGCGTCCGCCCACGCCCGCTCCTTCATGTAGGGACGATCGCCGCTGTTGAGCATCGTCCGGCCGCTGACACCGAAATTCCTGACACAATAGTCACGGCCCAACTGACGCTGGAGTTGCGCGGGATAGCCGTCGACATCAACCATGTCGATGCCCCATCCGTCGGTGATGCTGTTGCCAACACAAGCCACACGACGGGCATCAGCCTTGACCGAAGGCAGCTGGCGGAGCCACGTGGTCAGCTCGTCGACCATGAGGTCGTGACAGGCGAACGACGTGCGGAAACCGAAGCCGTGACCGCCGGCAGGATAGATGTGCAGCGCGGCTGGCACACCGGCCTTGCGCAAGGCCATGTAATAAGGTATGCCGTTGGTCATCGGCGGCACGGCACGATCGTCTCCTGCCAGCAGGATGATTGCCGGCGGGGTCTGGTGCTTCTTCACCTGACGGTCGTTGGAAAACTCCTTGACGAGCTTCTCGTCGCTGCGCCGGTCACCGAGAAAACCGACCACGGAGCCCTTGTGAGTCTCCCGTTCGTTCATGGAGATGACCGGATAGAAGAGTATCTGGAAGTCGGGACGGGCCTCCTGCGGGGCATGGGTGGCTGTCGTCGACGCTAAATGGCCACCGGCTGAAAAGCCCATGATGCCGACGTCATAGGGGCTGACATGCCACGCGGCAGCGCTGTCGCGCACGGTGCGTATGGCGTTTTGGGCGTCGCTCATCGGTATCGTGCGGTCGCCCTTGGGCATGCGGTATGTCAGGACGCAATAGGTGATGCCCTGACGGTTGAAGTATTCGGCCCAATCGGTACCTTCATTCTGCATCGACAGATGGGAATAGCCACCGCCAGGACATCCTACGATTGCCCTACCCGACGGATTTTCGGGCAGGAACACCTGCATGTTTGCCTTGCCGTCGGGAGTCAGATTGACGGTAAACTTACGGGCGGTCTGCGCCTGTGCGGCCACGCCGAGTGCCGCGAGGAAAAGTAGTGATAATGTCTTTTTCATATTGTTACTGTTTGTTTCTTCGATTGATTTCGTTATGCAAAGTTTGTTTCTTTGATTGAGTTCGTTGTCATGCAAATTTACAAACATTCGGTCGAACGCCACCACGCTTAACGACTTTTAACCGAACAAACCAAAGGAATGTCGGCAAAAGTGGCCCATGCGATATTTAAAGTTCTTAAGGTCCTTAAAGTCCTTAAAGACCTTAAAGACCTTAAAATCCTTAAAGACCTTAAAATCCTTAAAATCCTTAAAAGCAAAAAAAGAAAACCGGCCTTATGCTCACTAAGCATAAGGCCGGCCACTATGTCTGGTATATTCGATAAAACCGGTATCAACGGAGAGGCAAATACCAGTTGCTCTCTATCGTAAGATCCTTTCCTACGAGCGGATTGTTCTTGCGAATCTTGTTGGAGAACCATGTGCCGCCGAAGTTGGCGCCATAGGGTTTGACATCGTCATTGTTCTTATGGCGGGCCATACGGGTCAGGTCGCTGAAACGACTACCTTCGAAGGCTACCTCCATAGCATACTCGTCACAAAGCAGGTCCTCAACGGCATTGATGACATCGGCAGTGGGTGCGTAAGAGACTTCTATCCTCATCACAGCCAACTCATAACCGACAATCACATCTTCGCCATCAACTGTTTCATGCACTTCGTTAATCATACGATACGGTGTTGCTGAACTCAAAAGGAAGTTATTTTCAGGAACAACGTCGGCGACAATCTGATTAGTGAGCTCCGTGACGGCCGGATCGGACAGACCACGCTCCGGGTTGAAGGTGTCCGGCAAAGGAAGGACGGCGATAGGCTCCGGAGTAGTAGCGCCTTCGGGTATCTCATTCTCAAATACATGTTTCTCGATTGTATACGGTATTCCAAGCTCCTTCTCCAACTGATGCATCTTGGCCGAAACGACTGAGTCTATCTGATAAACAGAGACTGTACCGGAAACACCATCAGCACCGCAACCGTAACCGTGAATACCCACATTGTGGTCATTTGAAGAAGGATTGAAGATTGCCTCTATGTCCTCACCGACGAACGAGAACTGACCGTTGCGGGCAAACAGGGCAAGAGCCTTGTCTGTCATATAAGGTGCTGTCGCTTTGGTAAGGTGAGAACCAAGTCCGTCCTTCAAGATGGCAAACGCGGCATCCGGATAGCCCATACGGTTAAGAGCTTCGGCAAAACGAAGCCATATCGTGGACTTACGATAAAGAACGATGGTCGGGTTTGTAAATGTGAAGTAGACCTTGGGTATGTTGTACTCTTCGATACCATTGGTGCCGCCATGATACCTCACATTGGTAAAGCGCGACATTCCTCTAAGGTCACCTATCTTACATGTCTTTGGCGTGACATTGTCAAAACGTGAGACATAATAATAAGCAGAGCTATCCGCCATCTCCTTATAGTTCGGAGAGTAGACAATCTGAGGTGAAACAATCGATGCTTCACCGTCAACAGCTGCTGTGGCCTGATCTAATCCGAACAACTCGCATATCTCGGTTGTCTTGCCCTGCATGGGGTTGGTTGCCATCACTATAGCAGAAACCAGATTGCTGTTGGCGCCAAAATAGGAGGAAGCCCATGTATCGTTCGAAGGCAACTGGAGATCGATTGGCAGGGTCACATCCGTATTAATAGAATTAGTATAATTCGTCTCTAAATCAGCCAATTTGATCTTGTCGGTCACAAGATACTTGTAATAGTGACTGGCGGCTGCAGACCAATTGCCAACCTCTAAGTACATCTCTCCGAGCATGACATCGATTGGAATACAAGCAAGAGCAATCGTCGATGGTACAGGCGTGCCGCTATACTTCTCCATTTCGGGAGCCAGAGCATTCACAATCTCAGAAATGCCATACATGGGCGATTGGTCGTTGTCGATCTGGGATATGCTTGTCAGAGGATGAGTGAAGAACTTGACACGTCCATACATGCGGGCAAGCTGAAGATAAGCCCATGCACGAAAAGAGTGAACGGCGGCAAACTCATTGCGAGTTACATTGTAACTACCATTGTAAAGAGCTGTGTCACGACGGGCGATGTAGTTGTTGCAGTTGTTTATCACCTTATAGTAAACGTATGCACTGTCATACTTGTTTGCTGTCGTCGCCGTATAATTGGCCATCTCGCGCAAATGAGTGCTTGAATACGGTGTCGTGGTCACAAGGTCTCCACGCATCTCGTTCTGCACAACATACATATCGGCAGCTTCCTGCATGGCCTGCATGATACCAAAAGCATAGAACAAAGAGTCGGTCTTGCTGCCAATGGTGTTGTCCGCAGGTAAATGACGTTTGTCCTCGACGTCAAGCATGTCGCTGCATGATGACACAAAGAGTGTCATCATGCTTGCGATGAAAAATATCGTCTTTTTCATATTGTCGGTTGTTTAGAGGTTTATTTTTAATCCGAATGTGAATGCACGTCCCTGAGCAAGATTGCCACAATCAATGCCCTGATACATCACACTGTTTTTAGCACTGAACTCGGGATCGCTGCCTGTATAGTGGGTCAGCGTGAACAGATTGACAGCCTGTGCCCATACTGTGAGTCCCTGCAGCCAACTGAAATTGACAGGCACACGGTAGGACAATGTCAGGGTCTTCAGACGCAGATAGCTGCCATCCTCTATCCAACGGTCGCTGAAGCGATTGTTGTCCATCGGATCGCCATAAGCGATGCGAGGCATATCGGTCTGCTGACCTTCATAACGCCAACGCTTGGTCGTTGCCACCTGCTGGTTCCAAAGATTGCTGCCAGAGTTGAGAAGCATGCGCTGGTAGTTGTAGACATCGTTGCCAAGGCTGTAGTTGAAGTTCATGCTGAGCGTGAAGTCCTTCCATGTCACATTGGCAAAGATATTACCGTAGATGTCTGGGTTGGGGTCACCGATAACGAAACGGTCGTCCTTGTCGATGGCACCATCACCGTTCTTGTCTACGAAATGTACGTCACCGGCAGTGAAATTCTGCTTATCACCGGTCTGTGACAATTGATAGAGATAGTTGGGCGTGCCATCCTCTGACGGTTTGCCGGCAGCCTTGGCTGCTGCATCATCTGCAAAGACACCTGCAGTCTTGTAGCCATAGAAGAGGGCCACAGGATTGCCGACAGACGTAAGGATGTTGTCCGTGCCGTAGGCAGACGATGTGTAATCACCGTCAGGCAGTTTGGTCACCTCATTCTTATAATGGCCGGCACTTGCACCAATCTCTACGGTCCAGTCCTTAGTTACAACGGGCTTGCCGCTCAGAGTAACTTCAAAACCGGTGTTCTGCAACTCACCGGAGTTTGCCCAATAGCGGCTGATACCGCTAATCTGGTCGCTGAAACTCTTCAGAGTGAGCAGATTGCTTGTCTTGTGGATATAATAGTCGAAACTCACACCGATACGGTTGTGGAGGAAGTTGCCTTCAAAACCGACATTAAACTTCTTTGTAGTCTCCCACTGGAGTTTGTCGTTACCGATATTGGTAATCTGAAGACCATTGTAATTATCGGCAACCTTCACCATAGAATAGATGGTACGTGCGGCATAGTTGTTGATATCGTCGTTACCGCTGATGTCATAACCGGCGTTCACACGCAAGTAGTCGATACCGACATTCTTCGGGAACCACTTCTCATTGGTGAGTACCCATCCGGCCTGAACACTGGGGAAGATAGCCCACTGTACTCCAAACAGATCCAAACCGTCGGCATTGTCACCAAAACGGCTGTTGGCCTCGGCGAGCAGAGACAACGTAAGGAAGTATCTGTTTTTGTAGTTGTAGTCGATATTGCCATACCACTGCAGCTGCTTCCATACATCATTGGTACCGGTGACGGTATTCAAGTTCTCGGGGTTTGCAGAGATATGGGGGTTGCTGTTGAGCTCCTGGTCATTGGTGTATTCTGTTCCAAGAATATCATTATTGAATGAGAAATAATTGTACTTGAAACCGACAAATGCCTTGAGGCTATGGGAACCGAACATGTGAGAGTAGTCTACATGAGTGTTGCTGACAACATTGTTTTCATTGGAGAACAACGAAGAGAACTTGTTGTAGACCGTTCCGAACTTCGGTATCAGGAATGCCGGAGCATACGTATGAGGACGCGTATAGCGCTGAGAGTTACGATTCAGATAATAGCTGAATGATGTCGTAACAGACCAGTCGTTGCTAATCTGCAACGTCGGCGCCAACATGATGTTGAAGTTGGTGTTCTCCAAATAGTTCTTGTTTACGCCATCGGCTTCTTCCAAAAGACCGTTGGGGTTGGCAAGAGAGAATTCGGAACCTAAGGCATCGAATATATCGTCTGCCTCACTGAGCAAACCGGAGAAACCGCCAAGGTAGTGGTTGTACTGATACGGAGAAAGCAACGGCGACTTGATCAGCGACAAGAACGTCGGAGACGTGGGAGTCTCCTTTGTGAAGTCCTCGGCTGCGCCATCGTTACGCAGATTGCTGGTAACACGCGAAATGGCGATATTGAACTTCGTCGACAGATTGCGCAGAATATTAATATCCGTATTGAAACGTACATTGATGCGGTTGTAGTCATTGTAGTCGGCTGTACTCTTGCCGTCAACGAATCCGACCGAGAGGTTGTACATACCGACATTATCACCACCCTGGACATTGATGCTGTAATTCTGCGTCAAGCCCATACGATAGATATCGTCTGTCCAATCCGTATTGTTATGATACATGTGATAATAGTATCCGTTAGGATCGTCATTGAGGAAGCTGAGAGAGGGTGTGCTGGTTCTCATACCGTCCATCGTTCCAATCAATTCTGTCGCATAAGTACGATACTGGGTTGCATCCATCATCTTGGGAAGACGGGGCACGAGACTCAAACCGACAGAGAGATTGGCGTCAATACGTGTTGCCAAGCTATGACCGCGCTTGGTATCAATGAGGATGACACCATTGGCACCACGGGCTCCATAAAGAGCGGTAGCATTCTTCAGAACGGTCACTTTCTCAATGTCTGCAGGCATAATGGTCGTCAGCAGATTGAAATAATTGCCGCTGTGAAGAGCTTCACGTGACATCTGCATGTCAAGTTCCTGACCATCGACAACAATTAACGGCTGCGAATTGGCATTGATGGAGTTTATACCGCGGATAAAGTTGGCATTACCAATGCCGGGGGCTGCAGAACGCTGTATCGAGCGCATGTCGGCCATGAGATTTTCTGCTATCTCTGCATCTGCCGTTATGTTCTGAACGGCAGACGAGGTGAAGCTACGACGAGCCGTGTAATTCGTGTTGTCCTCATACATCTTACGGAACTTGTCGCTCAGCATATAGATATCCATAACCTGAGTCGTGTCGGCAGGAATGGCAACCTGTTGGGACAGGAACTCGGGAGAATGGACATACAGAGATGTAGCAAATACGGGAACCTTGATAGTGAAAGAGCCGTCGTCATCAGACATCGCCGTATAGCGGCTGTTACCTAACATCTTGACCTGCACACCACCTAAAGGCTTCTTGGTTGCCTCGTCTTTGATGACTCCCTTCAATGACATCAGCTGATATTTCTCTACTACAGCCTTGACGCGGGGTTTTGCAACAACCTCCTCGTCAGCCATGTCATCAGTAAAATCATCCTGAGCAAGCACAGGAGAGGCTACCATCAACGCCATTGTCGAGCAAAGAACGTTTCTCAGAAACGACTTTTCTATATTATATATAAAGCTGTTCATAATCATTCTACGTTTTTTTATTCTTCATCTTCACCTTTGTTCAGGTATTCATCGTAGTCTACCGGACGCAAAATAATGGCGTTGATACGAAGACGGTTGTCGATTTTAGTCCATTCGTTTTTATTCCAAGAGCTTCGCTTACCTTCGATTCGAAGCATCGGTTTGCAATTTGTCAGACCGTAATAAGAGACAGGGAATGTGACTTGACCTACAAGGATTGTATCTACAATCTCTCGGGTTTCTGTGAAATCCTCAATGGATGCTTCTGTCTCTATTGTTTTAGCCCACTGCTTGAAGCCATTGTAGAAGGGACGACCACCGTCTCCAAGTTTTACCTTACCGTCGGCCTCTGCATAATTTAAAGCGACTTCAAACTTATACGAACGCTCGTAAGGTTTAACACTCTCTACACCTTCTTCTTCAACGATCTGCGTATCAACGAAACCGGAGGGCACTACTGCAACATATATATTATATGTGGTAGAACGCACATTGGGGATGTAGAAGTATGCTCTCGGGTTGGCGCTCTCTTGCGTAGGAATCAAATCGATAAATCTCGCCAAACGGTCCTGGCCGTCCTTACCTGTCCAACTGATGCTGCGAGACTCGGGTTCCTCACCCTGTATTCCTTCAACAAGAGGACGGTTGGAACGTCCGTCGGAACCGAACAAAGGAATAGAGATCTCTCTATTATAGGTTTCCCACGGGAGGATAGGCAGGTCGTTCACTATGCGTGAATAGCCATTACTCATTTTCTGAAGACCATCCTCCACGAGATATTGGTCACTAATCAGTTCGGCGCCGTTTGACAGTTTTACGCCTCTGGTCGTACACAAAGTATCACTCTTGTACTCATCCTTCGGATTTTCAACCCAACGATTGTATTTATTGTTGTTGTTGAATACAGTATTGGTCAGAATGTTACGAGTTACGAGAGAGTCCGGCATAACTTCTGTTGTGGCCTCCTTTATCGGTGCGGCAGGAGCCGGCACTTCTCTTGTCGGGGTCCAATACTCTGTTTCTTCTGCGTAGTTGAAGCATTTTTTTATCTTTTCAAAAGCAGCAGTATATGCTTCGTCCGTAGGTATCAACATCGTATAGGAACTGTCTTCTTTCAACAGATTCGCATTCAAATAATCATTATCCAAAAGACTGTTTGTCGTAATCATGACCTTCTCGATATAAGTCTGATTACCATCAGCATCAATCGGGCCTTCCACACTTTGAGAGACGTCAAGCTCCTCGCTCTGATACTTCTCAAATATAGAGGGGACTTCCTTCACGTTATCCTTGCCGACAGAAAACAGATACTCATAAATGTTCGGAAAGAACTGGGCATAACCGTCAATCGTATGCAACAATCCGTTCAATGTCGGAATATTTTTCTCTACAATTTTATTGTCGGCATAGGTATAATTACTGCCATCACCAATCAAATCGAAGGACTTGTTGTTAAGTGTGTGGATCTTCTCATCAAGAGTACTTGTCAGAGGATAAGTATAATTGGCAACATGGCTGTTGACAAAACGCTTTATGAGTTCATCCTTGTTTTCCTGATTCAAAAACGACTGATAGTCGTATGTATCATTCAACGGAGCCCATACCGTATAAGTACGTGAGTTCTGCAACTCTTTGTCATAGCCGACAGATTTCAGTATTTCAGCAAATTGTGACAGATTCTCGTCAGCAGCAATGTTCTCCCAAATAGTTGCATTGCCCATCGGATGACTGTCTGTATAAGCCTCATTATAATCATCGAAGTCGGTGCATGATGCGGCGAACAATGTCGTCGCCGCAATCATGCTGTATATTAATTTATTTCGCTTCATATAATTCTAAACTTTTATTGTTCATATAATTAATACAAATCCTCTCTGTACGTACCACGTCCGTCGTAAACACTTTGAGGAACGAGCTCAATGTAGTCAAGCTGGAACTTCTTGTCATCATATTTAGGCAACACGGACTTCATGCGAAGCCAATAATCCTTTTGCTTGAACTCACCCTTCATCAATATTCTACGCAACTGATAAGCTACATAACGTGCATTCATACTGCTCGGCTTCGGAGAACTTCCGTCAGACTCCTTAACGATGGACAGACCGTCACGCATATAGCTGTGAGCACGCATAACCTTATCCGACTCGATTCCTCTATCGGCATAAGCATCCGGATAATTTGTCGGGTCATTGCAGGGAACATATCCCGTAGCGGCCAAACGAGCATCAGATTCTACACTGGTTGCCATACGCAAGTCAATAGGAATGTCGATGGGTTTCATGTCATTAAGTTCTGAACTGCCTTCACCGAGATAGAACTGCAGCATCGAGCCACGATTACCGAAGTTTGTTGCAGCTACACGAAGCTCATACAATCCATCCGGTACCGGCGGCAATTTGATCGCGAGGTCATAAACACCTTTACCTTGGAATGAATCACCTTTGTAAAGAAGGAACGAGTTGGAACCCGGGTTGGCAAGAAGGTTCATATCCAACTTTGTCTTATTGCCATTATAGACTACGACATTGTCAAAATAGTCTACCGGGAAACGGATACGTCCTACGCTGGAATTTCCACTTCGAGACACCATATCCTGACAATAAATTCCTCTGAATCCGGAACTCATCGTCTCTCCGAGGAGTGAAAGGGCATCAAAACGCATACGCTCATTAAGCACGTTGTTGGGCACTGTCGCATTGTAAACGAGAATGTCTTCTATAGGATAGATATATCCGTTCATGGAAGTGACAACTGCGTCGACATCAACAACAACACCGGGCACTCTCACTTCATGCATTCCTGCTGAACCGACCGTCTCTACAGCGTCTCCTACACCATCAGTCAGAGTATTATTGGTAATGTAGCGGTTGATATAATACTTCTGATCAGCCTTTACATACCACATTTTCATCAGGGTCTTGGGGAGAATTGTCTCGTAGTAATCGAAAGAGTCACCCGTCCATCCTGACTTGTCATACACGCAATAGTCATTAGGCAAAGCATTTCTTGCTATACCGAAAGAAAGTATGTGGTAACGCATGAACATGTTAAGAACATGGTTCTCCTTGGTAAAATCACCTTCAGGATCGGTGTCTATAGTAATATTGTTGTTACGATACCAGTCATACCAACCTTGAGTTTCTTCACGTGAAGAACCAGTTGCGGCCTTACCATACCACTCTATGGCATGCTGAACCAAACTCGGAACATCATGGATCTGATATCTTTCAAGAACTTCGTCAGGCTCAGCAAAGATAGTGAACATGATTTTACTTGGCTCCGGAGTTACCCAATAGGAAGCAGCACCGTCCTCACCTGGAGTAACGACAGGCAATTCATACTCTGACTCTGCCTTCTGAAACTTCTCCATCATCTGATCGAGACCTGTCGCACGAAGAGCGTCTGAGAAAATCTTGAAACGTCCATCCTTGAGCAGGTCCGTTGAGATCAGCTTGTTGGCACGGGGTATCACGGAATTGATGACATGGACAATACCATTGACCAAATCCTCACCATCGTTGTCACTACTGTAAGTAATCATAGCCTTGTCGTTCAACAACACATCTCCGTCGACAACGCTTGTACTGATCTGAGGACCGGAAATCGGAGTAACGACAGAATTGGCCGAACCGCTACCTATATCAGCAATACGGTAAACAATACCTGCAACATGATACATAGCAATCGAACGGCAGAGACTGTCCGTAAGATTTTCCAAAGGAACATTATTGGGGTCTGAGACCTCTGGCATGCCATGATGAGGTATCATGGCGTCTTCATCGTTATAGAGCTCGTTTACGTATGCCAAAACGGCGTCGTTGGTAGGCAAGAAACAGCTGTACGTTCCATAAGAGCTCAAGATGCGATCATATCCTGCACGCTTCAATATATAATTGAAGTTGCCGAAATCCGCCTCGTTGTTGGTTATGAAATCTTCAATAGTTTCACCCGTAAACGTGTACAAATCCGATTCGTCCGGTTCTGCAGAACATGAGGTAAATATCAAGCTACCGGCCATAGCAAACATTCCGGCAAGCATCATCAATGATTTCTTTATATTCATATTCATAACAATTGTCTTTATTAATTCTTCACATACATGTCATTAGAACTATAAACAGGATTCTGATGCAGATTCGCATTAACCTTAAGTTCGTTTTCAAGTACCGGGAAGTAAAGATACGGTTCCCAATTGATTTTGGAACATTTGGCAGCGCCACCCTCTGTATAACGCAACTGAACTAATGTCATCATCTCAGCGTAGTTTTTCACAAATGCGTTCTTATTGGCACTGCCTCCGGAAATCTCCCATAACGTCAAGTCAGGACGTATGCCTTCCACATTACGATAGTTATAACGAAGAAGATCAAACCATCGCTTTCCTTCAAAACAAAGTTCGCGACGACGCTCGTCAAGTACGAGCTTCTCGTAATCACTCTGAGTGACGTAGCTGGTTTGTACCAAATAGTCTCCTTCTGATGCCACACTGCGCTTGTTGACCTCATAAACCAGTTCAAACGCAGCATCAAAATTTTCCTGACCACCAAGCTGAACCAACGCTTCCGCTTTCATAAGCATCACATCCGTAAGACGATAGAAGATATGGTTCTGACTGACTCTCGTAATATTTCCGTTACGTCCGGGAGTACTGTTGTCTGCTTTCCAGGAACTGACATTGTTTGCCGTGTTAGGCAAATTCGTTAGCGATACCATCTTTCTTATGCTCATTTCCGTAAGGTTGGAACCGCCGGCATCATAAACATTATCATAAAAACGATAATCTGTTTTCGTAGCATAAGCAGAATTGGCCTCTCCAGCGTTTCCGAAAACAGCGACTGGAGCTTTCACGAAACCCGACGGACGGTTTTTCTCATCATAATTCCAAAAAAGGTTTCTCATACCGTTATTTGAATTAGACGTTCCGTCCATCTGCAACTCAAACACGCTCTCACTGGAATTTCCATTTATAAAGTTCATGGCATAAGCGAAAGCCCCTTCCAACAACGGATACTTCTGGTCTGTTGTCGTAGTAGAGCCACCACCCCACGGACCAAAGCCGCCACCGCTGAAAGAGTTGTTGCGCTGTTCTATCTTCGAATCAATGATTTCCTGACACAAATCCGCACATTTGCGATAGTCATCCTGATTGTGAGTCATTGAGGCTCTCCAAAGATAGACATCAGCAAGAATGGCTTTGATACCATCGCGGTTGAGCAATCCCACTCTACGCCAATCGGTGTATGCCGTGGATGAAAGAGGATGCTCCAGCGCCTTGTTCAGGTCGTTGATACACTTCTCAAGAGTATAAACAGGAGCTTCCTGACTGACATTCATGTCCGAACTGCTATTCATATAAGCAGTCGTCGAATAATGTATGTCACGGAACGCACGGATCAAATAGAAGTGACACAATGCGCGGATACCGAGCATCTGTGACTCATCGGTCCAATATGTTTCCTGTGTGTATGCCGGGTCAATTGATATGACAGCCGGGGCTTTCTCCAATACCATATTACAACGATTGACGATGTCGTACATAGACGACCAATCGGCATAAGTATTGGTACTCGTCATTGTGCCTTCACTAATATCTTTCAACGCATTTAGTTTACCTCCCAGATTTCCTGTATAAGGAGTCATCTCGTCAGAACGGAAGTCTCCCCAAACGAAATAACGTTCGACAGCCGTTTCAGCGCACATGTGTTTATATACGTCCGTAACCATATTCGTTACTTCGGCTTTGCTTTTCCAGAATTCTTCTCCTGTAATCTGGTCCACCGGAAGTACAGACGTATCAATACATGACGTCATGAGCATGGTCGGCAACATGGATATTAAAATATATTTTTTCATAAATTTCATATTTTAAAATCTGATTTATTAGAATGCCAGACTGATGCTGGCTGTGAACGACTTGGAACGCGGCGTCTTTGCCTTGTCTTCAGCGAAGCCGTAAGAACTTGAAGAGTGCTCAGGATCGGTTCCGCTATACTTTGTCCAGCAATACAAGTTGTTGGCAGAAGCGTAAACCTTAAGGTCCGTAAGACCTAACTTCTTGACAAACTTCTTCGGCACATTGTACGACAACTGAACATACTGAAGACGAACGAACGAAGCATTCTCTACAAAGCGGTCACTACCGAGCCAGTTGTAAGCGACATCGTCACCATACATAGCACGCGGGAGTACAGGATATTCTTCACCCTGACCGTTTCTACGCCATCTGTGATTTACTGTAGCGCACTGGTTGTAAGTCGTAGACATTTTCTCGAGTTCCATACGAGCGAAGTTGACAACCTTGAAACCGAAACGGTAGTTGAAATTTGTCTTCAGACTCCACTGGCCATATCTGAATGTAAGACCGAAACCTCCATTAACCTTCGGCATGGAGTTGCCAAGATAAACAATGTCGAGCTGATTTATTTCACCATCATGGTTGACATCTTCATAGATAGCGTCACCGCCCTGGAACTCATAGTTTTTGTTAGAACTGTCAAATACCATGGGTTTCGGTGTGCCCTTAGCGTCATCCATCAGCACATTGCCGTTCTTGTCAAGAGCAAACGGAGCTGTATGACCCTGACGCAGCCAGTTGTTGAACCAAGATTCCGCAGAGCCCGTATAACCGGCCTCTATGTCTTTCTTGTATGCATTGACAGCACCATCATAAGTATATGTGTAAACGCCCTTATATCTGTATCCGTAGATAGAGCCGAGTGAGTTACCCACCTGTACGCGGTTCAGATAAGTACCGTTCTTTGCTTCCCAGTTTCCGTTAAGATCTGTCAGCACTCGCTCGTCCATCTCAGTGATTTCGTTATAGTTCTGGGCTATATTGAAGTTTGCGCTCAGAGAGAACTTGCCGGCCTTGATAATGTTATTCAGGCTCAAGTTCAACTCCCATCCCTCGTTAGACATTGCACCTACGTTTGCCCAAGCGAGCGAAGAGTAACCTGAAGTAGACGGGATACGTACATTCTTCATGAGAAGGTCATCTGTCTTTTTATAGTAGTATTCAAATTCCGCCTCAATCTTATCGTTAAACAAACCGAGGTTGAAACCGAGGTTGTAAGAAGTCGTTGTCTCCCATTTCAAGTCATCCAACTTCAACTTTGAAAGTGTCATTGCCGACATCGGCTTGCCGTTATTTCCGTATGTTCCATTAGAGCTATACATCTCGTAGAACAAAGACTCGGAGTTTGGCGGGTTACCGACCATACCCCAGCTGGGACGGAAAGCAAGCATTGAAATGACCTTACGGCTCCACTTCATGAACGGCTCATCACTGATATTCCAACGGCAAGCCACACTGGGGAAGTAAGCCCACTTGTGCTTCGGTCCGAAACGGGAGTCACCGTCCGCACGTATTGAAGCGTAGATTGAATAGCGGCTCTTGTAAGACATGTGTCCATTGACACTCCAGTTGTGAGAGCGGCTCTTTCCGGTAGAGCTATAAGTATATTTTGTTCCATCCACCATGTAAGCACCAAGAGTCGGGATGTCAATACCTGTCGGAATCCAGTGGTCTGTTTCAAACTGCTTACTGCTGTTACCGATAGACATCTGGTAGCGTGCGCGAACATTTGCAAACCAATCCTCATTCTTGAAATGCGGTTTGTAAACCAAATCGTTCGTAACGGTAAGAGTCATGGAGTTGCTCTCTTCGTTGTATGCACGGTTGTAGTTATCGCTGAATCCATCAGCAATAAGTTCACCGGGACTATAGTTCGGAGCACTCTTTGTATATATGTCAAAATAGACACCACCTGTATATGTCAAACGGCTCTTGTCGTCATCGACACCGAGAAGGTCATACTGGAGACGGAAGTCCGGATTGATACGATAGGTATTTTCCTTTGACCATGCCAGATTTGCGATAGCGATAGGGTTACCGAGCTCGCGAACCTTGTTCAATTCGGAAGAAGACGGATTAATAGTAGCCGAACTTGAATTCATTATAAAGAATTCACCCGTATCGTTACCATTACGATCTTGACGGTAGATGCTCATATTCGGAGCCAATCTTTGCGCCGCAGCAAGAAGGTCGGAATAGTTCTTGTTGTTATTCGTATAAGTGAAAGCGAACGAAGTGATGAACTTTATACGATCACTGACGAAATAATCAAGAGCCATACGTGTCGTGAAGCGGTTGAGTGTCTGCTTGATGATCGTACCCTTCTGATGCAGATAACCTGCGGAGATTCGGAACGTTGCCTTTTCACCACCACCCGAGATTGTGAGGCTATGGTCGTGAGACTGTCCGAACTGCGTAACGGCATCAACCCAATCAGTGTTGTTGTTCCAGTTCTCAAAGTCAGCCCAATCCTTCACGTAGTTAAGCTCGTTGATATTTGTTGTAGCGTTCGGATCCTGTGTCGGATTATAAAGTTCCTCCTTCATCATCATGGTGTACTGGTCACCATTCAGCAGCTTATATCCGTCCGGCTGCCAGCTACCCGTAAACATATACTTATATGTCACCTTGGTCTTACCGCGAGCACCACGCTTTGTCTTAATCTCGATAACACCGTTTGCACCTTTCGAACCCCAAATAGCGGTAGAAGCAGCATCTTTCAGGACGTTGATACTTGCGATATCATCCACGTTCACCGAAAGCAGCGAAGCATAGTCTTCATCCGTTGCATTCTCCGCATCAAAGTCCGGAGCATCAAAAATCTGGTCGTCCACGACAATCAGCGGATTCTTGTTACCATTGATAGAGGTCACACCACGCAGACGCATCTGTGTACCAGCACCGAGGTTACCGGAACCGGCGACGATGTCAAGACCGGCGATTTGTCCCTGCAGAGCCTCGTCAGCACTGGTGAAGGCAAGACCTTCGACATCAGCCATATTCATGGTCTGTTGTGCAACAGATATTTCACGCTTCGGGATTGACAGACCTCCGGAGTTGGAACGTCGTTTCGAAGTCACCTTCACTTCCTTGATAGCCGTGCTTGAAGCACCGAGTTTGGTGGAGAAGTTGGTACGTGAGCCAATGGGCAGAACCATCGTCTTTGCACCCACATAAGAGATTTTCAGCTTATTCTTTGTGTTCTTCACCATCAGTGAGAAGTTACCGTTGATATCGGTTACGGTAGCCGACACGTTACGGTTGTTTGCATCGACTTCCACAACAGAAGCACCCATAACACCACCGAACTCATCGGTGATAGTACCCGAAATGCGCTGCCCCTGTGCCATTACCGCCTGCACAATGACAAGCATTAAGGCTGTAAGCAATAATTTTGTTCTTGGCATAACTATAATTTCTTTTTGTTTTTACTTCTGTTAACGTCTAACCGACATTCTGCGGCTTTTTGCATTTGAGATGCCTGACGACAAATTGCTCTTGAAATAGAGCGGTTCAGAGATTTCGTGCAATACGGCAAACGAAGAAGCATTCACATAAGTTGCTGTCTCTGTTGTTGCTCCCTTCTCAAATTCAAAATCACGAGTCATGATATTTGCGGCGGGAGACGAAGCGTTCACGACATGAGCCCGTCCTGTTGCGTCAGTCACGGTCAGTCGGCCATTACCACCAGAAACGGAGAGCGACTTGTTGTTCAGCTGGGCGTCGACAAGGAATGTCGAGTAGTTTCCGCCATCCACATTGTTGTCTGCATATATTGACGTATTCTGGAAATGATAGTATGCGAAGTCTCTCAGAGGAATCAGCATATTCAAAACCAGACGTTTCATCGTCGGATCATTTCTATCGTTCTGCACATCGTTCTCATAGATATTCATAATCTCGCTTACGGAAGGCAGACCGGCCTCATGAGCCTTGTCCATTGCGTCGTTGTTAGGAACATATACGGTATAATTGTACATGTTGAAGAAACGGACGTTATAGTCGAGACAGTTCGGCAGTTCTGATTTATCCGTAAACACGCGATAAGAATTGAGCGTCAGTCGCTGCTCCTCACTCAATGATGTATCATAGTCCAAAGCCCATCTCAGCAGTTCTGTATTGCTCAGCGCCTCCAACACTTCAAAGAATTTGCTGAACTGCGGATACTTCGCATGGTCGTTCAAAACAGTATATACACTCTGCAGCGGGCCCTGTATAAGGTGATCCAATGCATAAGAGTATCCATTGGCCTGCTCGTATGTGTTCGTTATGTGCGAAACCGGCAGTCCGTTGTGTATCTGACCTCCACCGGCAACAGTCTTGTTGTTCATGTTAATCTTCAGTCCGCCACCGTTCTTTGCTTTATAGTAGTTGTTGGCTCCCAGTGTCTCACCAGAATTCAATACGATTGTATTGTAGTTCATGAGGTCAGCGAGCTGGCTCTTCACAATAGGCATTGTAGATTCGCTCAGGTTGAGAGCATCGACCGAGTCACCGACGACACCCGTACGCGGATTATAACTGTGGATGACACCTCTGATTTGCGGGTCACTGTTCACATTACGCCAGACATAGCGAACAGCGGTAGGACCATTCTTACCCGTACCGGTACGGTTTATTCTCGCCGGGTCGATGTAGTAGAGACTGAAAGCATCATCTGTCGGAAGGAACAGAGCGAAATTGGCTTTCATCGCCAACAGATAAGCATAGAAGTCCAAGTCGATTGAATAAGGATTGTTGCTTGAACCAATCATACTCTTATTATCAATCATCCAACCGATGATATTCATGCCGGTGTTAAACAGTGTCGGAGCCGATACGGCCGAATAGGAGTTCGGACTGAGCACGCGGTTCAACACATATATGACACCATTGTTGGCGATACGCACGTCAGCGACGCCGTCCTTCTGTGCAAGGTCCGCCGTCGTTATACCCATAAAGTCACCACTCTCGATGTCAGTGATTTTGTCAAACTTACTGGGCACTGTCGCCTTAAATGAGGTCTGCATCATATTAGACAGGAGTCTGTTGACAACATTCAACGGAATGAAGTCAATATTCTTGATTACGTTCTCCGCTGTATTCGGGAAACCGCTGTCCTTACAATATCTTTCAATAATGGACTTACCGCCACCATTCACGAAATAATCCTTGATCGTTTCGTCATTCGGAATGAAGAGAGCGCCCACGTCCAGCAGTTCCTGACCTGTGTTACCCATATAATATTCATTCCATCCGATATCAAACGAGAGGCGCTCGCTTCCAGAACCTGAACCCGTTCCGCTGAAGATTTCCTCTCCTTGTGAGATGTCGCTAAGGTAGCGGACCTCAAAGATAGAGTCAGGATTAATTATGCCCGCCATGTTGTGTCCGGCGTCCTGCTCTTCCTTATACCAGCTATTATAATAAGAGGTCAAATCACTCTGCCTATTATAATAAGGTACAGCAAATCTGTCAAACATGTGACTGATGATGGTCAGGTCGTCGGCCTTTTTCATAACTTGTGCCAAATTTCCCGGAGGAACGATTACGTTCTCAACCTGATGGATATATCCGTTCTGACAAGTTATGTTTGCAGCAGTGACACGGTTACGGTAAATATAAGTATCGGGGCTTTTATATTCTCCACCGACGATGATAGAGAAGTCACTGTTTGCTCCTGTTGTCGTTATACCGTTACTGAGCATATAGTCTTCCGTGAAGTGAACAAGCATCGGGTTTGTCTCGTCACATACGACAGCGATGCCATTGTCAAATCTCGCCCAATTCGGATTGTTGGGATACACTTCCTTTGCCGTAGTCAGCGGATAGTATGTTACAGAGTCGATACGGTTGATGTTGGTCTCGTGCTTCACAGCCATACCGGGAGTCAGTTTTCCGTCTGACATCACGCTCGACAACATGTCCGTAAGCAAAGCGTTCTTCAGCATAGAGCCGTTGAGCAGCAACTTCTTCTGAGCCATAGTGAGGTCTTCATACGAATTGACGCCGGGCCATGTGCCGCTACGGAAGAAGCGGTCGAAGGCTTCATCGTTGGCGGGAAAGACCGTGTTACTACCGGTGCGCTGCAATACCTCAGCATAACCGATATCATCGACAAGGCGCAGATACGTATTGAACGTACCGCTCAACAATCCCTTGCCTGCAGGGTTCTGCAGTTCCCCGTAGATGCTCTCTCCGAGCCATGACGGCTTAGAGTCCTCGCCATCTTCTACGATCTCATTCTTGTCCACACAGGAAGACAACAATCCCATACAGACGAAAGAGAAACAAAAGATAATCTTTTTCATAAGTTACGATTAATTTTTATTTGTTTTCTATTTATTGTTTCAATTAGCTCCAATTAGTAGTAGTCCGACGAATGTGTTTCATCAGGTTTTGCCTACAAAAATAACACTTTTTTCAATTACAGGAAAACTTTTTTAAACTTTTCTGTATTTGGCCACTCTTTTTGCCTTCTTTTTTGAAAGTTTTATCAAATATCACGGTTCTGCAGCCATTCAGACACGGTAATGAAACAATCAGCCGAAATAACACCAACGGAGCGTATATATTGCAAACAACGATAACGGGAGAATCCAAAGAGCAGCAAGAGAGCGTATAATCCTAAATAACGAGAAAGGGTCGACATCTCTGTCGACCCTTTCTCGTTATTTAGGATTATATATCCTTCTGATTATTTAACCACAAACTTCTTGCCGTTCATGATGTACAGGCCCTTCGGCAGACCGGCTGTTGAGTTGGCGTTAGCGCGAACCTTGACACCTGTGATTGTGTAGATGTCACCGGTCTTGGCGGCGATAGTCTCGACAGTAGCCTTAACGTCCTCGATGCCGTTGATAACCTCGTCACCGTAGAAGCGGAGAGTCGGCTTGTAAGCGACGAAACCACTTGCGTTCGGCACGTCCTTGATGTAGAATCCGACAGTAGCCTTACCGTCAGCACCGACAGTAACAGGCACTTCTGAGTCGAAGAGCCAAGAGTCGAAGAGCTTAACGAATGCGGGAGCACCGTTAGCGTCATTCCAGTGGCGTGCAGAGTAGATGCTGATATAGGCACCGTTCCAGTAGTTCAGGTCAGACTTGGTATCCTCAGGATTAGAAAGAGTACCACCGTCCATCAGGCCCTTGACATAGAGCGTATCCGTGTTAGAAGTGAGAGCAACCCAAGTGTTGGGGATTTCATAGTCGGCTGTGCTCCAGCTCTCCTTCCAAGCGTAGCGGTAAACGGCGAAAGCAGCGAATGAGTACTTACCCTCAAGCATACCCTCAACATTCTGTGTCATGACAGCAGACTGCTTCTGACCGTAGTTGGAATTGAACTGACCGTAAACATATCCGGGGATAGTAGAGATGAAGCGCAGTGAGTCACCGAACTCCTTATCGATGTTCCATCCGGCATAGTTGTCGTCCTCATTGTCGAACTTAGCGTTCTTCAAGAGCTTGGAGTGATCGTAGTACTTACCCTTTGCAGGCCATACACCACTGAAGATAAACTGATCCGTGGCAGCCTCAAGAGCTGTGAACTGAGCGAGCACATCATTCAGAGTAGAGTTACCATTGTCATGAACAGCCTGAGCCGTAGAGATAGCAGTAGCAAACGGAGTTGTGTCTACGTTCTTCGGGTTACGAGCTTCGTTCTTCAATTCTGTAGCTGCGTTGATAGCAATCTGCAGAGAGTCCTTCGTCGGCTTCAGAACGACAGCCATAGAGTCGGCCAGATACTTGTCATAAGGACCGTAGTACTTCAAGTGGCAAGCACCCAAATAGATGATATTGACTTTCGGAGCGCCTTCTGAACTTACGAACGGTTTTGCGAGACCGACAGGCAGAGTGTTATTAAGCGCAGCCATGTCTTCTGTCGTAACAACGCTTCTTACACTGAAGTTACCATATTTACCTACAACAGTATTCTTTTTGTCACCGGGGCCTTCCGTGCAAATTTGTACAGAGTCCTTACCGGCAAAGAGGTAAACCTTAGTATCCTGCGGAGTAGTCCACGTTGAGTTGTGAACGGCACCTTCTGCAGTGAACTGGTATACACCGGCCCTGGTGATAGGCATGTTCTGATAAATACCCTTTCTGTCATCAGCACTGTTACCACGTGCATAGTGTACGTCATATCCCTCAGAGATATTTTCATTGGCACCAAACTTCCAAACGGCCTTAGAATCATTGTCCCAATCAGGAACAATCCAGCCGTCCGTACTCTTCTTCTGGAACGTATTGTTAGCGAGGGTCAGTTCGGCGGGAGTGCTGTATGTAGCGTTCTCGAGATAGTACTCAAGACGTGTGTTCATCAGAGCAATGTCGGCGTCTGCCAAACCGGCAGAGTCGCGTACGGCTGCATTGACAGCATTATAGAATGCCTCAGCTGTAGAGATGGCAGCATTGAACTCGCTCTTATACTTAGGACGGGTCTCGTCCGTAACGTCAATCTTAGACTGTGCGATATCGTCAGCAAGAGTTACATACTCTGCGTTCAGAGTGTAGTAAGCGCGGATAGCATTGCGCATGTAGTCCATCTGCTTGTTCAGGATACCCACGTTGGCCTCTGTCTTGTCAGTTGCCGTTGCGAGGATATTGTTAGAGATAGCGATAGAGTCGTTCAGCACGTCCTTGCCGAAGATATACTTATCCATAGCCACCACCTTGACGGCCGAGTCTCTCATGACTGTAAGAGCGTTGTTAGCTTCAACCCACTTAGAAGCCCAGAAGTATCTCTCCACGTCTTCCTTTGTCTGACCTACGAGACGAAGCTGAATGTTGTCGAAATTAAACTGACCACCATTGCTCGTCGTACCTGGAGAATGGAATCCTACGGTCTTGTTACCATCAGGCAATTCAAGAATCTGCATATAGATCTTACTTCTGTCAGCAGGAACATCGTCCATCTTGATAGAGTCGTTGTTCAGATAAGCACGCAGACCTGTCACGGGGTTGTAACGGGGAATGGTATAATTAGAGCTGCTTCCGGAACCGTCTACACCATACGTATATGCCTGAGCACGCACGACATAGAGATACTTTCCTCCGGGGAGATCGGCAGTCTGCTTATAGTCGCCAACACCGAGTTTACCATCACCACGTTTGTACTGACGAACAAACTGGCTCTTGAATGTTCCGGATGCGGCATTTGTACCCCAATCACCACCGGAAGTTTCCCAGCCGCTACCACCGTCAAAGAAGTTCTTATAGTACTCGGTGATGTCCACTGCATTGGCATCAAGGAACGCCTTGATGGGGTCGTCATCAGAGTTGGTGTTGAACTGGTTGATGAGATCCACCGGAATTTCATTGTTAGCGATACCTTGCTCAATCATTCCCTTCAAGTCTGCAATGACATCCTGCATGTTCGGGAACATGTCGGCATGCTGCTGATAGAAATTCAGCTGGTCCAGACACTCCTGAGCTGCGCGGTCATCAGCGACACTCGCAACGGGATAGATACCGAAGTCAGCGAAGCTGGCGTTAACGGGGAGCTTTCCAAAAAGAAGGTGAAGGAAGCCGGCGTCTGTCGACGTATAGTCGTATGCGAACTCCGTCCATGTGTCGGGGATGCTCTCCATTGCATTGTTGATAGTAGCTTTCGTTCCGGGAGTAAGGAACTCTCCGTTTTCGTCGGCGTAGAACGTCTGATAGTTGTCGCTACGGCCGTTGAAAGGACAGATAGATGTGGTCAGCGTCACACCCTCAAAACCGGACTTGGCCTTATATGTAAGTACATAAACCTGATTCGGCTGTCTCATAACCTTGGCATAGAAGTGGGTCGACTGTGACACCGTCGGGAAATCGGTCACCCAGTTGCTCTGCCAGTTGGTCGACTTGCTCTCGAGCACTCTCAGATACGGCAGTCCGTTGGGGCCGCCTTCTGTCTCGATGGCAAATGTATCGGCGCTGAGTGCGCCTGCATACATACTCTGAATGGAACCAGTCTCCAAGCCCTGACGGAAATCACCGTTGACAAGCAGGTTCTCTCCGGTTACCTGAAATCGTCCGTTGCGCGTATAGATGTAGTCGCCCACGTTGTAGGCAAACAGACTCGAAACGCCCAACATTGCGATACTCAATGATAGTAATCGTTTTTTCATCATTTGATTTTTAATTTGTTTATAAGTTAATAGAATAAATTGAATAGTCTACAGTTTGATTTTGCAAATATACAAAAAAGCATAATAATAGATACCTCAGCAAGTGTAAATTCGCCCGCTTTTAAACATTTTTTTATATTATTTGCAAATAAAGGAGCGACAGAATGAATCCGACAAGCAGGGGCGTAGTGACGAACACAATGTATGGCATCGAAAAAGAGGAGACCGTTTTGGAACAGGTGGATGAACAAAAAGTTGGCAAAAGGTTGTAGCGTTACAACCTTTTGCCAACTTGTTCGGAAGGACTGTAAGGTCCTTAAGGTCTTTAAGGTCCTTAGGGGCTTTAGGGTCTTTAAGGTCCTTGGTCTTACTTCACGACAACTTTTGAGGTCTTGACGGAAGTTCCGTTGTATGCCTTGAGGATGTATGCTCCGCCGGTGATGGGGAGTTCGCGCAACTTGGCGTTGACATCGCCCGCGGTTGCCTCAAACTCTGCCACGAGTACACCTCCTGTCGTAAACAGGCGGCAGCGGACAGCTTCGTTCGTGCTCAATGACGAGATACCGGAGCCGACCTTGATCTTCAGGAGACCCTTGTTGGTGTTCAGTTCCGTCGTGTCCCACTCCATTCCGGCGGGCAGATCGGGCAGGTTCATCACGGGGTTTCCGCTATACTGGCCGGCCGGAGCTGTCCAGAGCGAGATCTCGTCACCCACAGCAGGAGCATAACCGGCATCCAACGTCACATTGATTGTCGAATTGAGGAACATAAACTTCTCCGTCGCAATGAAAGAGCGGCTGTAGTTTGACGTGCCATTGTTGTAAATGCAGAGATTGATGGTCGAGCCGACCTTTGCGTTGAACGTCTCTTTCGCACGGACAAATCCCTTTAAGTCGCCGATGGATGATGTGCAAGGCGTAACAGTCGAACCGGCATTGAGGACAAGCGTCTTCACCGTACCGTTACCGACGAGTTCCGCTCCGTCATTGATGTTGACCGTACTGTTGATCACACTTGTCGTCGAATAGTAGGTGCTGATGCGCAGTCGTCCTTCATTGATGTTGACCGTGCCGATGCTGCCCTGCGGAGCTGCTGTTCCGACCGTCCATGTTCCCGTGCCGACCTTTGTCACCGGTGCCGAGAATGTACCGCGGAAGTCAATGTCGTCATTACCGGCACCGATGGTGTAGGTACCGCCACCCTGCAGTGTGCCCTCACCCGAAAGCGACTTGAGCGTCACGGCCACTCCGCCGTTGTCGAAGATAGCGTCTTTATCGACAACCACATCAGCGCCTGCGGGGAAGCGCATGCCGCTGCCAAGTGTCACGGCAAAGGTGCCGTATTGGTCTGAACCGTTGTTGCGCATCTGCAACGTTCCCTCAAACTTGCTCCAGTCGCCGGCAAGATAGCTGCGTGAAAATCTCGGATAGATATTGAACGTACCCTCACCGGTCAGCGCGCCGTGATAAGTGCAACGTCCGTCGAGATAGATATTGCCCGACTTGCCGTAAGGCACGCTGAAGTTGGTGTAGTCATGGATATTCTGGCTCATGCTGTAAGTCGTGTTGTCATGGTCAAGCGTCACGCCGGAACCATTGAAGATGAGCGTATCGGGGAAATACTTCTGAGAGGCATTGTCAGCAGTAAGCGAAGTGATGGTGCCCTGCTCGAGGTATGTCTTTCCGAAGCTGTTACCCTCAGATATACGCAATGTACCTGTTCCTCTTTTATATATAGGAGCCTTGACAGCCGACTTGACAGGTACGGCAAATGTCAGCGTCGCGCCTTGCGGAACGTCGAATACCGCTCCACCCTCACCGACATTGACCGTCTGGGTGGTCTTCACGCTGCCCGTGACCGCGAGTGTGGCGCCATTGTTGATGTTTATGACCTCATTGACCGTTCCCAATGAGCCCTTGTCGACACCCTCGTCGTTGGCCAGGGAGGCGACAGCCAGAGTTCCGGCATTGATGGTCGTACCGCCGGTGAAGCTGTTGGTATTGGTGATGGTCGTGCGGGCCGCACCGTTCTTGACGAGAGTGGCTTTGCCGGCAATCTCGCTGCCCGACAGCGTATAGTCGAGCGTGTTGTTGGAGAAGATGACCGACGACGGAGTCATCGGCTCGGCCAGCGTGACGTCGCCCGTCTTGGCGTCATCGTCAAAGACAACGATATCGCCGTCAACGAAGATCTCGGCTGCGCCACCGCGACTCTTGAAGTTCTCGGTCTCGGCCAGATCCCATACAGAACCGTTGGCACCGGTCCATGTGATCTCGTCCGGCTCACGCATGCCCATCACCTCGATATAGAGTTTGCCGTCCTCCAGCACAATCTGTGCCTTGGTACCGGTCAGACCCGTGACGGCGATGTCGGCGACATTGCCGTCCACCTTGCCGACTTCGGCGATGAGATAGCGTCCGGCGGAAAGTTTCTCCTGACCGGCGGCAAAATGGGGAATGATGGAGAAGACAGGAGTCATGAAGGCCGGGCCATTCTCCCAATCCTTCTTGCCAATCTTGAGCGTGGCAATCTTCATGTAGTCGGCAGTAGCGTCCTCTCCGTAGAGATCGAGCTCGACCTTTGCACCGTAGTTGAGGATGAGCGAGTCGACCGTCATCTGTCCCTTGGTATCCTTGCCTCCGGGACGGAGCACGGCGGCATAGTCCATCTCAATGCCCTTGGCGAAGTTGCCGCCAACGGTGTTGAGCTCAGCGAAACGGTTCAGCCATACGCGGCTGTTGCTCATCGTACCGTCGAAGTTGAGCACACCGGCCCATACCTCCGTCGGGCCGCTGTAAGTCTCGACGACGGCAGGGAGGTTGAGCACACCGTCGCCCTGCTTGACGAGACGCATCTCGCCGCCGAAGGCACCGCCCTTGATGGTGTGTGTGTAGGTCGTGGTGGTGATATTGTTGTTGTCGTCGTGTCCCTGCACCCATGTGGGAGCGTTGACGGTAAGGATATACGGAGCGGCTCCGTCGGTCACATTGACAGTCATATCGGCAGCGTCACATATAATGATGTGCTTGTCGGCATGGGCTGCTCCGATGGTGGCACCGTTCTTGATCTCCGTGCGTCCCGTCATGGTCAGCGGGGCCGGAGCCTTGGTGATGCCCTCCAACTCACCGAGGAAGTAGCTCGTGTGAGGAGTCTGATTGTAACCGCACATCTGCCATACCATAGCCTGACGATACTGATGGTCGTGCCAGAGGGTATAGTTGCGCCACTTTGTTTCCACGTCGGTAGTATAGATGCGGATGTTGCCGTCGGCAGTACGCATGATTAGCTCCTCGCGCCAGTCACCGAGGATGTCGCCCTGATAGCAGGGAGTACCCTTGGTGTCGTTGTTGGTCATACTGCCCTCCATGCTTGCGATAAGTCCGCGGCCGGGCTTATATATACCGCCGGCCGTGTTTTTGCCGTTCACATAGTTGAATGATTCGGAACAGAGATCTCCGTCCCAATAGATGCGGAAGTTCTGGGCTATATCGCTCTTTGAACCGCCCGGGATAGCGTCGTGGCTGACGGAACTGATGAGGTTTCCGTCCCTTGCCGACGAGCCTTGCGCTCCGGGATATTGGTCGATGAAGTTGCCCATGATGGCACGTCCGTCGTCGCTGCCGCCGATTGTGCGGTAGTAAATCTTGGAAGTCGTGGCATCACGGAAGTTGTTGTTCGGCCGGTCCTCGTTGCAGACGAAAATCTCCTGTCCGTGGGAGAAGGGGTCGAAGTCGCTGCAGTGTTGCGAGTCACCGTGACCGAGGCCGGTGGTCGAGAGTCCCTTTCCGTTGTCGTCGATGACCATTGAGCCATAGACGATCTCGTCACGTCCGTCCCAGTCGACATCGGCGATACCGTAGTTGTGGTAGCCCTGTCCGTACCAGGGTGAGCCGGGCGTGTTGCAGTTCCAGCGCCAGCGCTCGACGAGCGTGTGGGTCGCAGCGTTGACGTCGTAGGCTATCATCTTGTGGCGGGTGTAGATACCGCGGGCAATAAAGATGCTCGGCTTGCGTCCGTCAAGATAGGGTGCTCCGAAGAAGTGTTTGCTCGAGCGGTGGCCATAGCCGTCGCCCCAGGCTTTCTCAAGATCGGTCTCTCCGGCCTCGAGTCGCTTGAGGGGGTATTCCATCTGCTGATAGACCTCGCCGGTCTGTCCGTTGAGGTAGAGCAGATATTCGGCTCCGTCGTGGATAAACCACTGTCCGCTGTAACCGTTAGGCGAACGATAGTTCTTGGACTTGTCGCCGATGACGATGGTCTTGCCCGTGGAGGTATGGATCGTCGTACCGTCGGCGGCACGCATGATGGCCTCGGCACGTCCGTCGCCGTCCCAGTCGTAGGCGACGATGTTGTTCTCGTTGTTCTGGAAGTCGGCCATATTGGGTCCGAGGTCTATCCACCAGAGTTTGGTGCCGTCGAGCTTGTAGACCTCGATGATGGCATATTCGCCGTTGTAACCGCCGGGGAGAGCACCTTGCTCCACGTCGCTGCGGTTGTCGAACTTGAGAAGTATCTCCAGCTCGCCGTCACCGTCGACATCGGCCACGCAGGCGTCGTTGGGGATATAGTTGCTCGTGAGCGAACCGTGGTTCATCTTGATTTCCTTATAATTCTTGGCCCACGGTGTCACGGCAGCACTCTGCGACTGCGCCTTGCCTCGAACGACGGGCTCGACGGTATAGCGCGAAGACGTGCTACCGCCGGCGTCGGTGAAGTTGGACACGGACAGCGGTTCGGCGTTGAGTTTCGTTCCGTCGCGATAGATGTTATACTTGACATCGTAGTATTCTTCGGCCGTCACGCGCCAGCTGCAATATACGCCGGACGCGGTCTTTACGGCCACGAGCCCTCTGTCGAGTGCGTCAGTGGCACGCTGGGCATGGAGTCCCAATGTGGCCACCGAGAACAAGAATAGCAGTAACTTCTTTTTCATAAATCGGTAGTTATTAATTAGTTATCGTTTGTTTACAGGCTTATTGATATTGTTCGTTAGTCGTTTCATTGTACGCGCATACGCGCGTTTAACCTTGCAAATATACAAAAAAATCCCAAATAAGGACGAAAGTGGGGAGATTTTTTTCAACCCACCCCACAACCCTCCCAACAACCCACCCCAACCCTCCCAAAGGGAGGGAGCTGAATATGTCCAAGCCCATGTGTACACATCCCTTCGTAGGGTCGCGACGGGTCGCGACCCTACTTTAGGCATGTCACTCCAAATCTCGGATGAACCGATTTTTAGGGAGAGTCTAAACGCAAAGGCCGCAAAGACGCAAAGTTTTCTACTCGTGAATCAATACAATTGCAAGGAAACTTTGCGTCTTCGCGGCCTTTGCGTTTAGTTTCTGTTATCTTTGCGTTTAAAGTATGACGGTGGTTATGTGGCAAAGCGATCGCGACCATACAATGGGAACGGTGACAACTGTAATATTATATCTTTACAAAATCGTGTTCGGAGAAATGCTCAAAGATTTGGTTTTTTATGAGCAATAAGGGCCGAACGACACACGAAGACCCCCTCCGGCTCCCCCAAGGGGAAGAGACCTGCGGATTCAGACAACCCATTAAGGGCCTTACGGCATTCCTTTTTCGCAAAAGTTCACGAGTTTTTGATTGCCGGAAAAGGGCAAAAAAGCGGTTGCTGTCGAGCAACGGGGCCCTTACGGAGTTGCAACGGGCACGCCGTCGGGTTGCAACGGCGGCCCCGCCAGAATGCAATAAGGGCCCCGCGGCGGAGTAAGGAGGGCCTCGCGGGGCCCCACCCCGGCCCTCCCCAAGGGGAGGGAAAACTGACGCTGTCCATAAGTAACTGAGTGACAGTAGTTTGCAAAAATCGTGGTTTCCCCGTCGGAAAATCACGCCGATTTTGACCTTCGCGAGATTTGAAAATTTGGGAGCGTGGCGGGAAAATTTTGGAAAGTGCCCCCGGATTTTGCGGTTAAATTCAGAATTAATTTGACAAAGATGTTGTTAATTTCAACGCAAAGATTGCAAAGACCGCAAAGACCGCAAAGATGTCTTTACGTACTTCCGTATGCGCGTCTGCGCCATCTTTGCGTCTTTGCGTCTTTGCGTCTTTGCGTTGAAAAATATGATTCATCCGATATTTGAACGCACCCTCTTAGGGGGCAACAATAAGATGAAGTATGCACACACGGAGAGCGACCGCAACCGTGATTTTTGGCAAAAAGGCATCGTTTTGTGATAACACGACGTGGGGTTTGGAGAATTATTCGTAAGTTTGCAAAGATAAAGTGGAGTGTCGGCTCACGCGCGCAAACAGATAAAGAATATTTGTGTATGCGGCGCGCGGCAGAATCAGACCCTCGCACAATGCTACAAACTAAAAAACAATCACACATACGAAACTTATGAAAAAAGGACTCTACACTTTAGCACTGCTCATGGCAGGAGTATGCACGGCAAATGCCCAAGACACCCCCGCGAGTCAGATGGAGAAGCTCACGCGCGGCGTGGTTTCTGTGCCTGTAGCCTCCGGGACAGGACGATTTGTGAGTTGGAGATTTTTCGGAACAGACCCCGACAACACCACCTTTGACCTCCTGCGCGACGGAACCAAAGTCACATCGGACATCTTCGGAAAGACAAACTATGTGGACAGATCAGGACTTCCCGCAAGCCAATATCAGGTCGTAACCAAGGTGAAAGGTCAGGTGGTAGACACGTCCGAAGGCTGCGAAGTCTTTGACGACATATACCGCTCACTGCCGTTAGACCGTCCGGAAGGCGGAACGGACAAGGGCGGCGCAGCCTACACGTACTCTCCAAACGACTGCAGCGTCGGTGATGTCGACGGTGACGGCAACTACGAGATAATCGTCAAATGGGATCCGTCGAACTCACACGACAACTCGCAGTCCGGATATACGGGCAATGTCATTCTCGACTGCTACAAACTGGACGGAACGAAGTTGTGGCGCATAGACCTCGGCCCGAACATCCGCGCCGGAGCACACTATACCCAGTTCATGGTCTACGACTTCGACGGTGACGGCAAGGCTGAGATGATGCTCAAGACCGGACCGGGCAGCAAGGACGGCGAGGGTAACTATGTCAGCGCCGCAGCCGACGAGGACGAAATCAAGAACGTGGACAACACGAAGGACTGGCGCAACTCGAGCGGAAAAGTCACCGGCGGACAGGAGTATCTGACGGTATTCAACGGTGAGACAGGAAAGGCCATACACACCGTCTTCTACCGCCCCAACCGCTCGCCGAAAAGCGACGCCACTCCGCAGTGGGGAGGAGCACCAAACTGGACTTTCAACTGGGACGACCGCTCGGGCAAGACGGACACGAGCTACGGCAACCGCGGTGAGAGATATCTCGCGGCAGTGGCCTATCTGGACGGTCAGGACAAGAATCCGAGCGGTATCTTCAGCCGCGGATATTACACATGGGCGTATGTCTGGGCTGTCGATTTCGACGGCGAGAAACTGAGCACGAAGTGGCTCCACGCCTCACAATCAAAGACAAAGACCGTCGTATATGATGCCGACGGAAACAAGATCGGCGGCGGCAACCACACGACCAACACACGCGGCGGCAGCGGCAGCAAGACCATGTACGGCAACGGCAACCACAACCTCTCGGTGGCTGATGTCGACGGCGACGGATGTGACGAAATCGTCTGGGGCTCGGCCACGCTCGACAACAACGGCGAACTGCTCTATGCCACCGGTTTCGGACACGGTGACGCCATCCACGTGAGCGACCTCTTGCCGGACCGTCCGGGACTGGAAGTATTCGAAATCCATGAGGAGAGCCCCTACGGCTGGGACATCCATGATGCCGCAACGGGCGAGATAATCTATTCCGCAACAGGCTCTGGCGACAACGGACGCGGCATCGCCGGCGACTTCGACGAGACAAACAAGGGATTTGAGTTTAATTCATCCAACGACAGATCCATGCGCAGCGCCGTGACAGGCGAGGTCATCAGCACAAAGAGCACATCGGAGAACTTCCGCGCCTACTGGGACGGCGACCCGTATGACGAGCTGCTGGACGGCAACCAGATGGACAAATGGAACGGAAACGGAACAAGCCGCATCTATCCGAAGAGCGGAAAGAACTTCTACGACATCGCCAATTCGTCGACATGCAACTCAACGAAAAAGACGCCCAACCTCCTTGCCGACATACTCGGCGACTGGCGCGAGGAACTCATACTCTGGGACGGCAGCACATCTGCCGCACTGAACATATTCTCCACCAACGTCGAGTCGTCATATCGTGTGCCGACGCTGATGCACGACCATGTCTACCGTATGGGCGTGGCATGGCAGAACGTAGCCTACAACCAGCCGCCGCATCTCGGATATTGGCTGCCGGGCTCGTTTACGTCGAGATTTGCTGTCATCGGAGAAGGCGAATTTGAGCAGACAGTGGCTCTTGGCGAAGAGATAAAGCCGATAGACTTCAAGTGGCTCAATTGCGACGCGCCGAAGCTGCTCAAGTCGATCGCACCCGACGGTACGGAGACTGAAGGTGCCGCTTGCGACGGATTCACATTCACCGTCGACCGGTTCGTCACCAAGACCGCACACCTCAAAGGCACACCGCAGGCTCTCGGCACATACGAGTTTGTGGTAGAGTACGGTGCCAACGTCATCGACAAGGAGAAGCGCACGGAGACCATCCGCATAAACTGTGTCGACCCGAGCGGCATACATGGCGTAAAGCAGACCTCGGAGAACGAATGGGTCAAGCTGGGCGGCAATCAGTTTGCCGGCAGCATCGTCCTCAACTTCAACCTCAAGAACGCGCAGACAGTCAATATCGGCATCTACAACATGGCCGGTGCCAAGGTCTACGGTCTCGACTACGAGGTGGGATATACGGCTCCGCTCGAAATCTTCGGTCTCGAGCATCTGTCGAAAGGTGTCTACATGCTGAAGGTAGAGTCGAGCGAAGGCACATTCACCAAGAAACTGCTGAAACGGTAAGAATGACGGTCCGCATGGTCCGTAGCGGTGACAAGACCGCCGAAAAATCCTGAAAACGGACAATATTACCGATATTCGTACGATATTCCCATATTTCTGTGATACTTTGACGTATCTTTGCAGGTGAGAAACCAAACATCGCGCAAGATACGAAACAATCAAAACAATCACAGGAATATGGGAATTAACTTTAGACACCTGCTGCTCGCGGCAGCTTTAGCCTCAGCCACCGGCTCACAGGCACGCGAGACGTACAACTTCAATTCTGACTGGAGAATTGACAAACAGAAGAGGACGGTCACCCTGCCGCACGCATGGAACGAGGACGAGTCGTTCAAGGTGGGCATCAAGGAGATGAGCGACTCGGTCATCTGGTACAGAAAAACATTCACCCTGCCGAAGACGGCCGAGGGCAAACGTGTGTTCATCGAGTTCGAAGGAGCACGCCAGGCTGCCGAAGTGACGGTCAACGGCCGGGTGGTCGGGCTCCACGAGAACGGAGTGATGGCCTTCGGATTTGATATCACACCTTATATAAAGAAAGGTAAGAACGTCATCGAGGTGCGCACGGACAACGACTGGAACTATCACGAGCGCGACACCCGCTCGACGTATCAGTGGAACAACAACAACTTCAACGCCAACTACGGCGGTCTGCCGAAAAACGTATGGCTGCACATCACGGACAATGTCTATCAGACGCTGCCACTGTACAGCAATCTCAAGACGACCGGTGTCTATGTCTATGCCAAGGACTTCGACATCGACGGCCGCTCGGCGACTATCTGCGTCGAGAGTGAGGTGAGAAACGAGACGGACAGCCCCGTCACACGCAGTCTGGCGGTCTCTGTCGACGAGCGCGACGGCAAAGGGAACGTCTGCAGCTTCGCAAGCGAGGAAGTGACCATCGCACCCCACTCCACCGCTATCCTCAAAGCACAGGCACGCGCCTACGACCTCCACTTTTGGAGCTGGGGCTACGGCTATCTCTATGACGTGACGACACGTCTCACGGGGAGTGAGGAGAGTGAAGCGAGGAGTGAGAACGGCGGCATAAAGAAGGGCAAAGACCATTCTCCCTCCTCCCTCCTCCCTCCACCATCCACGATATGCGACGATCCCGTCGTCACCACAACGGGCTTCCGCAAGACGGAATTCAGAAACGGAATGTTCTATCTGAACGACCGCGTGATGATGGTGCACGGCTACGCCCAGCGCACAAGCAACGAATGGCCGGGCGTGGGAATGTCCGTGCCGGCATGGTTGAGCGACTACTCGAACGACCTGCAGGTCAAGAGCGGCGGCAATGTGGTCCGCTGGATGCATGTGGCTCCGTGGAAACAGGACGTGGAGTCATGCGACCGCGTGGGACTGATACAGGCCATGCCTGCCGGTGACGCGGAGAAGGATGTAGAGGGAAGACGCTGGGAACATCGCGAGGAAGTAATGCGCGACGCCATAATATACAACCGCAACAACCCGAGTGTCATATTCTATGAGTGCGGCAACCAGAAGATTTCGGCCGATCACATGGTCTCCATGAAAGCCATCCGCGACCAGTATGACCCCTACGGCGGACGCGCCATCGGCAGCCGTGAGATGCTGGACCGTCCGGAGGCAGAATACGGCGGCGAGATGCTCTACGTGAACAAGAGCGACACGAAGCCCATGTGGATGATGGAGTATTGCCGCGACGAGGCTCTGCGCTGGTATTGGAACTCGTGGAGCTATCCTTTCCACAAGGAAGGCGACGGCCCGCTCTACCGCAATGCACCCGCAGATGCCTACAACCACAACAACGACGAGTTTGTCGTGGAGCTTGTGCGCCGCTGGTATGACTACTGGTTGGAGCGTCCGGGCAGCGGCACGAAGGTCAATTCGGGTGGCGTGAAGATTGTCTTCAGCGACACGCAGACGCACGGCCGTTCGGCTGACAACTACCGCGTGAGCGGCGTGGTGGACCCGATGCGCGTCCCGAAGGATGCTTTCTTCGCCCATCAGGTGATGTGGGACGGCTGGGTCGACGACCTGAAAGCCCGCACGTATATCGTCGGTCACTGGAATTATGACAACGGCTTCACCGTGCCGACAGTCTACGTGGTATCGACAAGCGACAGCGTCGTATTGGAACAGAACGGCCGCCGCATTGCCGCCGATGAGCACAAGTACAGGTTCCTTCATATCTTCAAGAACGTGAAACACACCGCCGACAAGCTGACGGCAATCGGATTGGACGCCAACGGACGTCAGGAGTCGGCCTACACACTGGAAACGGCTGGCGAACCAGACCACATCCGCCTCACCGCCATAGAAAATCCGACAGGATGGAAGGCTGACGGCAACGACGTGGCGCTGGTCGAGGTCGAGGTGGTCGACAAGCAGGGCCGCCGCTGTCCGCTGGACAACAGACTCGTGAAATATTCTCTCGCCGGTCCGGCTGAATGGCGCGGCGGCGTGGCCAAAGGCAAGGACAACCACGTCTTGTGCGACACGCTGCCGGTGGAATGTGGTGTCAACCGCGTAATGCTGCGCTCGCTGACAAAGGCCGGCAAGGTGACGCTGACGGCAAAGACCGAGGGTATGGCCCCCGCAACGCTGACGTTGAACACCAACGCCATCGCCACAGAGGGAGGACTGACCACCTATCGCCCCGCCGACGGACTGAAGAGCCGTCTCGACCGCGGCGAGACTCCGGCTGAACCGTCGTTCAAGCAGTGGCGCCGCGGCGTACAGATAGCATCCGCCAAGGCCGGCAGCGGCAACGATGTGAAGCTCAGTTACGACACTTACGAGAACACATCGTGGGAAAGCAGCAACAAGCTGGATGATGCCTGGGTGACATATACGCTGGCCGAAGAAACGCAGATAGATGACATTTGCGTCAAAATGAAGGGCTTCCGCATGACTACCTACCCCATCGCTGTCTACGCCGGCGACGTGAAAGTGTGGGAGGGATGGACTCCGAAGTCTCTGAGCTATATCCACATCCCGCTCAAGAACGCCCCGAAAGCACGCACATACACCATCCGTTCGCTCGGCTCAAGTACGACAAAGGATGCTTTCGGCGCCGTGCAGGAGATGGACAGCAGAAACAACGAGAAGAAACAGAGGGGTAACAACGCCCTCAAGATCATCGAAATCGAGTTCTTGAAGAATCTATAAACGGCTGTTGACAACAACTGAATATTAAAAAAGCGCATCCGGAGAGATGCGCTTTTTTAATATTCAGACTTAATACACGAACTTCCCTTCCGGTGTTATTCCGGCTACGGAGACCTTTATGCGCGTCTCCTTGCCATTGTTATAGAAGCGCGTCGTCAGCCGTCCTTCGCTGTCAGTGACGGCGTTCGGATTCCAATAGAGCGTACGGCGATAGTCCGTGGGCGCATCCGGCATGCGGTTGCTATAGTCCGGATTGTAGAAAGCGGCGGGCTCATTAAATCCCTGGAGCACAATATAGCGGTCGCGGAATGTCTTCTGCGTAACGCCTTCCTCAAACGGCACCATCTCTACGGTCACATCTGCGATGGTGCGGCTCTCGGTAAGAGGAACATCACTATTACGCGGTTCGTAGTCCGTAAAGATGCGAATCTTATTCAAACTCTTCAGTTTCAGCTTGTCATAGAGGGCCTGCGAATTGCGATTGTCCATCGCGCTGCTCATTCCCGAAACCGAAGGGTCCAGATTACCGTCCGGATTGAACGTCCTGTAATATGTGAAACGGTCTATCCTTCCTGCGACATTGTAGCGGTTGTAGCGCCCCATATTGCCGTAAAGGAAACGTGCAACCTGCACCGGGAACTGTCTCATGTCGTACATTCCGAAACTCAATCCGTAGTCCGTAATGTCGTTATAGACATCATACGCATCGATGACGTATGCCGGTTTGTTGTAGTCGATGGCACGACGGCCACGACGGCGGCCCTTCACGTCAACGTTGCTGAGCAGATGGTCGTCCGTCTCCATCGACAACAGGCTGTCAGGGCGGCCGAAATCGAGCGATGTGCGTATCTCCGGGGCATGAGTCTGATAGTATCCGTACTTTGAAGAAAACACGGGATAAGGCATGTCGCGCTTCACATAATAGTCCGGATAGGCATCCTCCTTCAATATATCACGATCCTTAACCGAGCTCATGCTCTTCTGCAGCGAGTCCTTCTCGTTGTATGCCTTCATCTTCAGTATGGCCGTACCGTAGAACGGCGGCACCTCAAAGAGGTAGCGGCCGCCGTCATGCGTCAATTGTGTGCCGCCGACCACACCATCCGTAAAGACTATTTCGGCCTCAACAAGAACCTCATGCTTCAGCCCACCGTGGTTGACACCAATCTCTGCGTTGGCGTCTCCGATGTTTCCGTACTCTATCGACGAGGCAAAATCGGCCGTACCTAATGCTGCCGCAGTTGCAGCATTTCCACTCCACGCGTCGCTTCCACCGGCCTCCGTGCCATCACCACCGACCTCCGTTTCACCGACAAACGGATTGGCAACTTCTTCCTGTTCTTTCTCCTTCAGTCCGGTCATGCCCCGCCCACGGGCCCACGACGCTATTTCCTCCGGTTCGGCGAGCGTCAGGTCCGGCGTCTTATAGACACTACCCTCGACCGTCATCGACTTTTCGGGCTGATAGCGTCGGTCCATATATGCCGTGTCCGCCAATTCCCGCCAGTCATAACGGCGCCACCCCTGCACCATCATCAGCACGTCCAACGCCTGACGGTGTTCCTCATCGTCGGCTGCGAAATAATAGGCCGGAGACGCCACAAAACCTTTCAGCTCACTGCTGAGCAGCAATTCGGTCCGGATGTCGCCGTCGTCGTATGTCTCCTCGTCCGTACGGGCATCACGCACGGCCACCGACACAAGCGTCGGAGCAGTCACTCCGCCGCACGCCAACTGCAGATTGACCTCCTCGTATGGGTCATACTGCACCTTCGCACCGCTCTCCACGACCGCACGGCCTATGTCATAGTCGTGGCCGTTGACGAAGAACAGACGGTCGGCAACGATACGTCCGTCGGCCGTAAAGAGCGTCACTTCGTTGACACCCGTGGGCAGCGATGCCGGAAGCTCGACCTCCGCACTGCCATCCGCACCGAACGTCACGCTACGGAAATCCTGCAATACGCCGCGACAGAGCACCGACAGACCATATTCGCCCGCCGGCATGCCGCGCGATACGAGTTTCACTCGCCCGCCGTCCAATCTCAACGCCACTCCTGACGCATCCGCTTTGGGCAAGTCGAAAGCATAGTCCACGCCACGCCAACGGAACTCACCGCGCAGACGGTTCTTGCCCGGAGTCACCGTGAAGACGCCACGACCCTGATGCTGCGTCCGCGCCTCAGCCACATCACGCCCGCCGTCAGTCACACGGCCGGTCAACGAGACCGCCGCTCCATCCTGATCAGTCAGTTCAAAAGCCACCCGGCACGGCACGCCCTCCACCAACCGGCCGCCTTCGGGAAAGAACGTAGCATGGAGTTCTCTCTTCGCCGCTTTCTGCACGTCCTGCTTCGGCCGTCCGTACATCCGCTTATAAGTATAGTCACCCGCCGAATCCGGACGGCTGTATATCGGCAACACGCGCGAATAGAGTCCGTCCCAGCGACGGAAATAGTCACGCGCCATGTCGGAAGAATAAAACAGGTGGGAGTCATCACGGCTGTAACGCTGCAACGAGACATTGAAGTTGAGCATCCACCGCGTGTATGCCCTCACTTCATAATAGCCCGAATAGAGCGAATCCTGCAGACAGAACTGACCGCAACCGAAGCCACGGTCGCTCACAATCACACGCTGCCGTTCCACCAACAGTCCGTCGGGCGTGAGCAGTTCGACATAAAGAACGCGGCTCATGTCCGTATAGCGGAGGTCATCCGCCCTCACCACGTATGCCTTGTACCATATCGTGTCACCGACGAAATAGCACGTGTTGTCCATGTGCAGGAAAACCTTCTCCTGCACCTGACGAGACGACGACATCTCCAGTGTGCGGCGTATGTCGTCCAACCGGCCGCCGTCCGCCCGTCCTGTCAATGCAAAAAGGCAGGACAACACGATAAAAAAACAATGTTTCAGCATTATTATCCAGATTTGTTTCGTTCTTAAAATATGTCCACGTGATTGCACGGCTGCCGCATCAGCGCAGCCACAAGGTCATTTTCATGACCGCTACAAGGTCAAAGATAGTGCTCTTCCGTATATAATGATAACGCAACAACACCCGGATTATTGCACTGTTGTGAAACAATTTTCACCCTTCCTCTATCGTAGTATAAAACCAGCCTGCATCAAGATTTCTATGTCTGATTCTCCAAAAAAGCTCAGATAAAAAGGCTCCAATCTTTGAGAACCGCTTCATGCGGAACTTAGCGAGCGCTTTCAGACCTATAAAATGGAATTGGGCATACCTCAACTTGTAGATGACAGCTTTGTTCTCAACATCATATTTCCTGTACATCCTCATTATCTCATCTATCGAATTGAGAAACGACATCTTACAATATTTGACAAGGTTTTCCGCTTTTCCGCTTTCTTCTATCGTCGTAAGCATTATAGCAAAGGCATCAAGGTCGGTCAGAAACCTATAATTGAAGCCCTGCCGGACTGACGCCATTGCACTTCCGGTTCTCTCACAATATCTATATATCGGGTGCGTGAAGTAGCATCCGACACCAGATACATAACAAAGATACTGCGTACAGAACAACCTGTCCTCATTGAAACTGATACACTCATCAAATCTCAACCCAGCATCTTCTATAAATCCACGGCGAAAGAGTTTTGTCCACAAGTAACCTTGATAGCAGTAGAACCACGGGTGAAACATGTTCTCGACACACTGGTCGACAGAAAGCATAAACTCCTCACGCTCCGGACGCGAATAAACCTTATGCCCGCTTTCATCAAATATCTCATATCCGCCCATAACAAAACATACATCCGGAGAGACTGTCTTCTGAACAAGACGCTCCAGTGTGTCTTCATACAACTCGTCGTCGGCATCACAAAAGTAGACCCACTCACCCCGCGCCTCGTCCAGCCCACGGTTGCGCGCCGCACTGACACCACGGTTCGGCTGGTTGAAGACTCTTATCCGGCTATCGTCAGCCACATACTTATCTATGATAAGACTTGAAGAATCTGTACTACCATCATTAACCAACACGAGCTCAAAATCTTTATAAGTCTGTACCATAATGCTTGCAATACACTTATCAAGATAACATTGCGCGTTATAGACAGGAATGATTATAGACAGAAAAGGCATAACATATATTGTTTATATTAATATTTGAATCATAAGCCACAGTAAACTAAGCGAACGGCAGTCCGCTATTCCGCTTTATGCGCATACTCCGATAAATCAGCACCTTAACAAACCACAGATAAAAGTATCGCTTCTTTCGAGCTGTATTCCACATATAATCAGGCATATTCCAATAGTATTCCTCATTATCAGGGACTCCAAGAAAATAATGAGCGTCGCGAATCATTTTTCTTGTGTTGAAAAAATACCATCCCAATATTCTCCAAAGGCCAGCGACACGTACATCCAGACCCGAATACCATTCTTTTGCCACATCCCTGTAATTATACTTCCGGCATTGATATAATATCGAAAGTTTTTCTTCCTGAAGCCGTGAAAAAACATGCCGGTTTGAACCAAGTCCCTTTTCCGCCACACATTCCAACATTTCTTTTAATATTATCGTACGCCATTCGACCTCTTTTTCAAAACGGACATAATCCATTATTGAACCGGAACGTATTTTATATATATAAGTTTTGTCCTTTACAACTCCCACTCGGTCCGCACAGCAAGCACATCTGAAACTCCATAAATCATCTTCGTGGACAAGCCCCTCCTTAAAGTACAAACCGTTGTCATACAAAAATTTCCGGCGTATGAGCTTATTCCATGCCATTACATATATGTTTCCACGCATATATTCTCTTATGACATCCTTGCGCTTGTTAATAATGGAGCTTCTTGTGCTCAATACCGGATATATGAAATCCTTCCTCGCATTTACTATATCATACCCCCCGACAACAATATCCGCTCCATTTTCCTGCTGCCGGGTAACCAATTTCTCTATGCAATCGGGCGTAATCTCATCGTCACTATCAAGAAAGTAGAGAAAATCTCCCGTACTGCGGCGGATGCCGGTGTTGCGTGCGGCAGACAATCCGCCGTTGGTCTCGTGTCTGACAATCTCAACGCCGAACGTCGTTTTCTCCGAGTCGAGGACATCGGCAACGACCTCCATGCTGTTGTCTTTCGTGCAGTCGTCAACGATAACGACCTCTATGTTGGAATAAGTTTGGCGCAAAACCGATCTGATGCAGTCTGCGACATAGTTCTCTACATTATATACTGGTATTATGACCGATACTTTCATCATTCCGATAGTTGTTGTCTCATCCATAAATAGTCTTTCATCTGACGCCACACACTGATTCTCCTTCCGGCCAGACTGACAAGGTCAAGCCCCGTCATCCATGTTTCAAAAAAAGCACTGTTCTTGCCATAAGAGTTGTCAAACACAATGACCGGACAGCGCATCAGCATGGAGAGAATGGCCACATGCAGACGTGTCGTATAAATATGTTTGTAACCGGCAAGAAACGAGGCTCCCCAATCAAGCATATACGGCAAATAGACTTCCCTTGCATAGTCATTCAGCCGTTCGACCGAAGATGCCTTCTTGTGATGCCAAAAGCCGTTCAGCACGTCATCATCAAAACATTCATACGACGGCCAGTCGTGCACCTCACAAGGACTGTCCTTTGTGATAAACCGCTCATAGTCATAAGAGTCAGCAAGCTCTTTGTCTCCGCGCTTAACAAACAACACTTTTTCCTTGGCCGCCTTCATCTTTCTCCATCTGCCGATAACCTCGTCCGGTATACAGAATGCCATGTCCGGCAAAACGATTATATCCGATGCCACATCATGTTCCTTCAACATTCTGTATGACCGTCTGTCTCTGGCACAGATGGTCAAATGGCGGTGTTTTCTCATCACAGCGGCATCACGGTCGAAGAGACGCTCATCTTCATAATATACGGTCTGCGGAAGAATGACAATCCTATTGTCGGGATAGTTCTCTATGATTTTCAACCGAAAATCCTGATGTATGCTCCACAAGTCACCAAAGTTACCTCCACCCTGCATGACAATCACGACATCCGGAGACAAGGGACGCTGATCAAAATTGTCGCAAGAAGACCTGTACAGACACCGATAGGGTAACGTTGAGAGAAAATGCTCCGTTCCGCTCCATATCAGCAAATCGCCGATATTCTGATAATACGGCAGATCAAGATATACATAGTCAGAAGTAATCCGTTTGGTCAACTGCTGCTTTATGATTCGGCGCAACAGATTTATTCGCCGGTCTGTTTTCATTCAGATAATTGTTTTTTTCAGATTGTCGTCATCCCGCTTCAAATAAACTCAATGTGTGGGCGGAACTTCAGCCCTGCCCTGAACCCGCGTTTGATGTTCTGCCTGAATTCATCTTTGGCATCCGCCCGTTGGTCCACCTGCTTCAAGTACCTCTTGTACTGTTTGAATGAATGTTTCACAAAAGAGAGATAACTCTTGTGATTGAATCTTTCAAGGAACATCCTGTTCCGGACCTCATAGAAGAACTTCCATGCCTGACTCGGTGCGGCAGTAGCGAGTGTTGCCGCTTCATTGCGTTCCGTGTTGTGCACAGCCACACTGTCATAGACATAAAGTCCGAAATATCCGTGCGACTTGATTCTCATACTATATTCAAAATCATCCAGCCAAATGAAAAAGTCCTTATACGGCAGTCCGATCTTCCCGACGACCTCACCCCGAATCATGAACGACACAAATGAAGCACAATTGATCGTGAAAGCCCGTTCGTCACCGAACTTGTCAAACGGATAAAGCTGACCGTCTACAAAAACATCCTGTCTGACCCACGGGACATTCATCAGATGTTGACGTCCGTCCCGCCAAACCACGCGGCTGGCAAGATAACCGACTTTCGGGTCCAAATCCTTGCAACGAATCAGATTTTCAAGTGCAGTAGATGATGGCTCCGTGTCGTCATCCATCAACCATACCCAATCGCATCCGTCTTTCACTGCAGCCTTGATGCCGGCACTAAAACCGCCGGCGCCACCGGTATTCGTGTCTAACTTTATCACCCGGAACAAACTGTCCGCAGTCAGACTCTCAAGATAAGCGGGAGTGTCATCCGTAGAAGCATTGTCCACTATAAAAATTTTATCCGGACGAGCCGTCTGTCCTAAAAGGGCCTCCACTGTTTTTTTCAAAAGATACAATCGGTTGTATGTCACCACAACCGCATATATTTTATCGTTTTTTTCTTTCATATTCATTGTTTCTTCGATTATTGACATGAATGATTGCTCTTTCTTCCACCGGAAGACCCACAAAATCTTCCTCTTCGTTTCGACATTATATATTTATCTTTGACCTGTCAAACCAATAATTCATCATATCAAACACACCCGATATGACAAACTGCCGGATTTGCACATAAATTCCCAACTATTTCATACGGCCGAGAACTGCACTTCTCTTTGTAAGAGAAAGATTATTTGCTACAAAGGTACGAATAATTAATATAACAAAGAAGTTTTGTTATGCAAAATTGAAAATAAAGTATAAAAAATGCAACTGTTCATAAACAAAACAGGATTATTCGTCGCATGATTTCGTTACAAGGACAACCGACGGATATTTGCAAATGGCGGTGGCTGATGTAGGTAGAAATGGCATGTAAAATGTTTACAAAATCATATTGGGAAATGTCCGAAGATTTGCGTTTTCATGAGCAATAAAGGCCTTAGAGCCCTTGACGGTCCCCTCAAAAAGCTCCCTCTGACTCCCTCAAAGGGGGAGCTTGGGATGCTTTAAGGGCCCCGTGGCTCTCCATTTTTGAAAAAGTTGGCGAGTTTTTGATTGCCGGAAAATAGCAAAAAAGCGGTCCTCGCCGAGCCGTAAGGGCCCCGCGGAGTTGCAACGGCGTGCTCGTCGTGTTGCAACGGGGCGCTCGTTGCAATGCAATAGCGGCCCCGTTGCAACCCCGCGGGGCCCTTACGGGAAGCCCAAGATTTCCCTTTGGGGGAGCCATAGGGGATTGTCTGCTTGTAAGTAATTGTACAACAACACCTTACAAAAACGCTGGTTTTTTCATCGGAAAACGTCCCCGATTTTTACCATCGCAGAATTTGAAAATTTGAGAACGAGGCTGAGATTTTTTGAAAAGTATAGCTGGATTTTGCAGTAAAATTCAGAAAAAAGAGGACAAAATAAAGAAATATATGTTTCCCCTTTTTGTTTTGCGGACAAAGACAAGACTATGTCCCTACAAGAGCATCATGTCACTCATTGATATATATATCTTCAGCGCTATTTGAAACCACGCAACAAGCCCATTTAAAGGCTTTTTGATGAGCTTGTTGCTCACCTATAATCTGTGCGATACTTCTCTTACAAAGAGAGGGACGTGAAAACAAAATATCCTTTAACGCTAAAGGTCCGGAAGACTTGATGTTTTTTGGTTGTGCCAAGTGTGCTTCCATATACAGAATACTTATAGGATTCATTAACTAATCAAGTTGCGGATTTACAGGTATTCATGGATTAATTTTCACCTTTGCGTACATATGAAACAATATGACTATCTGATAGTTGGCGCAGGACTGTTCGGCGCGACATTTGCCTATAAGGCCCGGCAAGCGGGCAAGCGCTGTCTCGTCATCGACAAGAGACGACACACGGGAGGCAATATCTACTGTGAAAACATCGAGGGCATCAA
>CABUXJ010000007.1 GCA_902495455.1 uncultured Prevotella sp.
GTTGGGGTGGGTTTTAGGGGTGGGTTTTAGGGGTGGGTTTTAGGGGTGGGTTTTGGGGTGAGTGTCAATCATTTCCCATCCATGTTGCTCCGTTCTGCGTTTTTTGACGTACCTTTGCATGGAACAAAACTGCATCCGTCAACGTGTGAACAAATCCATATCGACCAAGGCAGCCAACGACGAAAGACAATGGAAATAAAACCGATAGCGCATTTTCGCTCACCATTCACCACCAAGTTCGGCATACCGCGACAGAGCGGGCTGGTCCGAGGACTCCGCGGACGCATCGTCTTCTGTCCCGACTACCGCGACCCGGAGGCCCTGCGCGGATTGGAGGGGTTTGACTATCTGTGGATGATCTGGGGATTTTCGGCCAATGTGTCAGCCCCGAAGCACGCCACGGTGCGTCCTCCGCGGCTTGGCGGCAACCGCCGCATGGGCGTATGGGCGACACGCTCGCCTTTCCGTCCCAACAATCTCGGTCTCTCCTCCGTGCGCATCGAGCGCATCGAGACCGGCGGAAAGGAAGGACCGGTCGTACACGTCTCGGGGGCAGACCTCATGGACGGCACACCCATCTACGACATAAAGCCTTACGTGGAGACGGCCGACAGCCACTGCGGCGTGCGCAGCGGATTTACCGACAGCGAGGCGTGGGCGGAGTTGTGCGTGGTGATGGACAAGAGATTGGAGGAGGAATTTGAACCGGAGCAGCGGAAAGCTCTCGCCGAGACGCTCGCTCTCGACCCGCGGCCCCACTATCACGATGACCCCGGACGCATCTACGGCATGCCATTCGCCGGGCGCGACGTGCGCTTCCGTGTCGAGGGCGACGTGCTCACGGTAGTGGAAGTGACAAAGAATGGGGACTTCAGACATTTGGAGGGACGGCTCTAATTTTCAACGCAAAGACGCAAAGCCACAAAGAAATCGCAGCACATGACGCCAGTCATGCCTTTGCGGTCTTCCGTATGTGCGGCTTGCGCCGGCTTTGTGGCTTTGCGTCTTTGCGTTGAAAACCAGAACTATCCCTCCAATTGTCGGAAAACTCAAAAATCATTTCCTCCCCGATGAAAACTTTACTACGACTGTCGCGAAGCCCATCGCCTTCATCATGTCGCGCAGCTGGACGTCGGCATTGGTCTCGGCAGAACGTATGTTCTCCGGCGTGAGGCCCTTTTGCTTCATCCGGGCTGCGGCACGACGATACATGGCCTCACGGTCGTCGGCACTCCAGCGGCCACTCTCGTGGAAAGCGCGGGTGCGGGCCTCGTCGATGAAGTTGTCGTCAAGAAGTCGTATGGGAGGCACAAGGATGGTGACCGTGTCGCCGCTGACCGTGATGCGGTCGGAAGTGAGTTCGCGCATGTCGATGCCGAGGCGCATGGTTCCATAGTAGATGCGCGCCAGACGGTCGTCGGAGAAGAAGCCGCGGCGGACGGTGTCGACCATCTCCTCGTCAGACACGGAGAGAAACTCCCACTCGCCGATGGCCCGTATGGACTCTATCTGCTCGGGAGTGATGTCGATGCGGTCGTCCGAAACAAAAGCCACCTCCGTGCTGCGGACTGTCCGCGACAAAACCACGAAAACTAAAATCACGCCTATTGCGATTGCTATGAAAAGGGCAATCTGTACCTTATATATACGTATGAAGTTCTTTATCATCGTTCGTCAACTCTTATTTGTCTTTACTTCTGTCCGTCATGCGGAGCTTCCGGCCGTCGCCATCGGTGACCATCATGACAATGTCGCGGTCAGAGAAGCTACGGCTGAAGGTGACGGTGATGTCACTCTCGCGATAGCCGAGTTGCTCCATCATGGGTATGAGGATGCGGGCCGCGTTGTCACGGGCTGTGTCAAGGATGCCCATGCGGGCGATGGAAGCGATGATGGAGGAACGTCCCTGATACTCATAGGCAGCCATTTCGGAGTCGCTGAAATGGGAACGGGTGAGCGGGACAAACTCCTTGACGTTCTTGTGGTCTATCTTACTGCCGGTCAGGACAAGCTCCGGGTCGGGCAGAATGATGGTCACACGGTCGCCGTCACGTCTGACATTGGCCTCGGAAAAGCCTTCGAAATCAATATAGGCCTTGATGGTCGCTGTCATGGGAATGGCTATCTTGCGGTCGCCGAAGGGCATCTTGATATCGAATGGCTTGGAAAAGACGGTCCCCTTGAGGCGGACGACATCGTCGTGGGTGACGATTTTGCGTATGCGATACTCCGCAGTGTATATTCGCGAGCACTGTCTGACGTGCCGGATGATTTCCGGTATGGTGTCGGTCGGCTGCACGGACATTTCCGCAGCGGCCTTATCTCCGTCGGAACAGGATGAAAGTGCTGCCGGCAGTAGCAGCAAATACAATAGAATACGGTTCATCTCGTTGTATGTTATGTTCAATACAAAAGTAATAAAAAAATCCCGCCGGACAGAAAAAACAAATTTATTTTATCTATTCTTTAAACTTTATGTCATTTCCGACGTCATATAGACAGTTGCAACGGAGAGATGGCCGAAAGGCCGAACATTAGTTTAACACAATAAAAAAAGGAGAAACTTAATATGAAAAGGATGATAATGGCTTTCGCAGCCTTGGTGATGATGAGTTCTGCGGCAATGGCACAGAAGAACGACACGACAAAAGCGGCAAGACCGGACCGCACCGAAATAATCAAAAAACGCACCGAAGCAGTCGCACTGAGATACGGACTGAACGAGGAGCAGAAAGCAAAGTTGTTGGAACTGAACACCAAGTATGACGGAAGGATGCGCATGGGTGCACCCGGACGCGGCGACCGACGGATGAGACCGGTAATGCGCGAACCGATGAAAAAGGCTGACGTCAAGGGCGACTCCGTGGCAGGCAAGGCGGCAAAGGCTGATGGCGGAAAAAACATGAAGCGCCCGGTGCCGCGCAAACCGATGGCAAACGGCATGCAGCAGTATGACGAGGAGCTGAAGACCATCATGACCGAGGAGCAATATACCAAGTATAAGGCTGACATGCAGAAGCGCTTTGAACGTCAGAACGTGCGCAAGGGCGTAAAGATGGAAGGCGCCACAAAAGCCACAAAAGCCTCGGACAAGAAGTAAGACAAACATCGATCATAGTGATTTAGGTTAACATAGTGTTTAAAAGATTGGGCGAGTGAGCCCTGTTTCAATGGTAGTAATCATTTAAGTAAGAAGTATTGAAAGGATGACAGAGGGGACCGGCCATTTCGGCAAGTCCCCTCATTTTGTATGACAGCACAACATTTGTAAGGAGGAACGATGGCTATTCGCTATTTTTTCGTACCTTTGCAGAGAGTGGTTCGCTCCGATTGTCACCTCGGTAAATGGGGAGCGGCACATTGAAAGATGAGAAGCGGACCCGTCTAACCTATTGCAGAATACAACAAAACAAACAAAGCGTATGAACAAAGCATTGACAACACTTCTGACCGGAATTGCAATTTGCATAATGGCTGGCTGCGGCGGCAAAAAGACCAACGACAACATAATCACCGAAAAGATGGAAAAGGCAAAACCGGCAGCCCCCATCCGCATGCAGGAATATGAGCAGACGAAGGACATCGAATGGCTAGGTAAGTCTTATCGGTGCGAGATACAACGAATACCGGACGACAGTCTGGCACTGGTCAAGGACGAAACGGGGCAGGAATTTGTTGACAACCGTATCACCCTGACCATACTGCGGAACGACGGCAGCGTCTTTTTCAGCAAGTCATTCACAAAGGCCAACTTTGACACCAATCTCGACGACGACTACCGTAAGACCGGAATATTGGAAGGACTGGTGTTCGACCGCATCGACGGACCGACGCTCGTGTTCGCCGCCAGCGTGAGCCATCCGCAGACAGACGAATATATCCCGCTCGTCATGCGCGTCTCACGAATGGGAGACGTGAGCATCGCAAGGGACACGCAGATGGACACCAACGCCGAGGAAGAGGAGGAAATATGATGCGAAAGCAGGCTCGGAAGGAGGCAATATCCAAACTGCAAAACAAGAAGAAAGGCGAACTTCTGTTATCGGAAGTTCGCCTTTAAAGTATCCCAACTGTTGCGGAAGTCGGCCATACGACTGAAAACGATAGACGCGCCCTCATCCGTCAGCATGCTGTCGGGCAGCGGTCCCGTATTGACGGCTATCGTAAATACTCCGGCGGCAACGCCGGCACGCACTCCCAACGGCGCATTTTCGACCACGATGGCTTCCCAAGGCTTCACGCCGGCTTTCTCCATGCCCTTCAGGTAGGGTTCGGGATCGGGCTTGCCGCGGCTCACGTCAAAGCTCGAGACGATGAGTTCGGGGCTGACAAGACCGTCGAAATCATTCACGAGCTTGTCCAACAGGGAGCGCTGACCGCTTCCCGTCACCACGACTATCTTCATTCCGTCGGCCTTCATCATGCGTTGCAAGTCCTGAACGTCGTCCATGACTTTCGCCGTAGGACACTCCGAAAAGACACGCGACTTCTCCCCGTACATCTTCTGAGCTTCTTCGTCGGTCAGCTCGCGGCCCCATTGCTGGCTGGCCATCAGCTTGATGGTCTCCACTCCGCGCATGCCTTCATACTTATAAGCGTCTTCCGGCGGCATGGTTATGCCGAGGGCGGCCATCGACTTGTGCCAGCTGTAAGCATGATTGGGCATCGAGTCATACAGAACGCCGTCCATATCAAAAAGAACGGCCTTGGGACTGAATGTCCCAAAGCCGTGTCTTTCCAAGTATTTTTCTATTTCCTTTTCGTACATTATCCTGTTCAAATGATTGATTTAGCGGTCCCTTGAGCTGCTTGTCAAGGACCATTATGCTTATCGGACGAACCTTTAGGCCTCCTTTGCAAGGCGCTCTTTGATAGCTTTGCTGTCGGCCTCGTAACCCGGTTTGTCAAGCAGCGCGAACATGTTCTTCTTGTATGCCTCGACACCAGGCTGGTTGAACGGATTCACACCGAGCACATTGCCGCTGATACCGCATGCTATCTCGAAGAAGTAGATGAGCTGGCCGATGTAGTATTCGTTGAGCTCGGGCATGCTGATGCGTATGTTCGGCACGCCGCCATCGACGTGAGCGAGACGCGTTCCCAGTTCAGCCATCTTGTTGACCTCATCCACGCGCTTGCCGGCGAGGAAGTTCAGGCCGTCCAGATTCTCCTCGTCGTTGGGGAAAAGGAGATTGCGGTTGGGTTTCTCAACGCTGATAACAGTCTCGTATATGGTGCGCTCACCTTCCTGAATCCACTGTCCCATTGAGTGCAGGTCGGTCGTAAAGTCACACGATGCGGGGAATATGCCCTTGCCGTCCTTGCCTTCGCTCTCGCCGTAAAGCTGCTTCCACCACTCGCTCATGAAGTGGAGCTTCGGCTGATAGTTGACCATTATCTCAATCTTCTTGCCTGCTTCGTCATAGAGTCCGTTACGAACGGCAGCGTAAATGGCAGCGGGATTCTCCTCGAAAGGAACGTCCTTGCCGCACGCTTTCTCCATATCGGCAGCACCGCCGACGAGCTTTGCAATGTCAAATCCGGCGCAAGCGATGGGCAACAAACCCACCGGAGTGAGCACGGAGAAACGTCCGCCGACATTGTCGGGGATGATGAAGGATGTGTATCCCTCCTTGTCGGCGCATGTGCGGGCTGCGCCCTTCTTTGCATCGGTTACGGCCACGATGACCTTCCGGGCCTCTTCCTTGCCGCGCTGCTCCTCACACTGTTTCTTGAGAAGACGGAACGTGAGCGCGGTTTCGGTCGTTGTACCGGACTTTGAGATATTTATGACGCCGAACTTCTTGTCTTTCAGATAGTCGGTCAGCTCAGCGAGATAGTCTTCACCGATGTTGTTGCCGGCAAACAAGATTGTCGGATTGGTCTTGTCACCGACGAGCCATGCGAACGAATTGCCGAGAGCTTCGATGACTGCGCGTGCGCCGAGATAGCTTCCGCCGATACCTGCGACAACAACAACTTCGCAGTTGCTGCGCAGTACGTCGGCACAAGCCTGTATTTCCTTGATGAACTCAGGTGTTATCGACGACGGAAGATGGAGCCATCCGAGGAAATCATTGCCCGGGCAGGTGCCGTTTTCGAGGGCTTCCTGTGCGGCCTTGACTTTGGGTTCATACGCTTTCACTGCGCCCTCCTTGAGGAACTGGGCGGCTTTGGTAATGTCTAAGCTGATATTTTTCATAATCAATTAAAATTGGTTTGTTGTTTCATCTGAAAGAGTCGGTCAGCAGTTTTATTTCTATCTGAGGGCTTATACGCTCATACAATATATTATATACGGCGTCGAGGATAGGCATGTTGACGTGCATGTGACGGTTGATTTCCTTCATGCACTTCGTTCCGAAGTATCCTTCGGCAATCATTTCCATCTCTATCTGCGCACTCTTGACGCTATATCCCTTGCCGATCATGGTGCCGAACGTGCGGTTACGAGAGAAATTGCTGTAGCCCGTGACGAGCAGGTCGCCGAGATAGACAGAGTCGTAGACACTGCGTTCGATGGGGTGGACAGCCTGAAGGAAGCGGGCCATCTCCTGCACGGCGTTGGACATGAGCACGGCCTGGAAGTTGTCACCGAATTTAAGACCGCTGCAGATGCCGGCGGCTATGGCGTAGACGTTCTTCAGGACCGACGCATATTCGATGCCGATGACGTCCGTGCTGGTCTTTGTCTTGATGTAGTCGCTGGTGAGCACGTCAGCAAAGGCATGGGCTTTATCCCTGTCGCTGCATGCTACGGTGAGATATGAAAGGCGCTCCAAAGCCACTTCCTCAGCATGGGAAGGGCCGCCGAGGCAGGCCAGATTTTCGTATGGGACGTCATAAACCTGATGGAAATACTCCGAGACGGCAAGGTTTTCGTCAGGCACGATGCCCTTGATGGCCGTTATGACATACTTGTCCTTCAACCGGCTCTTGAGTTTCTTCAGGTGGTTTTTCACGTATGGGGATGGAGTTACAAACACGAGGGTGTCATAGTTCTGCACAATCTTGTTGATATCGCTCGAGAAGAATATCTCGTCGATATTGAACCGCACGCTCATCAGGTATGCCGGATTGTGTCCCAGTCGGCGGAAATCCTCGATACGGTCATCGCGACGCATATACCATCCGATATGATGGGTGTGTCCCACCACGATCTTGGCAATCGCCGTAGCCCAGCTTCCGCCACCGATTATCGCTATTTTTCCGCAGGTAAACATAAGGAATTACGAGTTTTGAATTACGAATTACGAGTTGTCGCACTTTGTGCGATTTGGAATTATTGAATTACGAATTTTCCCCACAGGCATAATTCATAATTAATAATTCATCATCGGCCGCAGGCCGACAACTCGTCATTCCTAATTCCTAATTCGTCATTATTCTTTCGCTTTCTCTATCCAAGCCGCAAACTCCTCCACCTTCGGATTTTCGAGGCCCAGCTTGTACTTCTTGTTTACACCGCAGACATCCTGCTGGAGCTTCTGCGGGTTCAGTTCGCGAATGTCCGAGACGAGATAGTAGCCGCACTTGTTCAGCAAAGGCACCCACTCCTCTCCCACTCCGACGGCAGCCCATTCGGCCGCGGTGCTCTTCGGGGCCTTCTTCTCCGGCTTCATCGTCGGGAAGAGCAGCACTTCCTGTATCGTGGGCTGGCCGGTCATGAGGATGGCCAGACGGTCGATGCCGATACCGATACCGCTCGTCGGCGGCATACCATACTGCAAAGCGCGGAGGAAGTCGTGGTCGATGACCATAGCCTCGTCGTCTCCCTTGTCAGCGAGACGCATCTGCTCGATGAATCGCTCCTCCTGATCGATCGGGTCGTTGAGCTCGGAGTAGGCGTTGGCCAGCTCCTTGCCGTTGACCATCAGCTCGAAGCGCTCGGTCAGTCCGGGCTTTGAGCGGTGCATCTTTGTCAGCGGCGACATCTCGACGGGATAGTCGGTGATGAACGTAGGCTGTATGAACGTGCCCTCGGCTGTCTCTCCGAATATCTCGTCGATGAGCTTGCCCTTGCCCATCGTCTCCGTGTCTTCGATGCCGAGCGATTTTGCTATCTCGCGGATTTCCTCTTCGCTTTTGCCCTCGAGATCATGGCCGGACTTCTCCTTGATGGCCTCAAGTATGGGCAGACGGCGGTATGGAGCCTTGAAGCTGACGACATTGTCGCCAATCTTCACCTCCGTTGTACCGTTGACGGCGATGCAGATCTTCTCGAGCAACTGCTCGGTGAAGGCCATCATCCAGTTGTAGTCCTTGTAGCTGACATAGAGTTCCATGCATGTGAACTCCGGATTGTGGCTGCGGTCCATGCCCTCGTTGCGGAAGTTGCGGCCAATCTCATAGACGCCCTCAAATCCGCCGACGATGAGCCGCTTCAGATACAGCTCTGTGGCGATGCGCAGATAGAGGTCCGTATTGAGCGCGTTGTGGTGTGTGATGAACGGGCGGGCGCTCGCTCCACCGGCAATCTGCTGGAGGATGGGTGTCTCGACTTCGGTAAATCCGGCCTCGTCGAAGACCTGACGCATCGTGCGCAGTATGGTGGCACGCTTCTCAAATGTCTCCTTGACGCCGTCGTTGACCACGAGGTCGACGTAGCGCTGGCGGTAGCGCAGCTCCGGATCGTCAAACTTGTCGTATGCCACACCGTCCTTATACTTGACGATAGGCAGCGGTTTGAGGCTCTTCGAGAGCATCGTCAGCTCCTGCGCATGCACGGAGATTTCGCCCGTCTGCGTGCGGAAAGCATAGCCGCGCACACCGATGAAGTCACCGATGTCCATCAATTTCTTGAATACCTTATTATATAAGTCCTTGTCTTCACCCGGGCAGATATCGTCGCGGGTGATATAGACCTGTATGCGGCCTTTCGAATCCTGCAGTTCGGCGAAGCTGGCCTTGCCCATCACGCGGCGGCTCATCAGTCGTCCGGCGATGCAGACCTGACGTGGCTCGGCGTCATCGCTGAACTCATTCTTTATATCTGTAGAAAAAGCATTGGTGGGATATTCCGCTGCGGGATAGGGGTCGATGCCCATGTTGCGCAACTCCTGCAGACTCTGGCGTCTGCCGATTTCCTGTTCACTTAACTCTAAAACGTTCATAAGTTATGTAATATCGAATATATATATTCCTGTTATGGCTGCAAATTTAATAAATTATTCTGAATATACGTTATCTTGTCCACGGTTTATTCGCAGTGTTAAGGTCATTTAACCCGCAATCCACGGGGTTCGTCCGGTATTTGGAGAGGAGGAGCATACTGTATATATTTATGAGGATGAACACATGTCACTCCCGATGTCGTACGGACCGATTGCGTCCGTCCCTCAGCATCCCTCGCGGTAGAAGTCGAGCGCCTCACGGATTTCCTCTTGCGTGGCGGTCCGGTCGAGCCGGATGCCGCCGATGTCGGAGAGCAGGGCGAAGTTGATGACGCCCGCTGTGTTCTTCTTGTCGTGCGTCATCAGTTCGATGAGTTCGTCGTAGTCGTCGCAGGTGATTGTCATACGGCCGTAGTGGCGGTTGATGAAGTCCACCGTCTGACGCATACGGTCGACGGGGAAGCCCTCCTTGACCGTGCTCAGATAGAGTTCGCAGACCAGTCCCCACGCCACGGCATAACCGTGGAGCACGGGGGCGCCGCGACGCATGGCCAGCGACTCGAAGGCATGGCCGACGGTGTGGCCCAGATTGAGCACCTTGCGCAGGCCGCGCTCCGTCGGGTCCTCCTCGACGACGCGCTCCTTGACGGCCACAGACTCGGCGACCATTGTCTGCAACTGGTCGAGATCGGGGGTGGTGATGTCGTAGTTGATGAGCGACGCCCACATCCTCTCGTCGCTGATCAGTCCGTGCTTGAGCATCTCGGCATAGCCGGAGAGCATGTTTTCCGTGTCCATCGTGGCCAAGAAGCGGGTGTCGAGGATGACCGTACGTGCGTTGTTGAAGACGCCAACTTCATTCTTCAGGCCGCCGAAATTGACTCCCGTCTTACCTCCGACGGATGCGTCGACCATCGACAGCAGTGTCGTCGGGATGTTGATATAGCCTATGCCGCGCTTGAAGGTCGACGCAGCGAAACCGCCAAGATCGGTGACCATGCCGCCACCGAGATTGACCAGCAGCGAGTGGCGCGTGCCTCCCAAGCGGCCCAGTTCGCCCCAGACATGGGCAAGACTGTCGACGGTCTTGGCCGTGTCGCCGGCGGCGATGGTTATATGACGCACATTCTTCAAACAGTCCATGCCCTCTACGAGTGGCAGACAGAGTCGTCGCGTGGTCTCGTCGGTGAGCACGAAAAGCAGGTCGTGGGGTTCACGGGCGATGGCTTCGCCGAGCACTCTCTCAAGGTTGTCGGATATTACTACGTTCTGTCGTTCCATAATCATTGTATGTCGGGTGAGGTTTACCCTTTGCAAAGATACATCAAAAATTGAAGAATGACGAAAGACGACCGAAAAACATGTTGTTTTTATTTACAAAATCGCGTTCAGAAAAATGCTCAAAGATTTGCTTTCTCGTGACCAATAAGGGCCTTATTACATTCAGAAGGAGGTTGAGAAGCCGCAGGTCTCTCCCCTTTTGGGGAGCCGGAGGGGGCCATAAGGCCCTTACGGCTGTTCTTTTTTACAAAACTTCGCGAGTTTTTGAATGCCGAAAAAGGAGCAAAAAGCGCTCGTTTTCGTGCAATAGCGGCCCCGCGACCCTGCAACGGCGTGCCCGTTGGGTTGCAACGGGGCTGCCGTTGCAATGCCGTAAGGGCCCCGTTGCAATGCAAGGAGGCCCTTACGGGAAGCCCAAGCTCCCCCTTTGGGGGAGTCAGAGGGGGTCGCCTATTTGTAAGTGATTGTGTAACAACGTTTTGCAAAAACATCGATTTTCCCGTCGAGAAATCGCCCCGATTTTGACCTTCGCAGGATTTGAAAATTTGGGAGCGAGGCCGAAATATTTTCAAAAGTACCCCTGAAAAACGCGGTTAAATTCAGAATTTTCATGACAAAGATGTCTCTTATTATTCAACAACAATACCTTAGTATAAAAAATAATGACCCATGTCACTTGCGTCTCCGCCTCTTCTTATTTTGCGTATTTGCTCGCTTTGCGTTAAAAAATCGCGCCTTGCTCTAAAAACTTTTCGCGCCTTGCGGCTTAAAAAAGGCTCATCTGTCATTTGAAGTGATATTTTAAATAATACCAACACATCAATCTCATTTGGAAACCTTTATGTGTGGTAATCTCAGTCCCCTCCTCTGAAGGAGGGGTTAGGGGTGGTTAGACATCCACGTTCATTCAGAGCGATGATTTTCAGACGGTTATTGACTAACCACCCCTAACCCCTCCTTCAGAGGAGGGGACTAAGATTACCACACATAAAGGTTTCCAAATGAGATTGTTGTATTGATATAGACAGAGCTAAAGATATGTATTATATAACTCCAAATACCGGATGAGCCTTAAAAAATTACTTCCCCGATTAAACGTTTGTGAAAATGTCACGTCATAAGGGCGTATAAAGTGAATCAAAACGACTATTAATCAAAACAGATGAAAAGACTTCTACTGCTGATGACCATTCTCATGGCATCCTCTTTCGCCGCAATGGCCCAACGCGCCGTGACAGGAACGGTTGTCGAGAGCGACACAAAAGAGCCCCTGTCCTTGACCACCGTACAGCTGCTGCGTAAGGACAGCACGATGGCCGTAGGCGGGCTGACGGCCGACAACGGCTCTTTCAAACTCACGGCACCGGCCGACGGACAGTACATACTGAAGGTGACGAGTGTCGGATTTAAGACATTGACGCGCAACGTGACAATCGCTGGCGGCAAAAACGCCGGGCTGGGGACGCTGGCCATGAGCGTGGATGCCATCATGCTCAAAGGGGCTGTCGCAACGGGACACGCAGCCAAGGTGACGACAAAGGAGGACACCTTTATATATAATGCAGCGGCCTATCGCACACCGGAAGGCTCGGTCGTGGAGGAACTGGTCAAGAGGCTGCCCGGAGCACAGATGGACGACGACGGCAACATCAAGATCAACGGAAAGGAAGTCAAAAAGATTCTCGTCGACGGCAAGGAGTTTATGACCGGCGACACCAAGACGGCACTGAAAAATCTGCCTACGTCAATCATAGAAAAGATTAAGGCTTACGACGAGAAGAGCGACCTGTCGCGCATCTCGGGCATCGACGACGGCAACGACCAAACCGTGCTCGACTTCGGAATCAAGAAGGGCATGAACCGCGGATTTATGTCCAACGCCGACCTCGCGGCCGGAACTCGTGAACGTTATGCGGCCCGCATGATGGCGGCACAGATGAACAGTGACCTGAGAGTGATGGGAATGTTCAACGCCAACAACGTCGGCGGCATGGGATTCGGAGGCGGACGACGCGGAGGCGGTGCCGGACGACGCGGACTGACGGCTCCCAAGATGGCCGGCGTCAATCTGAACTACGAGAAAAAGGACAAACTGAAGTTTGACGCCAGCCTGCGCTGGAACCACAGCGACGGAGACACGTGGACAAAATCGTCAACGGAGCACTTTGTCAGCACGACAGGATCGTTCGGCAACAGCCGCAACCAAAACTATTCGCGCAGCAACTCCTGGAACGGACAGATGCGTCTGGAATGGCAACCGGACACGATGACGACCATCTCGTTCCGACCGAACTTCAGTTACAGCACCAACGACGGAAGCTCTATGAGCAGTTCCGGAACATTCAATGAAGATCCGTTCCTCTACACGTCCGACCCGCTGTCGCCCGACGCTCTGGACATGCTGGGAGACATGGACCTCATAGTCAACAGCCGGAGAAACAACTCCATCAGTTACAGCGACTCAAAGAACGTCGGCGGTATGCTCCAGCTGAACCGCCGGCTGAGCAACACCGGACGCAACGTCACACTCCAAGTGAACGGCAGCTACAGCGAAAGCGGAAGCAAAAGCCTGCAGGCCAACAACGTACACCTGTATCAGAAGAAAAACCATCTGGGCCTCGACTCGACATATCAGACCAACAGATATAATCTCACACCGCAGAAGAACTACAACTACAGCATCCGGGCGACTTACAGCGAGCCTATAATGAAAGCCACGTTCCTGCAGTTCAGCTACGAATTCCAATATAAATACACCAAAAGTGACCGCTCGACATACGACTTCAGCAATCTCGGCGAAGACTACTTCGACGGCCTCAGCCCGTTCTACCGCGGATGGGACAGCTATCTCGCGCGCCTCGAGAACCCGTTTGAGAGCTATCTCGACCGCGACTTGAGCCGCTTCTCGGAATACACCAACTACATACATGACATCCAGGTGATGCTCCGCATCATCCGCAAGGCATACAACTTCAACGTCGGACTGACCCTCATGCCGCAGAAGACGCACTTCGTCCAGCACTATAAGGGCCACAATGCCGACACCGTCAGAACGGTGACAAACTTCACCCCGACGGCCGACTTCCGATGGAAGATATCGAAGGTGAGCCAACTGCGATTCAACTATCGCGGACGGACAAGCCAACCGAGCATGACCGACCTGCTCGACATCACGGACGACAGCAACCCGCTGAGCATCACAAAGGGTAACCCGGGACTGAAACCGTCGTTCTCCAACAACTTCTTCATCAGATACAACAACTACATCCAGAACCACCAGCAGGGCATGGGAGCAAACCTGCGCTTCCAAACCGTCAACAACAGCATCGCCAACAAGGTCACCTACGACCCCGTCACGGGTGGACGCACCAGCCGGCCGGAGAACATCAACGGCAACTGGAGCATCAACGGTGACGGCTTCTACAACATCGCAATCGACACGACCGGCTACTTCAACGTCAACACGACGACCGGATTCGGATACACCAACAGCGTCGGTTATCTCGACCTGCACCGCGACGGCAACACGGTGAAGTCGACAACAAAGAGCACTTCGATAAACGAACGTCTGGCTGCAAGCTACCGCAACGAGTGGATCGAGTTTGAAGTGAACGGTACGGTGGAATACAATCACTCATCAAACAAGCTCCAGCCAAACAGCAATCTCGACACTTGGAGATACTCCTACGGCTTCAACACCAATCTGACCATGCCTTGGGGCACATCGCTGTCGACGGACCTGAACATGAACAGCCGCCGGGGATACAACGACGAAAGCCTCAACACCAACGAACTGATATGGAACGTACAGATGAGTCACAGCTTCCTGAAAGGCAGAAACCTGATCGTGATGCTCCAGTTCTACGACATTCTGCACGAACAGTCGAACATCAGCCGCGCTATAAACTCAATGGGACGTACCGACACGGAATATAACTCAATCACAAACTACGCCATGCTGCATGTCGTCTACCGTCTCAACCTCTTCGGCGGCAAGGCTGCAAGGGAGCAGATGCGCCGCGGTCCGGGCGGCGATGGACCCGACGGAAACAGACCGGGGCGCGGAGGACGCGGCCAACGGGGTGGCAATCGCGGTGGCGGAGGCGGCTTCGGAGGTCCGATGGGATTCTAAGACAAAACCTCAATAAACTTTTTCATAATGAAAATGCGGCTTGAAACGATTATGTTCAAGCCGCATTTGTGTTATATGCGTATCTGTTTTATAATATATGTATGTCGGTTTTATTCCCCAAGTGCATTGGTTTCATGACTTGTTTCGCCGGCTGCTTTCCCGTATTCGCTGCACCGTCGGGACGATTTTATGTATTGGGCGAATGTTGCCGCGCAGGTGGTCGATGAGCGTTTGGCATGCTTCTTCACCCATCTGGCGGCTGCGGTCCTCAATGGTCGACAGCGAAGGAGTGACATCGGCGGCATATTCCACGTCGCTAAAACCCATCAGTGCGACATCACGGGGCATGTCGAGACCTCGCCGTTTAAGGGCTTTCATGGCCGCAAAGAGCAACGTGTCGTTGAGCGCGAGGATGGCGTCAGGCGGTTCGGGAAGGTCCATCAGAGCGTCGGTGACGCCGATGGCCGACGCCGTGTCGATGTCACTGTAAGCAACATAGTCGGGACGGACGGGCAGACCGGACTCATGGAGGGCCTCGATATAGCCGTGCTTGCGCTCGGCGACCATCCGGAGGCGTCCCGGTCCGCACAGTATGGCGATGCGGCGGCAGCCCTGTCTCACTAAATGGAGGGTGGCACGGCGCGCAGCTTCAACGCTGTCGGCAGTCACGGATGAATAGTCGGCGCCTTCTCCCTTTGATTGTGCGCCACCGATGGCACGCGCCACAAACACGACGGGTATGCCCTCGGCTGCAAGTGCGTCGAAATGGGCGCAGTCTTCCGTCTCCTGCGTCACGCTGGCGATGACTCCCGCCACATGGAAAGCGGCGAGACTGCGGACGTTGCGGCACTCTTCCTCATAGCTTTCGTGCGAGTTCATGCTGATGACGGCATAACCCTCGCGGGCCGCCACGCTCTCGATGCCGTCGAGAACGGACGAGTAGAACAACGTCACGCCGTGGGGAACAATAACGCCGACAACCGGCAGTGATCCACTGCGCAGGCTGTCGGCGATGAAATTTTTGGCATAGTGCATCTCACGGGCTGCCTCCATGACACGCTCCCGCGTCCGGCTGCTGACGGCAGGACTGCCCTGCAACGCCCTGCTCACGGTGGCAATGCTGATGCCGAGCCGTGAGGCAATGTCCTTGAGCGACGCCGGGCGTACGGTAACAGGCGTCCCGGAAGACTTTTTCGGCGACGCGGGGCGGTCGTTAGATGGCTTTCCGGAGCGGCCCATCAGTCTTCCTTACGGTCGTCGATGTTGTCTCCCTCGGTGGGTGCAAGCTCGTTGTCAAAGTCAGAGATGCCGTTGGCAATGAGGATGTTATACCACTGGAGGAGCTTCTTGATGTCGCTGTTGTGCACCCGGTCGCGGTCGAAATCAGGCAGAACCTTTGCGAAATACTCGCGCAGTTCGTCGCCAGAGGCTTTCTTTATGTCTATGCTTGCAGCCTTGCCGTCTTCGAGTGTCTTCAGACTGGTGAGCACTTTGTGCAAGGGGACATCGTCGGTGTCGGTGTACATGGCGATGTCGGCCAGCGAAGTGATGCGGTCGGTGGCGAACGCCGGCATGCGACGGTGTGTCTCGTCAAGCACTTCGACGATGAGACTGTTCTTTGCTCTTGATACTAACTTGTAGAGTCCGGGCTTTCCCGAGATTGCTAAGATTGTCTGTAACATGATTTTCTGTTATGTTTTTATTTCAATTTAATGATTAATTCGTCTATCTGTTGTCCGATGTCGGCCACGCCGTCGTTGACGATTTCGTGGTCGGCGCGCCGCCGGACTTCGTCCTGCGGCCACTGGCGGGCCATCCATTCGAGTGCCTTCTCACGCGCAATGCCGTCCCGCTCCATGACGCGGCGGATGCGGACATCCTCCGGTGCGGTGACGACAACGACGCGGTCGACGAGCCGGTCGAAGCCCGACTCAAACAATATGGCGCACTCCATCCACTCGTTGCCGCTCTGTCGGAAGTCGGCGGCCACGGCGGGGTGGACGATGGCGTCGATGGCACGTGCGTTTTGGGGCGAAGCCAAAAGATAAGCAGCGACCGCCGCCTTGTTGAGCAGGCCGTCGCCGGTGTATGTCTCCGGCCCTATGAGCCGCGTCAGAGCTGTGCGCACAGTGTCTGAAGAACGCATGATGCGCTTGGCGGCGCTGTCGCAGTCGTAGACGGTGATGCCACGCCGGGCCAGTTGGGCGCACACGAAACTCTTTCCGCTACCTATCCCTCCCGTTATACCTATCTTGAATGTCTGCCGTTCCGCCATTCTTTCTCTGTTAAAAGATTGCTCTCTTCTATTAAAAGATTGTTCTTCCACGATTAAAGCCTATTCCTCCTCGATGAGATAGTCGACCATCTGTGTCTCCAACGCCACGCGCGATATGCCTTGCGGTACGGTCTTGAGATAGAGCGTACACTTGTCGGAGGGATGGGCCACGATGTCCTTGTAGTCGACGACGACCGTGAAGTCGGCCGCACTAAGCCCGCGGAACTGGCTCACGCCGGTGACGAACTTGACAGCGACCTTTGCCGGGAATGTCCGGAGCACCTTGCCTTCCGGCATGTTGATGCCGCGGACGGGGATGTTGTCTATCCGTGCTTCGGTGAGGACGTCGGTATAGAAGACCACGCCGACCTTTTCGGGCACACACTTGACACCTTTCATCTTCTGCAGACCGCAACTCAAAGACAGCGTGTCGCGGAAGTTGGCGTAGTTGAGAGGTTCGGTGTAGACAACGTTGATGCTGTCCAGGCGTTCCTGAGAAGCATAGACGTCGACGCTGTCAGGCCGGTATTCGACGTTGGAAATGAAGTAAAGATGTTCCGGCAGGACCCTCCCGCTCCACTTGACGGGCACGCGCTTACGCAGTCCGTAGTTGAAGAAGAACTCAAGGCGGTCCGGTTTGATGCTGACGATCTTTGTCGATGCGGACAGCTGCTGATAGGCCATGCGCTGGATTTCGGCCGCCGAAATGGAGACGGGGCTCTGGTTGCGCATGTAGTTCTTGAAGTTGAGCTTTATCGGGCGCAGCATGTCACCATACATATATCCCAACAACATGAATCCCTTGTCGCTCAGTGTGACGCGCACGGTGTCGGTGGCGTCGGACGTGAGGACCACGTTCTGCGGAACGTTGACGATACGCACGGGTATCTTCAGTTCCTGCTCGTAGGTCTCGTTGAGCGTCATCATGAGCCAGAAGACGCCGGAGAGGGCGAGAAAGGACAAAAAAATCAGAAACTCCTTGTTCACCGAACTGAACAGGAAGTTCCTGATGATATGATATATGCTGCGTGTCTTGCTCATTTATCGGCCCTGTACGGGTTTTACATTCCCCTGTACGGGTGTCATTTGGCTTGTGCGGATGTGCTCGCCATGTCCTTGAAGACGTATCCTTTGTCGACGCGTACGATGACGCCGCGCGCTATCTCCACCTCAACGACGTTGGCCACGAGGTCTATCTTTCGTACCGTGCCGTAGATGCCGCCTCCGGTGACGACCTGCGCACCTTCGGTGAGCGAGTTCTGAAACTTCTGTATCTCCTTCTGCCTCTTCTGCTGCGGGCGTATCATGAAGAAGTACATGATGGCAAAGATGGCCACCATCATAAGGATCATGCTCATGCCCGAGCCTCCTTGTGCTGCCTGTGCAGCCATGATAAGATTTGCTGTCATATTCTGTTTTTAGGTTTATTTCTGTCCGTCATTCTCTTCCGTGGCAGGTTTTTTCTTGCCCGCACGGGGTTCGTCCATGCGCTTGAGCAGCCGTCCGCTGTCTATCAGATGGCGTGCGATGGCGTCGAGCATGCCGTTGATGTAGCCTCCGCTACGCGGTGTGCTGTAGAGTTTGGCGATGTCGACAAACTCGTTGATGCTCACGCTGACGGGTATGCTGGGGAAAGTCATCATCTCCGCTATGGCTATCTGCATGATCACGACGTCCATGTAGGCCAGTCGGTTGAAGTCCCAATTGCGCGAAGCCTCGCTCATGAAACTCTGATATTCGTCGGCATTCATTATGGTCGCGCGGAAGAGTTTGCGTGCGTACTCGCGTTCCTCCTCGCTGTCGTATTCTGGGAGCAACTCCTGGCGCGAACCGCTCTTCTCGTCAAAACGCTTGATGGTCTTGAGAACAAACGTGTCAACTATCTCTTTGTCGTCATTCCAGTAGAGGCTCTGCTCCTCGAGGATGGCGTCGAGAGCGGTGTTGTCCTGTATGAGAGTGCGGTAGATTTTGCGCCACAGTTCGCGGTCGGCGGCATACGAGTCGTCCGGATCGGCCATGTAGTCCTGATAGATCTGGCTTTCCGTTATCTGAAGATAGAGTTTGCGGAGAAACTCCGGTTCTGTCGACCATGACTTCTTCTGTGCTTCCATGAAGTCGTTGAGCATGCGGTTTTCCTCAAGCTGCAGGGCAAACTTGTTGTATGCAAACTTCTGCGACGGCATTTCGGTACCTTCGCGTGTGGCTTTGGCCTGCGCCACCTCGAGGTGACGTCTTGACTCTTTCGTCACGGCCACTATCAGTGCAAGCAGATAGTTGTAGAGATCGTATGCCTTGGAGAGGCTAAAAAAAAGCTCTTTTTCTGCGGATTCGATGTTCTTGTTGCCGTTTTGATAGTAGGCATAGGTTAACTGGACGGTCTTGACCCTTATAATTTCGCGGTTTATCATATATGCTGTATGTCTATATGTGTCGTCGTTTGTAGATTCTCCAATCCTAAAAGTGTCCGATGGTAACCACCGGGCCGTATTTGTGTGCAAATTTAGAGAAAATTCTGCGAAGCTGCAAGATTTTTGCCGAAATATTGTCATTTTTCATATAAATAATTGTAAAAGCGGCCGCGGCGAGACACGATTTTACTGTCAATATAGTTTACTTTAACAATAGTTAATTCGTTTCCGGACTTCATTTTGCGAATTATGACGCAAAAATGGCCATTTTTCGAGCAAAATCAGAAACCACTGATATTCAGTTACTTACAAACAACAGCTTCAAAATCCGATTTTTCCGACCGAGCAATAAGGGCCTTACGGCCTTGCAACGGGGCGCTCGTTGCATCGCAACGGCGTGCTCGTTGCACAACAACAAGCATGCCGTCAGAGACCAACGGGGCCCTTACGGCTCGCAACGACATGGCGACGGTGACGTAAAACGGCCGAAATTAACAGACATTAACCACTCTTTTGCGAACGTAAAAGTACGTAAATTTGTGAATTATGCGGACATTTTAGTATTTATTAAGAGTGTTTTTAGATATCAAGGAGTCAAGCCGCGACAACTCCTAAAACTCTTTAATTAAACTCTCAAACACCTTAACAACTCCCAAAAAATCAGCTATTCACTTGCACGATTGCAGGAAAATGCGTACCTTTGCACCGCTTTTTCAAAGCACATCGAAAAAATTCGTGTGATGGTGAATTGAGCAAAAGAACATTTTTTCAAACTTAATTTAGAGTAACACATTATGAAAGAAATCGTAGTAAACGGTCAGAAGCGCACCGAAACAGGCAAGAAGGCTTCAAAGCTGATGCGCAAGGAGGGACTCGTGCCCTGCAACATGTATGGAGAGAAGAAAGGCGAAAACGGTCTGCCCGAGGCTATGTCATTCGCAGTGTCAATGACCGAGCTCCGCAAGATTGTCTACACTCCCCACATCTATGTCGTCAACCTCAACATCGACGGCGAGAGCCACACTGCCGTACTGAAGGAACTCCAGTTCCACCCGGTAACGGACGCCCTGCTCCACGTAGACTTCTATGAGGTCAACGACCAGAAGCCCATCACAATCGGTATCCCCGTCCGCCTCAACGGTCTGGCACAGGGTGTACGCGACGGTGGCCGCATCAACCTCTCTATCCGCAAAATCAACGTTACGGCTCCCTATCAGATTATTCCGGAGCACCTTGACATCGACGTCACCAACCTCAAGCTCGGTAAGAGCATCAAGGTCGGCGAACTCAGCTTCGAGGGTCTCGAGATCGCCACACCGGCCGAGGTTATCGTATGCTCGGTTAAGGCTACACGTGCATCAAGGTCTGCAGCGGCAGCTGAAGCAGCAGGTAAGTAATGGAGAAATACTTGATTGTTGGTCTGGGGAACGTCGGAAGTGAATACGACCTGACCCGACATAACACAGGATTTATGGTATTGGACGCTTTTGCTAAGGCGTCCAATATTGTTTTTGAAGACCGCCGCTACGGCTTCGTGGCCGAGACGAGCATCAAGGGGCGCAAGGTGACGCTGCTCAAGCCGAGCACATACATGAACCTCAGCGGCAACGCCGTGCGCTACTGGATGAACAAGGAGAACATCCCGCTGGAACATCTGCTCGTCATCGTTGACGACCTGGCTCTGCCACTCGGCACGCTACGCCTCAAGCCCGCCGGCAGCAATGCCGGCCACAACGGCCTCGGAAACATCCAGTCCGTGCTCGGTACCGACCGCTACTGCCGTCTGCGCGTTGGCATCGGCAACGACTTCCCACGCGGGATGCAGGTCCAATGGGTGCTCGGACGATATGACGACGAGGACACCCGGGTGCTGGAACCGAAGATCGAGACGGCCTGCGAGATGATCAAGAGCTTTGTCCTGGCGGGCGTGGACTTCACGATGAACGCTTTCAACAAAAAGAAATAAGCCATGACAGAAGAGGCAAGAATCGACAAATGGCTCTGGGCGGCACGCATCTTCAAAACCCGCTCCATCGCCGCCGACGCCTGCAAAAACGGCCGCGTGACCATCGGCGGAGCCAACGCCAAACCCTCACGCACGGTCAAGGCGGGCGATGTCGTGGCCGTCAGAAAGCCGCCGGTGACATACTCCTTCCGCGTCATCAAACCGATAGAACAGCGCGTGGGAGCCAAGCTCATACCCGAAATCTACGAGAACGTGACCACGCCGGACCAGTATGAACTGCTCGAGATGAACCGCATCAGCGGTTTCGTCGACCGCGCACGCGGCACCGGACGCCCCACAAAGAAGGAACGACGCTCGCTCGACGCCTTCATCGGACCGTCATCCGAAGGCTTCGACTCTTGGGATGACGACGAAGAAGACTGAAAGCTACCGACTTTTATAATCAAACAAAAGCATATCAGTATGAAGACATTAAAGAACCTGATCGCCGCAGCCGCATTGCTGCCGATGCTCACGGCATGTATCGATGGCGAGACGGAAAATGCCGGATTCTCCAGAGTAGCCACGACAGTGTCCTACGCAAACAATACGGATGGAGCTATCATGTTTGCCACCTACGGCAACTGGCACATCATTCAGAACAGCGGCAACGACTGGTGTCATCTGCAGACAATGGAAGGCCAGGCTAACATGATATACCAGATACCGTTTACCATAGGCCAGAATACGACAGGAGAGGCGCGTCAAGCTAACTTCACGCTTCAGGACAACGGAAACGGAGACGTCAAAGTCAACTTCATAATCCCTCAGTACGCCACACGCGGAGACGGCACGCTGGGCAACGCGGCCACCATCAGACACATCGAGGGCTCCGACGGCAGCCTCATCACGGCCGACTATGACTCCCAATACCGTCCCACGGCGCTGACGATGGAGAAGAACGGGACGCTGGTGAGAAGTCTTGAGATAAGCTACAGCGACAATGCCGACAGCACAATCACCGTGTTCGCCAAGAGAGCAGCCCTCCCCAACGGGACAACGCTCACGGCAAAATATGGCACGGGCTACCAACCGACGACACTGACGTCGGCCACGGACACGGTCGGATATTACGACCAGGGATACATCGGCGGCAGCGCCACCGTATTCAACATCGAGGAACACTTCCAAGGCGGCGAATACACCGTGCAGGCACTCAAGCTGAACAACAAGCAGAGCCTCGCTGCCGATGGAATACACAATGCCGACAGTCTCCGGTATCGCCACAAATACGCCGACGGCAACATTGTGGAAGCAATGCTCGAACTACATTACAGCGAGAGAGACAACCGCCGGCAGTCGCTGGACATCAACCAACTGCTGCTTGGCATAGAGGAGTGCAACCCCTACACGCTGGTGTCTTTGTATAAGTTTGCCCGCAACAGCAGTGTCATTTCCGAGGCCAAGTCAAAGGAACTCTTGCTGACGGTGGAGACAACGGAAAACGCCGACGGCAGCATAAATACAATGACCGTGACGCGCACACCGTTGGAGGGAGACGACAGGACGCCCACTTCGGTAACATATACATTCGGCTATTAACATCCATCGACCACAGACCACAGTTCATGACAAACATTGCCATATTCGTGTCGGGCAACGGCACCAACTGCGAGAACATCATACGTCACTTTGACGGCAATCCGGACATACACGTGAAACTCGTCCTGAGCAACCGGACGGATGCCTACGCCCTCGTAAGGGCAGCCTCATTAGGAGTACCGACCGTGGTCATGGACAAAACAACATTCAGAGACGAACAAAGCCTGACCGACATGATGGAACGACACGACATCGACTTCATCGTGCTGGCAGGCTTTCTGCTGATGATACCACCGTTTCTCATCGCACGCTATCCCCGCCGCATCATCAACATCCACCCTGCCCTGCTGCCCAAATACGGCGGCAAAGGCATGTACGGGCACCACATTCACGAAGCTGTCAAGGCCAACGGCGAGACCGAGACGGGCATCACGATACACTATGTCAGTGAGGTGTGTGACGGCGGAGAGATAATCTTTCAGGCCCGGACGGAAGTATTGCCGGAGGATTCGCCGGAGGACATTGCCGCAAAAGTCGGGCGCCTCGAGCAACAGCATTATCCTCTGGTGATTGAAAAGACAATACGACAATGCTTCTAAACATTATATATATTATAATAGGTGTGGCTCTCGTCCTCTGGGGCGCAGACCGAATGACGGACGGCGCAGCCTCGCTGGCACGCCGCATGCACATATCGGAAATGGTGATAGGCCTGACGATTGTAGCCGCGGGAACGTCCGCACCGGAACTGTTTGTCAGTCTCGTCTCCGCACTGAAAGGCACGCCGGACATGGCTGTGGGCAATGTCGTGGGCAGCAACATATTCAACACGCTGCTCATCGTAGGCTGCGCCGCTATGGTGGCACCGATGACGATTTCGGCGACAACGGTACGCAAAGACATTCCCTTTGCCATTGCAGCCTCACTGCTGCTCATCGTTCTTTGCTTCGACAGCTTCAACGGATTTGATATCACCGGCAACAGCATAAGCCGCGTCGACGGTTTCATATTGCTCGCCGGCATGGCATGCTTCATGATCTACACACTGAGGACGGCGGGAAGCAGCAACGGAACAGCAGGAAGCAACAACGGAACGGCAACAAGCGGTGGCACGACGCCAACGGCAACGCCAGCAACAGACGGACCGGGCGTCGCAAGGTGTTTAGGATATGTCATTCTGGGCCTCGTCTGTCTCATCGGGGGCAGCAACCTCTTCGTAAATGCGACATCAGAGATGGCCCGCGACCTCGGCGTGAGTGACGGCGTGATCGGCCTGACCATCGTGGCCGGCGGCACATCAATGCCCGAATTGGCCACAAGCGTGGTCGCCGCACGCAAAGGCCAGTCGGCCATTGCCATCGGAAACGTCATCGGCAGCAATGTCTTCAACATCCTCGCAATACTCGGTGTGACAGCCGTCATCTGTCCGATGCAACTCAACGGTATCACCGCCACAGACCTGTCGGTCATGTGCAGTAGCATCATTGCCGTATGGTTGTTTTCTTTCACCAGATATACAGTAGAAAGATGGGAAGGCGCTGTGCTCACCGTCTCATTTCTGGCATACCTCGGCTACCTGTTGTCAAACGTAATAATATAAGATAAGGAGTTAAAGGGAGTAAAATGAAGATAGAGGAATACAAAGGGAGATAAAAGGAGATAGAGGGAGATAAAGAACATATCTATTGTCGTCAAACAATAAGACCGTTGTCCTTTATCTCCCTCTATCTCCTTTTATCTCCCTTTTACTCCTTACTGATATTATTTCCGTTTCGCCGAAGTCTCACGTATCACGAGCCTTTGCGGCACTATCTCACGGTATATCGTGCGGTCTCCGGCAATGGCACGGAGCAACAACCGACATGCCGTGGCACCCATCAGATGCGACTGGTCCTCTATGGCTGACATCTGCGGAGTGACGTATGCCGCGTGCCTGTCGTCCGTAAAACCGATCAGAGCCACATCTTCCGGTATACGAAGCCCCGACTGCTTGATTGCCGTAAATGCCGCAAACGTGATTATGTCGTTGAAAGCGAGGATGGCATCGGGACGGTCCGGACGCGCAAGAAGCTCTTTTGTCGAGCTCAGAGCAAGCTCATAGTCGATTTTGTCACACACCACCATCTCCCGGTCTATCGGTATCCGGCTCGCCCTGAGCGCCTCTAAATAACCATGTTTGCGGCGGCGCACCATGTCGAGGTGGTTCGGTCCGCCGATGAAAGCAATGCGGCGGCTGCCCGTGTCGATGAGATGTTGCGTCGCTAACTGCGCCGCTTCATCGCCGTTGGCCGTCACCGAGGAGAACATATCGGTGAGACATGTGCGTCCGAAGAACACCAGCGGTATGCCCATGCGGTTGAGTTCCTCGAAATGGGAGTAGTCGGTGGTATTCTGCGCCAAGCAGGCGATGATGCCTTCGACATGCATGTCGATGAAGTTGTCAACCGTCCGGGCCTCCGTCTCAAAGTCCTCGTGGCTATTGGCGCTGATGACCGAATATCCCTCCTTGGCCGCTTCGCTCTCTATTCCATCGAGCACAGCTGCGTAGTAGTGGGTCACAAGGTTTGGAACCACCACTCCGATAATCTTCGGCGCTTCCCTGCGAAGACTCCGCGCGAAAGGATTGGGGCGATAGTTGAGTTGTTCCGCGAGCGCTTTCACACGCATCTGCATGTCCTTGCCTATCTCCGGACTGTTCCGCAGGGCACGACTGACAGTGGCGATACTCACGCCAAGTTCCTTTGCTAAATCTTTAAGGGAGGGCCGATGCTTATTCGTTGACATTTAAGGATTGCTTTACAAAGATTAGGGTTACACCTGCAAATTTACTCAAAATAGGCTTAATGCGCAAACGTTTACGTGAGATTTTTCAATAAAACAATCTTTATATAATCAAAATGTTCATATCTTTGCAACAGAAAGTAAGAATGAGTAATGAATAGTTGATAATAAGTTAGTTAGAAAACAGAGGCTTAATATTGTCGGGAGACAATTTTAAGCCTTTTTTATTTTGCCTTTTTTCTGGATCAACATCATCCCAATCTCAGAACTTCATGCTGAATTTAAACCTCACGCCATGCTTCGACGCCGTCGGCAAATTAAGGTAGGTGAGACGCCGAACATACTCTATATGCAGGAAACGGAAGACGTTGTGGACACCGACAAGCACTTCGACGTATGGGCGATGAGGGTCCATGACATGCGAACCGACGGGGAAAGCCATCAGCACGGCGTTGCCGGCGTTCTGCGGGAGCATGGGATTGTTTTTGTTCGTGAGATCTCCCCAAAGCATTTTCACGCCGATATATTCGCGCCACTTGAGCTGGCGGATGAGCGGCAGACGATTGAAGATTTTTCCGTTGAGGTCCCACGACAGATGCGCCGAGGCATAACGGTCGTTCAGGAACTCCATGTTGGACATCAGGTTGAACATGTCTTTCTGTATGACATACGACAGATTGGACGCCGGAACGATGAGCAGCGGGAACGGAACACGGTTCCACTGTGCTCCGGCGGCAAGGCTGATGTCCACCTTTCCCCAGCTCTTGACCCACACACGCTTGAAGAACGAGGCCTCCGTCAGGTTGTAACGGTAACGTCCGCCCATCACCCCGTTCAGTCCGGTGGCATGGCTCAGGGTCAGGACCGGTGCGTCGAGATTGATCAACCGACGGCCCCGGCGCGTGCTGACAAACTTCTCTCCGGGAGCATAACGCAGCTCGCCGCGCACCTCCGTGGTGCGTATGTGCCGCGAGGCTATCGCCGTGGCGTCACCGGCAGCCGCTCCCTTGCGGTCGGCCAGCGTCACAAAACGCAAGCCTCCGCAGGGTTCGTTGTCTTCGGCCGTCAGTGACAGCGTCGACCTCAGCCCCCACTCTTCCTCCCGGACAGCCTTCAGTTGCTGCCGGTTGTAACGCACCATGCCGCCAGTGTCAGTCCACTTGAGCGCCGTGAAGAGGTTGTCCTTGTCCGTCGAGAGAAATCTGTCGGCCGGATAGCCAATGTCCCGCGTCGACATGAGCGATATGCTGCGCCGCGGAAACTCATCCGCCAGATATTCGTTGTCGCGAAACGAGTATGTCATTTCAGCCTTGTAGTATTCCTGCCGGCTCTTCCAACCGTGAGCATAATATCCGTTGAAGAACAACCGGGGATTGAGCAGGGCCGTCGTCTGTCCGCCGATGCGAGTGCGCAGACCGTCCACGGAGTTGGCCGAAATGACACTCAGGATGGGACCGATGTCCACCTTGTTGTTATCCTCATTGCGTCCTCCCGTCTCGACATAGTTTTCCACAAGCAACCGAAGGAGCTTCATCATCACGTTCGACCGTCCCATCTCGTCCACTCCGGCCATCAGACCGTCCATGTCTTCCTCCCCGCGCGTCAGGTCCACGCGGCGGTTTTCGGTCCAAAAGGCCTCATTCTTTTTCTTCGCCTCGCGTTCCGTCGCGGCATGAGTCTGCATCGAAAATTCACTGTCGGCTATCGGACTGAAGTCATGTCCGGTGATGCGTGTGTTGCGGATGACCACCGCTTTCTGCAAAAAGTCGAAGAGACTCATCTCCACGACCATGTCGTCGGAGACGAGCGCCCACTGTCCGTCGGGCAGCGGGGCAAACTCCTGCATGATGCTTATGTCGTCGATGAAGTTGACACCGGTCTGCTTCGGCAGTGTCAGTTCGCAGCGGCGGACACGCCATGAGCCGTCGGTCATGACATAGATGTCACCCGAAAAGCCGAAGTCCTGTCGGTTGTTGGGCAGAAAACTGAGATGTATGCAACGGTCGCGCCCGACATCAAGCGTGTCGATGATGTAGAAACGGTAGAAGCCGATGGCATCGCGGCTTATCGGCGAGGTGAACGGATGCTGCAGGAGGCGTATCTGTTCGTCATAGATATCGACGTCAGTAAAAAAATCTTTCAGTGCCGCGACAAGCACATCGCCCGAGCGGAAGATGGTGTTGATGCCGTCGGAGCGCTCCCCCGTGACGGTCTCCTGCTCAGCGTGAGGCTCCCGCCGGTAGACCTTGCGCGTGACGGTCTCGGTCATCATCATCGGGAGGATGAGCTTCCGGTTGTACGGACACAGTTCGATGTAGCGGTAGACGTTCGGTATGCGCGACAAGATGCCCTCCGAGAGGTCCCTCATCGAGATGTCGTTGGTGGCCATCGTCAGTTTCTGATACTTGTCGTAGCGGTAATAGTCGCGTGCGGCGAGGTCCGTGCGACGTTTTGCCGCTATGACCCGCCTCATCAGATCGACGGCCGGATTGTTCTTCCTGCGGTACCGCTTTTGACTTGCCGTCACGGTCAGCTCGCGCAGATGTTGCACCCGGTTATACCATCTGGTCGTATCCTGCGATGGCCGCTGCCCCCCGTATGCCACGCCCGGGACTTCCGTCCGGGCCGCGTCATCATCCGCTCTCATTTGCAGAGCGGCACAGACGAGCGCCAACAGCAAGAGGGGCAGACGCACGCTCATCGGCAGAAATGTGCGTTAAGGCGACGGCAGAGGGCCTCGTGAGACCGGTGCATGTGCCAATAGATTGTCGAGAGGACGACAATCTCAAAGAGCGGATATATATAAGGTATGTTGAGCAGACATCCGATGTAGAGCATGATGGCGCGGGAGTTGTGCGTGAGCAGATTGGTGTATTTCATCAGGGGCAGCGACCCGCGCCGGAAGTCGTCGCGTATCTCCTGCGGGACTTCGCTCACGTCGGCATAACGTGCGCGCAGATTACGACGAAAAGCCTGAAACTCGGGCGTCGATTTCTCCTGCGCGGCGCAATATTTGGCGTAGTTCATGTAGAACATGCGTGCCCACAGCGAACTCCCCTCCGGCAGGTTGTCGTAGATGGCGCGCTGGGTGGCGGAGTCGTCCAGCTCGCTTCCGCTCTTGCCGAGGAGGAAGTAGAGGTGTATCTGACGATAGTAGTCGGCCAGACGACACTGCATCGTGTGGCAGACCAGTCCGGCCACGGCGCAGAGCAGCAGCGCCCACGGTCCCCACTGGATGTCCGCGAACGGCATCTGCTGGGGCCAGAGACGGAAGACGAGGCCCAGATAGACGGCCGTGAACCACACGTCGCTGGCCAGTCCGTCAAGCACGCGGCCGACGAGTGTCTTCTGACCTGTCAGCCGGGCGAGCTGTCCGTCGGTGGAGTCGCAGAAGTTTGCAAACGTGAGGAGCACGATGCCGATGACGTTAGACCACAGGTCGGTGTAGTGCATCATCCATCCGGCACCGATGCCGAGAAACATCGACAGGATCGTCACGGCGTTGGGATGGACATGCAGACGCGCCCACATCAGGGCGAAAGCCAGGCCTATCGGTCGTGTGAAATAGACGTCAAGCCACTCTTCGGTGTCATTCGACTTAAATGATGCACGCAGCAGTTCACTGAAACTCTTTTCCATAAAGCTATGTCTCTTTATATATATAATGTACTTGTTGTCTTCTTCCTTTGTTTGCTGGTCACGGTCTATCCCTTGATAAACTGCTCCGCCTTGGCGATGTCGCCGACATGGTCGATGTCGAGCACTTTGGTGAACGGCCACGCCTTAAGCCGGCATCCGTCGGCGATGAGTGCGCGCTGGAAGTTGCGCATGCGGCTCTCGCCGCGGTCGATACATCCCTGAAGGGTTCTGACGGCCACGGGGGTCAGTCCGTAGATGCCGCCGGAGATATAGCGGCACGTCTCCGAACGGTCGAGGAAGGCGGTCACGCCCAGCTCGGCGTCGGTCTCTACGTAGAGCGGTTTTTCGTCGTCGATATAGTCGGTCACGCCCATCACTCCGTCAGCCTCTCCGCCGGCCACGGCCGCGCGGAAAGCACTGATGTAGCGGGCAAACTCGTCCTCACGGAAGATGGTGTCGACGGTGGTCAGACAGAACGGGCCGTCGGACAGAAAACTGCTGATCTCATAGAAACTGTGCATCGAGCTCGGAGTGCTCTTGACCACAAAACGCAACGGCACGGGCCGTCCGTCGAGTCCGTCCTGCTGAAGGTGGACGAGATGGAGACTGACCTGTGCTGTCAGGTCGTTGCAGATGACGACTATCTCTTCGGCGTCGTTGTCCATAAACACACGTATCAGACGGTCGATGAGTGCCTCTCCGCCCACACGCACCAGCGGTTTGGGCTCTGCGACACCTTCGGCGGCGAGGCGGCTGCCCTCACCGGCAGCTATGATTGCATACTTCATTTTGTCGTTGTTTCATTAATTGATGTTTCGGATACAGAACTTAGCGAAAATGCGGTTCGTGCACACGGTAGGGACATATTCTCGTATTTGTCCGCAATATAAATGCCGTATTTCAACACACCGCTTGCGGACAAATACAAGAATATGTCCCTACCGCGCGCATGAACCGCCTCTTTATTCTTCAAAAACTCCATATTCGAGAACTTGAGTTCATTAATATAATGAGGAGCAAAATTAATAATTAATAATGAAACGAAAGAAAAAATCAGACCCAAATCGGCCCGCCAAGCGGCCGACTGCGGAAAAACGGCCTATGGAAAGGATGACTCCGTGCACACAAAAGCACTTGAAGACGTCAAAACGAGGTTGTCATGCCTGTACGAAACCGAGATGAAACCGTTTCGGTCACGCCGATTGCTCAAAACGTTAAATTCAGAATATTTCTTACAAACACCCTTCATTTTAACACGGATTTTCCACCAAGTCCTCCCTCGGTCTCAAATATGCGAGTTTTGCGCGTGCATCTTTTTCTCTCTGAGCAGCAGTGTGTTACGACGGTTTTTGCCAAAGTGTGCAACATTTTCACCGATTTTTCCTTCCCGTAAGGCCCTTACGGCTTTGCAACGGGGCCGCCGTTGCATCGCGACGAGCACGCCGTTGCACGATAACGGCGTGCTTATTGCAGACCAACGGGGCCCTTACGGCTCGACCGCCGACCGGATTTTGAACGACAAAAGAGATTTTTCGGTCGGATTACAACGTTTTTAGACAAAATTTCGCGCGTTGCGAAATGTTAATTTTAACAATCATTTTCTGACAAAATCATGTCCGGTTGTGGAATCCTCTCGGATATTGATATACGGAAAAGAGGGTGTGTCAAAATAGGCACATGATGCTTGGTAGGGACATATTTTTCGCTACGCTCAACAACTCGTCTTGTATTTGTCCGCTCGTAACGTGTTGATATTCAATGACTGCTTAACGGACAAATACAAGACGAGTTGTTGAGCGTAGCGAAAAATATGTCCCTACAATGTGCTTCCTCAGCGATTTCTGCAACACCTCTTTCTGTCGTCAGTCGACTTTCTTATACACAAGGTCTATCTTGGTGTACTTCCGTTCCTGCGCGTTGTTCCAGTGTTCCATCAGTCCCAACGGCCTTTCGACGGGTTTGCCGTCCTGCCGATAGATCGTGCCGCTCGGTGCGTCGGGCAGCGAGGCCGCCTCGCGGAGATATTCGTCGCAGTAGTTGAGACTGCCGTAACCCGGCCACTCGGCGATGAGCATGTCCATCGCCACGGCGTCACAGGCCACTCCGTCCTGCGAGGCGATGAGCGAGCAGCACCATCCGCCATCAAACGGAGGCGTCCGCCACGGGCCTTTGGGGGCGCCGTTGACACCGGAGGAGCCATAGGTGCCGTCGATGAGGTAGAGCAGACACTTGCCACCCATGTCCTTATGGGCCATCCAGTCGACAAAGGTCTTGTAGCCGGGTTTGCCGTGGCGCTTGTCCTGACTGACATTGTTGTGGGCGTTCTGACGCCAGTGGAGGGCGATGTCGGTCGCGCCATACCAGTTTTTGGCGGTCAGCGTGACGCCGGGACCGTTGTGAAGTTTGAGCAAAGCCGAATTGATCAGATAGTCGGCGTCGACGATGCAGCGGGCCAGACCGCGCGCCATGCGGCCGTTGTCGGTCGAATAGATGATTTGGTCCTTATAGTAGTCGCACTTCAGGCGCCCGTCGCCACCGATATTGTCTATCATGACAACGGCCGGAAACTCACGTTTCACCTTATTATATATGCTGTCGGTGATGGCACGGCTCGGTTCGCAGACGATGATGTCCTCCTGGGCGACACCTCCGTCGTTGACCAACGAGCGCACGAGGGCCAGCGTCACAAAGGGCGAGGAGTTGAGTTCGATGGTGTCGCGATGGGCCGTGGCGTTGTTCATGTTCAGCTTGATGGCTATCTTTTCGCCCCGACGATAGCCTCGGGAGCCACGTCCGTAGGTCTTGTTGAAGTCGGCGAACAGGGCTTTCCAAGCCTTGCCGGCGTTCTTCCGGCCTGTCAGTGTCGTCACCGCCGCACGCACCATAGCGTCGGCTTTCGTCTGGTCGTTCCACCGATCCTCCACCCAAAGACCGGTCTCGCCGTCCCACGATGCCACTCCGGGGGCATGGACCCAGGCCACACGCCCGGGATGGATGCCGCGGCCTTCGCCGATGGGTACGTTGGGAGCGACAAACTGTTTGGGATGGCGCGGCTTCTGACGGGCGCCATCGGAGGTCTGGGCCGTGGCGCAAAGGGTCGTCAGCAGCACGGCGGACAATAGGAAAATACGTTTGAGCATAGATATCATGGTTTGTTAGAGATTGATTAGCGTGTCTGAAGGGTCATATTCTGTCAGATGACGAGGCTCGCTCCGTAGACTAACAGGACATAACGGAGGAATTTGCCGATGGTGATGCTGATGATCGAGATGGGCATGTTGGCCCGCATGAGGCCCAACGCGATGGTGATGGCACTGCCGAGGAGTGGCAGAAATGCGAAAAATCCCATCCATGCTCCACGCCCGGCCATGAATCGCTCGGCCTTGTCGAGGCTCTCACGGCTGACGTGCAGGTAGCGCTCTATCCACTCCATGCGGCCCAGACGGCCCAGACCGTAGTTGACCATGCCGCCGACGACATTGCCGACGGTGCCATACAGGATGAGTCCCCAAGGGTCGAGACCGGCGGCCTGAAGGGCGACCATGACGGCCTCACTGCTGAACGGCAGGAAACTGCCGGCAAGGAAGGCTGAGACGAGCATCCCGAAATAGCCGTAGTCAATCAGAAAATCGATGATGATGTCCATAAGTTATAGCCTGTCAGTATGAGTGCCAGCAGCGTGATGACACAAAACGCGAAGTTGGTCACACGGGTCCGGGTGAGCGCTATGAAGTGGGCGATGAGCGGACTGGTGTTGATGATCAGCATGCGCAGCAGAAAATCATAATGCTGCGGCAGGACAACAGTCAGGGCGGCCGACAGCAAAGACATGGTTATGAAAAATTGGTAGAGCATGCGGGTGCGTATCTTGTCGTTATAGCTGGTACGCAGATAGTGGACAATGCCCGTCAGGCAGATGATGAGTGTAAAGAGGAAAGCGGCGATGTGGCCCGGGGTGAGAGTGCTGTAATCCGGAGGCATGGACACCGCGGCGATGCGGGAGAAGTGGTTCAATGGCAGGGTGAAGTCCTCCTGGTAGATGAACCACACGGCTGCAAACCAATAGGGTGTGAGCAGTCCGTAGATGGAGGCGAAGAAGTTGCGCCAGCTCATGGAGTGAAGGAAAACGATGGAGAGCAGCCAAAACACTGGTACGAGACAGAGTGTCTCCGGATATGCCATGCCGGCCAGGCCAACGAAGAGATAGGCATAGTAGGTCCTGCCTACGGCCGTACGGTCCTGATAGGTGCGGAAGAGAAAGAGGTAGGACACAAGGATGCACATCGCGGCTAAAGCCTGATGGACTGACGGGAACATGAAAGCGACGGAAGAAGACAGGACAATGAACGAACAGGAGACCATCCGGCTGTATATCCGGATGAGGGCATTGCTGTTGTTCAGCTCCATCATGAGACCGACGGAAGCCACGAAACACGCGAACTGCACCCACCATTGCTCGACAATAAGACCTGCCGCAAACCATACGGCCGCGCCGTAAACAATCGTTACGGGCAGCGAAAACTTGCTTTCGGATATTCTGTTCTGTATTCTCTTCATTCAATGAGGAACATGAATGAGGGTCTTGCTGAAGCCACTGTAGGGACAGATTCTTGTATTTGTCCGCAAACAAACGTTGATTAAATATGCTACAAACGGACAAAGACAAGACTATGTCCCTACAGTGTGCCTCTGCAATACTCTCATTACAGGTCTGCGCCGATGTCGCGGCGGAAGTATTTGTCTTTGAATTCTATCTTCTGAGCCTCCTCAAACGACTTCTGAAGGGCCTCGGCCTTATCCTTGCCGTATGAACTTACGGCGATGACGCGGCCTCCGGCGGTCACGACCTCACCGTCCTTCATGGCTGTTCCGGCGTGGAAGACGATGCTTCCGTCGACACGGTCGATGCCCGTGATGGCGTAGCCCTTCTTGTATTCCTGCGGATAGCCGCCGCTGACGAGCATCACGCAGACTGCGGCACGCTCGTCGAACTCTATCTGACGCTCGTCGAGATTGCCCTCTGCGACGCCTTCGAAGAGGTCGACGATGTCGCTCTTCAGACGCAGCATGACGCTCTCGGTCTCGGGGTCGCCCATGCGGCAGTTATATTCGATGACCATCGGCTCGCCGCAGACGTTGATAAGACCGAAGAAGATGAATCCCTTATAGTCGATTCCCTCGGCTGCCAGACCGTCGACGGTGGGACGGATGATGCGGTCCTCGACCTTCTTCATCCACTCCTTGGTGGCAAAGGGGACGGGCGTGACGCTGCCCATACCGCCGGTGTTCAGTCCGGTGTCGCCCTCACCGATGCGCTTGTAGTCCTTGGCCTCGGGCAGAATCTTATAGTTCTTGCCATCTGTCAGGACGAAAACCGAACACTCGATGCCGCTGAGGAACTCCTCGATGACAACTTGTGCCGATGCCGTGCCGAACATACCGCCGAGCATTTCGCGCAGTTCGGCCTTAGCTTCGTCGAGTGTCGGCAGGATGAGAACGCCCTTTCCGGCGCAGAGTCCGTCGGCTTTGAGGACGTAGGGAGCACTGAGTGTCTCCAGGAAAGCAAGTCCCTCGTCGAGCGTCGTGCCATCGAAGGTTCTGTATTTGGCTGTCGGAATGTTGTGACGCTGCATGAATCCCTTTGCGAAATCCTTGCTGCCTTCGAGCACCGCGCCGGCCTTTGACGGTCCGATGACGGGGATGTCCCGTGTGCGGGCGTCGGCCTTGAAGTCGTCGTAGATGCCTTTCACCAACGGATCTTCCGGTCCTACGACTACCATCGTGACTCCGTTGGCCACGATGAACTCCTTCAAAGCTTCAAAATCATCGGCCTTTATGGCCACGTTCTCGCCGCAGCCGGACGTGCCGGCATTGCCGGGAGCGATGAACAGCTTTTCCACCTTGGGGCTCTGGGCTATCTTCCATGCAAGGGCGTGCTCGCGGCCGCCGCTTCCTAACAGTAATATCTTCATGTCTTATATGCTTTTTTGTTTATTCGTTCATTAGTAAAAAGTATCCCGTTCACTTGAGATAGTCTTCAAAATATTGCGTGATGCGCTCGTGGAGATGGACGCTCTTGTGGCCCATCATGTTGTGGCCTTCGCCCGGATAGACAAAGAAGTCGGGCTGGGTGCCGGCCTCCGTGCATGCGTCGAGGAACTGGAGGGCGTGCTGCGGCACCACCGTGGGATCGTTCATACCTATTATTATCTGGAGCTTTCCCTTCAAGTCCTTCGCTTTCCGCAACAGGCTCGTCTGCTCGTAGCCCTCCGGATTGGTCTCGGGAGTGTCCATATAGCGCTCTCCGTACATCACTTCATACCACTTCCAGTCTATCACCGGACCGCCGGCGACGCCAACCTTGAAGACATCGGGGTAGTTGGTCATCAGCGAGATAGTCATAAATCCGCCGTAGCTCCATCCGTGTACGCCCATGCGGTCGGCGTCAACGTAGGGCAACGACTTCAGGAACTCCACTCCCTTCATCTGGTCTTTCATCTCTTCCTGACCCAGATGACGGAATGTGGCCTGCTCAAAGGCGGTGCCACGGTTCTCGCTTCCGCGGTTGTCAAGAATGAAAAGGATGTAGCCTTTCTGTGCCATGTAGGTCTCCCACGAACGGCTTGACCAATGCCAACGGGCATCGACGTTGTGAGCATGGGGCCCGCCGTAGACATAGACGACGGTGGGATATTTCTTCGTAGGGTCAAAATCAACTGGTTTGACCATGCGCCAATAGAGGTCGGTCACGCCGTCGGCGGCCTTGATTGTGCCGGATGAATATTCCGGAACGGCGTAACCCTGCCACGGGTCGGCAGCAGAGAAAATCGTGTTGCGGCCAGACTTGCCGTTGGCGGCACGTCCCGCAAGGCTGATGACGTCGATATTGCGCGGCACGTCCGGCTCGCTGTATTTGTCGTAGAGCACCGCTCCCGCCGGCGACAGCTCGCCGTAATGTACTCCGCGGCCGTTGTCTAACGCCGTGCGGCGGCCGTTCGGGATGCTGACGGCATAGAAATTGCTCTGCAGCGGGCTCTTCTCCGTCGACAGGATGACGGCGCGGCGGCCCTTGCGGTCAAATCCCGCAAGCTCCTGAACGACCCACCGGCCGGACGTCAGCTGCGTCGTCTTGAAATATTCCGTGTAACGGCTACCCGTGTCGGCACCCTGCGGGGCATGCACATCGGGATAGACGGCCTTCTTCAGGTCCACCAGATAGAGATGATTGAAGCCGTCCCGCTGGCTCTGCATGATAAATTTGCTGTTGTCCCACGGCAGGAACACTATGGGATGAAGCGGCTCAACGTATTTATCGCCGGTCTCACGGTATATCATCCTGCGACGTTCACCGGTCACACCGTCATATTCCACCAGCTCGCAGTCGTTCTGGTCGCGGTTCAACTCGAACATATATATCGTCTTGCCGTCGGGTCCCCACGCTATGTTGGTGAAATAGCGGTCGGTCGGATCGCCCGTATTGAGATAGACGGTGCGGCCTGTCGCCAGGTCATAGACGCCCACCGTGACCTTGTGACTGGTCATTCCGGCCATTGGGTATTTGTCCGGTTCCTCTTCGGCAATACGGGTAAAGGTGTTCACCTGCGGATAGTCGGTGACCATCGACTGGTCCATCCGATAGAAGGCGAGGCGGCTTCCGTCGCCGTTCCAGAACGTTCCGCCCATTATGCCGAACTCATTCCGATGGACAGCCTGGCCGTAGATAATCTCGCGGCTACCGTCCGTGGTCAGCTGCGAGGTCTTTCCGTCGGCACCGGTGACGCAAAGCTGGTCGTTCCGGACGAACGCTACGGCGCGCGAACGGGTGTTCCAGTCACTGTTGGTCTCGCCCTCACATGTCTGTCTCCATACCACCCTACCCGACTGCCAGTCGTAGAGGATGCGCTCCTTTGTGTTGCGGAGCAGGACCATAGTGCTGTCGGGATAAGGAAAAGACGCACTCATAGCGGAGTGCATCTTGCTCACGGCCGTATCGCCACCGGCTGCCACAAGCGCCGCATTGACCTTGTCAAGCGCTCCGACGGCCTTCTTCGCGCCCGTCCGCATATCCACCGTTCCCCACTCCTCGGCATCCTGATACATCAGACGATCGCCCCACCACGTCAGATACATGTTGGCGGGGGTCATACGGCGGTAGTTCGTACCGCCGAAGTTGAGGTCTTCCAGTGTGAACTGCTTCAGTTGCTGTGCCATTACGGACGGAGTATATGCTGCGGGAAACAGCAGCGTGAGTGCCAACAGGCCTTTCTTAATCTTCATTGTCATAGTCTTTAAAACGTGAACCGGAGCCTCTGCCGCCACGGTCAAATTTCTTTCCGCCGCGCTCCGAACCCTTGCGACCACGGTCCATAGCCCTTGCCGCTACGGTCAAAGCGCTCATGTCCGCCACGGTTGCCGCCGCTGCGGTCAAAACTCTTGCCGCCACGGTCTCCTCCACGGCGGTCGCTGCCCTTGCGGTCACGGCCCGTCATGCGTCCTTCGCGGTCGTCGGAGGGACGGCGGCGGTCACGTCCGAGGATGCTGTCGAGGTCGCGACGGTGGAACTTGAACGAGCGGATGTCGCCCTCCTCGTTGTCATCGCCGGCATCATCGGCCTGTGTGATGCGCTTCTTGAACTCGCGCTCTTTCTTGAACTTCTTCTCCGCCATCTGCTTCTTCTCGTCGTCCGTCTTGACGATACCACCCTCGCCGCGGAAGTCTTTCAGCTTTCCGTCAAATATCTGATACTTGCGGAACTCACATTCGAGCGAGCCGTTGTAGACAGGAATCTTCAAAGAAGGCTTCAGTCCTATCTGGTCGAAACACTCCTCACGATAGCTCAATATCCAGGCGTCGTTGTTGAGGAACTGGTGTTTCAGACGTTCGCCAATCATGCGGTATGTCCCCAGCAGATCGGGCGTACTGATACGCTCTCCATACGGAGGGTTGGTCACGATGATACTCTTCTCCGTCGGCTGCGTGAAGTTCTTGAAGTCAGCCTCCGTGACAGTGATGTCGGAGGTCAGTCCGGCCGCCTTGACGTTCAGACGGGCCGTGTTGACAGCCTTGATGTCGACGTCATAGCCGTATATCTTGTGAGCGAACTCGCGCTCGTTGGAGTCGTCATTGTAGATGTTGTCGAACAAGTCTTTGTCGAAGTCGGCCCATTTCTCAAAGGCATACTCCTTGCGGAACAAGCCCGGTGCCATGTTGCGGGCGATGAGTGCGGCCTCGATGAGCAGCGTTCCCGAGCCGCACATGGGGTCGATGAAGTCTGTTTCGCCGCGCCAGCCCGTCATGAGTATCATGCCGGCTGCCAAAACCTCGTTCAGCGGAGCCTCGACGCTCTCTTGACGATAGCCGCGGCGGTGGAGGCTCTCACCGCTGGAGTCCAACGACAGCGTGCACTGGTCCTCGGCGATGTGCATATTGAGCCGTAGGTCGGGGTTGGCCACGCTGATGTTCGGGCGCTTGCCCGTCTTCTCGCGGAACTGGTCGACGATGGCGTCCTTGACCTTATAGGAGACAAACTTGGAGTGGCGGAACTCCTCGGAGAACACGACCGAGTCGACGGCGAACGTCTTTTCGAGACCGATATACTGCGTCCAATCTATCTTCTTCACCTCCTCATAGACATCGTCGGCCGACTTGGCCTTGAAGTGTGCGATGGGTTTGAGAATCCTGATGGCTGTGTGCAACTGAAAATTGGCACGATACATCATCTCCTTGTTGCCCGTGAAAGACACCATGCGGCGTCCCGTCTGCACGTTGTTAGCACCCAGTTCTGTCAGTTCCTTCGCCAGCACGGGCTCCAGTCCCATGAATGTTTTGGCGATAAGTTCAAATTCCTGTTCCATTTGTTTTGTTGAGATTGGCCGACCGCAGTCATGCTCCGTCACACCGGCCGCCTACATATAATAATGTGTAGCGGCCCTACCCCACTCTTTGTCCGGTCCTTCCGGTCGTGAGACTGTGCGTCAGGGTATGGCGAACAGCTGTTCTGATTATTCTTTTTTATACTTTTTCGTTTCCGGTTCCATATCCTCCGTGACCCATATATTGGCTCCGACGACAGAGTCGTGACCGATGGTTATGCGTCCGAGGATAGTTGCGTTTGAATAGACTATGACGCCGTCCTCCAGAATGGGATGGCGGTCAATGCCCTTGATGGGGTTTCCGTCGTCATCGAGCGGGAAGCTCTTCGCGCCGAGCGTGACGCCCTGATAGAGCTTGACATGATTGCCGATTATGCACGTCGCCCCGATGACCACACCCGTGCCGTGGTCGATGGTGAAATGATGGCCTATGCGCGCTCCCGGATGGATGTCTATTCCGGTCTCCGAATGGGCCATTTCGGTCATCATTCGCGGTATGAGCGGCACCCCGAGCACAAACAGTTCGTGAGCCAGACGGTAGTTGACCAGCGCCCGGATGACGGGATAGCACGAGATTATCTCTCCGTAGTTCGTCGCCGCAGGGTCTCCGCAGTAGGCCGCCTCCACGTCCGTGGCCAGCGTACGGCGTATCTGAGGCAGACGGCCGACCAGCTGCGTGGCTATGTCCGTCGCCCGTCCGCGGCACCCTTCGCCGCAACCGTCACTGCCGCCCGTGCACGAAAAGCACAGACCGGCCATAACCTGCTCTGACAGCAGATTGTGGAACCGTTCGACGTTGACACCAATATGATAGCGGATTGTGCTCATATTGACAGACGACCGGCCGAAATATCCGGGAAAAAGAATACCGCGGGCCAATTCGATTATTTCTTCCAGCGCCCTTGCCGAGGGCAACGGATTGCCGTCGCGATGCTGATGGAACAGTCCTTTCAGAGATTCCGCAGCCGACAGCTCGTCCACTGTCTTGGCCAGTATATGAGTGAAATCAGGATTACTCATCTGTCGTTGTGTCAATATTTTGCGTCTGCAAAGATAGCACAAACCGCCCAAACGGCAAAGGATAATGCCGTTTTTTTGCGTCTGCGGTGGAAAGGTTTGTCGAAAGTTTTTTATCAGTCAGTCAACAGAATTAATTTATATCCCGCATTATTCCAATGTCTCAGCAAGGTTTCGCCCCAAGCACACATATCACCTGACCGCCAGCAATCCAATCAGTCTATCTGTAATACTTTTTCTGAATTTAACCGCCACGAGAGCAGGGACTTTTCAAAAAAATGCGGAGGCGGGCGCAAATATTCAAATCTCGCGCGTATCAAATTTTAGGGGTCTTCGTGACGTTTTATTTACAGATTTTTCAACCCGCTCATTCATAGGTACTTACAAATCGCAACGGTGCCGCCGTTTTCCGAGGCGGGCATGACGGTCTTGCCGTAAGGGCCTTACGAGGTTGCAACGGGGCCGCCGTTGCGTTACGACGGGGCTGCCGTTGCACGACGAAAGCGGCCCCGTTGCGACCTCGGGAGGCCCTTACGGCAAGAAAAAGGCTGCTTTTCGGCCTGTTTTCAGCCGTTGAAAAACACGCAAAATTTTTGTTTCGGAAGAGCCGTAAGGGCCTCCCAGCATCCGTCGGCCCGTTTTTTGTGTCAGAAAGATGGCGGAAAATCGCTCCAAAATGCATGAAAAGGGCAAAAAATGGCACCGAAACGGGCAAAAACGAGAGGAACGGCGGGGTGATTTTTGTAAACATATATGATTTATCCGACATCAGGAGTGATCTGACGGTAGGGGCATGTCACTCCAGATGCCGGATGAACTATAAACATACGTTACATTCCGCCGCCGGATTATTAAACTATCTTACCGCCGCCGGACTGTTACCTTAATTTAACGCCGTGGTAACATTTTTGTAACATCGCTGCCATATCTTTGCATACGTAAATTACGCTGCATCACTACCGTGACGAAAGCGCTACGGAGTGGATACCGCAGTAGGATAAGGTGATTTGAAATACATTATAATAGGATAAACATTCAGTCAATGGAAACAGTTTACTTAGCGATTGTGGTCTTTCTGCTCGTTCTGGCAGTGTTCGACCTCTTTGTCGGCGTGAGCAATGACGCCGTCAACTTCCTCAATTCCGCTGTCGGTGCGCGTGCCGCCGGTTTCAGGACCGTGCTCATCGTTGCTTCTGCCGGTGTTCTGATCGGTGCGATGATGAGCGCCGGAATGATGGATCTGGCACGCCACGGCATCATGCGGCCTGACAACTATTCGTTTCATGAGGTGATGACAATCTTTCTGGCCGTGATGGTGACGGACGTCATCGTGCTCGACATGTTCAACACGCTCGGCCTCCCCACCTCCACCACCGTCTCGCTCGTCTTCGGACTGCTCGGCGGTACCTTCGCTATGGCCGTCCTGAAGATGAGCGGTGACCCGTCGCTGTCGCTCGACATGCTCCTCAACAGTGACAAAGCCCTCAGCGTCATCATCGCCATCTTCGTCAGTGTAGCCATCGCCTTCGTCTGCGGAGTCGTCGTCCAATGGGTCGCGCGCATCGTCTTCACTTTCGGATATAAGCGCCATCTGCGCTACACGATAGCCATCTGCGGTGGAATGGCCTTCACGCTGCTGGCCTATTTCATCTTCATAAAGGGCCTGTCCGGTTCGCCGTTCATCTCCGACGACCAGCGTATGTGGATAACCGACCACACGCCGGAACTGCTTTTCGCCTGTTTCGTCGGTTCGGCCGTCATCGCCGAGGTGCTCCATCTGCTGTGCATCGACGTCTTCCGCGTCGTCGTCCTCATGGGAACGTTCGCACTGGCAATGGCTTTTGCCGGCAATGACCTTGTCAATTTCATCGGCGTACCAATGGCCGGTCTCGACTCCTACAACAATTATGCTGCCTCAGGGGTGCCGGCCGATGACCTCATGATGCACTCGCTGATGGCCAGTGCCCACACGCCGCTGCCCTATCTCATGGCTGCCGGCATAGTGATGATTGTCGCCATGAGCACCTCCCGCAAGGCGCAGGGTGTCGTCAAGACCAGCGTCGATCTGTCCCGTCAGGATGAGGGTGACGAGATGTTCGGCTCGTCACGTGCAGCCCGCAGCATCGTCCGCGCCGTTCAGGGCATGGTCACGACCGTCGGAGCTGCCGTTCCGCCGCGCGCCGCAGCATGGATTGACTCACGTTTCAGCAAGACTGACGCCGTCATGCCGCGCGGAGCGGCCTTCGACATGGTGCGCGCCGCCATAAACCTCGTGCTCGCCTCGGCCCTCATCGTCATCGGAACGAACAACCGTCTGCCTCTCTCCACGACCTATGTGACGTTTATGGTCGCAATGGGTTCAAGTCTCGCCGACCGCGCCTGGGGCCGCGAGAGCGCCGTGTTCCGCGTAACGGGCGTGCTCTCCGTCATCGGCGGATGGTTCATAACGGCCGGAGCGGCCTTCACCGTCTGCGGAATCGTATGCACCGTGATGCACTTCGGCGGCATCGTCGCCATGCTGTTCTTCATCGGCCTGGTCATCTTCATGCTCGTGCGCAGCAACCGCAGCTACAAAGATAAGGCCGCTGAGGAGAAAGAGACGAGCCAGTTTGAACTGATGATGCGCTCGGCCGACCCGCTCATGGTGTGGGATCTGCTGCGGAAACACGTGTCCCGCACACAGTCGTTCGTCTGCCGCTTTGCCGCGACACAGTTTGACAACGTCCTCGACGGGCTTGTCAACGAGCGTCTGAGTCTGCTCTCCCATACCCGGAAGGAGCTCGACGCCGAGCAGGAGATGCTCTCGAAATATCGCCGTAAGGAAATGCTCGCCCTGCGCCGCGTACCGGCTGAGGTGGCTCTGGAGCGCAACACGTGGTATCACATGGGTGCCGACAGCGACCGCCAGTTCATCTACTGTCTGAGAAGAATGCTCGACCCGATACGCGAGCACGTCGACAACAACTTCAGCCCGCTGCCCGACGAGTGCCTGGAGGAACTGACCCGTCTGCGCCGCCGCGTCTCCGAACTGATGTCACGCTCCGAGTCCATGCTCTCGACAGGACGCTTCGACGACTACAAGGACATTCTCGCCGACGCCGGACGGCTCAAGGACGAACTGAGCGCCATGCGCAAACGCCATTACAACCGCATGCAAAGTGACAGCGGAACAGGCGGTCTGAAGGTCGCGCTGCTGTATCTGAACATTCTTCAGGAGACCCGCGAGTTCGTCAGCATCATGCGCCATCAGCTGCGCGCCGGTGCCCGGTTCTACGGGAAAGCACAGTCCGCATCGTCAAATGTGGGAAGCCCTGCGAAGTGAGGGAACGGCGGGTACGATAAGAACGGCTTCTGAATAGATAATGAGCGGTAACGTCCGCTCATGAAATAAAACGCAAAGCACGCAAAGACACAAAGGCTTTATTATTTCCTTTGTTTCTTTGCGCGCTTTGCGCTTGAAACGTATATCATTCGATAATGATTCTTCTGACGCTGCTTCCGTAGCCAAGCCAGCAGCCAAGTCCGCCGGTGATGTTCGACCGGATGTTGTCCGTCACTGGGAAAAACGGATTGCGCGACAGTGACGTCATGTCCTCGAAATCACGCCAGAACTCATATCCCGTCCTGTCCATGCGGCACACCTTGACAACAACTTCGTCGCCCGTGGCGAAGTATTGGATATAGTCTTTCTCCAGATTGGTACGCCCCTGATTGACCGCAATCTTGCCGTTCGACGGCAACATGTCCGTCGTCACGAGCCCGAGGAAGGAAGACATGTAACCGTATGGCCGGCCCATGATGTGGACGAACACTTTATAGTAGGACGTTTCCGGTCCCCGGTCCGTGATGTAGCAGTAGAGCTGGCGCAACGTGTCGGTCTGACCGACACGTTCACAGACAAGCGAATCTATCTCAACAGGCTCCGGAATGGTCGCCGATGCTTCGGCATGGCCGCCGTCGGGAGTGTCGACCGTGAGATGATAAGTGCGCCCCGGCTCGCCGCGCATATCCATCGTTGTATATATGAACGGCGGAAAATATTCACGGTCATACCGCCCCATCATCGTCACCTCGCGCTCACCGTCGCTCAGCCGCACCCTCGCCCAGCGCTCCATGTAGCGCTGCAGGCTGTCCAAAGGCTGGTAAGTGCTGCTGATGACAACACTGTGGGTCACCTGAACAATGGGAAAACGGCCGTTCTCAATCCATCCTTCGACGACAATGGCATCGGCGGGAAGCGGCTCTTCGTCGTCGCTGCACGAGACGTGGAGCAGGAGAAGCATGACCGGCACTATCGGATAGAACTTGCGTATATATCTTTTCATTCAGAAACAGTAATAATAGTTGACCGACGGCATGATGTCGAGAACAAACGAGAAGGGCATGTTGGCAAACCGGTCCTTGTATATCTTGAGCCTGCGGAAGAGCTCGTTGTGATGCATGGTGACGTTATACAAGGACACGTTGATGCCGCTCCTCCGACGGCCGCGCACGCTGAAGTCATAGCTGGCGGAAAGATCGAGACGCGCGTAAGTACCGATGCGACACCCGTTGTGCTCTCCGAACTCGGTGATGATGTTGTTGTTGATGAGATAGAAGCGTTCCGGAGCCGTATATGGAGTGCCGGACGCGGCCACCATAGTGGCTCCGAAGCTCCATCGCCGCGCCAGCCGGAAGGTGGCCACGGCGTTCAGTTCGTGGATGCGTTCATGCGAAGCGGGATACTTTCCCGTGTATTTTGTGCCCGGGAAACGTCTCCACGCCCTTCCGACGGAGTAGCTGAGCCAACCGGTGAGACGGCCCTTGCGCTTCTCCAACATGATGTTGACGCCGTAGTTGGTACCGCGTCCGTGGAGAAGGACGTCGGCGAGACTGTATTCCGAGAAGATGAAGTCGAAGACATTGCCGTCATATTCCAGCTGGTGGCGCAGCCATTTGTGATAAACTTCGGCCGAAAGCCGCCACATCCGGCCGCGGGAAACGGTCTCGAAGAGCAGCGAAAGGTTATAGGAATACTGCGGACGGCGACCTGCGCCGGCCGGTATCCAGAACTCGGTGGGCAGTCCCAACTGGGAGAAACCGGTCTTGAAGAGATTCTGATGCTTGACGGCGGCAGAAAAAGTGAGTGTCGACGAGCGCATAATATGCAGCGTGGCGGAGACGGATGGGTCGGCACTGAAGAATGTTTTGACAGGCGCTGACGGTTCTTCGCTGCCGCTCGAGAACATCCCGAGGCGCAACCCGGGCGTCACTTCAAGTCTGCGCCCGACAATTAGGGTGTGGGTGACGGATGCCGAGACCTCCACGGGATGGAGACGACGCCACTCCGCTGAGTTCCGCATTATCAGTCCGTCGGTCTGTGGAGTCTGAGGGAGGATGGCGTGGACGGCCGCTTCCGCGCCGACGACGGTCCGTCCGAAGGTCAGCTGCGCCCGATAGCCGGTCGTGCTGATGTCCGACGGGAGGCTGACGGCGATGTTGGTTTGGGTCAGCCGGAAACGGTTGCGATAGGCGGTATGCCAGGCGCTCTGCTCGAGAACAGCCCCATCGAAGGCATGTCGCCACCGGACAGCGCCCATGAAGTTGGACCACCGCAGCCGGGAGTCCATCGTGTAAGCGGCGTCATTGACCCCCACGCGGTCGCCGCCGAAATAGGCTTCGGCCGTGACGGTGTTGCCCGAGTCGGGCCGGAAGGTGTACGTCAGATTGTAGTCGCAGAAAGAATATCGCAGTTGCTGGTCGTCGATGGTGAGCCACCGGGAATAAAGGAGATTGAGATATGCGGCCCGCGCCGACAGGGTCAGGTCGGACTTGGACGTCAGCGGGACGCGCAGGGTGCCCTGTGAGGACATCGGTCCGACGGAGAGATCGCCGCCCCATGTCGTCACGAGTGTGTCGACGTGGCGCATGTCGAGACTGCCGCCGAGTCTTCCGACGGAGACTCCGGCCGACTTGTCGAGCCGCATGTCAGAGTAATGGGTGGCGTTGAAGACGGAGAAAAAACCGAGCAGATGGGACGCATTGTATATCGGGACGCCGCCGATGCTGACCATGTTATGGGAGTTGTCGCAGCCCTGTATGTGGAGTCCGGCGTCATATTCGGAATTGGTCTGTACGCCCGGCAGCATCATGGCGTAGTGGATGGGGTCGGCATTGCCGAGTATGCGGGGCATCTGCCGCATCATCTCCATGCTGACGACGCTCGTTCCACGCATGGTCTGCAGATGGGTGTTGACCCGGCGTCCTCTCACACTGATGTCGGGAAGGTCACGTGACAATGTGTCCTGCTCCTGTGCCGAGACCACGGACGTGGCAAGACACAGGAGCAGAATCAGTCGCGGACGGAGACTCTCCGCCGTATGGATGGGCAAAAGCTGCAACGGCTTATTCGACTAAATCGATGAAATCGTCCATCAGACGCTCAAAGCGCTCGATGATATCTTCAAACACATCGTCATCAAAGTAGTCCTCAAACAGGCTGGAAGATGTGCCGTCGGAGAAATAGAAGGCGGGACCGAAAGTCCACACTTCGCTATAACCGTAGTAATAATCTGTATCCACCACCGGACATAGCTTGATCGTGGAGCTGGACGCGGCGCCGCCGTCAAAATAGACTTTGACATCCAAGAGGCTGTTGGCGCGTTCTATCGCTGTCTTAAACCGGTTCTCGTCATATTCATTGTTGTTGGCTTCCTTGATATAGTCTGAGAAGCGGCTGACGTCACTGACGGTTCCGGCTATGCGGAGACGGCTGCCGAGGACCTCGGTTGTCACAGTGGCGTTCTTCACGGTCACCTCCTCATCGGAATTGGTATATCCCGCTGCCTGAACTTTCGTACTGAACAGTGTCTCCGAACCTTTCTGGAAACGGGCCGAGAGCGAGGCGCTGCTACCCGCATTGACAGCTGCATTGTCGACAACGAACGTGTAGTCGTTGACACGCACCGTGGTCGTCACCTCCGCGCGGTCGGTGCTGAGACGCACCTCTCCGTCGGGATCGCTGATGCTGAGTGTCGTCTTGGCCGTAGCCGATGCCAGCTGAGTGCCGCCCTGAGTAAGCGTGACGTTGATATTCTCAGGTATCATGAATGCGTTTTCCACGCGCTCCGTATAATAGCCATAAGGATTGTAATACCAGTTTTCGTCATCAAACTCGTCATGATGAACCTTTGTGTCCTTGCCACTGTGGGTGACGAGCAGGACACATTCGCGGTTGTTGCTGTCGCGGAACTTGAACGACAGGTTGGGAGCGGAACCGGTCTTCACCCAACGTCCGTTTTGGAGCTCAAACTGTCCGTAGAAATTGGACGCGCGCCAGAGATAGCGGGTATCGCTGGCAGTCGAGCCGGACAGCTCGCAGGCGTCCGAACAGGACTCAAACCAGTCTTCAACGGCAGATTCGTCGGTCGTCATGCGATCGACATAATCAAACAGGTCGGTGATGTTGCGAAAGTCGTTGACACTAACTTTCCCCATCAAATCGTTGGCTATGGACTCCAACTTCTGCTTTTGCGCATCGGCCGAGGGTCCGTTGCCGCCACCGTTTTCTCCATCTTCGCCACCGTTGTTGCCGTCGTTCTGTTCCGTCGAATCACCGTCATCACTGCTGTCGCAGGCCACAAACGTCGTCATGGAAAATGCCATGAAGAGCATCACGAAAAAACTAATCTTTTTCATACTGAATGTCAAAATTAAAATAACAGGGTCCTTGTAATTGTAATCTATCTTCGGCATAGGACCGGTCCCCTTTAATTCCCTGCCGAAAACGTTTCATCTATCTCGTGTTTGCAAAGATAAGGATTTACCGGCTCATTCTCCATGCAAAGAGAATAATTTAAGTTTGTTTAACTTTGATATAATGACAAACATCCTCTCAAAGCACGATTTGTCCGTTTTATTGGCAATGTATTAACTCTTCTAAAAACTACTTAAACGGCCCTTACGGCATCGCGGCACCTCCGTCGCATGACAAAAAAGTCGCCGTCGGAACACGGTTTTTGACCGCCGGTCGAGCAACGGGGCCCTCCCGGGGTCGCAACGAGCACGCCGCCATCATGCAACGAGCACGCCGTCGTCATGCAACGGGGGCCCCGTTGCAACCCCGTAAGGCCCTTACGGCAAAACTCTCCAAAAGGGAGCAGAAGCACAAAAGAAGATAATACACTGAGAATCAGAATATTAAATAAAACAAAGAAAATGAGCCATTTTCCGTCGCCCGGACGGAAAATTTTGAAAAAACGGCTGTTTATAAGCGCGTTTGTCGGTTATTTTCTTAATTGTTAAAAATGGGATGGGAGTGTAGAACGCGCATGGTCGGAACATATTTTTCGCTATGTTCAACAACTCGTCGTGTATTATTGGAAATAACATAACAAGCTCATTTTGAAGTCTTTACGTGGGGTAATATTGGAAATAACATAACAAGCTCATTTTGAAGTCTTTACGTGGGGTAATCTCTGTCCCCTTCAAGCTACTCTCTGCACACATCTTTTGCTGGTATAAGGAAATAATGTAACAAGTTCATTTGGAAGTCTTTATGTGGGGTAATTTCAGTCCCCTCCTTTCCAAGGAGGGGTTAGGGGTGGTTGAACAAAACTCATTGAAAATCACTGTTTTAGACGACAGCGAATGACGAACCACCCCTAACCCCTCCTTGAGAAGGAGGGGACTGAGATTACCCCACGTAAAGACGTCCAAATGAGCTTGTTACGTTGAGTAAAACAGAGATAAAGTGTACAAAGAGTAGAGTATGGAATAATATGTCAGGAGTTCTCCCACCCTCTCCGCAACATGAGAAAATCCGTTCAGAGACCACCCGACGGAGTCATTCCGGCCATGCGCTGCATCCACGCCACGGACTCGTCGTTGGTCTCGGGGAAGCGCCAGTGGCCGCTGGTGGGCGTGACGCTGAGAGTCTTCGGCGAGGTTATCTCGTTGTAGGCGGCATAAGTGGATGTCGGGGAACAGGTGTCGTCGTTATATCCGAAGGAATAGAAGACAGGACACTTGAGCCGGCGGGCGAAATTGACCACGTCATAATAGGCAAGTGTCTCGACAGCTCCGGCGTCTTCACTGCGACCGTCAAAGTATTTCGGCCAACCGCCGGCACGCCCCTCGCGAAAACCGGTCAGGTCACAGAGAGCCGGATAGAACGGAGAACAGAACGTGACACGGGGATTGAGCGCCGCAGTCACGATGGTCAGTGCACCGCCCTGGCTGCCTCCCGTTACACCGACATTGCGGCCGTCCCAATCGGGAAGCGTACAGAGGAAGTCGACGCAGCGGGAGCACGCGGCATAGACGTCACGATAGTAGAATGTCTCGGGAGAGGCGATGCCGCGGCGGTTGTAGCCCTCGGTGGCTGCCTTGACGGCGGCATACGACGTGTCGTCAAGTTCGGGATTGCAATCGTTGTGGATGTTGATGTTGAAGTAGATGAAGCCGCGCTCACTGTAATATGTGGTCGGACTGATCTTCGAGGCTCCAGCACCGGGCGGACAGAAAAGCACGGGATGTGGACGGCCATCACGCGGGCGGGTCAGATAGCCATAGACGTGGCGTCCGCCGGGACCGACATAGAGGCGCACGAGGGAGACTTCGACACTGTCGGTGGAATATTTCGGCAGAGGCGTCACCTCGGGAGCAAGGTCTGTGCGGGCGGCCGTGCGGAGCGTCTTCGCCCAGAAACGGTCAAAATCGCGGGGCATCACGGTATATGGACGGATGCTGTCGGGGGCAAAGGCGACCTTGACGAGGTCCTTGTAGGTCTTGTCGTAGACGATAAAACGGAGATTGCAGGCGCGAAAACCGGGCTCCCGTCGAGTGCCGAGTGGAAGAACGGCACGGCCCGCACGGAAGATGGCGGTATCTTTCCGCTGGGCATCCATCATCTCGTCGCCTACGGCCCAGATGACCTTCACGCCGTCCAAGGGCCGCCCGCCCTTATATGCCTCGACGGTCAGACGGGCTTCCTGGCCTGTGGCGTATATGCGGTCGGGATGGTCGGTCGTGACGATATATTCGACGTATGCACGACGTGGTTTTGAGAACTGGGCCATTGCGGCCGTCGATGTGCAGACAAGCACAAGGAGAAAAGATAGTAGTCTCATGTCTGGTAATTATCTTTGATTTGATTGTTCACATTCCTGCAGGCCCGACGGAGGCTGCGACAAGGGCAAAGATACTCAAAAATGATTAATTACGGCGAATTGGACGGCCGTAATTTTGCCGTTTGGCGAATAATTGCTAATTTTACGGATGCAATACGACAAGGCCGCTCCCGAATACGACAAATCGGCTGGACGACGCTTGGATAAAATCATTTCAAAAAAGAAAAGGTCATGGACGAGAATAAATGTGCGGAACTGCTGACTGCCCACGGCATACGGCCTACGGTCAACCGCATACTGACCGTCAGGGCATTGGGCAAGGCCGACAGGCCCATGTCGCTGTCAGAACTGGAATACAAGATACTCACGGTCGACAAGTCGGGCATATTCAGGGCTCTGACACTATTCCGCGAGCACCATTTGGTGCATGTCATTGACAGCGGCGGAGACGGCGTGAGATATGAATTGTGCCTCAGCCACAACCACGACGAAGGCGGCGAGGACGACGACTTGCACGTCCACTTCTATTGCGAACGCTGTCACCGCACGTTTTGCATCGACAACGTGCCCGTGCCGACAGTGCCACTACCTGACAACTACACACAGACGTCAGTCAATTATGTCATAAAAGGATATTGTCCGGAGTGTGGGAAGGTCTCCTCCGGCCCCCTCCGGCTCCCCCAAGGGGGGGGAGTGACCTGCAGGCTGAAGAGTCCATTCGAAGCCAACAAGGGTGAGTGACCTGCAGGTTGAAGAGTCACTCCGAAGCCCACGAGGGGGAGTGACCTGCAGGCTGAAGAGTCACTCCGAAGCCAACAAGGGTGAGTGAGCCGCAGGCTGAAGAGTCACTCCGAAACCCACGAGGGGATACATATAAAAAAAGAAAGGCCTTTCCGAGTTTGGAAAGGCCTTTCTTTTTTTGTCTTTTCTTATATTCCGCTGGTCTCTCCCCCTTGGGGGAGCCGGAGGGGGCTTTCCTCCCCCTTGGGGGAGCCGGAGGGGGCCGGGAAAACCTTGAACTCGTAGCCCTGCTCTTTCAACCATTTGATGGCCTCAGGCAGAGCGTAGCGGAGCTTGTCGATGCTCTTAAGGGAGTCATGGAACGTGATGATGGAGCCGTTGCGGGCATACCGTTTCACGTTGTCAAGCACGCGCTCAGGTGTCATCCACTTTGAATAGTCGCGCGTGACGAGATCCCACATCACTATCCTGTATTTGCGGCCGAGCCAAAAGTATTGGTCCAAACGCATCCAACCGTGCGGCGGACGGAAGAGATCGGTATGCAACAGTTCGTTTGCCATCTCGGCATCGGCATTATAGTGCGTTATCGAATGACGGAAACCGCCGAGGTGATGGTATGTGTGGTTGCCTACGCGATGGCCCGCTTCCACGACTTTTTTGAACAAATCGGGATGTTTACGCACATTGTCACCGACCATGAAAAACGTAGCCTTGACATCGAAATGGGCCAGGGTGTCGAGAATGAATGGCGTAGCCTCAGGGATAGGACCGTCGTCGAAGGTCAGATAGACGGACCGTTCGCTCTTGTCCATACGCCACGTCGCTCTGGGATAGAGCCATCGCAGCCACATTGCCGGTTGCTCAATAATCATCTCTCGGTCTTTACTTATCGTTCATTTCGCCCCGCACTACTCTATCCGGCCTCCCTTTGCCTGATATGCCCGAATGACGGCCTCAAGCTCGTCGAGTCTCTTTTCGCCCCACGTGGAGTCTACCTGACGGCCTAACATGGCCACATTCTGCATGACATAGATATTCTCCATACATTCGCGATGGGCGCCTGCCAAGCGCATATTGTCCAAGGTGAGGTACCAGTCCATATACTGTTTGGACCTGTTCCAAAGCTGATTGGCCAGCTTCATGGCCTTGACTTTATCGCCAAGAGCGATGTATGCTCGCGTCTGCTCAATGGAACCGGATGTGAAATGGACAGGAACGTTATACGACGGTATGTTCTTTTCCAGATAGTCGAGCACTTCCGCTGCCCGTTTGTTATCTCCCTCGCTGATGAGATTGACCGCAAGCTGGACGAAAACACTGCGATGGGTCAGACACATGCGGCGGACAGTCTCGTCAAGATAGATGCCCTTCTTGTCTATTCCACCGAACTTGAAGCGGTGCATCAAGTTGTCGTATGCCCGCTTGGTGTCGAAATTGCGTGCTCCGGGAGCATTGGTCGTGAACGGAGTGATGCGCCAGGCCAGACCTTCCTGCACGAAGTTGTCACCAAGATTCATGTAGTTTTCGGGACCGACAGTGCGCGCAACGTAAACCGGACGGGTCCAGTTGCTCTCCGCAATCATCTCAAGCATCATCAGATCGCCCTTGTAGAGAGCGCGCTTGCCGGCCAGCGAGATTGTCATACGGTCGGGAATGGTGTCTGCGGCCATCATCATGCCGCTCTTGCGGACGGCATCCTTGTCGATGGTCATATAGACAGTGTCCGTCGGAATGACATGGGTCGACATTCCTTCGCCAACCAGATACTTCATCACATTGAGTTGCTCCTCGCTCAGTCCGTTGTTGCGAACCCAATATTTGAGTATGTTCTTCAGTTCGTAAGGATTGTCACCGAAGAGACGACGGGCCTCGTCGGGATATTCGGCATACATCGCGTCGATGGCGTTCTTCAGCGACGGGTTGACTGAAACATAGTCGTTGGTGCCTGCGCAGTACTCCAGACGGCTCCAAGTGATGGGCACCGAGGGCGAGTCGTATGCCGGACGGCGCATCTGGTCGATATACCAGTCGGTCTGAAGATAGCTCAGGTTGCAGACACGGGCATCGGTACGGACGCCTTCCACGTCTTGGGTGTACCACAAGGGGAACGTGTCGTTGTCGCCGTTGGTGAATATTATCGGGTTGCCGGTCTGGTCGAGGGACATCAGGTAGTTCTGTCCGAAGTCGCGGCAGGTATAGCGTCCGCTGCGGTCGTGGTCGTCCCAGGTCTGCGACGCCATCTGTACGGGCACAAGCAGACATATCAGTCCGACGACGGCGGCAACCAAAGCATGATGGCCTTTGAGCCTGCGGGTCAGTTCGTCGATGATGGCTGCCACACCCATTCCGCACCAGATGGCGAACGCATAGAACGATCCGGCGTAGGCGTAGTCACGCTCACGCGGCTGAGAAGGAGTCTGATTGAGGTAGATAACGATGGCCAGTCCGGTCATGAAGAACAGGAAGAAGACCACCCAGAACTGGCGGATGCCGGTCTGTCCGCGACGCAGGGACTGCCAGAAGAGGCCGATGAGTCCGAGCAGGAGCGGCATACAGTAGAAGACATTGTGTCCCTTGTTCTCCTTCAGCTCGTCCGGCAGCTTGCTCTGGTCGCCCAGACGCATGTTGTCGAACCACGAGAAGCCCGTAATCCAGTTGCCGTGCTCCAGTTCTCCGTTGCCCTGGCAGTCGTTCTGACGGCCTGCGAAGTTCCACATGAAATAGCGCCAATACATGAAGTTGCACTGATAAGAGAGGAAGAAGCGCAGGTTCTCCAGCTGTGAGGGCACCTTCACCATCACCATCTCGCCGCAACGGTCGTACGGAACCTGCGTTCCGTCGACGCCGCCCATCCAGTTCTCATATTCTCCGGCGTGTCCCTGATCGTACATTCGGGGGAAGAGCATGTTCTGGGCGTACTTATACTGATCGTTCGTACGGACAACAAAGTAAGAGTCTTTCTCGTCCGCCGTGGCCTTGTCCTTACGCTGATATACGGGTTCGCCCTTCTCAAGAACCGGGCGGCAGTATTCACCGTCTTTCTCAAGAGCGACCTGTGAGGTGTAGGCCTGGCCGTAGAAGAGCGGCCGGTTGCCGTACTGCTCGCGTCCGAGATACTGTCCGAGGGTGAAGATGTCCTCCGGAGAGTTCTGGTCCATCGGCGGGTTGGCCGCCGAACGGATGACGATGAGCGCGTAGCTCGAGTAGCCAATCATCAGCATCAGCATGCAGAGCAGCGACGTGTTCTTCACTCTGGCACTGATAAGGGCGGCCTTCGCCTTGTTCTTCATGTTCAGAACGAACCACAACAGAGCCAAGACGACGACACCGATAACCACAGCCGACCATCCATGACCGTAGAAGGGGATGCCCAACATGCCCACGGCGCAGAGGAAAGCAGCGTTGCTGCGCTTGCCGCTGCGGTCGGAATAGGTCTCGCGTATGGCCCAAATGATGGCGGCGATGAGCAAAATGATGTATATGATTTCACCCGTATTGAACGGACAACCGAGCGTATTGACAAAGAAAAGCTCGAACCATCCGCCCACTTGAACGATGCCGGGAACGACTCCATAGAGCACTGCGGCCAAGATGACGATGGACACGGCCAACGCGGCAATGGAGCCACGCAGGTCTGCCTGAGGCGTCTGATGGGGGAAACGGCGGTAGTAATAGACCAGCACCAGGGCGGGAACGCACAACAGGTTCAACAGATGGACGCCGATGGAGAGGCCGGTCATATAGGCTATGAGCACGAGCCAGCGGTCACTGTGAGGCTCGTCGGCATGCTCTTCCCATTTGAGGATGAGCCAGAATACCACGGCCGTGAACAGCGAAGAGTAAGCATAGACCTCACCTTCGACCGCGCTGAACCAAAACGTGTCACTGAACGTATATATCAGCGCACCCACGAGACCCGACGCTTCGACGGCGATGAGTTTCGCCGGGGTAAGCGCATCCCAACTGCCGGCGAGCAACCGCCGCGTCAGATGGGTGATACTCCAGAAAAGGAACATGATTGTGAGGGCTGAGAACAGCGCGCTCATCGTGTTGACCATGTATGCCACCTGCGACGGGTCACTGGCAAACTGTGAGAACAGATTGGCCGTCAGCATGAAGAATGGTGCTCCCGGCGGGTGACCCACTTCGAGTTTGTAGCCTGTTGTGATAAACTCGGGACAGTCCCAGAAACTGGCTGTCGGCTCAATAGTGGAGCAATAGACAAAGGCAGCTATCAGAAAGGATAGCCAGCCGAGCAGATTGTCCACTCGCTTAAACTGTTTCATTCGTCGAATTGATATTGTTTCTTAATAACTATAGTTCATAATTCATGCTGCGTTTTCTTGCCACGGCATAGCTCAAACAAGTTTGGCTCTGCTCATAAGCTTAACGAAAACGTTCTTTTCGTGCGTGCAAAGGTAATATAAATAAGGTGAGATATGAAGTATTTCATTATTTTTAACGCCCGTCTCCGGCACTTCATCCCCTACCCCGTCAAACCTCATACTGTTATCTCGCCCGACCCGTAGCATCGGTGATGGCGCTCGTCATAGACCACGCAGAACTGACCCGGCGCCACTCCCTGCATCATTTCCTCCGCATGGACGACATAGCGGCCGTCGCCCAGCGTCTCGAGCGTGGCCGGATGGTAGCCGGCCGTATGGCGTATCTTAAACGTCACGCGCTCCATCTCCACCGGAACGGTCAGGAAATGAAAGTCGCAGATTGGAAAATCCTTCCGGTAAGCCGTCTGCGGTTCAAATCCGTGACTGACGTAGAGAATATTTGCCGCCATGTCTTTCTTGACCGCATACCACGGGCCGCCGCCGAAACCGAGGCCGTGGCGCTGGCCAATCGTGTGGAACCAGAGACCGCGGTGGGTGCCTATCTTGCGTCCCGTCTCTAGCTCGACGACGTCGCCGGGCTGCTCGCCGAGATAGCGGCGCAGGTAGTCGTTGTAGTTTATCTTGCCAAGGAAACAGATGCCCTGCGAATCCTTGCGGCGCGCGTTGACGAGATGTTCGCGCTCGGCGATGGCTCGCACCTCACCTTTCATATAGTGGCCGATGGGGAAAAGAGCCTTGCGCAGCTGCCAGTCGTATATCTGCGCGAGGAAATCGGTCTGGTCCTTGACCGGATCGGGGCTTGTCACGAGCCACTTGCGGCCCTCGCCGTCAAGCTCCGTACAGGCATAATGGCCCGTGGCTATGAGGTCGTAGTCGTGGCCGCGCTTCTCGTGAAAGGCTCCGAACTTTATCAGCCGGTTGCACATCACGTCGGGATTGGGCGTAAATCCGGCCTTCACCTTCTCCATCGTATATCGCGTCACGCGGTCCCAATACTCCCGATGACAGTCCACGACGTCCAGCCGGCAGCCGTAGCGGGCAGCCACGGCTGTAGCCATTTCGAGATCTTCCTCGCTCGTACAGTCCCATTCGGCCTCTTCCTCGGGGCCTATCTTTATGTAGAAACAGTCGGGCGTGAGTCCCTGCTGCGCCAGTTCGTGCACAACCACGGCGCTGTCGACACCACCCGAGAGCAACACGGCAATCCGCTTGCCGGCAAAGTTTTCCGTTGTATTCATAATTACAGTATAAAACGCTGAGGTGCAAAGTTAATCAAAAAAGCCGTAACGACGCGGCGACGCGGCGGTTTTTCTCTCAAAATCCGATAAGTGTTTGCAGTTTGCAGATATTTTAGAATGAGAGAGTTATGGAAATATTCATTTTTTAGGTAATGACTTGGCAGCTGTCTTAAATTCAGTGTTTTGCCGCTCATTACTGTCAAACAACTCTTCATGCGAAAAAGTATAAATTATTTTTCAAACCGCCTAACAGTTGCGATGTGTAATCATGATTTTGATATGTGTGCTTTTCATTACCCTTTCCAACCCAGCACCTCCATCACTTCCTCCACATATTTTTTCCCGACGGGCAGGCTCTTGCCCGTCTTGGCCAGTGTCACTTCCGAGCGCGTGAAATGAGCGATGCGGCTGCGTGCCACCACGAAAGAGCGGTGGATGCGTATGAACTCTCCCTGAGGAAGCTGTTCCTCCATGCCACGCAGGGGAATCTTGGAGAACACCGATGAGCCGTCGGCAAGATGTACCTTGACGTAATTGTCCACGGACTCTATATACAATATGGTGTCGATGGGGATGGCTACGTTCTTGTATTCCGACTTCAGCACGATTTGCCGGGCGGCGGATTCCGAGGCACGAAGCAGGTCATGCATCCGAAGCCATTGTTCCGCTTTCTGCATGGCACGACAGAAACGGTCATAGAAATAGGGCTTGTGAAGGAAATCGACGGCACATACCTCAAAGCCGTCCAAGGCATAGTGGGCGTAGGCGGTGGTGAATATCAGGCAACAGGACGGAGGAAGACGGCGTGCCAGCTCAATGCCCGACGTGCCGTTCAGCTCGATGTCGAGCAGCACGATGTCGGGTTGCCACTCGCGGATGCGCTCCATGCCGAGGCGCGACGAGCTGTATGTTTCCAGCAGCACGCCCCCACGCCGTTCGCAATACCGGCTGATGATGCTCAGCGCGACAGGCTCGTCGTCTATGGCTATACACTTCAACATGGGCTTGCGGATTTGAGTTCAAGACTGACGTGGAACGTGCCGTCACCTACAGGACTGGCATCCAATCGGTGGCGGTCGGGATAGAGCAGAGACAGACGGCGGCGGCAGTTCTCTATGCCCATGCGGTTGGATTCCTTAACCTCACGGCGGAACACGGAGTTCTCCACCTCGAAGCGGAGCTTGTCGTCCTGCTGCTCCATGCGGATGCGGACAAAACACAGCTCGTTGGAGGATATGCCATACTTAAAGGCGTTTTCCACGAACGTAATGAGCATCATGGGCGGCACGGGCATGGCCCCGTCCTCCACCCGATGTGTGAAACTGACATCGGCAAACTCGTTCAGGCGAAGTTTTTGCAGGTCGATGTACTGGCCGATGTATTCCACTTCTTCCGACAATGGGATGAAGTCGCGATTAGCATTGTTGTACATGTACTTCGTCAGGTTGATGAAGCCTTCGAGCGTCGCCTCGGTCTTGTCGGAGTGGGTGATGAGCAGGCCGTAGAGGGTGTTGAGCGTGTTGAAGAGGAAGTGCGGGTTGATTTGCGCCTTATATAGGGCCAGTTCCGCCTTGTTACGCTCAAATTCCACCTCCTCACGTACCAACCGCTGGCGGTACGCCTCGTTCAGCATACCCACGGCGAAGCAGAACACCGTCACCACGATGTAGTGCAGCCACACCGCCTGCTGGTTCTGTCTCACGCCCCATTCGGGGAAAGGGTTCTGCGCCAGCTGTTGTTGGCGCAGGTGGTAGAACGGTGAGGATATTTCGTAGTCGGCGAAGAGAAACGTGACTGCGAGTGACACCGCCATCACACCCAACGCATACATCCTGCGGTGACGACCATGGAATAGAGAGGGGACGATGAAATGCTTGTAGGCGAAGTACGTGACGTACAGCCATGCGGCGAAGGCGGCGAAATAGACGGGATGCGTGCCCCACCACCGTTCCACGGGGAAGGCGTATAGCATCAGCGGCAGGAAAACGAAGCAGAAAGCAAGGTCGGTATATAGGGAAACGTGTTTCATCGGCTTTTCTCCTTATCGGTGCTGGCTGAACAGCCAGTCTTGTACGCCCTTGACACCGTAGGCCACAAACCATGTGGCACGGTGGCTGCCTCCCGTCAGGTGCGTGAACAGCAGGTGACTCCCGGAGGTGAGACTTTTGTTGCTTACAGGCGTATCATATTCCAACACCACAGTTGCCACCTTGCTACCGTCGCCCAGCACCCGGCTGATGGCGGTTGCCGACTGTATATGCTCCGGGAGCATGGAGTTGTTTTGGGCTTGCGCCAAGCCGAGGTATCCTGCCAGAACCGTTGCGATGACTATTCTTCTTTTCATATAATTTATTCGTTTACAGTATTTTGACAGTTGCAAAGATACGGTTTTTCTTTCAGAAAGAAGAATCCGCAAGGTGACATTCGCCACTGCAATGTTTGCCCCAGACGCACGATTCTTCTGTCTTTGGAATCCCGATGTAGCCAGAAACTCCGTTTGTCCCCACATTTCCGCCGTCTGCCCCCACATCCCTTGCCTGCTTGCCCTGTTTTCGCGGCTTCTCCTTACTTTTGTGCCCGATTATTGATATGAAATTCAACGAAATGAAACGGATACGGATGGAGAAGAAGATGCTGGCAGTCCTGCTCATGGGGCTGACGCTGTGCGCCTGCCGACGGACATCGCCCGTGCAGGAAATGACGGAATACCGGACGCTGACCGTGAAGACGGAAAGCCGGACACTGAAATCGGAATACACCGCCCGGCTGCAAGGGCGGCAGGTGGTGGAGGTGCGTCCGCAGGTGAGCGGACTCATCACGCGCATCTGTATCGGCGAGGGACAGAAGGTGCGCCGGGGACAGGTGCTGTTCGTCATAGACCAGGTGCCCTACCGGGCGGCACTGGCGGAGGCTTCGGCCAACGTGAAAAACGCGGAGGCACAGCTTGCCACGGCGCAGTTGGACATGCAGAGCAAGCAGAAGCTATTTGAGGGCCGCGTCGTGTCAGACTACGATGTCAGTACCGCCCGCAACACGCTGGCCGCAGCCGAGGCGGCTCTGGCTCAGGCAAGGGCGCAGGAGGTGAACGCACGCAACAACCTGTCGTACACGGAAGTGAAAAGCCCCGTGGACGGCGTGGCAGGCATGATAGCCTACCGCGTGGGCGCATTAGTGGGCAGCAGCATCAGCGAGCCGCTTGTCACCGTGTCGGACGACAGCCAAATGTATGCCTACTTCTCGCTGACAGAGAGCCGCGTCGGCGAACTCATGGAGCAATATGGCTCCTTGGACGAGTTCATACGACGGATGCCGGAGGTGGAGCTTCGCACTTCGGGTGGCAGGACGTATGCGGAAAAAGGACGCATACAGGCGGTGAGCGGCATCGTGACCGCCGAAACGGGCACGGTGACGCTTCGCGCCGACTTCCCTAACCCGCATGGGCTGTTGCGTGAAGGAGGCAACGCCACGGTCATCCTGCCCACCCGGCGAGAGAAGTGTATCGTCATCCCGCAGGGAGCCACCTACGAGTTGCAGGACAAGGTGTTCGTCTATAAGGTGATGGACGGCAAGGCGCAATCGGCTCCCGTCACCCTCTTCCGACTGAACAACGGCACGGAATACGTGGTGGAGTCGGGTTTGCAGGAGGGCGACGTCATCATTGCCGAAGGAGCCGGACTGGTGAAGGAAGGAACGACGGTGAGCGCAGCAAAAAGAAAGGAGTAAGCCATGACCGTCAAGACATTCATAGACCGCCCCATCCTGTCGGGCGTGATATCCGTGAGCATCCTCATCATCGGACTGATAGGCCTAAGCCAGTTGCCCATAGAGCAGTTCCCTGACATCGCGCCGCCCACCGTGCGTGTTTCGGCCACCTACACCGGAGCCAACGCCGAAACGGTGATGAAGAGCGTGATAACACCGCTGGAAGAACAGCTCAACGGCGTGGAGGACATGATGTACATGACCTCCACCGCCACCAATACCGGCTCTGCCTCCATCAGCGTCTATTTCAAGCAGGGAACGGACGCGGACATGGCGGTGGTGAACGTGCAGAACCGCGTGGCATCGGCACAGGGACTGCTCCCGGCAGAGGTCACGAAGTCGGGCGTCACGGTGCGCAAGCGGCAGAGCAACGCCCTGAAAGCCATATCGCTCTATTCGCCCGACGATTCTTTCGACTCCAACTTTCTGACCAACTACCTGAAGATAAACATCGAACCGCAACTCTCGCGCATTGCCGGGGTGGGCGACGTGAACATCTGGGGAGCCAGCTACTCCATGCGCATCTGGCTCGACCCGCAGAAGATGGCGCAGTACGGGCTGATGCCCTCGGACATAGAGGCAGTGCTCGACGAGCAGAACGTGGAATCGCCCACGGGCACGCTCGGCGCGGAGTCGAAGAACACGTTCCGCTACGTGCTGAAATACCGTGGACGCTACGAGGAAGAGGAAGACTACGGCAACATGGTCATCAAGTCGCTGCCCGACGGGAACGTGCTACGGCTGAGGGACGTGGCACGCATCGAACTGGGTGCGGAAAACTACGACATGCTTAGCCAGACGAGCGGGCATCCGGGAGCCAACTGCATGACGGCACAGATTTCCGGTTCCAACGCCAACGAAATCATCAAGGAGATGAACCGCGTGCAGGCCGACATATCAGCCTCGCTGCCCAAAGGAATGGTGCTGACCGACATCACGAGCACCAAGGATTTCCTCGACGCTTCCATATCCAACGTGGTGGAAACGCTCCTCGTGGCCATCGCGCTGGTGGTGTTTGTGGTTTACCTTTTCCTGCACGACCTGCGCGCCACGCTCATCCCCTCTTTGGCCATCATCGTGTCATTGGTGGGTACGTTCGCATTTCTTTATGCCGCAGGGTTCAGCTTGAATCTGCTGACACTCTTCGCGCTGGTATTGGTCATCGGAACGGTGGTGGACGACAGCATCGTGGTGGTGGAGGCGGTGCAGGCCCGCTTCGAAGAGGGATGTGTTTCCGCCTATCACGCTACGGTGGAGGCAATGGGCGGTCTGACCTCGGCACTGATAACCACAACCGTTGTCTTCATGGCCGTGTTCATCCCCGTCAGCTTCATGGGCGGCACCACGGGCACGTTCTACACCCAGTTTGGCCTGACCATGGCGGTGGCGGTAGCCATCTCCCTGCTCAACGCCTTGACGCTCAGTCCCGCCCTCTGCGCCCTGATTCTGCGTCCGCGTGCCGGGCTTTCCAACGGCAGGAAGCCGGGCTTCTCCGACCGTTTCCACAATGCTTTTAATCACTCCTTCCGCCACGTGCAGCAGAAATACCTGAAAGGCGTGTCATTCCTTTTCCGCCATAAGGCCATCGCCTTGGGCAGCATCGTGGTGGCATGCGCCGCCCTCGTGCTGCTGATGCAGACCACCAAGACGGGCCTCGTGCCGCAGGAAGACATGGGAACCATCAACGTGAACGTGCAGACCGCACCCGGCAGCAACCTCGACGAGACGGGGCGCATCATGGACGAGATAGAGGCGGCCATCAGAGACATTCCGCAAATCAAGATTTACTCGCGCATCACGGGCAAGGATGCCGTACACAACCAGTCGTCCTCCGCCGGCTCGTTCACCATCCGTCTGAAGAACTGGAGCGAGCGGACAAAGGAGGGCGACGACGTGAACTCCGTCATGAAAGAAATCTACCGCCGCACGGAAGGCATCAAGGCGGCCTCCATCCGCGTGTCCACGCAGCCCATGATTTCGGGTTACGGCACGAGCAACGGCTTCGAACTGTACGTGCAGGACAAGAAGGGCGGCAGTGTGGACGACCTCCTGAAACACACCAACGCCTTCATCGACGCGATGAACAAGCGTCCTGAAATATCGCGTGCCTACACCACGTTCGACACCAAATATCCGCAATACATGGTGGAGGTGGATGCCGCCCTGTGCAAACGCAACAGCGTGTCGCCATCGGATGCGCTGTCCACGCTGGCGGGCTACGTGGGTGGCAGCTATAGCTCCAACCTAAACCGCTTCACCAAGCTCTACCGTGTCATGGTGCAGGCTTCGCCCGAATACCGCTTCGACACGGAGGCATTGGACAACATCTTCGTGCGAGGCGATGACGGACGGATGTCACCCGTGTCGCAATACCTCACGCTCACAAGGGTGTATGGTTCGGAGAGTCTTTCGCGCTTCAACCTCTTCTCCGCCATCAGCGTTTCCGGCGTACCTGCCGACGGTTACAGTTCGGGACAGGCCATACAGGCCATACGCGAAGTGGCGGGAACTGCCCTGCCCGAAGGCTACGGCTACGAGTTTGGCGGCATGTCGCGCGAGGAAGCCTCCACGGGCACTTCCGCCACTACGCTGGTGTTCATCGTCTGCATTGTTTTCATCTACCTCATCCTCTGCGCCCTCTACGAGAGCCTGATGATACCGTTCGCCGTCATCCTCTCCGTCCCGTTCGGGCTGGCGGGCAGCTTTCTCTTCGCCAAGTTGTGGGGATTAGAGAACAACATCTACATGCAGACAGGGCTTATCATGCTCATCGGGTTGCTAGCAAAGACCGCCATTCTGCTTACGGAATATGCTTCCGACCGCCGCCGTCAGGGCATGAGCATCACCACCGCCGCCATGTCGGCCGCCAAAGCCCGCCTGCGTCCCATCCTCATGACTTCCATGACGATGATATTCGGGATGCTCCCGCTGATGTTCGCCCACGGCGTGGGAGCCCACGGCAACATCTCCGTAGGCGTGGGCACGGTAGGCGGCATGCTCTTCGGCACGGCGGGACTATTGTTCGTGGTGCCCTCGCTGTTCATCGTCTTCCAATACTTGCAGGAACGTTTCCTGCCCGGGCGAAACTACAAACAAAGTTGATGATTATTAAAGCTTTCTATGCCACAAACTCAGCCCGTTCGGCATTCTATCCGAGCTTAACGCTTTCCGGCACGCTCGGTTGGACCAACAGCGGCGGCCGAAACGTACGGACGATCGGTGTTAAATAAGATTAAATAAGCGACGGAAAGCATTGCCATACGAATGGAACGACGTATATTTGCGATATCAAAATGATATCAAACTAAAACTCGTAAAATTATGGAAAAGAAGGAATTCACGTTCAACGGAACAACACTCAACGGCTTTCTCATGCTGTTTGTCAACATCGCCCTGACCCTCGCTGCCATTGCCGCCATCGTGTGGGGCATAGTTATCGACAACAGTCTGAGCGGAATATACGTCGGAGCAGGACTCGTAGCGCTCATAGCCACCTTTATAATATGGTGTGGATTTGCAATGCTCGAACCGGGCGAAGGCCGCGTGATGGTGCTCTTCGGAGAATACAAAGGCACGTTCACAAAGACGGGCTACTACTGGCAGAACCCATTTCTCACGGTAAAGAAGGTGTCGTTCCGCTCGCGCAACATAGACGTAGAGCCCATCAAGGTGAACGACAAGACAGGAAACCCCATCATGATCGGCCTCATACTGGTATGGAAACTGAGCGACGCATATAAGGCAATGTTTGAAATCGACTCGCAGACAATGGCACAGTCGGGCGCCAACCAAGGCAATCAGGTATCCATCGGGTCGTCATCACTGACGGGAATCATGAACGCGCTGGAGAACTTCGTGCGCACACAGAGTGACGCCGCACTGCGTCAGGTGGCCTCGCTCTATGCCTACGACGACACCGACAACAGCGCCGACGAGCTGACCCTGCGCAGCGGCGGCGACGAAATCAACGCCCAACTGGAGGAAAAGCTGAACGACCGCTTGGCTATGGCTGGCATAGACATTGTCGAGGCACGCATCAACTATCTGGCATACGCCCCTGAGATAGCCGCCGTCATGTTGCGCCGCCAGCAGGCATCGGCCATCATCACGGCCCGCGAGAAAATTGTCGAAGGAGCGGTGTCGATGGTGAAGATGGCCCTGAACAAGCTGGCCGACGAGGAAATCGTGGAACTGGACGACGATAAAAAGGCGGCAATGGTGAGCAATCTGCTCGTCGTGCTCTGCGGCGACGAGTCGGCCCAGCCCGTCGTAAACACCGGAACGCTCAATCACTAAATATGGCGGCAAAGAACGAGAAGGCGAAAACCAAGAGTTTCATCCTCCGCATCGACAGCGAAACGATGGATGCCATCGAGGCGTGGGCCGCTGACGAGTTCCGCTCTACCAACGGCCAGCTGCAGTGGATCATCGCCGAAGCGCTGCGCAAGGCCGGCAGATTGCCGAAGAAGCGAAAGGCGAAGACAAAGGAGGAGGAAGAATAAACCCGACAACACGTCAGGCATGACGCCGATACAATACAACAATAATTCTCAAAAAGATGATTTCATTCGAAAACAACAGCAAATCAGGCGTGGACATAAGAATGACGCGCTCGGCCGAGGGCACTGCCTTCGAAATAGCAATAGCAATCATCAATATCTGTATGTGGATTATGATTGCATATCTCTGGAGGCATCTGCCGGAACAGATTGCCATACATTTTGATATCACCGGCACGGCCGACGGCTGGGGAACCAAATGGATGATGCCGCTGACAGGCCTCATCGGTTCGTTCGTGTCAGCACTGCTTTGCTTCAGCGCATACCGTCCCTCGCGCTACATCAACATGCCGTTCGAAATGAAAAATCCGGCGCAGCATATTGCGGCGGTGCGAATGGTGAGGATTCTCGGCGTCATGATATCACTGATGTTCCTCTGCATTGCATGGGGCATGGCCGGAAATGCCGTCGCCAGCAGCCTTACCATCGGTATGGTCGTGGCCACAATCGCGGTCACGGCATGGTACACGGCAAGGATAAGAAGATTAGGACATTAATCAGACGCAATTAAGTCTACATAGTGAAACGCAAAGACGCCAAAGCGCAAAGTTCTTGTATGTAAATACATGATACTTTGCGCTTTGGCGTCTTTGCGTTTGCACTATATAAACTTACAAAACCTTCTCCCTCAGAACGCCTCGCGGTATTTGTTTTCGTCCTTGTCATCGAGCATGCTGAGATAGGACTGGTAGCGGCTTTCGGCAATGTAGTGGTCCTCCAGCGCGCGGAGCACGGCGCATCCGGGCTCGTGGCGGTGGGTGCAGTTGCTGAAACGGCAGTCCTTAGAGAAGTGGAAGATGTCACGGAAATAGCCCGTCAGCTCTTCCGGTTCGATGTCGAACGTTCCAAAACCTTTTATTCCGGGCGTATCGATAATATAGCCGCCCTCCGGAAGGGGCAGCATCTCGCTGAACGTGGTGGTGTGCATGCCCGTGTTGTGGGCGTCACTGATTTCGGCCGTGCGCAGGTTTACGCCGGGAAGGAGGCTGTTGATGAGCGTCGACTTGCCGACACCGCTGTTGCCGCTGAGCACGGTAACGCGCCCGACGAGCATCTCGCGCAGCTCTTCGACGCCGTTACCGGTAGCCGCCGACACGGCACGACACTCATATCCGATGTTCTCATAGAGCGCAATCATCATGTCCTGATATCTCCGCTCGTCATCATCCAGTATGTCGGTCTTGTTGAACACCAACACTACCGGCACACGATAAGCCTCGGCCGAAGCCAGAAAGCGGTCGATGAAGGTCGTGCTGGTCTGCGGCCGGTTGACCGTGACGACGAGCAGGGCCTGGTCGACGTTGGCGGCGATGATGTGACTCTGTTTCGAGAGATTGGGCGACTTGCGGATGATGTAGTTGCGGCGGTCGCTGATGGCGGTGATGAAAGCCGTCCCCTCGGCGTTCTCGACAATCTCCACGCGGTCGCCGACGGCCACGGGATTGGTACTCCGGATGCCTTTCAGCCGGAAGTTTCCCTTTATCTTGCTGTCCACCATCCGCCCGTCATCCGTCTTGACGGTGTACCAGCTTCCGGTGTTTCTTACTACTAAACCGAACATATTTGAGTGGTGAGTGGTGAATGGTGAGTGGTGAATGTTAAATGGTGAGTGATGAATGATGAGTGGTGAGTTGGTCAGCCTGCGGCCGATGACGAATTATCCAATGATGAATTGTATGTGTCTTGTCGAGTCGTTTTTTGCTCCGATTACATTTAACACAGTTACAACTCATAATTGAACAATTCGTCATCGGCCGCAGGCCGACCAACTCACCACTCACCACTCATCACTCACCATTCAAAAAACTCATCATTCACCACTCACCATTCGCAATTCTATTATACAGTCATTATCTCCTTGTTCTTTGCCGCAAGCAAGTCGTCCACCTGCTTGATGAACTTGTCGTGTATCTTCTGCAGGTCATTTTCTGCGTCTTTCTCGACGTCCTCAGACAGTCCGTCCTTGATGGCTTTCTTCAGTTTGTCCTTCACGTCGGCGCGGACGTTGCGGATCTGGACCTTGATGGCCTCACCGTGCTTGTTGCACTGCTTGGCCAGTTCGCGGCGGCGCTCCTCCGTGGGCTGCGGTATTCCGAGACGTATCATCTCGCCGTTGTTCTCCGGAGTAATGCCCACGTCGCTGTCCATGATAGCCTTTTCGATGCTGCGTATCATCTTCTTGTCCCAAGGTTTGATGGCGATGGAACGGGCATCGGGGGTTGTAACTGTGGCCACCTGATTGAGCGGGACCATAGAGCCGTAGGAGTCTACTCTCACGCCATCCAGGATGGCGACGTTGGCGCGTCCTGCGCGCACACGCGACAGCTGCTCGTCGAGATACATCACAGCCATCTCCATTTTCTCTTCGGCCGAAGCCAATGTCTCTTTTACGTCTATCATATATTTATATAATGTATTATTGTTTGTCACTCTGCGTAGACATGCGGTGCATTTCGTTTTACAAATTTAATTATTAAATTCCGTACCGGCAAACATTTAATGTTTTTTTTCTTTCATCGGCGCAATTTGCAGTGATATGTCGAATGGCATCCGACAGCAGTGCTTCAGAGTGGAGCCCCTACAATCGGATATAATTTTGTCAGAAAAAGATTGTTAATATTAACATTTAGCAACGCGCGAAAAATTGTATAAAAACGTTGTAATCCGACCGGAAAGTCGCTTTCGTCGTTCAAAATTCTGTCGGCCGTCTTGCCGTAAGGGCCCCGTTGGGTCGCAATAGCATGCCCGTCAGCTTGCAACGGCACCGCCGTCACGATGCAACGGCGGCCCCGTTGCAAAGCCGTAAGGCCCTTACGGGAAGGGAAAATCATCGAAAATGTTGCACACTTTCACAAAAATCTCTGTAACATACTGGCCGTCAGAGAGAAAAAGATGCACGCGCAAAACTCGCATATTTGAGACCGAGGGAGGACTTCGCGGAAAATCCGTGTTAAAATGAAGGGCGTTTGTAAGAAATATTCTGAATTTAACACTTATTCTTCAGAAACACGAAAAGTCCGTAAAAAAACCGGCTGCGACAGTACGATTTTCACGATTTTGCCTTATCTTTGCATCATGACCGGCAACTGCGACCGGCCCTAAGAAAGGAACCACACATATCAACCACGCGACACCCCGCCCCGACCGGCCCGACAGCCGCACGCGAAGGCGGGATGCCGCGGCAAACAAAACAAACATCATGACAAGAATAGCCAACAATCTCACGGAGCTGATCGGCAACACGCCGCTGCTCAAACTCGACAAATATTCGGAACGTCAAGGACTCGTCACACCCATCGTGGCAAAAGTGGAATACTTCAACCCCGGCGGCAGCGCCAAAGACCGCATCGCGCTGGCCATGATCGAGAACGCCGAGCGTACGGGCCGTCTCCTCCCCGGAGCAACCATCATCGAACCGACCAGCGGCAACACCGGCGTCGGACTGGCTCTCGTGGCTGCCGTGAGAGGCTACCGGCTCATCCTCACCATGCCCGAGACAATGAGCGTCGAGCGCCGCAATCTCGTCAAAGCCTATGGAGCCGAAGTGCGGCTCACGCCGGGAGGCGAGGGCATGGCCGGAGCCATACGTCTGGCGGAGGAACTGCGCGATGCCACACCCGGCTCGATTATTCTCCAGCAGTTTGAGAACCGGGCCAACCCGCAGGCGCACTACGACACCACGGCCGACGAGATATGGGCCGACACCGACGGCAAGATTGACGTCTTTGTCGCTTCCGCGGGCACTGGCGGAACCGTCTCGGGCGTCGGACGGCGACTGAAGGAGCTGAACCCCGGGGTCAGGATTGTGGCCGTCGAACCGCTCGCCTCGCCCGTGCTCAACGGTGGCAAGGCCGGACCGCACAAGATACAGGGCATCGGGGCGGGCTTCATCCCCGCCACCTACGACGCGACCGTCGTCGACGAGGTCATCGACGTCGCCGACGATGACGCCATCCGCACGAGCCGCCGTCTGGCCACCGACGAAGGACTGCTCGTCGGCATATCCTCAGGAGCGGCGGCATGGGCGGCAACCGAGATGGCACGACGGCCGGAATTTGCGGGCAAACGGCTCGTCGTCCTGCTGCCGGACACGGGCGAGAGATACCTCTCGACGGTGCTCTACGACTTCGACGGCTATCCGCTATGAAACACAAGTAGGATTCTATAAACTATCAGCCGGGATTCATTCCGGACGCAAACGAAAACACGGCTGCGTCCGGAATGAATAAACACAAGACAAATAAAGCGGCTTTTTATTTGGTATTTCAGCCGATTTACATTATCTTTGCAAACATACAAATCTGTAGAACAACTACTAATGCACATAAAATCATATATCATTGCGGTCATCATGACCATGCTCCCGCTTGTCTGTACACAAGCACAAAACACGCATGACAGCGATGACAACAAATATACGATAAAACAGCCGCTCATATATGAAGACATCTGGGACCTCCCGCCATATACCTTTCTCAACAAGGACGGAGAGCCAAACGGATTTAACGTCGACTTGATAAAGACAATTCTGAAAAGACTCGACATACCATATATCATACGACTCAAGCCCACCGCCGATGCCTACAACGACCTGAAAGAAGGACGCTCGGACCTCATGCTGGGCATGCTGACGGACTATCATTCGCAGTTTGCCGACTACGGAACGTCTGTCGTCGGACTCTTCACCCACGGCATCGCCCACCCGAGACACAGCCACCCGCAGATAAAGACAGCGAAAGACCTCAACGGCCACAAAGTCGTCATGCAGCGGAACAGCGTCAGCCACCGCTACATGGTCACAAGCGGACTGGAGGGCTACTCTCTGCCGACAGACGACATCAACGACGCCATACTCAGAGTAGCCGCAAGAGACAGCGGGGAGATACTATGGAACACACTGTCACTGGAATACACCATACGGAAATACGATCTCGACAACCTTGAGATAACACCGGTCTATATCCCCAACGGCGAATACAGGTTCATGTCACGGGACAAACGTCTGCTGGAGATGGTAGACAGTGTCTATGAGATCATGGCGGCCAACGACGAACTGACACCCATACGACGCAAATGGTTCTACCCACAGGTAAAACAAAGCGGCATCCCGGAATACACCTGGTACATCGCGGGAGGACTCAGCTTCATCATACTGATGCTCATCATCTACAATGCCGTCTACCGCTTCAGGGGAAACAGCGTCAACCGCATCAATGACAACCTGACAAAACGGCTCTCGCTATACGTCCTATCATGCAAAATACTGATGTGGGCATACGACGTGGAGCGCGAAAAGTTCATCACTTATACTTCGGAAGGAGAGGTACTGGACGAATACTCCAAACTCAACTTTTCCGTATTCTTCAATCACGACGACTTCATCACCGTCTGCGACGCCCTCCGCTACGTGCAGGACAACCCCACTCAGACCAAGACCATACAGGCACGGTTTCACAAGCCGTCCACTCCCGACAACGAGCATTACTTCGACATGTTCATATCCGTCCACCGGCGCAAACACGGCAAGGTGTCGATAATCCTCGTCACACAGCGCAACGTGACGGAAGAAAGACAGAAGTATATCGAACAGAGGAACACTCAACTGAAATTTCAGACCGTGTTCTACGCCGCCAACATCGACATGGGACTGTTTGACAGCAAGGGAGAACTGATCGACTTGAACAAAAACGCGATGCGTACACTAAAGACCGACAGGACAAAGATGAAGCAGATAAACATCAAGGACCTGCTCGTCGACAGCCTTGGAATGGACATGAAGCATCCGGAAACCGTCCATGCCACGACCATGATAAAGCCGGGAGTCGGTTTGGGTTCAATAACGCATGAGAGCATAAAGTATTATGAATATGTCATACAACCCATATACTACAAAGACAAACTCATACGCTTTTTTGTCACAGGCCGCGACATGACCGAAATAGCCGAAAACAGCAACAGAGAAAGACACAACGAGCAACTCATCAAAGAAGGCATCGAAAGACAGAAAGAGTATGTACGCAACATCAACTACGACCTCGAGGTGAACCACTCCTGGCTGACGCGATATTATCCGGCCACAAAGATGGTAGAGATAACACACGACCCGCACATGCCGACCATCCGTCTGTCGCAAATCAGATGTCTCCGCATGTTGGACGAAAGTTGCAGCAAGGATGCGATGAGACTGATGAACAGCATGGACAGGTATCGCGCGGGAAAGTTTGACATAAAGCTCAGCACCATCTTCACAGACGAAAAACAGCGCAAACAGCACCTCCACCTGACCGGAATACCCATCTTTGACGCTGACGGCAATATAGACCACTACTACGGACTGTGCCGCAACATCAGCGAAATAGAGGAGACTGAGCGCCAACTCAAACTCGAAATGCTGAAGGCACGCAACGCCGAAACCGTCAAGAACTCATTCGTCAAGAACATGAGCTACGAGATAAGAACACCGCTGAACGCCGTGATGGGATTCGCAGAGCTCTTCGAAACCGACCACGCACCGGAGGACGAACCTATCTTCATGGGCGAGATAAAGAAGAACTCGGCACTCCTGCTGAACATCATCAACGATATTCTGCAAATCTCACGCATCGATTCCGACATGATTGAGATGACCCATGAGAACATCGACTTTGCCGAGATATTCGACTCCCACTGTCTGAGCGGATGGACACACGAGCTGAAAGACGGTGTCAAAACGGTCATCGAAAACCATTATGAACACCTCGTCGTAGACATCGACGCCAATCATCTGGGCCAGGTGATTGAGATCGTCACGGCCAACGCGGCACATTTCACACACAACGGAACCATCCGCGCCAAATACGAATACCACCACGGCGAACTGACCGTCAGCGTGGAGGACAGCGGCGTAGGCATCAGCAAAGACGTACTCGGCACCATATTCCAGCAAATGGAAACATTCGAGGACGTAGACCAATCCTGCATACGACTGAAATTGCTAATCTGCAAGAGACTAGTGGAAAAGATGGGAGGACGCCTGGACTTGGAGTCGGAACTCGGCCACGGCACCACGGTATGGATAACAATACCATGCAAGGCTATTACGATAAAGAAAAAGAATATCCTTACTTAGATAACAGTCACAATGGAAACACGCTTCTCAAGATATATCACGGCCCGAGTCTCTCTCATCGTAGCCCTGACAGCGTTCTGCATGACAACCGCAATGGCAGACCGGAACAGCACCCGCTATACCAAAGAGAAACCCTTGCGCATCATTTCCGACTGGAACTACGCACCATACGAATATGCCAACGACCGCGGAGAGCCGGATGGATATAACATCAGCCTGATCAAGACCATACTCGACAAACTCAACATACCCCACGTCTTCATCTTCCGGAAATTAGACAACGCCGAAAACATGTTCGACACAGGCGAGGCCGACCTCATGATAGAGCCCGTCCACAGCCGCAACAAACCGGACAAAAACAGGTTCTACAGCCGCAAAACGACCGCACCATATAAGGTGAAGATTGCCTATAAGCGCGGAGCGAGGCCATTGAAAGACCTCAACAAGATGACGCCGGACGACACGCTTGTGCTCAAAAAGTACGACTATGCGACGAAAATGATACTCGCCCGCAAAGACATAAACCTGCGGCAGATCATCTTCCGCTCGCCGCGTGCAACGCTGCAAAAGATCAACGACACCGAACACGAATACTTTGTGTGGGGCGAAAAACCGCTCGAGAAGATGCTGAAAGAACTCAACATCACCGACATAGAGGTGGGAGACATTGACATTCCGGCCGGCGAAATGAGATTCGTGAGCCACGACAGCCACCTGATAGAGATGTTGGACGAACAGTTTGCACGTCTCGAACAACAAGGGACGGTCAGCAAGCTGAAGACAAAATGGTTTCACCCGGAAATCGACGACAACGACGCATCGCCCGTGGTGCTTATCATCATCATCGCCGCAATCATTCTGGCAATCGTCATTGTGACGGTCAATCACATCATAAACAAACGAATAAAGAAAAGCACACAGCTCACAATAGAGAAGAACAACATCATGCAGGCCGCCTTGAAAGTGGGCCGCCAAAACGTGACTTGCACCAACCTGAAAACCGGACGCATCACCAACATCTACGGTAATCACGTCCCCGAAACAGGCATGACAATCGAACAATACAACAGACTGGTCCATCCGGACGACAACAGAAGCGTCTCGGAGTTCTTCAAGGAGTTCTTCGCCTATCCCTACGGCAAACCGATGGAATACACTTTCCGCTTTAATGTCGGAACGGAAGACTGTCCCGACTGGCGGGTTCTGCATAGCAGTTCCATCCGAGAGTCCCAAAGCAATGGCAAAACAACCAACATCATCAGCATGTTGGCGGACATCGGCAACGACTTGTCAAAAGAACAGAAGGCCGACAAGACCGCCACGACATACAGCAGCATCTTCGAAATGACCATCTCAGGACTCTCCCTGCACGACAGCAACGGCTTCCTCATCGACGCCAACAGAAATATGAGAAAGCTGTTACGCTTCAACACACCCAAAGATGAGTTCTACTACAAAATGTGCTGGTTAGACTTTCCGTCCATAAAGGACGCCATCGGTCAGTCTGATATAACAGAAGTGCACTTCTGCAGCAAGATAGACGTACCCGAACGCAACGTCTCCGAATATATAGAGATATGCATACGGCCCATCCACAACGACGAGGGCGAACTGATATATATACTCATCGCCATCCGTCCCATCAACGAAGAGCGCGACCTCTACCTGCTCCGCAAGAAGAACGGCGACACTCTCCACGCCATCAGACAAGCGGCCACACGGGCCGAAGAGGAACTGAAGTATCTGTTGGAAGAGAGCAAGACCAGAGTCTGGCGCTCGTCGTTTGCGGACAAGACGGTCTCTTTCTACAAGGGACTGCACAATCAGGGTGTCACCGTCAGCATGGACTGTATTGCCGAATGTACCACAAACGACGAGGACAAGGCCAGAATACGAGACATATTCGACATGTCCCAAGACAACCATGAGTCTAAGACATTCATGCTGGCGCTGCGCAACATGTTTGAGAAAGACAACACAAACCACTGGTATTCCGTAAACAGCATGCCAAGCTACGACAGCGACGGCAACGTCACAGGTTCCGTCGGACTGGTCAGGGACATCACCAAACTCATCGAAACGCAGGAGAAACTGCGGCAGGAGACGCAGCGGGCCAACGAGTCCGAGCGTCAGAAGAGCCTGTTCCTCGCCAACATGAGCCACGAGATACGCACGCCGCTGAACTCCATCGTGGGCTTCTGCGACCTGATACAGACCATCGAGTCACCGGAGGACCGCAAGGAGTTCCTCCGCATCATACGCAACAACTGCAACATGCTGCTGCATATCATCAACGACATACTTATCATCTCGTCGATGGATACCGACGGGCTGTCCATCGAACCGCACGCCATCGACTTCGCGGCATCATTCGACGACATCTGCGCGACGTTCGTCCAGCAAGTTGCCGAGAACGGACTGCAGTTGATAAAGGAAAATCCCTACCGCTCTCTGCACACGCAACTGGACATCGACCGCATCCAGCAGGTCATCGTCAACTTCATGACCAACGCCATAAAGCACACCCGGCAGGGTCACATCCGCGTGGGCTACCGCGTCGAGGACGGCGGCATCCGCATCTATTGCGAGGACACCGGCAGCGGCATACCAAAGGAAAAATGCGAAGACGTCTTCCGCCGTTTTGTCAAACTCAACGACTTCGTCCAAGGCACAGGATTGGGATTGAGCATTTGCAAGGCCATTGCCGACAGTTACGGAGGCCGCATCGGTGTCGACTCCGAACCGGGCAAAGGTTCCCACTTCTGGATATGGGTGCCATGTGACATCGAGAGCGCGGAGGAAGCGGACGAGACAAACCAAACAACCGAAGATAAAATATAAAGAAGAATATGCAAAATAGCAAGTACGTTTTGGCCAACGAGCGAGATCGGTTGTGGGGACTCACCGTGAGCACGGTCGGATATGAAGAGATTGCTCCCGGCGAGTCCTATCCCACCCGCGGTCATGCCGACGGTTATTACTTCAATATAGACGAAGGCCGCGAGCTCAACGAGTATCAGCTGCTCTATGTCCCTGAAGGCAGCGGAGTGTTCCATAGCGCCACGATAGAGGAAACGGAGATCCGCGAGGGCGACATGTTTTTACTCTTTCCGGGCGAATGGCACTCCTACCACCCTAATCCGGATACCGGTTGGAAGAGCTACTGGATCGGTTTCAAGGGCAAGAACATCGACGACCGAGTGCGCTACGGTTTTCTGTCCAAAGACAAACCTATCTATCACATCGGCTTCTCCAACATCATCGTCCATCTCTACGAAACGGCCTTGAAGGCTGCTGCCGAAGAACAGGCATACGCCCAACAACTTCTGGCCGGCATCGTCAACCATCTCATAGGCACGATGTATTCGCTCGAGCGCAACATCGAACTGAACAAAAACCATGCCCACGTCGACATGGTGCGCCGGGCGCGCCTGCGCATCTATGACGCTCTGGAGAGCAGCCTGACCATCCAGCAGATCGCAGAGGAGCTGGGCGTGAGCTACTCCAACTTCCGGAAACTCTTCAAGGAATACACCGGTCTCTCTCCCGCCACATACCAGCAGGACCTCAAGCTCCAACGGGCAAAGGAACTGCTGAGCACGACCAACCTGAGCATTAAGGAGATTGCATACCGCCTCAACTTCGATTCGCCCGACTATTTCTCCGCAAAATTCAAGATAAAGACGGGCCGCAAGCCGAGCGAGATGAGGGTGAAGTGAGGATAGGCGGCCCCCTCCCGACCTCCCACAAGGGGGAGGTGCCTACGAGACGAGAATGTTGCTCCCAAGAGCAAGTGTTCTGCGGGAAAATGGCAAGTGATGTACAAAAGAATGGCAAGTGTTCTGCGGAAGAATGACAAATGACGTGCCGGAGACAACAAGAACCAAGCCTAAACGAAACGTGCCGGAAATCATGTTCAAACATGGTTTCCGGCACGTTTCGTTTATAGCCTTAATATCAAAAATATCGCCTTAATATCAGAAGATGAATGTCTTCTCTAACCAGTAGATACCGATGCCGGCGAGGTAGCCGACGAAAGCTATCCACGTGATGCGCTTCATGTACCATCCGAAGGTGATCTTCTCCAGACCCATGACAACCACGCCTGCGGCCGAACCGATGATGAGCATCGAACCGCCCACACCTGCACAATAGGCCAACAGCTGCCAGAAGATACCGTCGACGGCCATGTCGCCGGTCGGAGCGACGGGATACATACCCATGCATCCGGCCACCAAGGGCACGTTGTCGACGATGCTCGAGAGGACGCCGATGATGCCGGTGACCATATAGTGGTTGCCGTCGAAGGCGACATTGAGGCCCTCGCCCAGCATGGTCAGTACGCCGATTGTCTCAAGACAGGCCACGGCCATGAGGATGCCGAGGAAGAAGAGTATCGTGCTCATGTCGATGCGGGTGAGCATGTTGGTGATGCGCTTCTGGGTGCCGTTCTTGTCTTCCTCACCCTGCGAACGGTAGAATATCTCGGTCACGGTCCAGAGCACACCCAACACGAGCAGTATGCCGACGAACGGGGGCAGATGGGTGATGGACTTGAAGATGGGGACGAATATCAGACCGCCCACACCGAGAATGAAGACCGCCTTGCGCTGAAAAGCAGTGAGACTTCCGACGCTCTGACCGGCAGCGACATTATTGCCTGCCGCAGTGAAGTCACCTTTCAGCGAAAGCGACAGTATGTAGGCCGGAATGACCATCGAGACGACTGAGGGGATGAAGATTTCGCTTATCACACCAAGCGCCGTTATCAGTCCCTTGTTCCACAGCATGATTGTCGTAACGTCGCCGATGGGCGAGAATGCGCCTCCGGAGTTGGCCGCGATGACCACGAGCGAGGCGTATATGAGGCGGTCCTTGTGACTGGACACGAGCTTGCGCAGAATCATGATCATGACGATGCTCGTCGTCAGATTGTCCAGAATGGCTGACAGGATGAACGTCAGCACGGCGATGCGCCACAGCAGGGCTTTCTTGCTCCGGGTCTTGAGCAGGTCACGCACGAAATTGAAACCGCCGTTCTGGTCGACTACTTCGACGATGGTCATGGCTCCCATGAGGAAGAACAGCGTGGTGGCCGTGCTGCCAAGATGCTTCTCCATCACTTCGCTCACGGCCAACGCGGCATGTTCACCGACGGCTCCGGCGATATAGCTTCCGGGGTCCACCATGAAGAGTGTCCAACAGAACACGAACATCAGCAGGGCGATGGCCGCCTTGTTGATTTTTGTCAGGCTTTCGATGGCTATGCAGAAGTAGCCGATGACGAAAACGATGACAATTCCAAGAGTTAATGTTGTCATTTTGCTTTGGTTTAATTATTTGTTTTTAGGTTTGTTTTTTCACTATGCAAAGATAACAATAATATCAATACGCGCAAGCCGTGTCACGACTAAATGTTACGTAATCGTTTGTTTTAACCTCCAAAACCGACGCGACGAGCGCCGGACTACACATTATATAATATAGGGGGATGACGGAGGGCGTCGGCAGCTGAATCGTGCGTGATGTGGATGCGACGAGAAACACACGATTTTGTTGTTGCTTGAAAAAAACGGCCGTTTTGTCAAGATTTATCCATCGGGCAAAAGAGGCATCCATATCAGCATGCAATCTGCTGACGACAAGCGTTTTACATCGTGTTTTCAGCATCCGTCACGCTCTCGTCCGAAAGGTCCGTTAGAGACGTCGCGGCACATCATTCGACATCCGCATTAAACCACTGGCTATCAGCGATATACGCAACAGAAAGGCCTGTTGCAAACAAAATCCGCGCCATGAAATTCAGAAATATTCGGACAAAACATTCGCAAAACTTGAAAATTCAGAGCCACGGGATTTTTATTTTCAAATTTTCAAGTTTTGCGCGTGCAATTTTAACCATCTGGCTGTCAGCGCGCTAAGTGGCGAACGAGCCTGAGTGTGCAACTTTTGAGGTTCGTTTTCGTCCGAAAATCTTTGCCGTAAGGCCCTCCCGGGGTTGCAACGGCATGGCCGTTGGCTTCCAACGGCATGCTTGTTGCAATGCAACGAGGGCCCCGTTGCAACCTCGGGAGGGCCTTACGGCAAAACCGCGACGATTTTTCGGTGAAAAAACGGGGCCGAAACCGGAAAATGGCGAAATGAACTTTGAAAAACCGGAAGGGCCGAAATTCAGATTTTTTTTGACACAGCCGTCACCCGAGAGGGCCTTACGGGAATGTCGCGGAGGCCTTACGGCATCACCGGAAGCTCTCTCTGACCGGACGGCGGGACACAAGAGCGGCCGAAACAAAACTTTTAGCTGAAAAATCAAATAATCATGCCACAGATTAATAATAAAATGCTATCTTTGCATACGATAGGCTGCACCTCGGCAATTTCGAATAAATTCGATTGCACTCGGTTTGCACTATCGCTGCAAATGCAATACATAAGAACAAATACTGCTAACATAAACAAATCATAATGGAAAATAACAAGAAATACTTTTTTGCCGTGGATCTCGGCGCCACAAGCGGCCGCACAATCATCGGCACACTCGGTGACGGACGCTTCGCTCTGGAAGAGCTGACCCGTTTCGACAACAATCTCATCGAGACCGGCGGACATTTCTACTGGGACATCTACGCATTATATAATGAGATAATAAAAGGTCTCAAGCTCGCCGCACAGCGTCAGCTCCCCATCTGCTCGATCGGTATCGACACATGGGGCGTCGACTTCGTCTGCGTCGGCAAGGACGGCGCGCTGCTGCGCAATCCGCTGGCCTACCGCGACCCCCACACGTTCGGCATGATGGAGGACTATTTCGAAAAGGCCGTCGACAAAAAGACTGTCTACGACACCACCGGAATACAGTTCATGAACTTCAATTCGCTCTTCCAGCTCTACGCCATGCGCCGCGCCGGAAATACGGCGTTGGAAAACGCGGAGAAGATACTCTTCGTGCCCGACGCGCTGAGCTACATGCTCACGGGCAAGATGGTCTGCGAATATACCATCGCCTCGACCAGCCAGATGCTTGACCCGAAGACCAAGCAGCTCGACGAGCGCCTTCTGGAGAGCGTCGGACTCACCCGCGACAACTTCGGCCCGATGGTCAATCCGGCCGTCGAGATCGGCAAGCTGACCGAAGAGGTACAGAAGATGACCGGATTGGGCGCCGTGCCCGTCATCGCCGTCGCCGGCCACGACACGGGCAGCGCCGTCGCCGCCGTACCTGCCAAGGACGAGAAGTTCGCCTACCTGAGCAGCGGAACATGGAGTCTGATGGGCATAGAGACCAAGGACGCCATCATCAACGACCTGAGCTATGACCGCAACTTCACCAACGAGGGCGGCATCGAGGGCACGACTCGCTTCCTGAAGAACATCTGCGGCATGTGGCTCTATGAGCGTTGTCGCAAGGAGTGGACCGACGCGCCGAAGTCTCACGCCGAACTGCAGGCTGAAGCCATGAAGCAGCCCGCCTTCCGGAGCATCATCAATCCGGACGACACGATGTTCGCCAACCCGTCGTCGATGGTCGACGCCATACAGACTTACTGCCGCGAGACCGGCCAGCACGTGCCGGAAGGATATGCCGAGATATGCCGTTGCATCTTCGACTCGCTCGCCCTGCGCTACCGTCAGGTGTTCGGCTACCTGAAGGAGATGGCTTCATTCCCGCTCGACGTGCTACACATCATCGGCGGCGGCTCGCTCAACAACTATCTCAACCAGTTCACGGCCGACTCGCTCGGCGTCGAAGTGCTCGCCGGACCGCAGGAAGGAACGGCCATCGGCAACATCATGCTTCAGGCGAAAGCATCCGGTGACGTCAGCGACATCTGGGAGATGCGCCGCATCATCGCCGCCAGTCTCGAACTGAAACGGTTTACACCCAAAGACACCGAGACATGGGACAAGGCCTACGAGCGTTTCCTCGAAATCGTGGAGAAGAAAAAGTAAAGAGTGAGGAGTGAAAAGTGAAGAGTGAAGAATCAAATACCCCATTCCTCCCATAAACTCCCATCATTCCCATCCCTACCATCCCTCCCATAAAATCAGAATTAATCAACAAACTAACAATAAAAACCTAAAAACAAAATGAAAGAAGAATTGGTAAAAAAGGCATACGAAGTGGCCAAAGAGCGCTACGCTGCCATCGGAGTTGACACAGAAAAGGTATTGGAACAGATGCAGAACTTCCACCTCAGCATGCACTGCTGGCAGGCTGACGACGTGGCCGGCTTCGAGAACCAGGGCGGCTCACTGACCGGAGGTATTCAGGTCAACGGCAACTATCCCGGAAAGGCCCGCAATATCGACGAACTGCGTGCTGACATCCTCTACGCAAAGTCACTCATCCCCGGTACTCACCGTCTGAACCTCCACGAGATCTACGGTGACTTCGGTGGAAAATACGTTGACCGCGACCAGTGCGACGTCACACACTTCCAGAGTTGGATTGACTGGGGTAAGGCCAACAACACCCTGCTCGACTTCAACTCAACATCATTCTCTCACCCGAAGAGCGGCGACCTGAGCCTCGCCAACCCCGACAAGGGCATCCGCGACTTCTGGATTGAGCACTCAAAGCGCTGCCGCGCCATCTCCGAGGCCATCGGTAAGGCTCAGGGCGACCCCTGTATCATGAACACATGGGTGCATGACGGAAGCAAGGACCTCACCGTAAACCGTCTGATGTACCGCGAACTGCTGAAGGATTCTCTCGACCAGATCTTCGCTCAGAAGTATGACAACATGAAGGACTGCGTTGAGTCTAAGGTGTTCGGTATCGGTCTGGAGAGCTACACCGTTGGTTCTAACGACTTCTACACCTCTTACGCAGCCAAGAACAACATGATGATCACCCTCGACACCGGCCACTTCCACCCGACGGAGAGCGTTGCCGACAAGGTTTCGGCCATGCTGCTCTTCGTGCCCGAATTGATGCTCCACGTTTCTCGCCCGGTTCGTTGGGACTCAGACCACGTTACCATCATGGACGACCCGACACAGGATCTGTTCAGCGAAATCGTTCGCGCCGGCGCTCTCGACCGCGTTCACTACGGTCTCGACTACTTCGACGGAACGCTCAACCGCATCGGTGCTTACGTCATCGGTAGCCGCGCCGCTCAGAAGTGCATGCTCCGCGCCCTGCTCGAACCGCTGGCAACACTGCGTCAGTATGAGCTGGACGACAAGAAGTTCCAGCGTCTGGCACTGCTCGAGGAGTGCAAGAACCTGCCTTGGAACGCCGTTTACGACGAGTTCTGCGTACGCAACAACGTGCCCGTTGGCGAGGAATTCATCGGCGCCGTAGAAAAATATGAGGCTGAAGTAACTTCAAAGAGAGCATAATAATCATTAATCAAGAGTGAAGAGTAAAGAGTGACGGATTTGCTGCCGCTGCTGCGTTTATGGACAGTGGTATGTGCGGCAGCAAATTCTTCACTCTTCATTCTTCACTCTTCACTTTTATAGAATATGGAAATAATCATCGGATTACTTATCATCGCCATCGGCGCCTTCTGTCAGTCAAGCTGCTACGTGCCAATCAACAAGATCAAGGATTGGTCGTGGGAAAGCTATTGGATCGTTCAGGGCGTCTTCGCATGGCTCATTCTGCCGCTGCTCGGCGCTATGCTGGCCGTACCGGAAGGTCACAGCCTGTGCGAACTGTTCGCAACGACAAACTCGTTTAACCTTTGGATGACCATCCTCTTCGGTGTCCTCTGGGGGGTCGGCGGCCTCACTTTCGGTCTGTCGATGCGCTATCTCGGCGTCGCCTTGGGACAGTCGATTGCCCTCGGAACATGCGCCGGATTGGGAACCATCATGGGTCCCGTGCTACTCAACATCTTCTTCCCCGAACTGAACGCCCTTGAGTCGCTGACATTTGCCGTCATTCTCGGCGTTGTTGTGACACTCGCAGGCATCGCCATCATCGGCGTGGCCGGCTCGATGAAAGCCGCTTCGCTGTCTGAGGAAGAGAAGAAGGCCGCAGTCAAGGACTTCAATTTCCCCAAAGGCTTGGCCATCGCCCTGCTCGCCGGTTTCATGAGCGGCTGCTTCAACGTCGGTCTGGAGTTCGGAAAGGAAATCAACTTCGGCGACTTGACGCCCGACATGTACAAGACGCTGCCCGCAACGTTCCTCGTTACGCTCGGCGGATTTGTCACCAACGCCATCTACTGCTTCTATCAGAACAGCAAGAACGGCACGTGGGGTGACTACAAGAAAGGCAACGTATGGCTGAACAACGTGATATTCTGCGCCTTGGCCGGTGCACTATGGTACAGCCAGTTCTTCGGATTGTCGCTCGGCAAAGGCTTCCTCACCGAGTCACCGACGCTGATGACGCTCTCGTTCTGCATCCTCATGGCACTCAACGTGGTGTTCTCCAACGTCTGGGGCATCATCCTCAAAGAGTGGAAGGGCTGCTCGCAAAAGACCATCGCCGTGCTCATCGTGGGCATCATCGTGCTGATCATATCCTCATTCCTGCCGCAGCTCGTCTGACGAAACGGATATTTTCTAAAAGCATTGTGCCTCTAAATGACAGTCACCCGCTGTCATTTAGAGGCACAAAACGTTTATCTACATCACTACCGCACGCTTCTAATGAATCCACTCCATTCTCCCAAATAGCCAGTCAAACAGTTCCTACGAAACCACTTCACTATTCCACGGCTTCCACCGCGTCTCCCCACGACTTCCACCGCGCCTCAACACGACTTCCATCGCTTCTCAACACGACATCCACCGCTTCTCTCCACTGCTTCCATCGCGTCTCAATACGACTTGCATCGCTTCTCAACGAACGACATGTATAAACAGCAAAAAGCCTCGGGCTTCACAGCTTCGAGGCTTTTTTTACTATAAATAGTAAGTAATAATGATTATATATGTAGTCAGTAGTTGTTTTGCAGTTTATTTAGGCAGATTGAACGCCTTGGTCATTTCGGCCATCTGAGCGTCGCTCATGCCCTCCGGCTCAAAGCCCATGCACTTGGAACTGATGTATATCTTTGCGCTCTTGGATAGCACGTCAATTTGGTCGAAAGCGTCCATCACGTCAAGTCCCTTGGCAAATACGCCATGCTTCTCCCACATGACCACATCATAGTCCTCCAATTCGCGGAGCGTTGCGTCGGCCAACTCGTTTGAACCGGGCAGAGTGTAAGGCACTATACCAAGTCCTAACGGACAGAAAGCCTTGGTCTCAGGTATCATTGACCACAATATCTTCGTCAGAACGTCCTTACCTAAGAACGCCTTGTTGTGGCTCATGGCAACGAGTTCAATGGGATGAGTGTGGACTGTTGCCTTGTAGGGCGATCCGCTCTCTATCAGATGAGCATGAACAGTCAAGTGAGAAGGCAATTCGCTTGTTGGCATTACGGCGTTGTCGGCGATTATGACATAGCTTGCGCAATCATCAAGGATGCGAATGACGGAACCGTTGTCCATCGGTCGGCGTGCCAAATCACGCATACGCTTGCCCGTACCTTTGCAGTAGAAATAGCAGCCTTTGAGCTGCGGAAGTGTCACTCCAATCTTAATAGGCTCACTGATGGCCGGCATCTGACGTATTTCGTCGTCTACAAGTTCGGTGACATTGACCGTTATGTTTCCTCCATTACGCTCAGCCCAACCGTTCTGCCACAGATAGCCGGCGACCTCAGCGATTTTGTCCACCTCCTCTTTCAAGGCGGGACGGTTATTCAATATACTGTTCATTATTATAAATGTGCTGTATTAAATCTGCCGCAAAGTTATACCTAAATGTCGGTACCAAACGGAGTTTTTTGATTTTTAAACTTAAAAAAATGATATTTTTATTGATTTAAATCAATATTATGAACTTTCCCTAAGTCCACCAGAGCGACCGGCATACCAATGCAAAGATAAATGAAATCCTGTTACTCACCAAACTTCTCACCAAATTTCCGACCAACAAGCACTGAATACACGAAAGTTTAGAGTGATTAATTTTGCGTTTCACCCAAATTACACTACCTTTGCAACTATGAACAACAATCTTAACAACAGCAAATGGTGTGAGAATGTGATACTTGTCGATGCCGACTACGTGGACCGCGTGGCTTTCGACCTGACTGTCAACTTCGAGCGCATGATAGGTCGGCGCATCCCCAAGGCCGACATGGCACGCTGGATTGATTGCGTCGCGCTGGACGGTGGTCTGCGAGAGGGCAACCACGAGACGCAGGTCGTCTTCATACACGCCCAAAACCGCACGCAGATGGACAATTTTATCCCGGGCAGTTATACCGACGAACTGGACGGCAAGGCATTCAAGGACACCTTCGGCGAGTTTCAACTCAGCGCATTGCCCGTGGAGGACACCATGACCACGGCCTCCGACCTGTTTGTCGAGTCCCTCAGAGTGATCTGCAACAGCAAGGACGTGAAGCGCGTCATGGTCATACCGGACGCGGACAATATATATGATCGCGTGCGAGAGACGCTAAGGCGGGTCGACGAAGAGAAGCGTGTCACCGTCTTTGCCATGCAGCCGATGGCGGGAGGCAATTTCCGACAGGAGATATTGGGCTATTCGCTGATGCAGGCTCTTGGCATCAGGGCTGACGAGATACGCTGACGGACAAATGAACGCCGCGTCTCATCTGGCAGCTGCCGCTCAGGCCGCCACCGCTTCCGGCAAGACCGACCGGCGAAAATACTGGCAAGACAACAAAATAAAGAAAATAACAAATAAAACTAAGACAATGGGAAAAGTATTGATGATTGGCGCCGGAGGCGTGGCCACGGTAGCCGCATTCAAGATTGCGCAGAATACGGACGTATTCACTGACTTCATGATAGCAAGTCGCCGCAAGGAAAAATGCGACAAAATCGTTGAGTCCATCCACAAGGCCGGACTGAAGATGAACATACGCACGGCACAGGTTGACGCCGACGACGTGGAACAGCTCAAAGCTCTCTTCAACGACTATCAGCCGGAGCTGGTCATAAACCTCGCCCTGCCCTATCAGGACCTGACCATCATGGACGCATGTTTAGCCTGCGGATGCAACTATCTCGACACGGCAAACTATGAGCCGAAGGACGAAGCTCATTTCGAATACTCTTGGCAGTGGGCATACAAGGAACGCTTCGAGGAGGCCGGACTGACCGCAATACTCGGTTGCGGATTCGACCCGGGCGTCAGCGGCATCTACACCGCATACGCGGCCAAGCACCATTTTGACGAGATGCACACGCTCGACATCGTCGACTGCAACGCCGGAAACCACCACAAGGCGTTCGCCACGAACTTCAATCCAGAGATAAACATCCGCGAAATCACGCAGAAAGGTCTCTACTATGAGGACGGCCAGTGGCTCGAGACCGAACCACTGTCGGTTCACAAGCCCCTCACCTACCCCAACATCGGCCCTCGCGAGAGCTATCTGATGCACCACGAGGAGTTGGAAAGTCTGGTGAAGAACTATCCCACGATACGCAAGGCACGCTTCTGGATGACCTTCGGACAACAGTATCTCACCTACCTCGACGTCATCCAGAACATCGGCATGTCGCGCATCGACGAGATGGAATATGAGGCTCCGCTGGCCGACGGCTCCGGCAAGACGGCACGTGTGAAGATAGTCCCGCTGCAGTTCCTCAAAGCCGTACTGCCCAACCCGCAGGATCTCGGCGAAAACTATGACGGCGAGACGAGCATCGGATGCCGCATACGCGGTGTCAAGGACGGCAAAGAACGCACATATTATGTATATAACAACTGCAAACATCAGGACGCTTACAACGAGACGGGTATGCAGGGAGTCAGCTACACCACCGGCGTACCGGCTATGATTGGCGCGATGATGTTCTTCAAGGGCCTATGGCGCAAACCGGGAGTATGGAACGTCGAAGAATTTGACCCGGATCCCTTCATGGAACAGCTCAACAAGCAGGGTCTGCCGTGGCACGAGGTGTTCGATGGCGACCTGGAACTGTAGGAATGGTGAGTGGTGAATGGTGAGTGGTGAGTTGGTCGGCCTGCGGCCGATTTTGAGTTATTCAATTATGAATTGCCTGCGGACAGACCCGTGGTTAGTGATTCGTAAGTCGTAATTCACAACCCATAAATCGTAATTCGCTACTCAACCATACCACCCAAAATTCGTAATTGAACAATTCAAAATCGGCCGCAGGTCGACAAACTCACCATTCAACACTCATCACTCACCATTTGTAATTCATCATTCATAATTCAAAATTCATAATTAGCAATATGGCAAAGAAAGAAGAAGAGGCCGCAATGAGCCTGCAGGAAGGCAAACTGAAAGCGTTGCAGGCGGCCATGTCAAAGATAGAAAAGGACTTCGGCAAGGGCTCGATAATGAAGCTCGGCGACGAACAGATTGAAAATGTGGAGGTCATACCGACCGGCAGCATCGGACTGAACGCGGCACTGGGCGTCGGCGGCTATCCGCGCGGACGCATCATCGAGATTTACGGTCCGGAGTCGTCCGGTAAGACGACGCTCGCTATCCACGCCATCGCCGAAGCACAGAAAGCCGGCGGCATCGCCGCGTTCATTGACGCGGAGCACGCTTTCGACCGCTTCTATGCCGCAAAGCTCGGTGTCGACGTCAACAACTTGTGGATTTCACAGCCCGACAACGGTGAGCAAGCCCTCGAAATAGCCGATCAGCTCATACGCTCGGCCGCCATCGACATCCTCGTCGTCGACTCCGTGGCAGCCCTCACACCCAAGAAGGAGATTGAGGGAGACATGGGCGACAATGTCGTCGGACTGCAGGCACGACTGATGAGTCAGGCTCTGCGCAAGCTCACGAGCACCATCAGCAAGACCAACACCACGTGCATCTTCATCAACCAGCTGCGCGAGAAGATCGGCGTGATGTTCGGCAATCCCGAGACGACCACCGGCGGTAACGCCCTGAAGTTCTACTCCAGCGTGCGTCTCGACATCCGCCGCGTGACGAGCATCAAGGACGGTGACAACGTCATCGGCAATCAGGTGCGCGTCAAGGTCGTCAAAAACAAGGTGGCACCGCCCTTCCGTAAGACGGAATTTGAGATAACGTTCGGCGAAGGCATATCAAAGATCGGCGAGATCGTGGACCTTGGCGTCGAATACGGCATCATCCAGAAGAGCGGCAGCTGGTTCTCATACAACGGTTCGAAGCTGGCCCAGGGCCGCGACGCCACAAAGACACTGCTCCGCGACAACCCCGAGCTCTGCGAGGAACTCGAAGCGCTCATCATGCAAGCCATCGCGGACAAGACCAACGAATAAATCTCCGTCACCGGACAAGCCCGACAGACAAGCGGCCCATTTGCACATCCATGCAAATGGGCCGCTTGCTTTTATATCATGCGGTTGCGTCAGAGTTCGAACACGAAGTTATTGAGCGTGCAGACCGAACGCCCTTTCTCCTTAGAGTCAAAGAGGAAGAAGAGGGCGTGCTTGCCCTTCTTGCCCTTGGCGACAGCTATGTCGGCGGCCAGTTCCACCGGTTTCTTCTCCATGCCGGCGTCAATGGAGATTCGTCCGATTTCCATTCCGTCAAACGGACTGTCTATCAGGATTCTGATGGTCGCGTCGATGCCGGCAGGAGTGAGGTTGACGAGCAGACGCGCGTCGCGGCCGGCGATGGCGTCGAGATTGAAATACTTGTATCCGACGGTCGAACCGGCGGTGTTGTTGACCACTGGAGCGTGGTTGATGCGCAAGTCGTACGGGCGGTCACGCTCCTCTATTTTCGGCCTCAACGCCTCAACGTAAGAGCCGGAGAAACGGAATTTGGGGAATGATGCCACCGCCGGCTCGGGACCGGTGTAATAGCATGCGATGCCGGCAGAGTGGCGCTCGAGCGGATTGAGCCCACCGAGTTCAAATCCTTCCGAAGTATATTCACCCTCCGTGATTTCGACTTTGCCGCCCAGTCCCTCCGTCACCTTGACCTCTATCGGTGCCACCATCGCCTGACGCGAAAACTCGTTCGTCCCGCACTGGCGATGATAGAAGACATACCATTGGCCGCCTATCTCGAGTATGCTCCCGTGCGTGTTACCTCCCGGCGTCGCCGTGGCTATCGTCCGACCGTCGGGAGTGGTGAGCCGGCCGCGACCGTCGATCAGCGGGCCGCCATAGGTGAACGGGCCGAGCGGAGAGTCTGCGTAGGCGTAGGCCAGCGTATAGTTGGTCTGAGGCAGTCCAAACTCGCCGTCGTTGGTCCAACGACTGTAGACAAACACATATTTGTCCTTGATCTTACGCATCGACGAGGCTTCAAAGAAGCGGAAACGGGTGTCCTGATTTCTGCCCGCAATCATGTCTTTGACGACCCGTGTGCCTTTCTTGACGCACGCCATATTGCCGGCATCCAGCTCCGCGCCCCACGACTGCTCAAATCCCCAATAAGCGTAGACCTTGTTTCCGTCGACCAACACGGCCGGATCAAACCTCAGGTCACCGACCGTCGCACGCGGATTGTCCGTACTCCAGTTACACACCTCAAACGGGCCGTCGGGCCGCGACGACCGCGCGACCATGCCGTTGCGTCCGCCGGCCTGATTGTTAGGATAGAGATAGTATGTCTTTGTACCGTCGGCCGCCGTCACCAGCGCCACGTCGGGCGCATAGAGCACATCGCCCTGACCGTTGGCATAGAGCAGTCGGCCGCGGGCATCCCTGCGCGACTCAAAGATGACGCCGTCAAAGCGCCACTCGTTGGGGTTTTCCACCGGTGCCGACCACACGACCTGGTCCCGGCCGCAATATTCGGTGACAAGATTGTCGTGGGAACCATACAGATAGATCCGATATCGTCCGGGATTGTCAGGGTCTTCAAAGATATACGGTTCGCCGTCGGGTATGTATTCCCACAGAGGCAATATCGGATTGGCCCCGTCGGATGTCATCGGGACTGCCGCACCGCCCAGCAGCATCAGCGCCGCTGCCGCATACTTAACACATGTTCTCATTTTCATAATTGGCATATTCATTAGATTTCGCTTTGATAATACAGGAATAATGCTGACAAGCGCAAAAGGACTGTCAAAATGCAAAAGAACACGCAGTCGGGACATTGCGTTTTGACCCAGCCTCAATCACAGAGGTGCAACCTATCTTATGCAAAGATAAACATTAATTACGATACTACTTCCTCAGAAACGACAAAAATACGGGCCGTAGCATCTTTGTCAGAAAAATTCTGAATTTAATGGCAAAAATACGGGGTACTTTTTAAAATTTTTCCGCCGTGCTCTCAAATTTCGCAAGCATGCGAGCATTATTTTCATGCCTTTTTGTCAGTTTCGCGATGTGTCATTTTGACGGTTTTCACATATCCTTGTGTTTCAAGCATTTACAAATCCATGTCATTTTACGCCCATCCCAAGAGCCTGCCGTAAGGCCCTTACGACATTGCAACGGGGCCGCCGTTGCAATGCAATAGCGGCCCCGTTGCAATCCAACGAGGGCCCCGTTGCGACCCCGGGAGGGCCCCGTTGGTCGACCGCGGCCACATTTTTGCGCTTTCCCGAGCGTCAAAAAACCGCGAAATTTTGCAGTTCCGACGAGCCGTAAGGCCCTTACGGCATCCCAATCGCCACCTTTTGGAGAGTCAGAGGGGGCTGTCTGCGATTGCCGTCGGAGCCTGTAAGGGCCTTATCGCTCATGGGAAAGCCGAAAAACGAGAAGTTAGGAAGAGCGGATTTTGTAAAAAAAAGATATTCTTGCCCGGTAAAACATTCACTTCATCCGGCATTTGGAGTGATATAGCCGCATGCACCTCCACCGTAGGGACATAGTCTTGTCTTTGCCCGCCCGACAATCGTTGATTATCAACACATTACAGGCGGCCAGATACAAGAATGTGTCCCTAGCAGCGAAGAAACCGCGGAGGTGAGACAGTATATATTATCGGGTAAGCCTCCCATAAGATACAACAACGACCTTTCGGCTTCTCTTTGCCATAAAAACAAATCTGTGGCAAAGGACCGACGCTCATGTTCCGCCACTCCTTTGCCACAGACTTGTCTATGTGTTGTCACGACGCGGTCAGTGCTTCGACACACCGATGACTTTGCCCCGTGCGTTGAACTTGACAATCGTTCCGTTGTTGTATATCCAGTCGACACGGCCGTTGCTTGACGCTGCCGTACGGTTGGGCTCACCCTTGGCCAGGCGCACCTCGTCCTTGGTGAATCCGGCGGCCACACGCCCCTGCTGTATCATCTTCCGGTGGGCGGCGGGCACCTTGCTGAGGCCGGCCGAGCCTTGTCCGAAGAGGTAGTTGAAGTAGTCCTCCTTGTAACCGTCGATGTCGCCGGCCACATTCTCATTGACAAATGTCACGCGCTTGGTGTAGACAGCGCCGGTGCTCGTGCTCTTCAGCGTCATCATGACATAATTGGTGTTGTCCTGCGACAATATCTTCTCGATGGTGAAGGACGACAGGCGGGCTATACGCACCGTCTTGCCTTCGGCGTTGGTCATGTTTGTCGCATATTTGGTGTAGACCGGTTTGCCGATATATTGGGCATATTCGCCGGTTGCCGCCACTTTGGCATCCACGAGTTCGAACGAGCCGTTGAACGTGAACTTGGCGTTGTCCATGATAAACTCGTCGTCACGCATGCCGCAGTTGGTCTTGCTCATGGCCACGTTCTGATAGAACTGGCGGCCCTTCCGGTCCTCGACTATTATCTTGACGGGATAGCTCCGGCTGCCGACACCGACGGCCTTGACGGTCACTTCCTCGTTGAGCGGGACTGTGACTTCCTCATATCCGTCGCCATCCATCTGGGTGTCCACGCGATAGAGCGTGACTTTCGTATAAAGCCGTGCACCCATCAGCTTCGTGCGGGCTATATCGACGTCACCGAGATAGGCCAGTGTGGGAACCCCGAGTTTGCCGTAGCAATAGTCCTCAAACGTTCCGTTCGGCACTTGATAATAGTATGCCACACTGTCATCCTCACACACGAAGTGGATGCGGGCATGACCGTCCGGGGCCACATCATGGCCCTTGTATGCCATTATCTTATAGCGCAAACGGCCGCTGCTCACCTCTTTGCCGGTAGAAGCATTGCAAAACGTATTGACCACAAGGTCATACTTCTCCGGAAGGACCATGAAGCGCATGCCCTCGGTCCAGTCGCAGAGGCTGCGGAACTTGAAGTTGTCGCTCACAAAGTCATGGGCTTTCTTGTCTTCAGCTTCGCCGTCTCCACTCCGTCCGCTCTGCGTCACGACGGCCTTTTTGGCTCCTTTCGTCTTGACGATATAAGAATTTTGTGCCGACGCTGCAAGCATGGTGACAGACAGACCTGCCAATAATAATAATCTTTTCATATAATCATGATGTTAAGTAGACTTTGTTTATGTCGCAAAGGTAAGAAAAAAAAATCACAACATGACAAAATGACGTAATAATCAGACACAAACACGACAAAAAAAGATTCTGGCATACGCTTTGCTATGATATTAGCGGATGGCAGACTGCCACTCCATGAATAATATAAATAAGAACAGAAACAATAAAAAAACAATAAGATTATGGGAAAGATCATTGGAATCGACTTAGGAACAACCAACTCATGTGTTGCTGTATTCGAAGGCAACGAACCGGTAGTTATAGCTAACAGCGAAGGCAAGCGTACGACTCCTTCGGTAGTAGGATTCGTCGATGGCGGCGAGCGCAAGGTGGGAGACCCTGCCAAGCGTCAGGCCATCACCAACCCGAAGAAGACCGTCTACTCCATCAAGCGCTTCATGGGCGAGACATGGGCACAGACGGAAAAGGAAATCAGCCGCGTGCCGTTTGACGTTGTCAACGAAGGCGGTTATCCCCGCTTCGACATCGACGGCCGCAAATATACTCCGCAGGAGATTTCGGCAATGGTGCTTCAGAAGATGAAGAAGACCGCCGAGGACTACCTCGGACAGGAAGTGACGGACGCCGTCATCACCGTGCCGGCCTACTTCTCTGACTCTCAGCGTCAGGCAACAAAGGAAGCCGGACAGATCGCCGGTCTCAATGTGCGCCGTATCGTCAACGAGCCGACAGCCGCTGCCTTGGCTTACGGCGTGGACAAGGCCAACAAGGACATGAAGATTGCCGTATTCGACCTCGGTGGCGGTACGTTCGATATCTCTATCCTTGAATTCGGAGGCGGCGTGTTTGAAGTGCTCTCCACCAACGGCGACACCCACCTCGGCGGCGACGACTTCGACCAGGTCATCATAGACTGGCTCGTTCAGGAATTCAAGAACGACGAGGGCGCTGACCTCACTCAGGATCCGATGGCAATGCAGCGTCTGAAGGAGGCTGCCGAGAAAGCAAAGATCGAGCTGTCAAGCTCTACCTCTACGGAGATCAACCTGCCCTACATCATGCCCGTAGGCGGTGTGCCTAAGCACCTCGTGAAGACTCTGACACGCGCCAAGTTTGAGCAGCTGGCTCACGAACTGATTCAGAACTGTCTCATCCCCTGCCAGAACGCAATGCGCGACGCCAAGCTGTCGACATCCGACATCGACGAGGTCATCCTCGTGGGCGGTTCAAGCCGCATCCCCGCCGTTCAGACACTGGTGAAGAACTACTTCGGCAAGGAGCCGTCAAAGGGTGTCAACCCCGACGAGGTCGTAGCCGTGGGCGCATCCATCCAGGGTGCCATCCTCAATAAGGAAGGCGGCGTCGGCGACATCGTGCTGCTCGACGTAACCCCGTTGACTCTGGGTATCGAGACAATGGGCGGCGTGATGACAAAGCTCATTGAGAGCAACACCACCATCCCCTGCAAGAAGAGCGAGGTGTTCTCGACCGCAGCTGACAACCAGACGGAAGTGACCATCCACGTGCTGCAAGGCGAGCGTCCGATGGCCGCTCAGAACAAGAGCATCGGCCAGTTCAATCTTACGGGCATCGCACCCGCACGTCGCGGTGTTCCGCAGATTGAGGTGACATTCGACATCGACGCCAACGGTATCCTCAAGGTGTCGGCCAAGGACAAGGCCACCGGCAAGGAACAGGCCATCCGCATCGAGGCTTCTTCCGGTCTGAGTCAGGAGGAAATCGACCGCATGAAGGCCGAGGCAGAGCAGAACGCCGAGAACGACAAGAAGGAGCGTGAGCGCATCGACAAGCTGAATCAGGCAGACTCGATGATCTTCACGACCGAGAACTTCCTGAAGGACAACGGCGACAAAATCCCCGCAGACCAGAAGCCGGCCATCGAAACCGCTCTCCAGACTCTGAAGGATGCTCACAAGAATGGCGACGTGGCCGCCATCGACTCTGCCATCAACAACCTCAACCAGGTCATGCAGGCAGCCAGCGCACAGATGTATCAGGGCGCAGGCGCACAGGGCGCACAGCCCGGTGCCGACCAAGGCTTCAATGGCGGTCAGCAGCAGGCCGGCGGCCAGCAGAACAGTGCCGACGAAGTGCAGGACGCCGACTTTGAGGAGGTCAAATGATTCCGATAAGGAAACAGATAACAAACAACAAGCAAAAGCGTGCAGCTCTGGTGAGTTGCACGCTTTTTGCGTTTATAGGGTTCATGGTTGCTATGCGTTTTCTATGGGCTTTTTTATCTCTTATTTGCGACATGTTTGCGACACGTTTTATTTGGTGATAAGGTACAACTTAAATTGATATAAACCATTTAAAACGAGAAGAATATGCCAAGAGGAAATTACACTATTAAAAGAAGTTGCGAGGAGTGCGGTAAAATCTTTACTCCTCCCACATTGATGTCAAAGTATTGTTGTCCAACTTGTTCCAAAAGGGCGTACAAGAAAAGGCAAATCGCAAAGGAGAAAGAGGCGATACGTCAAGCATTAGTCAGGCGAATACCATCCAACAAGGGGTATCTGACAGTTAAAGAGTCTGTACTGATTTACGGCATTAGTAAAGATGTACTTTATCGTATGATACGGCAGGGCTTGATACCATCACATAATTTTGGTCAGCGTCTGACACGCCTTAGTCGGCAGTATATGGATGAACACTTCAAAACAAAGGCTGGCAGTAGAAAGAGAAAAAAGGAAGCATTGTCCTTTGAACCCAAAGACTGTTACACTATCGGAGAGATTGCCAAGAAGTTCCATATCAATGACAGCAGTGTCTTTAAGCACATACGCCGTCATTCTATTCCTACACGCCAAATCGGTAATTATGTTTATGTTCCCAAATCTGAAATTGATAAATTATATAAGTCGTTATGAAGAAAGCATTACCCCATACCAAAGTGACCGTCAAGCTTAGAAGGTCGAACTACAAAGAAGAGTGGTATCTGATTATAGAGTCGTACCCGGTTTACAAGCGAGGTTCTAAACGGGCAAGCCGTGTGGTGGAATCTATTAACCGGATTATATCCACACCTGTTTGGGATAAGTCGTCCATTGCACGTATCTTGCCGGATGGAACATTCAACTATAAGCCTAAACGTGATTTGAATGGAATTATCCAATGCCGTTCAACGATAGACCAAGAGGCTTGTATCTATGCCGACAATGTGCGTAAGTTGCGTCAGCATGAATATGACAGTGCCGTCCTCTACACTGATAAGGAAAACGAAATCGCTGCACAAAATGAACGAAGCGAACAGGACTTTATCAAGTACTTCAATGGCATCATCAGCAAACGGCATCCCAATAGCTCTAATTCAATAATAGTCAATTGGACTCGTGTGGGAGAATTATTGAAAATCTATTCGCAAGGCAACCCGATTCCATTTAAGACGATTTCCGTAAAACTACTTGAAGACATCAAGATGTTCCTGTTACGTGCCCCGATGGGAGGCAATAAGAAAGGAACTATCTCACAGAATACGGCATCCACCTATTTCTCCATCCTCAAAGCCGGATTGAAGCAGGCGTTCGTTGATGAATATCTGACGGTTGACATCAGCGCAAAAGTAAAAGGAATAACAAACATAGAGACACCTCGTGTTGCACTTACTATGAATGAAGTGCAAATGTTGGTTGATACTCCTTGTAAAGATGATGTTCTGAAACGTGCGTTCTTGTTTTCTATCCTTACAGGATTGCGACATAGTGATATCCAAGCATTGAAGTGGCAGCAGATTCAACAGACAAGCAAAGGTACATGGCAAGCGATTGTGATTCAGCAAAAAACAAAACGACCCGATTATAAGCCAGTCATTCAACAAGCCCTTCAACTATGTGGTGAACGTCCAAGTGATGATGAAGCACTCGTTTTTGAGGGATTGACAGATGCTTCTTGGATTTCCCGTCCTTTGAAAGCTTGGATAGAAGCATCCGGCATCAAGAAACATATCACCTTCCATTGCGGTCGCCATAGCTACGCTTCGCTATTGTTGGAAAATGGTGTTGACATATACACTATCAAGTCTTTAATGGGACATACAAATGTCAAAACCACGCAGATTTATACGCATATCGTAAACGAACAAAAAGAGAAAGCCGCCAATACGCTGCATATAGAAAATTTGGGTTTATAGGTTATAGTGGAGACTTCCACCATTGAGCACCAACGACTTATATAATATCAACGACACACTTACCACCGTATTCCCCTCATGAAGCATCGGCTTTTTGAGGGGATTTTGTTGTATAGACGTTCTCCGTGAAGAGGGTATTAGTCCTAATAGTGGTTTATCCCTATTTTATTTTCTTTTTCAGCAAATCATTGTGTTAATGAAAACTAAATCTATCGGTGGTAAATAAGTGGCTAATTGGTGGCTTTCAAGCACCTATTTAGCACTCATAAACATCCCTATACTTTTGCGGCATCAACTTTAATACGAAGAAAATGGCTTATAAAGTAAATTCATTGGAGGAAATGCCAAATGCGTTGTCCTACCTGATTGAGTCCGTAGAAGTACTACAGTCCAAAGTAAATGCTTTGCAACATAAGCAGGCAAGTAATTCACCCAAGTGGATGGATATAGACGAGCTTTGTGCTTATCTGCCATCACATCCAGCCAAACAGACAGTTTATGGATGGGTATCTACCAAACAGATTCCCGTACATAAAATAAATAAGGCTTTGGCTTTCCTGCAATCGGAGATTGACGATTGGCTGAAGAACAAATCGCACAAGACCCAAGATGACTTAATGGAAGAAGCCAGACGATTTGTCGAATCTAAAAAGATTATCAGATGATGGGAACAACAGATTATTGCTTTTCGTTCTTTCGCAAGCCCATTCAAAACATCGAACCGATAAGGGCGGTAGGCATTGTGGATGTGTATCGCTATGTCATCGGGCATTATGCCCAACCACAAACCGAAGCCCTGCGTTTGATGCTATCTTCTCCCGAATCCAAAAGATACAAAGCCACCCATTTCGACTATTGTACTTTTTCGGGATTATTCCGCAAACGGAATGAAAAGGAACTGATTATGCACTCAGGATTGATGTGTTTGGATTTCGACCATGTGGAGAATATCGTGGAGCTAAAACAGCAATTGCTCAATCATGAGTATTTCGATACGGAACTGTTATTTGTCAGCCCATCCGGTAGCGGATTGAAGTGGATAATACCTGTTGACTTGAAGGGCTGGGAACATTCCCGATACTTCAAGGCTGTCGTCAACTGTATCAAAGCAACAGGTTTGCCATCAGTAGATATGTCCGGCAGTGATGTGGCTCGTTCTTGCTTTCTGCCATACGACCCACAAGCATATATTAACCCTAAATACAAAGATGATGTCGAAGAAAATATTTTCCGCCCAAGATTGGGAGAATGTCCCTTCTGAAATACTGCAAACACATACGCCTGATATTGCTCCTATATATAATAAGGTAAAAGATGATGTAGAAAGTGTTGTTCGGGAGATAGAACAACGTGGCATTGATATAGCACCCAACTATAAAGATTGGGTGGAATTGGGCTTTGCACTTGTTGATGGATTGGGAGAGAACGGACGGGAGTATTATCATCGCATCAGCAGGTTTTACCCTACCTATCAAAGGGAAGAAACAGATAAACAATATACGCATTGTCTGCAATCCAAAGGGCAAGGTATTACTATCCGTTCTTTCTTCCATTTGGCAAATCAAGCCGGAATCTCATTGGCTCCATCCAACAAAGAACATTTATCCATTTTGCCAAATATCCAAAATGGCAAAACGGGCAAATGGATAAAATCAGAAGAAGAACTTCCTGCATTTCCTGAATGTGTATTTGAGCATCTTCCTCCTTTTCTAAATGAGATTGTCAACAATTCCATTTCGGTGGATGACCGTGACACGATATTGATTGGAACTATTGTGTGTTTGTCGGTTTGCTTTTATAATGTTTGTGGTGTGTACGATGAGCGCATTGTTTATCCGAATCTATATCTATTTGTTGTGGCAGATGCAGGTATGGGAAAAGGGGCATTAACCCTATGCAGAGAATTGGTAGTACCCATTAATCGCAATTTACATGAACTCTCAAAGCGATTGGAACAGGAATATAAAGAAGCGATGAATGCTTATATCAAAGGTAAGAAAGATAATGGAATGACTATGCCGGCCGAGCCGCCCATGCGTATGCTTGTCATTCCTGCCAATAGCAGCGCAAGCTCTTTCTTGAAGATACTGGGAGATAATGACGGAGTTGGACTGTTGTTTGAGTCGGAGGGCGACACGTTAAGCCAAACATTGAAGTCGGACTATGGCAATTATTCCGATGTGTTGCGAAAGGCATTTCATCATGAGTTGGTAAGTTTGAGCCGTCGCAAGGATAGAGAGTATTGCGAAGTTCCTAATCCAAGAGTGTCCGTTGCATTGGCTGGAACTCCCGAACAGGTAAGAAGATTGATACCTGATGCGGAGAATGGGTTGATGAGCCGTTTTTGTTTCTATATCATCCGCTTCAAGCGAGGCATAAGAAATGTGTTTGCCACAAGCGATATTTCTCAATCCAAGAACGCAATGTTCAAACTATTGGGAGATAAGTTCTGCTATCTGCATGAAGAATTTGTACGACAGGGAAATTATTCCTTTTCCCTTCCCTCCGATTTACAGGAACACTTTATTGAATACCTCAGTCGTGTGAATGAAGAGTGTTGTGACGAAGTGGATAACAAGATGCAGGGAGTAGTCAGACGGATGGGACTGATTGCTTATCGTATAATGATGGTGTTGACAACTATCCGGCATTTGGAGAATGTACATCGTAATTCTTCCTCACATGACAAGACAGAGCAACTGGTCTGCCATGAGTTTGACTATTCTATAGCTATGAGTATTTGCGAAACCTTACTTTATCATGCCGTATTCATTTATCGGAATTTGTCAGGAAATCAGTCCAGATTCAATTTCGCTTCGCAAGAGACTGGCATTTATGCACGAAGGAATACCCTTTATAATATGCTGCCTGAGACATTCACGAAGAAGGATTATGATGCACAGGTTTCATCTTTGGGTGAAAATGGAAGTACTGCAAACAAGTGGATAGAAGCCTTTATCAAAGATGGTAAGCTATGCCGAATAGAGCAGGGGAAATATAGGAAGATTTTTTGAGTGGCAAGTTTGTGTTTTAGTGACACTAAAACCTATGCGATAAGCGGATAAACTGCCACTCTCAAAAAATCAATTCATGAACATTGAAAGTTAAGATAAATATGAAGGAGAAGAAACTTGGCGGTCGCCCTAAGTTGGCGAACTATCAGAAACGTACCAAATGTTTTCGGGTAATGTTTACCGAGAACGACTATATCTATATCCAATCCAAAGCGGAACAGGCAGGATTGTCTGTCAATGAATTTTGCCATCAGGCGGCAATGGATTGTCAGCTCTGTCAACGCATCAGTCCGGAAATGGCATCGGCAATCCGTGACCTTTCCGGAATCGCCAATAATGTCAATCAGATAGCCCATCAGATGCACACTTATGGTTTGGAAGCAGTCAAACAACAATGCTTTTCAATCATATCAGAAGTCGGTAGAATTATCAACCAAGTAAAGAACAATAGTCATGATAGCAAAGATTAAAACAAGAACAGATTTCGGAGAAGTAGTGAATTACGCCAATGACCAAAAGAACAAAAAGAAGTGTGCCATACTTTTAGCACACGAAAGTGTCTGTGCCATCAATAATAAAACCATAGCTGATTCTTTTCAGATACAAGCGTCCATGCGTTCGAAAGTAAAAAGTCCGGTGAAACACGTATCACTTGCTTTTTCTTCGCAGGACATTAGCCGTTTCCCTGATAACGAAGAAGGAGATGCGCTGATGGTAGAGATTGCCAAGAAATGGATGGAACAAATGGGTATTCGTAACACTCAATATATCATAGCCCGACATCACGACACGAAACATCCTCATTGTCATTTGGTGTTCAATCGGATAGACAATGATGGCAATCTCATTTCTGATAGCAATGAAAGAATACGCAATGCTAAAGTATGTCGAGCTTTGACCAAAGAATATGGACTGTACTTTGCTCCTAAGAATAGTAAAGCCAGAAACAAGAGTCGTTTGCGCCCTTATCAATTACGGAAGTATAATCTACGTTCTGCAACTCTTGATGCACTGGCTGTATCTCGTTCATGGAATGATTTTCTTGGAATTCTCAAAGGTCAGGGTATAAATATGCGCTTTAATCGTACAGATAACTCTGATAAAATTCGTGGCATATCATTCTGTCAAAATGAATATAGTATAGCCGGTTCTAAACTTGACCGTGATTTGAGTTTTAATAGCCTTTGTGTTACATTGGGTAATGTGGCAGCGGAACTGGTTGTTCAACCTCATCAAGCCATAACCCCCAGTGGAGGTGGAGGAGCAAGTAATGAACTGGGATGGCGAGACGACAAAGACAAGGATAACCAAAGAACCGAACTTTTTTATAAACCCTCAAAACGTAGAAGATAATGAAAGAAGATGTAGTAGCTGCAAATCTTGCAAATTTGCGCCAAAGTATCAACGAGATAAAAGAGTGTATTGAAAAACAGAATACTACAGTTCCTAAACCAGAGCAATCTGTAAAAGTGGACTTTGACGAAAAGACCATTTATAATGGAGTCGCCAAAAGTTTCTGTGCTTGCTGGAATGAAGCCTTGTCTGTGGTAAAACAACATGTCTGGAAACAGCAACCGGACACTTTACCATTTTCACTGTGGTTCCCGAAACTCATTGAATTATTCAAGCAGAAGTCTAAATTTCTTGAATACCTTTATAGGCACGTTTGCGATTACAATCTCAATCGTATGGCTATTGAGGCAAATACCGAAAGCATATTAAAACGGCAGGATGAGATATTTGCCAAAATCAATGAGTTGAAAAATCCAGTAACGGTTATTCCACCCAATATCAATGGGATGTTTATACGTGGCTATCATATAAAGCTCCGATATGTTGTAGTCTTTATTGTCATCATTGTTACGTGGGCTGTTACTGCGTCGGTTAGTAGCGTGAAGTATAAGGAAGAATCCTTTGCACATTATTCGATGTATCGGGCGGTGAAGGAACAGCATCAGTACTTGATAGAAAAAGTAGGAATAGAGCTAAAAAGAAATATGGAATAGTCATCGGAGAAAATAAGCAATAGTTCTTTATTGTTGCTTATTTCTTCCATAAGTCACTTCTGGTTCTGCTGCCACAAGTGTACTGTCAGTATCAGGTAACTCGTATGTTTTTATTTTCCTGTCTTCAAGAAAAATATGGTTCAATGTATAAGCTAACGACTCAAGTGTTTGTATTCGGACTTTTGGTTTTAGTTGGCACTCCCAAATCGTGATACAATGCCAGCCCATAGCAGCAAGCTGGCATTGCTCTTTTTTATCTCGTTCCTTATTCCTTTCTATCTTGTTTGACCAAAAATACATGTTGGTTTTAGGTAAACGGAAATATTTGCAATTATCATGACCATGCCAAAAGCAACCGTTCACAAAAATGACCGTCCGGTATTTGCGAAGCACCAAATCGGGATGACCGGGAAGGCGTGGATGATTTAGCCGATAGCGGAAGCCACGGCTAAAAAGGAACTTGCGAACCTGTAATTCAGGCTTTGTGTTCCTTCCTTTTATAGCGGACATACAACGGTGACGTTGTTCTTTGGTTAGCCTATCCATATAGTTTTATGGTTTAACATATTCCTGTATAGGATTAGATGTTTCAAGATTACATACAATTGTAAAGTAAACCAGAACGATGCGAAATCTTTGTTTTTCAAATTTAATGACTTAATCCCCTTAGGACATTTTTTCGTTTTCTATCAAGTACAAACGAATTTCCATATCTCTATTAAAGATAGATTGCATAACATTGTTCAATTCATCCACAAAATTAATCCAACATTCAGAATGTAATATAGACTCAATAACACGAATTATATTATGTAGTTCATAAAACAATGGAGCATCATCTAATTCTAACAATTTGTTTCTTAACAGACAAATCATTGATTTGTGTTTCCTGAATTCGGTAAGGCATTTTTCTATATATATATTGATTACTTGTAGTCCCAATTCATCTGTCTCTAAAACAGAATGTTTCATCTTTATTATTTGATGTCCAATGAACAGAATGCTAGTAGCAAGAGACATTATATCCTCATAATTTAAAAGTTTTGCATCAACAGTTTCTTGTTTCTCGGAGATAAAAATAGGATATAATGAATTGTTGCTTTCTTTAGTGCCCAATAAATGTCGTACATTATAATTGCGAACCATAGATGAAACTCTATGCTTATTACCATTTTTGTCAACATACAGGGATTGTACTGATATTGTTATAATCGATTGCCTTAGAATATATTCCTGACTTGTGTAAATATCATATTTACCAAGTATATTTATCAGAATATTATCAATATGCATGTAAGCTCTATTATATTCTTCAATGTCGTAGAATTCAATTACTATATTGAGATTTTGTTTCTCTCTATTTATAATACAATTTATTCCTTCAGCAAAAAAATCATTTCTAATGCTATTTGCTATTTTTTGAGGTAAATTGGTCTCCAATTGTTTATATCTTGCCATCTGAGATGCTATAGTTACGTTGGCGATATTATGACACAGTGTTTCCCAAAGAACCCATAATGATAGAATTGAGCTGTATTCTTTTTTGTCCAATAATTCAACATTTTGTTTATCAGAAATATAATCCGACAATTGTTCCTTGAAATTCGTTTGCATTACCTTTGTTGCGATCAATGCCTCGAATAAACAAGCTTTTGATGGCATTCTATTATTATTTTTTTGTGATAAAACTGTAGGGAATTGGTGATAGAATCCTAAAAGATTTGATACATAATTATTGATAGATTTAACAAATACATCCCACGAGCTGTTTTTCCCACAATCGGAGCTGTCTGTTATTCCATAACCAAATTCATTGGAATTGACGAAAGTTAGTTCAGGAATTTCCTTACTCGTAGAAGATATACATAAATTGTACGCCTCTTTTATTTCTTTCATATTAAATACACCCTTTTTAAAAAAGGTGGAGAATGCATTAGTCAACCGTTGATTTGCGGTTGCAATTTCTTTTCGTATGGAGATGAGTTTTGAAGCATAATCTTTTTTATTAGGTATGCCGATTTTATTCTTATATTGATTAACAATGCATGCCCTTATTTCATACATAGCATCTATTGGAAGATTTGATTTTTGAATGTTTTTTTCTGAATCAATAATCATATCTGATAAATCATCTTTGCCAAATTTTACATGATAGTTTTCCTTTTCGGGAAATGCTTTTCTTAGCTGGTCTATAATTCTGACTAGATATGAATTTGTCGAATAGTCCTTTTTTTTCTGATTTTGCGAATAATCATGTTCTTCTAAATAATCAAGATAGCAGATCGCCTCAATACTTTTGTCAGAAATACTAAAATTGGTTATTAGTTTTTCTATTCTAAGTTTTTCAATAAAGAGTTTTTCAAGAGCTTCCCAAGAATCTTTTTCAATTTCTAATGACTTCAATCCAAGTAGTATGGATGATATTTCATCTGTAGTTAAAGATGTTAATTCAGGTTTTCCTTTTAATACAATACATGGAGTGGAATGTGCTAGACTTATACGATACAATGCGTCTGATAAGGTTACCCAATCAGAACTAGAAGAACAAGAGATAGTAAGTTTATTACTGATAAATTTATTTAGAAGGCAGAATATCTGATACTGAGAAGGGAATGAATTAACTATATCAGAAACATCAGGTACATTAGGTAAGTTCTTTAACAAATCATGCAAACTTTGTCTAATGTTAATTTCTGTAAGATTTATAGGCAAATGGTATTCCCAGAAAGAACCACTCTTCTCCTTGAGTTGATCCATTAAATGACGGTTTTCATAGATATACTCTTCTGTTCCCTTCCATATTAGTGCACGAATAATGCCAGCAAACAGGTTTGCGGGGAGTATAGATACACTAAAAGCAGAAGAGATTAATTGGTTTGTACTCATTCCTTCCCTATAGAGATTAAGCAAATACAAATGGGCATCAGTTATTTCTAATTTATAATAAAGAGACAAAGCATTTTCTATTATTGCACAGCTATCGTTTCTGTATATTGACTCTATCAATATTTTAGTTCTTATTGGGTGAACTTCGGATAAAATTCCATTAGTATTTTCAACAAAAAATTCACCGTTATATTTTTTGATAGCGTGTTGGACATTAGAATATGAACTATTTTCGAGTAACGCCTTGGAGTTTCTATTTATATTGCCGCCGAGATAATTTGCGGTAACAATTTTTTCAAAAATGGACATTTCATATGGTAGTAATGTCTCCCATTGTGATATAAGTTTGTCTTTCAATGCTTGACCTTGAGTTATGAAATAAACAAATTCAAGTAATGGAACATTGTTACCAAGTCTATCCCAAGAAGATTCAAAATCAGCAGTTATCTGATGATTTCGATGGCGCAATGCATCATAAATGAGTTTTGCTTCTTCCTTGGTTAATACCAGTTCAATATCTTTGTACATAACTTCACTCCCCAATTTAGAGCGATATTGATTCCAATCTTCATTTCTGAGTGAAATCAAACAACGTACATTTTTTATCATGCTAAATGCTTTAACTAACAGAATCCAAGAATCATCAGATGGCTTAGCATCGAAATACAACAATATAGGAACTGTAATTCCTGTACACAATTCGGTTAATGATGCTTGTAAATTTGATAAAATATTTCTATCGCAAGATGTTATTTCAAATGCTAATGCGCAATAGTCTTTAATATAACGATAGGATAAAGTACTTTTTCCCTGTCCTGATGCTCCATTAATGATGACAACATTATTTTCTTTAAAAGCATTATGTATTGTAGCGATTTTCCTTGACCTTACAACGTCTAAATCGTAGGCTATATGATTAGATGATGCCGAAACTCCAGAATAGAATTGTTGTTTAAGAACTTCTATATCAAGATGAAGAGCCTGCTCAAATAAAGGGATTATGTGAATACCTAATTCGCTAAAAGCTACATTTTGTCTATTCTTAAAAGCTTGATAGCATTGTAGCTCCTTTATAAATTCTTCATAAGTAAAGCTAAAATGTTTTTCAGCTTTCTCGCTTATCCATTGGAGGATGTACTTAATTTCTTTATCAGGATTGAATGTTGGGTATTGAACCTTCAATATTGAGGCAATTTCATTATATAGAATATTTTCATCAACAATACTTAGTTCATATTTAGAGGACAAAATATCGGCATATTTTTTTAGTTCTTTGTTCTTTGAAAGATATGTGTGAAGATTCGATTTATTCAGAAGACTATCTCCTACCTCTTCAAATGAAACAAGACGTATACATGCATTTCTATTTGTTGACAATGTGTTAATAGCACGTTTGAAAAAAGATGTCGTACCTGCAGGTGAAGTTAGGTCGGATGGCCGAATTTTTTTATTGTAATTTTTTATTTGAATGGTTTCAATAACTATTCCATTTTTTATAATGTCTAAATCTTCAATACCTTCAGGAGTATATATTAATTGGGGATTACAATCATTTATAACTCTGTAAATTGTATATAGAAATTGTGTTCTAAATCCTCTAATTGTATCACTTACTGCCATAACGCTAATTGAAAATTCAAAATTCTTATTTCTTCAATATCATTTTATCCATCTCATCAAACATAGTATCAACAAACGTGTAATTAATCATCTTATGTGTATCAATCTGTTGATAATCATCGAATAATTTGCGACTGAAACGCAATTCAAATGCCAAACGCATATCGTCTGTCATATCTTCACCTTCTGTCTGTTTGGCTTCCTTTCCTGTTATCGTTCGGATGCGGATGATTTCATACAGGTCACGGATGCCCATACCTTTTATATAGGGTACAAAGTAATGAAGCTCATGCAGCGAAATGGTGGTGGGGAATTTTGGCCCTGTATAATATAAGGTAGCACTGCCATCAAGAAAACTTTGTGTGTATCCGGTACGGCTACTGCTCCCAACTAAGCCTATCAATACTCGGTTGGGCACCTGTAACACGGCACCCTTCTGAGGAATCACTGTAGATATGGTTTCATACGACTTGCTTTGAATTAGTTCTTCAATGAATTGCTCTAAAAGTTGCCTGTTGTGGACATCCTTAGGACGAAGTGGGAATGCACCGATATTCACTTCGTCTATAGTCTTACGGAACTTCGATATGGCAACATCTGTCGGGGCACCATCACCCGGGAACAGAATATAGCCACCTATCACTTCTTTTTTCAAAGTATTCGATTGATAGTCTTTATAATAGATGGCATCTCGGTATCTGTGCATCTGGTTGATGGTGTCTTCCGGTGGAACGTCCACACCATTTTTATCCTTTCCATCAATACGATATTTCGCATCAAACAGGTAAGTCATTTTCATTCCTTCTTGCAAATCGTTTTTAGTCAGTTGCAGGACTATGTCCGGCTTTTGTGGTACGGTACGCACTACAAGGTCTTTCATTCCAATATCGCTATTCCCCTTGTCTGTGTTCTTGGGATTATAGACTAATTCTGCCAGTTCCACATTGTCTTTCTTGAAAAGGATACGAGAATGTTCTCCTTTGCCCAAATCCCATGTGAACAGACCATTCATTTCCATACGGTTTCTATGGTCTATATCTTCATCAGACAGATGCAGTTTTTCTTTCACTATATGGCTTACTTCTATGAAACACCATATTTCATACAGTGTTGCAATGTCTTTGGTTTGTAAACGGTATATGCCATCATTCAGGGAATAAGAGCGGCGAAGCAGACTCCATGTGCGATATACCTGACTATATCCGGTAGCTTTTTGTAAAACCAGACTTTCCTGATTCATTCCTTTGTAATTTCCTACTGTACGGAAGAAGGGATTTCGCTGCAAGTGTTTCAATATAGCCAATGTGGCTTGCATGTCATCCTTCATCATATCCGAAGCATTCTTTACCGCTTCTATGCGCTTCTTCAAGACTGCGTATTTATCCGTAATTTGTCCAAGAGCGAACTTCAAGAACCTGTTTTCCTGCGTGTCATTTGTTCTGACGCGTTCTTCTACACGATATAAGTGAGAGTTGTCCTGTCTGTGTTCTGCCAATTCGTTTTCTATGCAGGAGGGGACAAATGTCAGTTTATCGGCACGTTTGTAAGTCTCTTTTCCGTGTAACCGATGTCTTGGGCGGTCAATGATGTTTTTGCAGGCCTTGATGAATTTCTTTTGCTCATTGGCAAATACGCTCCACCAGATTATTTCCGGGGTCTCTCCGCTTGTATCGGGCGAAAAGCCATGAAAGGTTCTTCGCATATAGTCGAGCGAAAGCATTCTGTACTCTTGTTCAATATCCTCTATCATGGCTTTCCAATGCTCGTGATAGTTGAGCTTTGTGCTCAACACTTCAAAAGAGAAGACAAAACTGCGGGTTTCTGCTCCCACTTGATACATGAGTCGTATTTCGCTGCGCCCAACCTCATTGCCATAATTCAAGAAACCTGCCAATATCTGTCTGCGAAAAGTGAATTTTTCATTTTCACTCTGGAGAATAGAACCAAACTGAGCCTTTTTCACATAGTCCTTGAATTCCACCCAAATAGGATAATCGGCGTTGTCGAAAAATATGGCAGGAGCTTGTTGGCTGTTTTCAATCGTAATTTCTTCTCCAATATAGTTGCTCAGGATAACAGATGATACGCCTTCTGACCAAGAATAAGTGGAGTGTAAGCATTCTTCTCCAATATTACTCTTGGCTTTATACCAAATGTCATCGAATTTTGCGCATTCGACAATCATTTCAAAATCCTGATGCTTTATGGTGAGCAGTTCCATTGTCCTTTGCAAATATCTGATTGTTTTTAGCTCCAGAAACTTGTATAGCCGGATGACAACCGTTCTTGCATTTCTTTCAACTTGGCTATGGAAACGGATTCTATTTTCTTATCTTCTCCGGTCAATGCTAACAACTGCACTTCGATAGTAGTAATCAGTCTTTCAAGAAGTGAATGCTTGACTTTTGTATCATCACCTTCTATTCGCGACAAGATTTTCATGCTTGTTATCTCGTCCAATGCAATTGCTATGACCTCATCCTCACTGAACTCGTTTCCATTTTCATCCATATTGTAAGGCAAGTTGTTTACCACATAAAGCAGGAATTCGTTTCGTGTGCGGTAAGCAACCTTGAACGGAGTGCCATTAAGGACATCATTCACTGCTTGCAAATAGGTCAATACCTTATTACAAACATCCTCGTTATCTGCATATACATCCACACCTTCTACGGCAGTACCGATAAGCATATCGCTATTCAGCTTACCAATACGTTCATATTTACTATCTAATCCGGCATACAAATCCACCTCGTTCATCTCTATGGTCATGGCACGGTCGAGCACCTTACGGGAAAAAGAGAAGGTGGTTTCGTCCATGTTTACTGTGCCCACAACGATTAGATTTTGCGGAATAGTTATGCCTTCTTCCAAGAATTGATTTCTTAAAGCCTCATTGTCTCCTGTCAGTTCAGCAGTCAATACCCGATACCAATCTTCTGTACTTTTCTTCAGAATAGGGTCTGTTGTAATCGTACCGTCTTCGTTGCTTTTACGCGATTCAATCACGCTAAGGAATTCCGCAAAGTATTGTTCTACGGGTGCAAGATTCATTTCATCCAGACAAAGGAAATAAGGTGTGTCCAAGTTTTCCCATGCTTGTGTGATAAATCGTAAGAAATCTCCAATCACATATATGGGATTTCCGCTGACACGACTCACATATCCCATGAGTTCTGTTGAATCATGCCAATTAGGCTTTACCTGAATCATCTCAAAATTCTTAGGCTTTTGCGCTTTGTATTCTGCAAAATCTTCGTCCCAGCACGCACGGGCAAGTTCGCGGACAATGCGGCTTTTACCTGTACCGGATATGCCGGCAAGCAAAAGGAAGGGCTTGGTCTTGATGGCGGTAATGATGTCAATGTATTTATATACCCGTTCATCTAATGTGTACTTGTCTGTGGATAGGCTGTCAAGCAATTCTTTTGTCAAGGGAGTTATTTCTCCTATCGTATGCGGATGGGTCGGAATCCATACCAAGTGTTTTCTCCCTTTTGAGAAATAAGTATAAAATTCTGATGTGTGCGCAAATAAGCCTTCCCATGCTGAACGGGCACTACCAGAACCATTCCAAACGGATTCTATGTGTAAAGGTTTGTTTTCAACAACCTTGTTTACAAACATACGGAGGTTTTCTGTTGTTATGTTGGCACTTTTTGTTGCCCCTTTTTCTGTATCAACTTTAGTTGCTGCTATGTATTTTTCAATATGATCGACACTATCAAGCTGAATTTTGTTTGTTCCAGCTTTTACATAATCCATATTAACCCCTTTGGGTAATTCGTCGATTAAATCCAAAAAATGTTCTAAAGTTAAAGCCATAAGCTAATCATTTATATGGTTAATATAGTCGTTAATAGAGTTTGCTATACCATTAGCTAATACAAAAGGAACGCCATTTCCGACTGTCTTAAAGGCATCCGTTAGTGAGACATCTTGTGGCAGAATAAAATCTGCTGGCAATGATTGAATAGCTAATGATTCTGCCACAGATATTCTCCGTGGCAAGAAGGGGTGTATATGAACCTCATTATTCCCATAAGCTGCTGTCGGAGAATATCTCCATCTATGCAGACGTTTATAACACTTCTTTTCCACATCACCTTCTTCCTTAGTCCTAAACCTTACAATTCCGGCACGTGGCTGAAAATACATATTGGCATTAGGATGGTGTATTACATCGTTTTCCATCCACCAATGTTGTATGGTCAAATCTTCTATAATACCGTTGGGCATAGGTATAGGGGTATTTTCTTGATACGGGGATTTGTCAGGCCAAGGGAGATTCTTAACATCTTTCAAATTGTATCTTTTATGTGCTTCCCAAGGGAAACTTATTAAAGTTCCGTCCTTTGCAGGAAGATGCAACCTCTCAATAGCATCTTGATGAAATCCTATTAATATAATTCTATCTCTATCTTGCGCAGCTCCGAATTCTAAAGAGTTTACGAGTTGTTCCGTTAAAGAATATCCATATGCTCTAAATTGTTGTTTCAGCTCTTCGAAAAATTGTCTATGTCTTGCTGTTCTATATAGTCCTTTTACGTTTTCGAAAAGGAAAAAATCAGGGAGTGCTGTACAAATCAGTTGTGCATACGTTCCCGATAATCTACCATTTTCACCATCACGTCCTCTGTTTTTCCCGGCTACAGAAAAATCAGGGCATGGGGGGCCTCCTATAAAGCCAGTAAGTTCTTCCTCTTTTGATTCATTTACCCAATTTATAAGTCTTTGAAGCCTGTCTTCATGTTTCCCATCAATATATTCAGTTATATCTTCTATATGGTGTCCGTATCTTGGTTCTTGCAGTCCCATATTTTGCCTTGCAAAACGATAAATATGATTAAATGCCTCGTGAAATTCATTCACGAAAACGACATTATAATTGCCTTGCAATTCGAATCCTAAATCCAAAAAACCAGCACCTGCAAAAAATGAAAATATGTTCATTTGTTATCTGTTTGTTTGATTGACCACAATAAATCCTTCGTATCCACTTCAAGGATTTTTGCGATTTCCACCAGTGTTTCTAAATTTGGTTGCATGGTGTTAGTACACCATTTCGAAACAGTTCCCGGGTCTTTCCCCAACTGTTCTGCCAGCCATTTATTAGTACGTTTCTTTTCTGCTAAAACGACCTTCAAACGATTTATATCTTTATTCATATGTTCTATGCAATGTTTTTGAATACAAAGGTAATCATTCTTTTTGTATTATCATCTTATAATTGTGTTTATATGATGATATGATGATGAAAAACGACTTTATATTGTTGTATATTCCAATTATATGGTTGCCTGTAGTTGACAGCGGTTGTTTCTTGACTTAAAAGTGTACCTTCTGTCAAGTTAGAAGTGCAACATCCCCTCCCCATCCTCCGCCCTTGGAGCGTAGCGGAAAGGACGGAGGATGGGGAGGAAAGCGAAGCTGTGAGTCATCCGGCAATACAAAAA
>CABUXJ010000008.1 GCA_902495455.1 uncultured Prevotella sp.
CGGACAAGTCTGTGTCCTCTAATAGAAGTTTGTCTAATAGGTCTGTTGTCCGATAGCCTTTTGGTATCCGGCAGCATGTGTCGGACATGTGACACTATGCGTCGGATAAAAACAGTTAATTTTTATAAGTAATTGAATATTAACAGTTAAACAAAGATAAAACTTATCCAATTATTTGGATAGCAACATAGAAGGAGGGGAGTGAGACTACCACACTTAAAGACCTCTAAATTAGCTTGTTACATTGTTTCCAATAAGACAAAAAAATGTGTGCAAAGAGTAGCACTGGATGGGCACGTGTATGGCCGGTGGACATCTGGTCACGAGGCGGTCGCGACCCTACTTCTTTGGTGATATAACCTGAAATAAATGATCAGAGAGTGATTGGGGAAGATCAGGACTGGCCAATCAAAAAACACGGCTTTCGTAAAGAAAAAAACAAAACTTAATTGCAGTGCCGAAAATATATGCACAAAAATTAGTTTTTGCGCAATATTTTGCCTAATTTTGCACGGCTTCTATAATAATTAAATAAGGATTATATATTATCAATGTAGATTTATGGACTGGCTTATTAATCTGTTCACCAACACCGAGTCGGTAGCACACATAGCCATGCTCTATGCGATAGTCATCGCTGTGGGCGTGCTGCTCGGCAAAGTAAAATTCGGGGGAATCGCCCTCGGGGTGACGTTTGTGCTCTTCGCCGGCATCGTCGCCGGCCATGTCGGGCTCACGGCACCCACCAACATCCTGACATTCATTCAGGACTTCGGCCTCATCCTCTTCGTCTTCATGATAGGTCTGCAGGTCGGCCCGGGATTTTTCGAGAGCTTCCGCAAGGGAGGAGTGACACTCAACGCCCTCTCGACGGCCACCATCCTGCTCAACGTGGCAGTGATGTTCGGATGCTATTTCCTTTTCTTCGACACGTCCAATCCTGTCAATCTGCCGATGATGGTCGGCACGATGTATGGCGCTGTGACCAACACCCCAGGTCTCGGAGCAGCCAACGAGGCATTGGACAGTGTGTTCGCGGGAGCGGCCAAACCGCAGATAGCGTCGGGTTACGCCTGCGCCTATCCGCTCGGCGTGCTCGGCATCATCGGAGCGACGATAGCGCTGAAATATATCTGCCGCATCAGACTCGAGAAAGAAGAGAGACGTCTCAACGACGAGTCGGCCGAAAACGCACACGTCAAGCCGCACATGATGCACCTGAAGGTGACCAACTCCTATCTCGCAGGCCGCACGCTCAAGCAGATACACGACTTCCTCAACCGAGACTTTGTCTGCTCCCGCATCCTCCACGAGGGGCACGTGAGCATACCAAACCGCGACACCATCTTCGAACTGGGCGACCAGGTCTTCATCGTCTGCGCCAAGGCTGACGCCGAAGCCATCATCGCCTTCATCGGACCGGAGACAGAAGTGGCATGGGAGCAGCAGGACCAGCCGCTCGTATCAAAGCGCATCCTCGTCACACAGCCGTCCATCAACGGAAAGACGCTCGGACAGATGCACTTCTCGTCCGTGCACGGTGTCAACGTCACCCGCGTCACCCGTCAGGGCATGGACCTCTTCGCCAGCCTCGACCTGGCCCTTCAGGTGGGCGACCGCGTGATGGTCGTCGGACCGGAAGATGCCGTTAACCACGTGGCCAAAGTGCTCGGCAACTCCATCAAGCGACTCGACGCGCCCAACATAGCCACCATCTTCCTCGGCATCATCATGGGTATCATCTTCGGCAGTCTGCCGATAGCCATACCGGGCATGCCCGTACCGCTGAAACTCGGTATCGCCGGCGGCCCGCTCATCATCGCCATACTCATCGGACGCTACGGATATAAGGTGCACCTCGTGACCTACACGACGACCAGCGCCAACATGATGTTGCGCGAGATAGGTCTCGTCCTCTTCCTCGCCAGCGTCGGCATCAAGGCCGGTGCCGGGTTTTGGGACACCGTCGTCCAGGGTGACGGACTCAAATATGTCTACACCGGAGTCCTCATCACCGTCATACCTATTCTTATTACGGGCACGATAGCCCGCATGAAGTACAAATTCAACTATTTCACCATCATGGGCATGATAGCCGGCACCTACACGGACCCGCCGGCATTGGCCTACGCCAATCAGGTGTGCTCCAAGGAAGCTCCGGCCGTGGGCTACTCGACGGTCTATCCGCTGAGCATGTTTCTCAGAATCCTCACAGCCCAGCTGATCATCCTCTTCTGCTGCGGAGGATGATGGGCGAAACGCGACGAAAATACATTTTAAATAAACTTCTATAATAAAACTGACTACACCAAATGAAAAAATTCGGATTACTGTTAGGTCTTCTGATGACGGTCGGCCACTCGATGATGTTCGCTCAGATGGAGAAGAGCATCAAGCTGAACGAGGTCTTGACCGCCAACACGGCCAGCATGCAGGACGAATACGGACGGTGCAAGGCATGGGTGGAGATTGCCAACGTGTCATACACAACGTATAACATACGCGGCATGTTCCTCACAACCGACCGCTCCGTGCTCGACCCGAACATGAGCGTCCCGGAACGCATCAAGCGCATGAGCATCATCCCAAATGGGGAACCGCGCACCAATCTGGGTGCACGCCAGCATCTGCTCTTCTTCTGCAACAGCGAACCCGCAAAGGGCGCGCTCCATCTCTCTGTCGAAATCAATCCGGAGCAGCCGACATGGCTCGCTCTCTACAACGGCAATGCCACACAACTCATCGACTCCGTCACCATCCCCGTGCTCGAAGCCAACCAATCGTACGCCCGTCTGCATGACGGAGCGGCACAGTGGCAGGTGAAAACGGAAGACACCGTCACACCGGGCATAGCCAACCACACTACGGTCAGCGAGTCGAAAGTGGCCAAACTCAAGCGCGAAGACCCCCACGGATTCGGTATCTCCGTGCTCGCGATGGGCATCGTGTTCTCCTGTCTGGCCATGCTCTTCATCTTCTTCACAATCTTCGGACTTATCATGAACCACCGTTCGGCAGCCAAGAAGGTTGCCAACATGCAACCTCTGAAGGCCGGTGTGAAAATGGTGGAGACGGCTGCCGAAATCGGAAGCAAGACAAGCGTCATACTGCAGGACGGTCTCAAGTCGAAAGGTATCGACAAGGAGATCTATATCGCCGTCATCGCAATGGCCATCAAACAGTATCAGAACAACGTCCATGACATCGAAAGCGGTATCATCACCATCAAACCGAAGGACACGGACTGGAATGTCGAATTCATCCAGATGACCCAATTTCATGAGTAAAAAAGACTAACCATTATATAACAAGACACGCAAATATGAACCAGAACAAGTTTCAATATAAAGTACAGGGCGTCGACTACGACGTGGAAATTGAAGAAATGGAGGGCAACCTCGCCAAAGTGAACGTCAACGGCATCCTCTTTGAGGTCGAACTCAAACAGCCCATCAACCCGTCTCATGCCATCACACGCCACAAAGTGGAGGCCCCCAAACCGTCGAAGACCACAACGACAGACTTTGTAAAGGCACCGCAACCTGCCGCCGCACCGGCACCGGCAGGAGCAGGAGCCGCAATCAAGGCCCCTCTGCCCGGCACTGTAACAACCATCTGTGTCAAGGTGGGTGACAAGGTCAACGTCGGCGACACCGTCGTTGTGCTCGAAGCCATGAAGATGCAGAATAATATCGAGGCTGACGCGGCAGGCACTGTGACTTCAATCGTAGCTAATCAGGGTGACACGGTGATGGAAGGAGCCGTTTTGCTCACAATAGGATGACAGCAATATGGGATTTACTGACTTTCTTATAGAAAACTTCAACGAGTTTCTGACCTACACGGGCTTCGCAAATGCCTCGGCCGGAAACCTCGTCATGATTGTGGTGGGAGCCGTGCTTATCTACCTCGCGATAAAGAAGGACTTCGAACCGCTGTTGCTCATACCTATCGGTCTGGGCATCATACTGGGCAACATCCCGTTCCGTGGCGACGCCGGACTGGAGATAGGACTCTACGAGGACAACTCCGTTCTGAACATATTCTATCAGGGTGTGCGCATGGGGTGGTATCCGCCGCTGGTCTTCCTCGGCATCGGTGCCATGACGGACTTCTCCGCCCTGATTGCCAACCCGAAGCTGGTACTCATCGGAGCTGCCGCTCAGTTTGGAATCTTCGGCGCATACATGGTCGCTCTGGCATTAGGATTTGAGCCGAACCAGGCTGCCGGCATAGCCATCATCGGCGGTGCCGACGGTCCGACGGCCATCTTCCTGTCCTCCAAACTCAGCCCCAACCTGATGGGTGCCATCGCAGTATGCGCCTATTCGTACATGGCTCTCGTGCCACTCATCCAGCCGCCGTTGATGCGTATGCTCACTACCAAGAAAGAGCGCGTCATCCGCATGAAGCCGGCACGTCAGGTCAGCCAGACGGAGCGCATCCTCTTCCCTATCATCGGACTGCTCCTGACAACATTCCTCGTACCTTCCGGTCTTCCACTGTTGGGAATGCTCTTCTTCGGCAACCTGCTGAAAGAGTCCGGAAAGACTACACGTCTGGCCAAAACCGCAGGCTCGGCACTCAATGACATCGTCGTGATGCTGCTCGGTCTGACCGTCGGTTGCTCTACCCAGGCAAGCGAGTTTCTCACACTCAACACACTGTTCATCTTCCTCGTCGGTGCTTGTGCCTTCATGGTGGCTACGGCCAGCGGAGTGCTGTTCGTCAAGTTTATGAATCTCTTCCTTCCTGCCGACAAGAAGCTCAACCCGCTGATTGGCAACGCCGGCGTATCCGCCGTACCGATGAGCGCACGTATCAGCAACAATCTCGGACTGGAATATGACCGCCACAACTTCCTCCTCATGCACGCAATGGGTCCTAACGTGGCCGGCGTGATCGGTTCGGCGGTAGCCGCAGGAACACTGCTCGGCTTCCTGTCGTAACTCCTGCCGCAAAGGAAGAATGGACCGGAAAGACTCTCACTGCATGCGAATCATGCCCAAAATAGCAATTATCGACCCTAACACTCTCGCAGTGTTAGGGTTGAAATGTATATTGCAGGACGTCATGCCAATCGCACAGGTGGACACGTTCGGGTCATTTGCGGAACTCGATGCAAACTCACCGGACAGCTATTTCCATTACTTTGTAGCTATGGGCATCTTTCTCGCCAACCGCACTTTTTTCAGTGAGCGGCGCAACAAGACAATAGTACTCTCCCTATCGCTTGACACACCAAGACCAAAAGATTTTCACAGTCTTTGCATCAATGTACCGGAAAAACAACTGATAAAGTCTCTCCTTACTCTCGTCCAAAGCGCACACGCCCACGGTCGCAACCTGCCTCCCACTCCGCCGGATAGCAGCTCCACCGATTACGACACAAAAAGGTGTCTCACCGAACGCGAGAAGGAGGTAATGGCGCTCGTCGTCAGCGGCCTTATCAATAAGGAAATAGCCGACCGCCTCAACATCAGTCTACCCACAGTAGTCACCCATCGCAAGAATGTCATGGACAAACTCGGCCTCAAAAGCGTATCGGCACTGACCATCTATGCAGTCATGCACGGATACGTGGACATCAACAAAATCTGACACATGACGGAAAGCGGAAACCTGAATATTGTCGAAAGTGTTTCCTTTTTTCATATTTTTAATACCTGTCATGACGCCGTTATGCCAAAAAGCGCTATTTTTGTAGATATATCATATTCTCTTTTGCAGAACAGTCATCATAGAACTACAGTATCATGAGTGAGACTTCATTATATCCCATGCTGTTCAAACCCAACCTCCATAAGGTCATTTGGGGCGGAACAAAACTTACGGCATGGAAACAACTCGATGTCAACACAAATCAGAATGAACCCGTCGGAGAAAGCTGGGAAGTGAGTGCGGTCGAATCTTCCCCGTCAATAATAGCCAACGGTGTGAACAATGGCCGCCTTTTGCCTGACGTGATAAGTGAAAATCCCGAGGAGATCTTGGGCGCGGCAGTGGCCAAACGCTATGGCAACAAACTCCCATTGCTGGTCAAATTCATTGATGCGGAACGCGATTTGTCCATTCAAGTCCATCCCGACGACATCATGGCACAGCGCGAACACGGCAAATTCGGAAAGACGGAGATGTGGTATGTCATAGATGCGAAACCGGGCGCATACCTCTATGCCGGTTTCAAGGAGCACTTGTCGGAAGACGATTACAAGCGAAAGATTGCCGACGGGACCATAACCGACGCGCTGGCACGTCATGAAGTCCATCGCGGAGACGTATTCTACATTCCCGCCGGCCGCATACATGCCATCTGCGGCGGAATTCTCTTGGCCGAAGTACAACAGAGCAGCGACGTGACATACCGCATATTCGACTACAATCGCCCCGGCATGGACGGAAAACCACGCGAACTGCACACTGAATTGGCAGCACAAGCACTGGACTTCAATGTTTATGACGAATACCGGACTATATACAAGAGTGCTGAGGCGCAGGCCAACCATTGCATCGATTCCCATTTTTTCAATGTGCGGGTTGTTGACATCGACACCCCTTTCCACCGCAATCTGATCAAATACGACTCGTTTATCATCACCATGTGTATGGAAAACGACTGTCTGATAAAAATACGTACGACAGGAGACGAAGTGCTCCTCAAAGAAGGATGGTCATGCCTCATCCCATCTGCTATTGCCGACTACGACATCATTCCCGTCCTCAAAGAAAACGACAAGACTGGTCACGTCAAACTGCTCGATGCATTCATAAACAACAAAGACAACAGTTTCGTAAGAAGAGCAACAAGATTCTTGCATATAACAAGAAAGTGACAACAAAACTACCGATTCTTTATAAGAAAATAAAAAAGGTCACCCCGACACATCACTGGTATGTGTCGGGGTGATCGTTTATGACTCAAACAAAAATCGTTTATGACTCAAATGAAAACCATTCATCTCTTCCAGAACAGCGGAGTGATGTCTGTAAAATCATCGCCTGACGCCCGCTTGTAAAGCCGTTGATTGGTTGTGCGTTCCTTCAGACAACCAAGGTGCTCGATATAAGGACCTACTTTGATATAATCGAAGTCCGACTTGCGCACCGAAGATGGCACTTTCGCACGACCGCTATACCAAGCAATCTTCAGTTCCGGATGCTCACGGCGCAGATAGCGGGCAAGCGTATTGATGTAAGTCGGCTCCGCATCGCCTCCCATAAAGCAGATACAGGTGATTTCCCCGCCATAATCACGAATGAAACTCTCCAATGTCATGGGAGTAAGCGGCTCGCCAATGTCCTGCCACAAATACTGACTATGACAGCCGGGACAGTGACACGGACAATTGGAAAGGTTTATCGAAAGCGTCACTTCATCAGGAATCTCCTGAAAGACGATGCCTGTATTAACGTATTTCAGCATATTTTTGTCGTTTGGAACGGTTTCACCATGCTATTTTATCCTCACATCTTGGCCGCCTCAGCATAATAACGGCGACCGGCTTCCTGTTGACGAGCCTCAGAGAAGTTGCTGACGCGCTTGAGATAACCAATTATTCGCGTCATGTAGTCAACATTCTTTGAGTGGCAATGAGGACATTCTTTCAAATAACGCTTGTCTATCGTGCCACAATCGTTGCAGATAGTGTTCGGTATATTGAAAGTGAAATAGTTACACCCTTCCTTCGCCGCCACATTCAGCAGTTGGCGATATTGAGCCTGAGAAAGATGCTCCTCGAGGTTCATGTGCAATGCCGAGCCTCCCGTGAGATGCTGAATGTAAGGAGCTCCGTGCAGTTTGAACTTGTCGATGATATTCAATGAGTCATCTTCCACTACATAAAAATAGCTGTTGTAGCAGTCACGCGGCACGAAATAGCCATCCTCTCGGTCCCACTTGGCATGCTTGACACCGACATTTTCGGCCGGAATCATCTCGCAGTTGAACATCACATCCTTCGTTCTGTATTCCTTGTTTTTCTTCTCCACCAGTCCCAGAACGGTCTGTACGAACTTCAAGTAGTCTGGATTGTCGGTTATCTGGAGCCCCATAAACTCCGCTGCCTCAACGAGACCGTTAACTCCAATAGTCAGATATTGACGTCCGATGTTGATATATCCAGCGTCAAAAAGGGGCAGCATACCGTGTTGCCACAGTTCTTTGAGGTTCTCGTTGTATGCCAACTGCACCTTATGGCAGACGTCGATGATATCTGTCAGGAACTCACAATAGTCCATCTTGTTGTTCACCGCATACTGAATACAACGGTTGAGATTAACCGTCAGCACGCTCTTGGAGCCCGTAGATACACCTCCTGCGCCCAGTGTATAGCTGAAACCGTTGTCCTGTATCTCATTGCGCAGACGGCAGCAGCTGGACAGAGAGTCCGCATTGTCACTCATATAGGTGAAGAACGAATGACCATCGGCATACATTTCAGCCGTAAAGTCAGCCCACTCCTTGTCTACCATCTCACCGTCCTTGCTCAACAGTGCCATCGTTTCGACGGGGAATGTGAGCACGGTCTTCGTGCGTTCCTTGTTGAACCATTTCATAAATCGCTTCTGCAGCCAGCTCAATCCGTCCCAATCGGGGCGACTGCCGTCCGGAAAATAGAACTCACCGAACAGGCTTTCAAAATACGGACGGTCATAATATGCAATGTTCCAGAACACGGCCTGATAGTTACGTGCGCCGGTCGGTTGGTTAATTGAGTAGACAATCTGCTCAAAGCAGTCCGTTATCATCTTGTCAATCGTGCGCTGTTTGGCGGACAAATCCACCACCTTGTCTGCCTCCTTATAATATTCCCGACCGTACTCCAATCCGATGAAATAGTTAAGATACATCAGAAATTCCGGTGTAGCGCATGCGCCACTGAGCATACTGGAGACCATAAACACCATGTTGACGAATCCGCCGCAGAATGACTTCAAGTTCGTCGGTGCCGTCGAATTGCCTCCGATTGACATTGTCCCGCCGATGAGCCACGGATACATTGTTATCGAGGCACAATAGTTTGCCAGACTCGTCTCGTCATTCTTATATATAAAGTGGTGTGTGAGCAAGTCGATATAGCGATCGGACAGTTCCTTTCCGTACATCTTCTTTATGCGGTCCGTAAGCAGCCGTCGATTCAGACGTATGAAGTTAGACTTCGGCAGTTCACCGATAAGCGTGGCGATATTCTTGTGCTCCACATTGGCGTTAGCATCATATTTTGAGCCGGTTGCAGCGTTGGCGGCATCACAGTAGTCAGCCAAAAACTTCAACTTCTCCATCGTCTCACGATCTTCCGTGTGACGCTGTCTGTAAAGCATGAACGACTTGGCGACGGCATAATATCCCTCTTTCATCAGAGCCTCCTCTACCTGATTTTGTATATCCTCGACGGTAATACCCTCGTGAATGTCGAGATGGCTCAACACCCTGGATATGCAGCCAAGATCAGCCGGAGTGTCCACGGACCGGAACGCCTTTATGATGGCATTCATAATTTTGTCAAGCGAAAAGCGGTCTGCAGAACCATCGCGCTTGATGATGGCAAATGTCTTCATTTCCATGTTTTCTTTTCCTTTTTGGAAAACTTTTCCAAATTATTTTCAGAAAAAGTTTCCCGTTTTTGATAATTTACAGTTTTGGTCTAAGGCTATCGGTTTTCCTTTTTGGAACACGTAAGCGGTCACAAAGATACAACAAAAATCCGATACCACGTACCGGATTTTACAAAAAATATATCCAAAAAAAGAAACTTTTTCAGAGCTTTACGGTTGAAATATCAACCAATCCATTAACTATTGCATAAATGGTCAGACCTGCCGGACTGTGTATCTGCAACTTACGGGCTATGTTGCGTCTGTGAGTGATGACCGTGTTGACACTTATGCAGAGATGATCGGCAATTTCCTTGTTTGCCATTCCTTGGACAAGAGCCACCACAACATCACGTTCACGGTCGGAAAGGAGGTCACCGTTGTCCGTTCCTCCCTTAAAAACCATCGTCGAGATATTCTTCGCCACATCCGTTTTGCGCGATATCTGCTCTAACCTACGTATGGCCGGAACGAAAATTTTGTCCTCCACCAGAGCGTGGAGATTGAGCCACTCCTCATTGTTATATATGTCGTGTAGCGTCGCCATAAGCAGATTGTTGCGATGGGTATCCTGCGGCATATATTTAATAATGAGCATTTTGAGTTCTTTCAGCTTGGTTGCCGGCTCCTCGTGGCAGCGCGAAAAGGTCTCGATGCTATTATAGTCTCCGGCCGGGCGTCCGGCCATCAGAGCGTTGACGTATGGGAAGAGCATACGCTTCTCATAATCCATGTGTTTATGGATTTCTCGTGCATAGTCGTCGTATAGCTTCATTATCAGCATACCGAGACTGTTAGTCCGATCGATGGATTCCTCCAACTCGCGGCGGATATAAGGGAGCTGGAAGTCAAGGTAATAGACGTGACTGGCTTCAAGATAGTGCATCAGCGTCGGCACAGACAACTGTTCGTCATTGTCAAAGTCGGAATATCCGTTGATGGTCAGGTTGACCACGGCAAGAAAAGTGTATGTATCCACACCGTTGTCTTCACAGATTTCTCGCACGGTCTTGTCCCCGAAACCGAGATTTATGCCGAAACTTCCCAACGACTGAAGCAAATCGTAGTTATCCTTGAGGAGCAAGATCATCTTGTCGTCAGCTTCATATATCTTATGATTTTTCATCGTACACCTTATTATATTATATCAGTGCGCAAAAATACAAAAAAGCACAGACCGTCACAATAACAATTTATAAGTATTTGCAACCGACCGGCTCCACATGAATAACCATATTTAGGTATTCCGGTGTGGTACTGATGGCCTTCATTCAAAGAATATAACCTCTCCGACATCACTTCCGGCATACTTACGAAACAGCGTCCGGACATATTCGGCGTTCTCCGCAACACGATTCCTGTCACCGTCATAACCATTTATGATGATGAGCACATGTCTCGTCGAGGCGGTCATCTTCGTGCGTTCATGGTCACTTGTCGGTGTCCCCACGCCACCGATAGCATCGCGATATACCGGCAGTCCGGCGATGTTGATTTGTCCGCGGCCGATACCCTCGTATGGTTCGCCCTCCCTACCTACACCGAGCGTAAGCGTGTCGCCGACAAACTTGTCCGCATCAAAGCCTCCAATACTGTATCCGTAGGCGATACTCGCGAGGTTGACGAGATCCACAAGCGTATCTATCCGATAGAGCGGTTTCCCTTGCAGGATACGTCTGATTAGCGCTTCCGCCGCCGGACGGTATCTGCTGGGATCCTTGCCGCACGCCCGATAGACGCGGCGTGTAGCTTCTATGCCCGAAAGCGTCTTCAGTGTCTCCGTGGTCAACTCCGCCCTGTAACGTTCGCCGAGAGCGTCAATCTCCCGCCAAAGTTCTTCGCAGTGTGGAGAATTGACCACTTCAGCCTCAACCGCGGCACCCACAAAATCCGGACATACCGCCTCTATCTCATTCGAAACAGTTATCTTCATCATAATCCGTATTTCTCAAGAAATTCGTCCTCGCCCATTATCTTTATTCCCAGCTTCTCCGCCTTTTGGAGTTTCGACGGCCCCATGTTGTCGCCGGCGAGTATGAACGAAGTCTTTGAGCTGATCGACCCGACGTTCTTGCCGCCGTTACGCTCTATCAACGCCTTATATTCATCACGACTATGACGTTGGAACACACCGCTGATGACGATTGACAGTCCTGCCAATGCGTCGCCGGCAGCCGTCATCTGGTCTTCACTCAACTGCATCTTGATGCCGTGGGCGCGCAGACGGTCGATGATTGCTATGTTCTCTGGGTCATGGAAATATGTTATGACGCTGCCGGCTATCACCTCCCCGACACCCTCCACCTGCAACAGTTCGGCGAGCGTGGCCTCAGCCAGCGCGTCCATCGTCTTGAAGTGGCGGGCCAAAAGTTTTGCCGATGTCTCGCCGACAAAACGTATGCCGAGGGCGAAGACGACGCGTTCGAATGGCACGTTGGCCGAGTCGGCGATGCTCTTGACTATCTTCTGCGCCGACTTCTCGCGGCTACCGTCGCCGTTGATTTGCTCCACGCGGATGTCATACAGGTCCGCCACGTTGCGTATGAGTCCCCGACGGTAATAGTCGTCGACCGTCTCCGGCCCGAGACTGTCGATGTTCATGGCCTTGCGGGATATGTAGTGCTCGATGCGTCCCTTTATCTGCGGCGGACACCCCGTGTCGTTCGGACAGTAGTGGGCAGCTTCGCCTTCCGGCCGGACAAGTTCTGCACCGCACTCGGGGCAGTGTGTGATAAACGTCACCGGCTCAGCGCCATTCTCACGACTGTCCTCATCGACACCGACAATCTTGGGGATGATCTCCCCACCCTTCTCCACGTAGACGTAGTCACCTATGTGAAGGTTGAACGAACGGATGAAATCCTCGTTGTTGAGCGTCGCCCGTCGTACCGTCGTACCGGCCAACTGCACGGGATCCATGTTGGCCACGGGTGTCACCTGTCCCGTGCGTCCGACCTGAAAAGTCACCTCGCGCAGACGAGTGCGCTCCCGCTCTGCCTTAAACTTATAAGCGATGGCCCACCGCGGGCTCTTCGCCGTATATCCGAGTGCACGTTGCTGGCGCAGCGAATTGACCTTCAGTACGATGCCGTCCGTAGCCACGGGCAGATTCTTGCGCTCCGTATCCCAGTAGCGGATGAAGTCATATATTTCCTCGAGCGTCTTGACCTTGCGCATGCCTTCGCTGATCTTAAATCCCATTCGGCGCGCCACCTCCAGATTTTCATAGTGTCCGTCCGTCGGCAGATTGTCGCCAAGCATATAATAAAGGTATGCGTCGAGCTTCCTCGAAGCCACCAATGCCGAGTTCTGACTCTTCAACGTTCCGCTGGCCGCATTTCTCGGATTGGCAAACAGTGGTTCCTCGGCCGCCTCACGCTCGGCATTGAGCTGCTCGAAGACGCTCCACGGCATGAGAATCTCACCACGAATTTCAAATGAAGAGGGAAGAGTGAAGCGGGAAGAATCCGATGGAAATGAAGAACGAAGAGTGAAGAACGAAGAATTTGCTGCCGCCGTTCCATCGGGGCGTCCCTCTTCCATACCAACAGAAACATCAGTCGGAACGGCGGCAGCAAATTCTTCTTTCTTCACTCTTCGTTCTTCATTTCCATCGGATTCTTCCCGCTTCACTCTTCGTTCTTCATTACCATCTGATTCTTCACTCTTCCCTCTTCCCTCTTCACTTAAAACCAGCGGTATCGTCCGTATCGTCTTGACATTGGCTGTCACGTCATCACCGCGCACACCGTCGCCGCGGGTCACGGCACGCACAAGTCGGCCGTTCTCGTATGTGAGACTGATGGACAGACCGTCATATTTCAGTTCGCAGCAGATTTCAAAATCCTCGCCGCCCAGTCCCTTCTTCACCGAATTGTAGAAGTCGGCCACCTCCTGCTCGTTGTACGTATTGGAAAGCGAGAGCATCGGATAGCGGTGCTCCACCTGCTGAAACTCGTGATTGATGTCGCTGCCGACCCGCTGTGTGGGCGAATTGGGGTCGGCCATTTCGGGATGGCGCGCCTCAAGGTCCTGGAGCTCGTGCATCAGCATGTCAAACTCCATATCCGTGATTACCGGTGCATTATCGACATAATATCGTTGGTTGTGCTCGTGCAATTCGGCACGCAACTGAATTATTCTTTCGGTCTCGTTCATATAATATAATAATGTATATCTGTCTGCAAAGTTAGTCAAAAAGCATGAAAACATTGCAGCCACGGGACAATTATCTTCAAGCCGTCCGAATATCCGGTATGACGTTGCTGAACTCACTTGATATAAGGCTCAGGCGTATGAATGAATACCGCCAAGCACATAGTTGACCCCGAAGTAGGTCATCAGGACTGTGAGGAAAGCAGCTGTCATGAAGACATGATATACCAATGGTCGGCGCAAGGACGGCAAGGAACCGGCATGGACGCCGACGGCATAGACCATCATCGTGATGAGCGCCCACACCTCTTTCGGGTCCCAGCACCAATATGTGCCCCACGACACGTTGGCCCAGACGGCTCCGATGAAGATGCCGGCGGCAAGCGTTGCGAGAGCCGGATAGAGAAAGAGCAGACTGAGTGTGCGCAACGACTGCTGTGCGGCCGCCGTTGTCTCGCTTTGCGCCTTTCCACGTGTCGTCATGGTGACAACGATGGCCGTCACGCCGCAGATGAATGTCATCGCGAGCAGGGCGAATGAGAACATGATGGCGGAGACATGGATACTGAGCAGCGGTGAGTTGAGCACAGGCATGACGTGGCTTATGTTGGGATCCATCTGCCCGATGTGGGACACAAGCAGGAAGAAGCCGGACATCAGAAAGCCGAACGTGAGCGCGATACGGAAGCGGCGGACGGCAATCAGCGATACGGCCATGACCACCCACGCCACAAAGAGCATCGTCTCGTAGCCGTTTGACATCGGGATTGTACCGCTGATGATCCACCTCAGGGTCTCACATACGGTCAGGGCAGCCAGCGACATCACCATCACGGCGCAGCAAAGGCGAAATCCTGCGGTCTCTGTCTTGCCACCGGCGATGGCCATCCGTCTGACAACCACGACCAGCAGGATGATTCCGATGGTGAGATTGACAATGAAGAGTATTGTGGCGAACGGCACGGCGTTGTATATCCTCTCGGCCGCCGTCTGCAAAGGTGACGGCAACGACAAGCCCCCGTTTTTCTCCTGATAGCGCTTCATCTTGCCGATGAGCATCTCCACACGCTCCATATCACCGCCTGCCGCAGCCTCGGCGAGCAGCGGGATTGCACCCGCGATATATCTCGAGTGGTCGGCGGGCACGGTGGCGGCAGGTTTGTCTGTCGGGGCATACCATGTCGTCGTGGCGTCAGCCGTATATGGAAACAGCTTCAATGTTGTCCCGCGACTGTATTCCATAATCATCATCAGACGGTCGTCGACCGCCATCACGTCTTTATGAAACTTGTCTGTCGCGCCCTCCATGCTCTCCCTGACATACGGACCGAGGATATAACCGCCCATGTCGGAATTGAAAAAGGTGTTGACGGAACAGTAGTCCGGCAACATCAGCGTCTCGCACAGCGGTCCGCGCTTCATCTTTATTATCGGTTCGGCACGCCAGCGGTCACCCCACAGGATGAAACCGGTGAACACCTGTTCGGCCGTCAGTCCCTTGTACGACTTTCCGCCGCATAGCTTTCGCGTGAAGTCGACGGCCAATGTCTGAACCGGACAGATGCGTCCGTTGTGCAGGACGTACAGCCGTCCGAACTCCTCGGCCATCTCCTTGGGCAGCACGGGAGGCTCGTCTGCCCTTCCGCCGGTGGCCGCCGACGTGGCGGCAGAAGCGCGGAAGAGCCCCGACTGACCTACGACGAGCAGCAGGCAGAGCGCGACGCGGCCGGCAGAGGTAGCCCGGAGCAGTCGGCGAAACGTCCCGCGCGGGTCAGCCAAAATCCAGACGAACGCGACGAAGAGCAGCGCGTAGCCCAGATATGTGACGGGTATGCCCCACGGGTCGGCGTTGAGCGCGAGCGTGCTGCCCTGCAGGTCGGGGTCGTAGTTGCTCTGATAGAGCCTCACGCCGTTATGGGAACAGATGCGGTTCATCGACACGACAGCGCTCCGCGACGTCCCGTCGGTGACGGTGATGTGGGAAATGTAGTCCGCGGCGGACGCCGTTCCCTCATGATATGCCACTTCAAAACGGTCGAGGCGTATGCCGAACGGCAGTTGACGCTCACTCACGTCGCCACCATCCTGAACCAGATATGTCCCGGTCGTCTCGCCCTGACGCAGATGTATGATGCCCCGCTCAGCCGTGAGGTGTGTCAGCAGTGCCCCCGCGAGGATGATGACGAACGACAAGTGGAGCAACACTACCGGCACACGGCGCACCCGCCGCCTGACAATATGAACTACGGCGGTGACCGTCAGCAGTGCCCACAACACCACAAACCACCACGCGCCATAGATATTTTCAGCCGCAAACTGTGTGCCGCGGCTTTTCTCTACAAACGTCGCCGCGCCCATACATATTATAATAAGGACGTAGAAACATTTCAGATATGTCATAATTGATATTCCGGACATTGTCATATTTTGCATTTACCAATATTGCAAGGAGAGTGTATTGATGGCTACATGGAGCTTGGTAGGGACAGATTCTTGTATTTGTCCGCTTGTAACACATCGACAATCAACGTTTGTCGAACGGACAAATACAAGAATCTGTCCCTACCAAGCTCCATGTAGCCGTTTTATATAGCCTGTTAGCTTCTTAGATAGCCTCAATGAAGGCGACGACGGCGTCGCGGTCGGCCTTGTTCAGGCGGTAAAACTTCTCCGTAGTCCAGTAGGCGTCAGACTCCTTGGAGTATCCGTGCCACATTATGGACTCGATGACGTTGCGTGCGCGGCAGTCGTGCAGACGGTCGTCGGCACCCGTGAGACGCTTCGACAGGCCTCGTCCCCAAAGCGGAGTCGTGCGGCACCAGCCCGTACGGATGTCATTCTTCATGAACAGACGGTGCTGGACCATATCCGTGTAGGGCCATATCGTCTGATGGGGGAAGCGCGGCAGGACGTTCTGCGGGTCGAGACCGTTGGCAGCGGCGTATGCCTTGATGCTGTTGTCAACCCAGTATTTGTCCTCTCCGGTGGTCCACGACGGACGGTGGCACGTGGCGCATCCCATCTCGTTGAACAGCTGCTTGCCGCGTTTCACCTTGGCGTCGTCCAGATTGCGTGCCGCCGGGACGGCCAGACCGCGGTGCCAGACCATGAAGTCGTAGTAGTCCTTGTCGCTCATCTCCTCCTCGCCGTTGTACGGTGCGCCGTTGACGAAATAGCGCTCGAACGTCTCCTTGTCGGCGGCGGTGTTCAGACCGAGCAGCTTGTTGACTTTCTCGGCTATCTCCTCCTTTGTCTCGGCGAAATAAGGATAGAGCACCGACGTGTTGTCGCCGCCGTAACGGCTGATGTAGTCGATGACCTCCTCATCCTCGGACATGGCCTTTGCCCACGCCTTGGTGGTGTAGAAGTAGTGGCGGTCGGAGCGCGTGACGTTGGTTATATTCCAGATTGCGTTTGCTCCGGCACCGTCCTGAAGCGATGCGCGCGTCATGGCGTAGGTGAACTTCTTGACCTTCAGTTGTCCGTCGGCCAGTTTATAGTAGGCACCGTTGGCCGTGCCGAGACTCTTGTCACCGGCCCAGTCGTTGGCGGCGGCGTTCCACATGGCCGGATTGAGCACATCGCTGACGTTCTGTCCGCGGCTGGCGGCAGCAGCGGCCTGCTTGCGGTATTCCTCGCGCATGTCGTCCTCGTCGATTGCGTCGAGCAGTCCGGTTCCGTAGATACCGATGGTCGACTCAAGGCGCACCTCATAGTCGTTCGGTCGCGGGTTGGTGTTGAACGCATCTTCGGGTATCGTCACCTCCGGATAGATGAGCGAATAGGTCTCTCCGTCGGCGAAAGCCATCGGCAGACCGCTCGGCATGGCGTCGACCGTGCGCCATTCGATGCTGATCTTGTTCTCGTCTATCGGCGCCTTGAAGGGGTGCATGGCCTGCGTCTGGGGCATGCCCGTCACCTCCGTCACGTAGGAGTTTGCGGCAAAGGGTTTGCCCGTGCGGTCGACGCCTGCCTGCGGATGATAGACGACGAGCAGATAGCCGTTGCCCACGGTGTTGGCCCGATATTCCGTCTGACGCTTGCCGTGGCCGTAGGCCGGGTGACAGTGGATGCAACTGTTGCGCGTCCATGACGGTCCGAGACCCTTGCGCGGGTTTTCGGTGATGGTGTAGACGTGCTCAAAGAAGTCCTCTCCCTTGTTGAAGTCGGTCTCCATTCCGGCCACGCCGACGACGGCCGGTGCCGGTGCCGAGTAGCTGGCTTTCTCCGTTGTGCCGAGCTGTCCGCCCGGATACCACTCTTCGGCCGTGAACGTATCGTTGGCCTTGCCGAACTGGCTGTCGCCTATGGCAAGCTCGCCGAGCCCGTTGGCGGGCGCGGGCTCCTGCGCCGCGTCGTCGTCAGAACATGCCGTCGTCAGCTGAGAGGCTAACAGGGCGGCGAGAGTGAGCTTTGAAATGTCTCTTGTTCTCATGATTCTTTTTTTTATAATGACTTTAAGGTCCTTAAGGTCTTTAAGGTCCTTAAATGTTATTCTTGATTAAAAATCACTCCTCCTCGGGGATTTCGGCGTCCTCGAAATCTATGTTCCAGATGGTGCAGACATACTTCACAAACGGTGACGGCATGTTGCTGATGCCCTCGATGGAACGGACATAGGCATTTTCGACACTGTTGTTGACGTCACCGCGGTTGACACTTGCGAAAAATGTGTGGAAGCTGTAACGTGCGGCCGTGCGGTCGGTGGAGCCTAACCACACGTTGCGGATGGAACGGATGTTGTCGCGGAAGTCGGTGATGGAGTTGTAACTGTATGGCGACTCTACGTAGGAGACGTCGCCGGCTGAGAAAGGATTGGCAATCTTGGCCGTTCCGACCTCGTTGCCTATGGCGAGACAGCTGCCCTCGTCATCCGACAGCACCTGAGCGATGGCGGCCTGAATGTTGGGGAAAGAGCTGCGTGAACCTTGCAGTCCGGCTTTGGTGAGATTGTCACCGTAGGACAGTCCGTCCTGGGTCTTATAGTCGAGACCGGCGGCACGGACCATATTGACACGGGCGGCGTTGGCCGCCGTCTCGCCCTCCCATGCCACCTGCAGCTGGAACGTGCGGTTTTTGAGCAGCGTACAGATGTCCTGAGCGTACTTCAACTCCTGTGCTCCGCTGATGGCACCGAAGCCCTTGTATGTGTCATAACCTCTGAGCTCAGCCACACGACGCGGCTGTCCGTCACGGAAGAGAATGAACTCAAGGGCATGGAAACCGAGAATGCTCTCGTCGTTGAGATCCTCGGGACGCCCGCCGCGGTTGAAATAGCCGAGGAGCATGGTGCGGTTGAGCGGCCACGAGTCGATGGTCGGGTCGATGTTGAAGTCGGACGCGGCACCGCCGAGGAACGCTTCGCTCAGCTCCCAGTGGGCGCGGGCCTTCCTGAAGTCCTCACAGGCGCTGTTGATCTGTGCCTGGGTGATGGTCTCGGTCGTCAGTCCGTGGAGTGTCGCCTCGAGATGCTCAACGTCGTCGGCCAGCCGTGTATATGTCGGCACGATGACGTTGGCGACGAGATTTTCCAGCGTCTTGCGCAAATAGGCCTCCTGTTCGGCCGAAAGACGGGCCTGACCGATGACGGCATTTGCCTTTTCGAGTTCGCCACAGAGGTCCGCACACCCGTCGACGGCCGTCTGTCCGAACGTCTTGTCGGCGTATGCGGCAGCAGCGGTGTTGGCCGGATAGTTGTCTGCATCGACTGTCGGAGTCGTCTCGACGATACTGAACTCGTCGTCTCCAAGCGTCTGGTCCTGTCCTTCGTCGTCGTTTTCAGAACATGACGCGAAGGTCATTGCTCCCATGAGGATGGTCATGGGAAGGATAAAAAGATTCTTTTTCATGTGATATTTTTATTTATTAATAATGGTTGGTCGGATTAAAGGTGGGTTCTGTAAATTGTCTTTGCCGGATTTTGGATTTGTTTTTGAGGTCAGATTGCAAGTGGAAGAGGGAACATAGCGAGCTATGTGACCGATGAGACTTGTAATCTGAGCCAAAAACAAATCCAAAGATGGCAAAACGAAAGAGCCCATGATTCTTTTATTATTTTCGGTGGGAATTTATAGAATCCACCTTAAAGGAACCATCCTTCGTATGCCACGCCGATGCTGACAGAGGGTTCGTCGTTGTAGACGGACTTGAGGAAGCGGTGGGAATATTCAGCCTTGACAGCCACCTGCGGCAGCGGATGATAGTTGATGCCGGCGGCCATGCGCTTCACTGCTGTGTAATCGTAGGCGACATTGCGGGTCATGGAGGCATAAGGATTGTACTGTTCGTAACGTCCGAAGACATAGAGCCGCTGGTTGTCCCGGCGCATGGCGGGTATTTGGGAGAACACGTCATATCCCGCCTCGATGCCGACGGCGTAGGCGTTTTTGCTCACGGCGGCCGAATGGTGATAAGGCGACTTCTTGTTCGTCCGGTTGTAGATGTACCTCAGCTGGTCGGCGGCACCGAGATAGCCGTAGTCAGCCTGTCCGCGGACAATCCAGTTGTGGCCGCGATAAGTGAAGTCAAGGGCACCGACGGCCACGACGCCCTTATATTTGGACTCCACTCCCTCGGCATTGCGCGGATAGCTGTTGCCGATGGAGTGGCCGTAGTAGCCGCTCAGACCGATGCGCAAGCCCGGGACGGAATAGTTGTCGAGACGGAGCGAGACGCCGTATTTGTTGGCGACCTCAAACTCCAGCGGCGTGGATGTCCCCTTGTTGATCCATCCCGTGTTGGTGAAGTGGTCGGCGTTGAGACCCGCCAGCAACTGTGCCTCATAGCGGAAATCGCCCGAACGTCCCCAGAAACTGATGCCCGTCTGATGCCATGTCGACGGCATGATGGTGTTCTCACCCTCGGGACGGTAGACGGTGAAGAAGTTGAGAGGTTCGTGATGGGCGTTGGTCAGTCCGACGGGGACGACGATATGGCCCACACGGATGTTGGCCCAACGTCCGAACGACTTCTGGATCCAGAACTGTTCGAGCTCGACCTCGCCGCCTTTTTCGGTCTCCTGTTCCCATTCGCCGCCCTCCTCTTCTTCCTTTTCGTAGGCCGCACCGGTTCCGCCATGTTCAAACTCGATTTCCGTTCCCATTGTCCATCCTTTGCCGAAGTCGTAGCCAAGATAGATGACTGCGTGGGGTATGTCAAACCGTCCGTGACTCGGATCGTTCCTGTGGCTCTCCGCCTGACTGTAACGGCTCAGGTGGTCACTGAAGAAATTGCGCGTCAGGGCCACTTCGCCGTATCCGCCCATGCTGAGACGCTTGCCTCCGGCGTGCTGCATGACACTGTCGGCTGCCGATACCTGTGCCTCGGCCGGAACTGCGGCGAGCGACATTGCCGCCGCGAGGGCAAAGGCTGATAGATGATGATTGATTGTCTTCATTGTCGTTGTTCGTATTTTTGTCGGTGCAAAATTAGCCCAAACCGCCCGACCGCGCAATACTTAAAAATCGTGAAAAAGTTTGTGCCGAACGATGCGGAATATGACTCCATACCGAAAAAAGATTAATCACATTATACGACATCACAAAAATGGCAAAACGTAGCGACCGCTTCGGTTTTCAGAAAAATGCGGACAAAGCGTTCGCAAAACTCGAGAATTTCGGACCGCGGGATTTTTATTTTCAAATTCTCGAGTTTTGCGCGTGCAACTATAACACCCTGGTTGTTAGCGACATAAACCGAACGACGGGTTAAGTGTGCAACTATTCGGGCCCAAAAGATAAGGAATTTTCGACCAACGGGGCCCTCCCGGGGTTGCAACGGGGCCCTCGTCATGTTGCAACGGCGTGCTTGTTGCAAAGCAACGGGGGCCCCGTTGCAATCCCGGGAGGGCCTTACGGCAAGACAGCGGCAACTTTTTTACGAAAAAACGGGGCCCAAATCGGAAAATCGGCGCTACAGACTCGTTTTTTTGAAACACCCGAAATTCAGAATTATCAGGACAAAACAAGGCGGTTTCGGGCGTTTGGCGAAGGAGACATCCGTGTATCTCCAATCATCAGAAAAGCAATGTATATAACGATATATCAGCGAGTTAGACACAAGGCGGCATATTCAAAGAACAGTGGCGGGAATGTCGACAAGCAACGGTCGGGACACAAAAAATCCGGTTCACCACATTTCCGAGACCCTGTTTTGGGGTCAGAAACGAGTGAACCGGATTTTTATGTCAAAATTTTAAGCGCCTAAACAGTTGACTGTCAGAGCAATTCGGGCAATTCGTAGAGACGGGTCGAATGGCTGCCCTTGATGAGAATACAGCGATTTTCGGGTCGTTTGTCAGCCAGCGCGGCCTTCACCTCGTCGACATTGGCAAACTTACGGAACGGCGATTCCGTCCGTCCGAACTCGCTGCCGACGAGCCACACATCGGCGATGCCGGCGTCCTCGAGCAGCCGAACGATGCGGCGGTGTTCCTCGGCACTGACGTCACCCAGTTCGCCCATGTCGCCGAGTATGGCCATCTTGCCGTCGGCCTGCATGTCGCGGAAATTTTCTATCGCGGCCGTCATACTGGTCGGATTGGCGTTGTAGGCGTCGACAATGAGACGGTTGGTGGCAGTGACAGTGAGCTGCGAGCGGTTGTTGCCCGGCACATAGTCCTCCAAGGCACGGCAGATGTCTGCCGGAGTGACACCGAAATGGAGGCCGACGGTGATGGCGGCCAGCATGTTGTCCATATTGTAGGCTCCGATGAGATGGGTGGATACCTCATGCCACCCGTCGCCTGCGGCCTCTGCCTGCCAACGGAAGCAGAGGAACGGGGCACAGCCGATGACCTCGCCGCGCACGGCGACACCCTCTCCGCGGCCGTAGCTGACCGTACGGGGCAGACCGTCGGCAATGGACATCAGCAGCGGATTGTCGGTGTTGATGAACGTGACGCTATCCTTGTCGGTGCGCAGGAAGTCATAGAGTTCGCCCTTGGTGTGGAGCACGCCCTCCAACGAACCGAAACCCTGGAGATGGGCGCGGCCGACATTGGTGATCAGTCCGCAGGTCGGCCCGACCAGATTGACCAGCGTGCGGATGTCGCCGGGATGGCTCGCTCCCATCTCGACGACGGCAATCTCATGCTCGGGGCTGAGACGGAAGAGCGTCTTGGGCACGCCTATGTCGTTGTTGAAATTGCCTTCGGTGAAGAGGACATTGTAACGGCGGGCCAACACGGCGGAGACAAGCTCCTTGGTGGTCGTCTTCCCATTGGTACCGGTGATGCCGATGACGGGGATGGAGAACCGGCGGCGATGATAACGGGCCAGTTGCTGGAATGTCTGCAGACAGTCGTCGACGAGGATGCAACGCGGGTCTGCGGCATACGCGGGGTTGTCCACCACCGCCCGGGCACAACCCTTCTCCAACGCGGCTGCGGCAAAACGGTTGCCGTCGAACGACGCGCCTTTGAGGGCGAAGAAGATTGAACCGGCGGGGCAGTTACGGCTGTCGGTCGTCAGCACGGGGTTGGCGGCATAGATGCTATATAATTCTGATATTTCCATAACTTCACAGTGTTTGTATGATGTGTCTGTTCTTATGCGGCAGAGCTATGCGCGAATGAGTCAAAGGCTCTTCAATTCATGGATGGTCTGTTCCGGCGATGCGCTCTTGAAGACATAACTGCCGCTCACGAGCACGTCAACACCGGCCTGTACCAGTCTCGGGGCTGTCCCGGCATGGACGCCTCCATCGACTTCGATAAGGGCATGGGAACCGGCGGCGTCTATCATGCGGCGCAGACGGGTGACCTTTGAAATGGTATTCTCAATGAAGTCCTGACCTCCGAAACCGGGATTGACGCTCATCAGAAGCACCATGTCGATGTCGCCGATGATGTCCTCAAGCATCGATACGGGTGTTGTCGGATTGAGGGTGACTCCGGCTTTCATGCCGGCGGCATGTATCTCCTGCACCGCACGATGGAGATGGGTGCATGCCTCGATGTGAATGTTCATCATCATCACACCGAGACGAGCTGTCTGCTCTATGTAACGTTCCGGCCGCTCTATCATGAAATGGGCATCAAGAGGCTTCTTGCAGATCTTGGCCACTGCCTCTATGACGGGAAATCCGAACGAAATGTTGGGAACAAACGAACCGTCCATAACGTCTAAATGAAGCCAATCGGCCTCACTGCGGTTAATCATGTCTATCTCGCTGCCGAGCTTCAGGAAGTCGGCAGCAAGGAGTGACGGTGATACTAATACCATTGTCTATGGGTGTTAATGCTTTCAATTCAGGCAATAGGGCATCTTGGTGCCGTCTGCCAGTCTTATAACTCTGTAAGTGTAAGCAATCTGCTTGATGATTTCGAGCGTTCTCTCGCTCGGATTAAGCGTTTCTTGTGTAAAATACTTCATAGGCAATTCGGGGTTTAATACGTTTATATATCAAACGCTCCGGCCTTGATTTTATTATACGGAAGGACGCTTTTTTTATTCTACGGCACGTCCGTCGTTGTTCGGCGGAGTGTTCCATTCTACTCAACTGAATAGTCCGCTGCTTCTTTCATGCCGTTGAGGAAGTCCTGCGCGGCCATCCGCTTCTTGCCGGCAAGCTGCAATTCGCAAATTCGCAGCAGACCGTCGGTGGTAGCGACATACATCTCCTTGCGGTCGACAACAACGGTTCCGGGACGTTCCGAACAACGTCTGTCGGTCTTTTCGGTACGGAACAGCTTCAATACGGTCTCCTTGCCGTCCGGCGACCGGAACATGGTCCATGCGCCGGGGACGGGACTCAGACCGCGAATGAAATCGTAGATGCGCTTCTGCGGCTGCTCCCATGAGATGCGGCAGGTCTCCTTGAATATTTTCGGAGCGACGTGCAACTCGCCTTCCTGCGCGGTCATCTCATCCTGGGGGATGGACTCGGGATGACCATCGGATGCGACAATGCGCTCGAGGGTGCGCAGACAGATGTCTGCCCCGAGGTTCATCAGGCCGTCGTAAACATCTTCCACGTTGTAGTCGTCGGCGATGTCAAAGGGCAACTGCATTATGACGCGCCCCGTGTCGATGTCCTTGTCGAGGAAGAATGTGGTCACACCGGTCCGTGTCTCGCCGTTGATGACGGCCCAGTTGATGGGTGCCGCGCCGCGATACTGCGGCAACAGGGCGGCATGGACATTGAATGTGCCGTACTCCGGCATGTCCCAGACAATCTCGGGAAGCATGCGGAAAGCTACGACGACCTGCAAGTTGGCGCCGTAGGACTTGAGACAGTCAACAAACGCCGGGTCTTTCATCTTCTCGGGCTGCAGCACCGGCAGTCCTTGTTCCAAGGCATACTGCTTCACGGCCGATGCCTGGAGGACGCTGCCGTGGCGGCCGACGGGTTTGTCCGGCTGTGTGACAACGGCCACTACGTTGTATTCGTTTTCCACAAGAGCACGCAGTGTGGCAACAGCAAACTCCGGTGTGCCCATGAACACTATTTTCAAGTCTTCTTTTTTCATCGTTGTTGTTATCTTCTTAAAGAATTATCGGTCTGCAGCCGTCAGTCTTGGCTCATGTCGGCGACCATCTTCCGGTACATGCCATACATGCGCTGACGGTAGATATAGCCTTTGAGATGGTTGTCACTATCCAACACCGGAAGACCGTCCGCATGGGTACGGTCGAACTCTTTCATGACAACCGTCATCGGAGTGTCGTCATGAAGCATGGCCGGAGGCGGCATCATGAGCTGATGGGCCTTGAAATGGTGATAGAGTTCGGTGCGGAAAACGATATGACGGAGCTTGCTGATGTTTATCTCGCCGAGCAGATTGCCGCCCGCATCGAGCACCGGCAGAAGGTCATGGCGGCTCAAACTGATCTTATGGATAATCTTCCCAAGCTCCATATCGGGACTGACGGGAGTATAATTGCGGTCTATCACGCTGTCCAAATTCATCAGCGTGAGGATTGCATGGTCTGTATGATGGGTGATGAGTTTGCCTTGTTTGGCCAAGCGCATGCCGTAAATGCTGTGCGGTTCAAATATACTGATGGTGAGATAGGAGCACACGCTGACAATCATCAGCGGCAAAAAGAGGTCATACCCGCCCGTTATCTCGGCAATGAGGAATATTCCCGTGAGCGGCGCGTGCATCACTCCGGACATTACCCCGGCCATGCCAAGCAGGGCGAAGTTCTTTTCCGGAACATATACACCTATATTATATAGGTTCCACAGACGGGCGAAAAGGAAACCTCCGAAGCATCCGACGAAGAGGCTCGGGGCAAACGTACCGCCACAACCGCCGCCACCGTTGGTCGCGGATGTGGCCACCACCTTGGTCAGAAGCACCAAAGAGACATACAGAATGACGAGATTGCCCTGACCGGAGAATAGCGAATTGCGCAAGACGCCATCCCAATCGGCTTGTGTCTGACCGTTGAGAAGGAGGTTTATGTCGCGATAGCCTTCGCCATAGAGTGAGGGGAAGAGGAATATCAGCAGGCTCAGAGTAGCTCCGCCGATGAGCAACCGGACAAGCGTTCGCTTCTTGAAACGGGCGAAGATGCCTTCGCAGAAGGTCATTGTCCGTATGAAATAGAGGCTGATAAGGCCGCAAGCAATGCCTAACAGGATGCTGGCGGGAATACGCTCGACAGTCCATCCGCTGTCGATATGGAACGAAAAAAGGACGGAATCACCGCTGAAGATATACGTAAAGCACGTCGCAGTGACGCAGGAGACAAGTACCGGCAGCAGGGAAGCCATCGTCAGGTCTATCATCAGCACCTCCAAGGTAAACACAAGACCGGCTATCGGCGCCTTGAAGATGCCCGCTATGGCACCGGCAGCACCGCATCCGACAAGCAACATGAGTGTCTTGTTGTCCATCCGGAACAGCTTCCCGAGGTTAGAACCGATGGCAGAACCGGTCAAAACGATAGGTGCCTCCGCACCGACAGAGCCTCCGAAACCGATGGTTATGGCCGATGCGACCACCGACGACCAACAGTTGTGGCCGCGGAGACGGCTCTGCTTGCTGCTGATGGCATAAAGAATACGTGTGATACCGTGACTGATGTCGTCTTTCACGACGTAACGGACAAAGAGCGAGGTGAGGTATATGCCGACAACGGGATATACGAGATAAAGCCAGTTGGCTGAATGACGGTTGAACGAACTGGTCAGCAAGGCTCCGATCTGATTGATCAAACCGTGCAGTATAAATGCCGCCACGGCCGCGAAAAAGCCCACAAGAAATGCAAGCACGAGTTTAAAACTACGCTCACTGACATGTTCCTCGCGCCATTTCAATAGCGCAAGGAATGTCTCATGGCCCTTTTCTTCAATCCGAGCTAGTCTCATTTATTTTCTGATTATCTCTACTTCTCCGCCCATACCGAGTTTAATTATGCTTGACGGGGTGTGCGGTTTGTGCTCCTGACGGCGGCTCCAACACACGTAGTCCACGGCATCAATGATTTCCGGAGCTATATCGCGGTAGTTTTGGGCCGTCGGTTCACCGGAGATATTGGCCGACGTGGAGACTATGGCTTTCTGAAAACGGTAGCAAAGTTGCTTGGAGAAAGCCTCCGATGTGATGCGCAGGGCGATACTGCCGTCAGCGGCAATGAGATTGGGAGCCAGATTGACGGCTCCATCAAGTATAACCGTTGTCGGTTTGTCGGCACAATCAAGCAGTTGCCATGCCACTTCGGGCACATTGCGGACATACCGCTGCAACCTGGCGTCGCTGTCGACAAGACATATCAGCGCTTTCGAGTCGTCACGTTGCTTTATCTTGTAGACCTTGGCCACGGCCTCGGCATTGGTCGCATCACATCCTATGCCCCACACGGTATCGGTCGGATAGAGTATCACGCCACCATTGCGGAGGGTTTCCACGGCCTTCTTTATATCTTCTTCTTGGGTCATAAACTTTCTAAAATTATGAGTTTTGAGTTATGAATTATGAGTTGTCGACCTGCGACTGATAACTAATAATTCATAACTCCTAATCTAAAACTCGCTCGTGAAATGGAATTTTATCTTCTTGAAATCCTCTTGTGCCATGCTGAGCACGTAGCCACTGTCGGCAAGGAAGACGTCGCGACCGTCCTTATCCTTGGCCATATACTGATACTTGCGCTTCTTGAAGTTCTCCAATTCGGCTTCATCATCGCTCTCTATCCAGCATGCCTTATAAAGATGGACGGGTTCCCAGCGGCATTTGGCATTGTATTCGTTCTCCAAACGATATTGTATTACCTCAAACTGAAGTTGTCCGACGGTTCCGATAATCTTGCGGCCGTTAAACTGGTTGACGAACAACTGGGCCACACCCTCGTCCATCAGCTGATCGATGCCTTTCTGAAGTTGCTTGGATTTCATCGGATCGGCGTTCTCGATATACTTGAACATCTCCGGCGAGAAACTCGGCAGACCACGGAAATGCAACTGTTCGCCGTCCGTCAACGTGTCTCCAATCTTGAAAATACCATTGTCCGGCAGTCCGACTATGTCTCCGGGATAAGCTTCGTCGATGGTACTCTTGCGCTGAGCCATAAACTGTGTCGGCGACGAGAAACGCACGGTCTTGCCCTGCCGCACGTGCAGATAAGGCTGGTTGCGTACGAAGCGACCGCTGCAGACTTTGCAGAAAGCGATACACGAACGGTGGTTGGGGTCGATATTGGCCGTTATCTTGAAGATGAAACCGGTGAACTTGAGTTCTTCGGGACTCACCATGCGCTCTTCAGCCTTAGTCGGACGTGGACTCGGAGCTATCTCCACAAAGCAGTTGAGCAGCTCCTGGACACCGAAATTGTTGAGTGCCGAACCGAAGAACACGGGTGCGACTTCGGCCGAACGATAATCCTCTACGTCAAATTCGGGATAGACACCGTCCACCAGTTCCAAGTCCTCGCGCAGTTTTTCGGCGTCAACCTGACCGACACGCGCATCCAGTTCATCGCTGTCCACGTCCACTTCGACCTTTTCAGTCACACGCTGTTTGTCCGGCGTGAAAAGGTCCAGCTTCTTCTCATATATATTATATACACCCTTGAACTTTGCTCCCTGGTTTATCGGCCAGCTCAACGGGCGTACCTTGATGCCCAATTCCTGCTCCAGCTCGTCGAGCAAGTCGAACGGGTCACGGCCCTCACGGTCCATCTTATTGATGAAGATGATGACCGGAGTGTTGCGCATGCGGCATACCGTCATCAGCTTGCGTGTCTGTGTCTCCACACCCTTGGCACCGTCAACGACGATGATGGCCGAGTCGACGGCCGTCAGTGTGCGGAATGTGTCTTCGGCGAAGTCCTGGTGACCGGGCGTGTCAAGGATGTTGACCTTATATCCCTCGTAGTCAAACTCCATAACCGATGTCGACACGGAGATACCGCGCTGTTTCTCAATCTCCATCCAGTCGGATGTGGCTGTCTTTCTTATCTTGTTGCTCTTCACGGCGCCGGCCACCTGTATCTGGCCACCGAAGAGCAGAAACTTTTCGGTAAGCGTCGTCTTACCGGCGTCCGGATGCGAAATAATCGCAAAGGTACGTCTTCTCTCTATTTCTTTATTCATTTTACTGTCTACATAATAAAGCAATCTTCTGCCCTACCCTGTCCGTCGCTGCGGTGGTCATGCAGGGCGGTCATGCCAAGCGTCCGATGCACTTCTCCAGCGACTCCTCCCAATGGGGGACGGCTATTCCGTAGGTCGACTTTATCTTCGTCTTGTCCAACACGCTGTAAGCGGGACGGTTGGCCTTGGCCGGATATTCGGCCGTATGAAGCGGGCGGACGTCGCATGTGGTAATGCCGGCGATGCGATGTATGGCTTTGGTGAAATCATACCAGCTGGTCACACCCTCGTTGGAGTAATGGTATATGCCGGGCACGATGCCCTTGTCCACCGCCGTCATGATCGCCTCGGCGAGGTCGCCGGCGTATGTCGGGGTCCCTATCTGGTCGAAGACGACGCCCAACTGCTCACGCTCACGTCCGAGACGCATCATGGTCTTGACGAAATTGTTGCCGAACTCGCTGTAAAGCCATGCCGTGCGGACCACCATCACGCGGTCGCAACTGCTCATCACGGCTTCCTCTCCGGCCAGTTTGGTGCGTCCGTAGACACTGTCGGGCGACGTCGGAAGGTCTTCAGTATAGGGTGTGTGGGCCGTCCCGTCAAAGACATAGTCCGTCGAGACATGCACCATCCATCCGCCGCGCCGTCCGACGGCAGCAGCCAGATACGACGGAGCCGTCGCGTTGAGCAACATGCAGAGTTCCTCAGCGTCTTCAGCCTTGTCAACCGCCGTATATGCGGCACAGTTGATGATACCGTCGATGGCATTTTGCTCCACAAACGAGGTCACGGCGGCGCTGTCCGTAATGTCAAGGTCGGCGACGTCGGTGTTGTAGAATGTATGCTGCGGATAGTTCTTCTCTATCAGTTGTATCTCATTTCCTAATTGGCCGTTGCAGCCTGTGATCAGTATATTCATTGTGTAATAACGTTTTTTTAGTCAAATTCGAGCGGTTTCTCCTTGTCTTTCAGATAATAGTCATTGAGCATCCCCACCAACGTGGTGATTTCCTTGACGGCATGGGCCGTGTCGGGACTGATGTCCTTCTTCTGCAGCCGCAGCATCATCACACCATAGAGGGAGTTGAAGCAGGTCTCCACCTCGTGCTCGGCCTTGTCGGCCCCGCGGTTGCGCAACTCCACGATGAACGGCAACACCTTATAATACTCGGCGTTGTAGAACGGAAACTTGCTGCTCTGCAACAGCCGTGCATGGAGTTCCTCGAGCTGCATCATCGTGACCTTGTTGATCTGCAGATGGCCATGCTCGCGGCACCCCTCTTCGTTCATCATGCGTATCAGGTAGCCGTACCAATCGGACATCTCCTCCTTCTGCTCGTCCGTGTAGTCAAAACGGCTGATATACTCCCTGCGGATGCGCGACAGGGAGCAGTCGAAAGCCCGGATAGTGTCTTCCACCTGCCACATGTATAGCAGATATTCCGCTATGTTCTTTTTTCTCAGTTCCTGCGAGATATACATATATATAATCAGAAAAATCTATATAAGTTGGTCACCGTGCCGACAAACATAATCACGGAGCATATCACCACGACTGCGCCGATGACCTGATTGATAAGCCGTATGCCATTGTCGTCGAACTTGCCGCGTATCTTGTCCACGAGCCATGTCAGCCCGAACCACCACAGCAGTGCGCCGGCAATGATGCTCATGAAACCTACGACCATCTCAAACGGATGGTCCGGCAGCACAAATGCAAACTGAGCGAAGCATGCGAGAAAAAGCAGGATTATGAGCGGATTGGACAGTGTGACGAGAAAAGCCGTCACTCCGTTATGAATCAGTGTGCCCTTGTTGGTGCCCGAACGACGGATGTTGCGCGTGGGATCAGTACGATAGGTGTATATGCCGAACAGCATCAGCAGCACGCTACCGACTATCTGCAGATAGAAACGGTTTTGCTGGTCGTTGATGAAGTTCATGACAATGCTCATGCCGAAACCCGTGATACCGGCATAGATGATATCACTCACAGCCGCTCCGATGCCGGTGATGAAGCCGTACCAGCGGCCTTTGTTCAACGTCCGTTGCACGCAGAGCACGCCGACAGGCCCCATCGGCGCCGAAGCGATGACTCCGATGAGTATTCCCTTGAATATGAAATCAAGTATGCTTATATGTATCTGGAACGGCATAGCGAATGCAAAATTGCTAAAATTATACGAATTATACAAGTTTTTGCCACTAAATGTTTCGTCTGCCGCCGTTTTTTCAACCCGCCGAAGATGTTAATATTACCCGCCGGCAGGGTCTATACAGAGCGACAAAGCCATTGTCATAAAGTAAAATAACTTATATTGGTCGGTAAAACAACTTATATTGGTCGGCAATATAACTTATATTACTTGGTAAAATAACTTATTTTACTTTGCAGGCCGATAGGTCTCAGGTCATGATAAAGGCTCTATCGGAACTGGAACGGGCTGAAAAAGAGCGTATAATTTGGGATAATGAATAAAATGGCGTATTTTTGCAAATAAATAAACAAATGTATGAGAGGCCGCATCCGGCTACTGACCACAAAAATCTATTAATCAACCGTAAAACAACAACCCAATGATTAAAAGAATTATTATGTTCTTGCTTGCCGCCGTTTCGGCCACTGCCATGCCGGCGCAGAACTTTCCGAAGTGTATTCTGGCGGGCGACTACGCCGACCCGTCCATAATGCGTGACGGCAACGACTTCTACATGACGCACTCAATGTTCAACTACAACCCCGGATTTCTCATCTGGCACTCGCAGGATCTCGTCAACTGGGAGCCGGTCTGCCGTGTGGCGACGCGCCAGATCAGCAACGCCTGGGCACCGGAACTGCTGAAGCACGAGGGAAAATATTATCTCTATTTCCCATCGAACAAGAAGATATATGTCTGTACGGCCGACAATATCGCCGGCCCTTGGACCGCTCCTACGGAGGTCAAAGGCTCCGAAGGCATTGACCCGGGCCATGTCGTCACGGCCGACGGCCGCCGCTATCTGTTCGTCAACCGCGGACGCATGGCTCCGCTCAACGCCGAAGGCACGGCGCTCACGGACACGCTGCGCGTCGTCCATCGCGGATGGGACATTCCGAAGGGATGGAAGACGGAGGGCAAATGGCCCGAGAAATATCTTGAGTCGCCGAAGATAGTCCGCCACAACGGCTACTACTATCTGACGTCGGCCGAGGGCGGAACGGCCGGCCCGGCTACGAGCCACATGGTGGTGAGCGCAAGGGCGAAGTCGCTCGAAGGCCCGTGGGAGGAATCTCCCTATAATCCCATCGTCCACACCTATTCCGCCACCGACGCATGGTGGTCCAAAGGCCACGGCACGCTCATCGACGACGCCGACGGTCGTTGGTGGATTGTCTATCATGCCTACGCCAACGGCTACCGCTCACTGGGCCGTCAGACGCTTATAGAGCCTGTGGAATGGACATCGGACGGATGGTTCCACACGATAAAATCCCAGCCCCTGCCCGTGGCTAAGAAGGCCATACGTCATGGTTTTGACCTCAACGACAGCTTCACAGCCGACAAACTCGGACTTCAGTGGACGTTCTACCGCGAATATTCCCCTAAGACCGTGACCGTCGGAGGAGGCCGGATGACGGTCGAGGCGAAGGGCGACAATCCCGGAAACGGCCTCCATCTGCTCATCACGGCTGAGGACAAGGGCTATGATGTCAGTGTCGACGTCGAGAGCGGCAAGGCCGAGGGCGGTCTGCTGCTTTTCTACAACGAGAAGAGTTACAGCGGACTGACCGTCAAGGGACGCCGGCTGCTCCTCTATCACGACGGCCAGCTGGTGAAGACACTGCCCAACAGTCACGGCAAACGGCTCGTCATCCGGCTGCGCAACCTCGGCCAGCGGCTAACGGTTCAGACGAGTGGTGACGGAACGAAGTGGACGACAGTGGCCGACAGGCTCGACCTGTCCGGCATGGAGCACAACCGTCTGCGCGGATTTCTCGCCGTGCGGCCGTCTCTCGTGAGCGCCGGAAAGGGGAAATGCGTGTTCCGCAATTTCCGTTATGACAGCCACCGGCCCGACGAAGCGCGGATGGCGGCCTATCTGATGGTCTATCACAAGGACGAGGACCACGGTCTCCATTTCGCCATAAGCCGCGACGGACGGGAATATAAGGCCCTCAACGACGACCGCCCCGTCATCTCCGGCGACACCATTGCCGTGCAGCGCGGCATCCGCGACCCGCACATCTACCGCGGACCGGACGGAGCTTTCTATATGGCCATGACCGATCTCCACGTCTTCGCCAAGCGTGACGGCAAGCGTGAGACCGAATGGGAGAGACCTGTGGAGACCTACGGATGGGGCAACAACAAGGGCATCGTCATGATGAAGTCGTGGGACCTCATCAACTGGACACGCCACAATGTCTTCTTCGACAAGCTCTTCACGGGATGGCAGGAAATCGGATGCGCTTGGGCGCCTGAGACCATATTCGACGAACAGGCCGGCCGCTACATGGTCTACCTGACCATGCGTCACAAGAACGAGCCGTCGAAGCTCTACTATGTCTATGCCAACGAGGCTTTCGACAGTCTCGAAACCGAGCCGGCGGTGCTCTTCCAGTATCCCAACGAGCATATCGCGGCCATCGACGGCGACATCACCAAGGTGGGCGACACCTACCATCTGATGTACGTCAGCCACGACGGAACGGCCGGTATAAAGCATGCCGTGTCGGACCGTCCCACCGGCGGATGGCACTATGAGGGCCGGTGGGTGGACGACTCGCCTGTGGGTTGTGAGGCGCCCCACGTCTACAAGCTCATCGGTGAGGACCGGTGGATTCTCATGTACGACATCTACCGGATGAAACCCATGACGTTCGGCTTTGTCGAGACGACGGATTTCAACAGCTATAAGCCGCTCGGCGTGTTCAACAAGGGCGTCATGCGCACGCAGAACTTCGCCTCACCGAAGCACGGGGCCGTGGTTCAGATCACGCAAGAGGAGGCCGACGAACTCGAAAGATACTGGCAACGGAACGCCCGTTGATGATTCCTTATAAGTTGAGGTCTTCGGAATACCCTGATAATATGTTTTTGAACACAGAGACACGGAGACACAGAGGACAATAAAGCTCTGTGTCTCCGTGTCTCTGTGTTTGTAATGTTGACTAATCGTTTCGTCCTCCTTATGTTATATACAATGTGATTTCCCGCTGCCAAAAACATGAAAGTCTGACAGCCGGAGCAAGTTTTTGACGCCAAATGCTTGCTCCGTTGTCGTTTTTTTAATATCTTTGCGGGATATTATACAATTATTTATTACCAATAACAAAAAACATTCAGTATGAACGAACAATCTATTATCAAGCCCTACGTAATAGGACTGGATTTAGGAGGAACCAACTCTGTCTTCGGCATCGTTGACAGCCGTGGAGAGATTAAGGCCACAACGGTCATCAAGACCCAAGGCTATGAAACAGCGGAAGCATACGTGGCTGCGGCTGTCGAGGCTCTGCAGATTATCATAGATCAGGTCGGCGGTATCGACAAGATAAAGGCGATGGGCATCGGAGCGCCCAACGCCAACTACTATAAAGGCACCATCGAGCACGCTCCCAACATCGTCTGGGGACGCGGCGTCGTTCCATTGGCCGACATGTTCAGCACCGCGCTCGGCATCCCCGTGGCCATGACGAATGACGCCAACGCCGCCGCCATCGGCGAAATGGCCTACGGTGCGGCACGCGGAATGAAGAATTTCATCGTCATAACACTCGGAACGGGTGTCGGTTCGGGCATCGTCGTCAACGGTCAGCTGCTCTACGGCCATGACGGAAATGCCGGTGAACTGGGTCATGTGACGATGGTCCGTGAGGGCGGACGTACCTGCGGCTGCGGCCGCACGGGCTGCCTGGAGACCTACTGCTCAGCTACAGGTGTGGCACGCACGGCACGCGAGATGCTGTCGACAACCGAACGGCCCTCGCTTCTCCGCGAAATTAAGCCGGAGGACATCACTTCTTTAGACGTCAGCATAGCCGCAGGAAAGGGTGACGAGCTTGCCAACGAGATCTTTCGCTTCACAGGAAAGATGCTCGGAGAGGCTTGCGCCGACTTCGCCGCGTTCTCCAGCCCCGAGGCTTTTATTTTCTTCGGTGGCCTCGTGAAGGCCGGCGAGCTTATCATGAAGCCTATCCGCGAGACCTACGACGCTCACGTCATGCCGGTGTTCCGCGGTAAGGCGCAATTTCTCATCAGCGGTCTCGACGGTTCGTCGGCTGCGGTGCTTGGCGCAAGTGCCATCGGCTGGGACATCAAAGCGACTGAATGACTGAGGCATAACGTGAGAAAGAAGCGTCCCTGAAACCAATTGTGAAAGGAATTATAGGGACATATTTTTCCCTACAATTCCTTTCGCGTTCAGCCGTAATAAATCCTTGGCTATATCAAACCATATCTTAGTCAATCCTCAACCACATCCTTGTCTATATAAATAAGATGCAAGGACATGAAGCCGGCGGCTACCGTTGTTCATGTCCTTGCATCTTTTGTTGTTATCGGGTTGAGCTTAAACCACGTTCTTGAATACTTAGCGCTCCATCATGGCCAACTCAATATCGTGCTCCTTGGCCATGCGGCGGAGATTGAGAATGGCGTAGCGCATGCGTCCGAGGGCGGTATTGATGCTCACGCCGGTGATGTCGGCAATCTCCTTGAACGACAAGTCCTGATAGAAGCGCATGTAGACAACCTCGCGCTGGGGAGCGGGCAGACTGTCCATCATGCGGCGCACGTCGTCAAAGACCTGCTCGTTGACGATCTCGCACTCCCGACTGACGTCCACGATGGAGTTGACCCTTAGATTGCTCAGGTCGTTGTCTTCGGTCGGTTCGACAATATGCTCGTTGCGCTGGAGACGATACCAGTCCATGATGACATTGTGGGCAATGCGTGTTACCCAATAGGAGAACTTGCCGCTATCGGTATATTTGCCTTCCTGGAGTCTGGAGATGACTTTGACGAAAGTGTCCTGAAAGATGTCATTGGCCAGCTCCTGGTCACGAACCACGAACATTATATATGTAAAGAGCTTGGACTGATTGCGAGCCAACAACTCATCGAAGGCCTTGTTGTTCCCTCCGACATACTGTAAGGCCAACTCTTCGTCGGTCATACATCCGAATTTATTCATACCTAATAGACTTTAAAACCAAGTAAAATCTCCGTCGATAGGCGTTACAGTATTTATTAAATTGTTATTGAATCATTGATTATCATTGCAAAAGTATATAAAATAATCTGTTCCGCCAAATTATTGTACGTTAAAATTTCAACCTGCAAATCCAGACACGAAAAAAAACATGGGCCGACAGAGCCTCGATGGGGAAAGTGTTAAATTCGGAATAATTCTTACAAACGCCCTTCATTTTAACACGAATTTTCCACGAAGTAGTCCCTCGGCCTCAAATATGCGAGTTTTGCGCGTGCATCTTTTTCTCCCTGACGACCAGCATGTTAGGATGAAAATCGTGAAAGTGTGCAACATTTTCGCCGATTTTTCCGAGCCGTAAGGGCCTTACGGCCTTACGACGGGGCCCTCGTTGCATCGCAACGGCGTGCTCGTTGCAAGCCGGCGGGCATGCCGGTGCAGACCAACGGGGCCCTTACGGCAAGACGACCGACAAAATGTTGGACGTCAAAAGAGACTTTTCGGTCGGATTACAACGTTTTTGGACAATTTTTCGCACGTTGCGAAATGTTAATTTTAACAATCATTTTCTGACAAAATCATCATTCCGACCACTGACTGTCCAGACTGGTAAAAGACGGCGGATGAGGACGGCGGAAATATCAAAAAGGCAGAAACAAAAAAGAGGTTGGCGCAGGACGCTGCCAACCTCGGAATCTGATAAGGGTCATCGACAACATGGATGCAATCTTATCTGAGGCAAATATAAGGTTAAGTAACATAAAAAACAAATTTTTTAAGTTAAAACATGAAAAATAGCAAGGTTTTTGTCGTTTACAGTGTGTTTTATTCTTAAAGCGCCGGTAACGGACAAAAAATTGGTGGAAACCACCTGTTTTTTTAGTGTTTTCGATACACAAAGACACAATTTGTCACATTTTCATTAGATACTCAGGAATATTTTGACTAAATTTGTGGTCGAGAATCTCGTTTCGGATACTAACAACCGATACCGAGAAAGCATTTTGGAAAAAATCAATTGACAAACGAACATACATGGCAAAGCTATTTGTACCCGGACGGCTGTGCCTCTTCGGTGAGCACACCGATTGGGCGGGACATTATCGGACGATGAATGCCGACATCCTGCCGGGTGCGGCCATCGTGACCGGTATAGAACAGGGAATATTCGCCGAAGTGGAAAAATCATCCATCTTTGAGATGACCAGCGAGGCACCGGAGATAACGGACATGTGGCAGGACTTCTCCTGTCGGATGAACGACACGGAACTGAAAAGCATCGCAAAATCCGGTTCGTTCTTCAGCTATTGCGCCGGCGTGGCGTCATATATGTTGGAATGGTATAAGGTGGGAGGCGTGCACATCCATCTGACGGGCATGACACTGCCCATGAAGAGCGGCCTGTCGTCCAGCGCGGCCATCTGCGTGTTGGTGGCAAGGGCGTTCAACATCCTCTACAACCTCAACCTCAACACGATGGGCGAAATGAACATCGCCTATCTCGGCGAACTCCGGACCGCCTCACGCTGCGGACGACTGGACCAGGTCTGCGCCTTCGGTGTCAAACCGAACCTCATGACTTTCGACGGAGACGAAATCAGTGTCACGTCCATCAATGTCAAGAAGACGCTCCACTGGGTCTTCGGAGACCTTTGCTCCGAAAAAGACACCATCAGGATATTGGCTGACCTCAACAAGTCTTATCCTTTCGCATCGACCGAAGGCGACCGGCTGCTCCACGAAGCACTCGGTGTGCGCAACCACGAAATCATCGACAAGGCCATCAAGTATATAGCTGAAGGTGAGATCGAACTGCTCGGACGGCTCATGACTGAGGCCGAAGAGCTGTTTGACAAACAGATTGCACCCATGTCGCCAGCCCTTTGGGCACCCAAACTCCATCACTATCTCAACGACCCGGAGGTCAAACGGCTGACGTACGGCGGCAAGGGTGTCGGTTCCCACGGCGACGGCTCCATACAGTTTCTTGCCAAAGATGCCGAGTCACAAGCCAGGCTGGTCGACTATCTCAATGGACAAGGTCTGCGCGTATGGCCATTCACAATCCATCCCGTACACACCGTGCGACGGGCCATCATCCCCGTGGCCGGCTTCGGGACACGCCTCTATCCGGCAACAAAGGTTCTCAAAAAGGACTTCTTCCCCATACCATGCGCCGACGGAATGGTCCGGCCGGTGATATTGATCCTCTTGGAGGAACTCATCAGAAGCGGCATCGAGGAAATTTGTCTCGTGCTCGGTTCTGAAGAGGAACGCATCCAATATGCGGAATTCTTCGAACGGGAACTCACCGAAAGCCATCTGAAGAAGCTGAACCCGCAGGCACGCGAATACAGCAACCGCATATTGGACATCGGAAAGCATCTGCATTATGTCTATCAACACGACAAACGCGGCTTCGGACATGCTGTCTATCAGACGGCCGAGTTTGCCGGCAACGAACCGGTGCTGCTCCTTCTCGGCGACACGCTCTATCGAAGCCTCTGCGGAAAGACTTGCACGCTGCAGCTCATCGAGGAGTACGAACGCTACAACAAGCTGACGGTGAGCATCCACAAGATTCCGGCGCAGGATGTTAGCCACTACGGAATACTCAGCGGAGTGTGGGAGGACAAGGAAAAGAGAATACTCAACGTGTCCGCAATGACCGAAAAGCCCAAGCTCAGCTACGCCGAAGAATATCTGGCCGTGACAGAAACGGACGGCAGCAAGGGCTACTATTCCGTCTTCGGACAGTACATCCTAACACCGGATGTATATGAACAGCTGGCTGACGACATCCGTGAAGCCGATGCAAAAGGTGACATGACACACGAAATAGAGCTCACCACGGCACTCGAGGCCGTCAGAAAAAAGAACGGAATGGTCGGTGTACGGATTAACGGAGAGATGTTTGACATGGGCAATGCAACGGCACTGCGCAACACGGTAATACACTTCGCGGAAGCATAACCGAATATGCGATAACAAAAACGCAAAGACGCGAAGACGCAAAGGCTTTCTTTTACCTTTGCGTCTTCGCGTCTTTGCGTACAATCGTTTTACTATTTGACTTTCAAACGGTCTCTTTCGTCATATCGCAGACTTCAGAATTGCCACCACTTCTTCTTCGGCTTGTTGGCATATTCACCACGCATCGCCCCTGAAGAACCGGCCTCGGCCTCTGACAGCAGGTCATGCCACGTGCGATTATTGCGTATCATGTCGTAGATCACGCCCCAGTCAGGCAACCCTCCGATATTTCTGTCGTCAATGAAGAGATCTACTTTCAGCTTGCGGCTGTAACTCTTGTTGTGCTCCTTAATTTCCTCAGGATAGTCACGGTTGACCGCATAGAATTCCACACCGCGTTCACGACACCACTCCACGGCCTCGTCGAGCAACCTGCCCTCACGTACACTCCACAAGATGAGTTTGTGACGGTCACGGATGAGCATCTTCAGTGTTTCGGTGGCAAAAGGCAACTCCTCGCCAATCTCCGGATAGCGGTGGGTGACAATGGTCCCGTCAAAATCTACTGCGATTGTCATAGCTTGATAGATTTATCATCCTTATTACCATAGTGGCTGTTGGCATAAGTGCCGTATGTATATCCGCCATAGTTGTTCTTATACGTGTAGTGACCGTACGAGCTGTAACCGTAGTAGTAGCTGTGCTTCTTTTTGGACATGTCGATACCGTTGAGGACGTAGCACATGTTGGGCAGCTTCTTCTCGGCATGCAGTCTGTTGAACAGTTCAAAGGTCGACTTAGGCGTATAGTCGGCGCGGCAGACAATAACGGTGACGTCGGCCAGCTTGCCAATCTCCAGCGAGTCGGTCACCAATCCGACCGGCGCCGTATCCATGATGACATAGTCGTATTCTGTCTTGAGAGCCTCGACGATGTCACCCAAGTTCTTGCGGGCCAGCAACTCTGTCGGGTTTGGAGGACAGGGACCGGCTGCCAGAACATCAAGGTTGGCGCTGACGCCCGACGAACAAATCTCTTTACGGATGTCATCCATCGTCAGTTTGTCCTTCACGAGCAGATTGGTGACACCCACTTTAGAACTTGACAGATTGAAAATCTTGGCCAAACGCGGTTTGCGGATGTCCAATCCCATGACTATCACCTTCTTTCCGAGGGTAGCAAAGCTGACTGCAAGATTGACAGCATTGAAGGTCTTTCCCTCTCCAGAGGTAGAAGATGTGAACATGATAACCTTTTGATTGCCGTCAAGCATAAACTGGATATTGGTTCGCATCGCCCTGAATATCTCGTCAATCTGGTTGTTCTGATTTTCACGGACCACGATACCGCTGCTTCCTTCTTCGTTCGAAAGGGCGACATCAGCGATAATCGGGAGCTTCGTCAGCTTCGCGACATCGTCATGTCCCTCTATTCTGAAGCGCAACATCTGCATCAGGTAGATGACGAGCAGGGGCAGACCGAGGCCCAACACCAATCCCACGAGCATGACAATGCTGCCCTTGGGGCTCACCTTTCCCTCCAGAAGGGGATAGTCGATGAGCTCGCCCTTGTCGGCGGTAGCGGACAGTGAGATGGAGTTTTCCTCGCGCTTCTGCAACAACATCAGATAAAGACCGGACTTGATCTCCTGCTGACGGCCGATTTGGGTGAGGACACGTTCCTGCTCCGGTGCGTTGGCCACCTTATTAGTATATAGCGAATACTGACGTTCGATGCCCTGCAACTGTATCTTAGCCTGGTGACGGGCCTGCGACAGGGCCGTGCGTATGCTACTCTCGAGGTCGTCGAGGGCAGAAGTAATCGTCTGAACCTGCGGCGAAATCTCCGAAACTGTGCGCAACATGCGGTTGCGATCCAGCACCGACTGGTTGTACTTGTTGATGAGTGCCGTCGACGAGACGTCCGTCAGACCGACGTTTGAAGGAATAATCTGATAACGGTTGGACGGATTGTCAACGTATTCGCGGAGGAAATCGAGCATCTGTATCTGTGATTGGGCCTCCGAAAGTTTGGTCGAGTACTGGCTCGTCTGGGCCAAAGTCTCCGTCGCGTCAAGCTTCATCTGGGTCAGGTTGTTGCGCTTCTTGTACTTTTCGAGCTCGGTTTCGGTCACTCCCAGTTCAGCACTGATCTTCTCCAGACGTCCGTTGATGAACTCTTCCGTCTTGACGGCAATCTCGTTTTTGTCCGCATTTGCCTGTCGGTTGTAGCAGATGGCGAGCTGCTCGAGGAAGTCGACCGCCCTCTCCTTGTTGAAGTCCTGCACTGTGATGAGAGCGATGGATGTCATCTTGGATGTCGGTTCGACCGTCATTGCCCCCACATAGCCTTTCGCCACAGCCATCGGGGGATAGATTGAGACGTAGAGATCTTTCGTCCATTCACCCTCAAACTCAGTATTTTTTGTGAAAGTGAGAGTTCCGGCGGTTGTCTTACAGCTTGCCGGCAGAGTCGTGAATGAAGTCTCGAAAGGTATCTCTTCCCCGTCGTCTTCGCTATAAGTGTTTCCGCTGACTTCGTACTTGTCGCCGGCTTTCGTTATCTTCATCTTTATCGGCAACATCGTCTCGTCCATCCTGCCAAGACTTGCCGGGTCTATGTCTACGTTGAGAGCCTGTGTCTTATAGACAAGTTGCTTCTTGATCAATCCCTTCTCCTTGTATTGCACATACAGACGGAGGTCTAACACTGTCTCACGTGCGAGGATTCGGCTATGGATAATCTCCACCTCATTTTCGATTCCGGCACTATTGGAAAAGGAACCGAGGTCTGCCATGTTCGCCAGCATCTGGTTACTGCTGTTCCGTCGCTGACTGTTGTCGTCCTTGATAAGCATCTTGACGGATGCCTGATATACGGGACTCTTGTACCGCAGATACAGGAACGCGCCGCTGAGGAAAATGATCAGCGACAGCACGAACCACTGCCAGTTGAGCAGAAAGAGGGTAAGAATGGTCTTGAAGTCAAACGACGACTCCTCGTTATTGGAGTCGATGGCTTCAACATTGGCCGATGTATCAATCTTGTTTATATTTTCCATTAATGTTATGTTTGTTTTTTAGATATTCATAAGATATTTACCGTAGTCATTTTTCATCATCGGTTCAGCCAGACGGCGCAACTGTTCCCGCGTAATCCAACCCTTTCGATAAGCGATTTCCTCGAGACAGGCGACCTTGAGCCCCTGCCGCTTTTCGATCACTTCAATGAAAGTACTGGCCTCACTCAGGCTGTCATGCGTGCCGGTGTCCAGCCACGCGAAACCGCGCTGCAAGGTCTGCACCTTGAGTTGTCCGCGACGGAGATATTCCTGATTGACCGACGTAATCTCCAGTTCGCCGCGTTCGCTGGGCTTGATATTGCGTGCTATCTCCACCACACTGTTGGGGTAGAAGTAGAGGCCCACCACGGCATAGTTGGACTTCGGCTGTTTCGGTTTTTCCTCTATGCTGAGACAGTTGCCCTCGGCGTCAAATTCGGCCACGCCATAACGTTCCGGATCATTGACGTAATATCCGAAGACCGTAGCCTTGCCGTCCTTCTCCACGTTGTCGACACACTGGCGCAACATTCCGGAGAACCCGCTGCCGTAGAAGATGTTGTCGCCGAGCACGAGGCAGACGTCGTCGGTCCCGATGAAGTCGGCGCCGATGATGAAGGCCTGGGCCAAACCGTCCGGAGACGGTTGCTCCGCGAAGGTGAAACGGACGCCCATGTCGCTGCCGTCACCCAGCAGACGACGAAATCCCGGGAGGTCATCGGGCGTACTGATAATGAGGATATCCCGTATTCCGGCCAGCATAAGGACAGATATCGGGTAATATATCATCGGTTTGTCGAATATGGGTATCAGCTGCTTGCTGATACCTTTGGTGATGGGGTACAGCCGCGTACCGCTGCCACCTGCAAGGACTATTCCTTTCATGAGACGTGTTTCTTATTGTTTGAAAATTGCTGCAAAGGTAAGAATTTATTTTAGTAATACCATTATTTATAGGACTTTTTAATCCTTTTGTACAGAAATATTCTTAACTTTGCAGGCGAAAATAACGACAAGTGCCTGTCAGCGGCTGTACTTTGAGGTTTGGATATCAGCCCCGAGAACAGTCCGGAACGACACAAACAACATCAAACATCATCATTATGAGTATATTTTCAAGACTGTTCGGCAAAAAAGCCGAAGACCAGCCGAAAGCCGGTGGCATGGAAGACTTCATGACCCTCATACGCGTCTACTTCCAGGCTGCCATCGCAGCCGACCTCGGCATCACCAATCTGGCCATGCTGCCGGACCTGAGAGTGTTCAAGACGACCCTGCGCGTACCCACCGTCAACAACAAGCTGGGCGTGGGCGAGAGAGCCCGTTGCCGCAAGATGCTGAAGGAAATCTACGCTATGGACGACTCCTTCTTTAAGGAGATAGACCAGAGTCTGCGCCGCAACTGCCGCAAGATACAGGACGTTCAGGTCTATCTCGTGCAGTTCCAGAACTTCAGTCAGGACCTCATGATGCTCATGGGCAACCTCATGAAGTTCAAGCTCCGGCTGCCGGGATTTATGAAGAAGGCCATGTACACCATGACGGAAAAGACCGTCAACGACATTTTCACAAAAAACGACTACACCGACCCGGGCGTACTGAAGACGGTGGTGGCCATCCGCGAATATGACCGCAGGCTCGGTTTCTCACAGCGCTGGATTACGGACTTTGTCTACAAGGTCGTCATGCTCGCCAAAAAAGAGCCGAAACCCAAGGACGACGCAGCCAAATAAGACACACGGAGAGATTGCTCCGAGGCAAAGGTAAAGCCGTATCAAAATACGGAATTAAGGTAGGGACATATTTTTCGCTACGCTCAACAACTCGTCTTGTATTTGTCCGCCCGTTTCAATTGACGGACAAATACAAGACGAGTTGTTGAGCGTAGCGAAAAATATGTCCCTACCTTGTGTATGAACCTTTGTCGAATTGTGTCTGGACCTTCACCGAATTGCTTATCAACCGTTGCCACTCCCTCGCTTTTGTTTGCCGGCCGCCCAACCACAGACACGGAAACCAACTGTTAAAAACACGGAATAATCACAACAAAAAAAACTCGATTTTAACATAAATTCTGCGCCAACAGATCCCTCGGCCTCAAATATGCGAGTTTTGCGCGTGCATCTTTTTCTCCTTGAGCATCACGACGTTACAACCAAAATCATAAAAGTGTGCAACTTTTTCACCGATTTTTTCGTGCCGTAAGGCCCTTACGGCATTGCAACGGGGCGCTCGTTGCATCGCAGCGGCGGCCCCGTCATCGTCCGAAAAGCACGCCGTTGCAGACCAACGGGGCCCTTACGGCAAGGCCGCAGAACTTTTTCTATCGAAAAACGGAGCCCGAATGTCAAAATATGGGCATTGTCGCCGTTTTTTTCGAGCAATTTTCATGTGTTAAATTTGTGATATTTTCATGACAGCAAACGGACATCATGACTGTCATCGTAGGGTCGCGACCCGTCGCGACCGCCTCCTTGCCTCGTAATTTAACTCACCGGTTGCTTCTATAAATGTCAGATGTTAGATGTTAGATGTCAGAACATTCTCCCTTCATCTCGTAGGCACCCTCCCCTTGGGGAGGGCCGGGGTGGGGCCGGTGCCACGTGTCACCACCTTTTTGCCCCTAAATGAGCGCGGCGTCGCAGTCGCGAAGTTTTAAAAAACCTTAAAGAGCCGGGCGCATTACATATATTATGCAAAAAATGTAATACCTTTGTAAGATAAAGAGCGTTATGACAATGACTTCAAACGAACAGACTTTAGTGACGTTTCAGACTCGTGTCCGCCAGATGATTCTTCGGTTCCGACAACTGAAGGAAGAAAACGACGAGCTGTACGCCCTCCTCGACAAGAGCGAGAACGACATCAAGACGTTGCGCGAAAAGCTGGACCAGCAAGCCAAAGACTACAATTCGCTCAAAATGGCTAAGATGATCGAAATCACCGACGGCGACCTCGATGCCGCACGGACACGGCTGTCAAAGCTGATACGTGACGTAAACAAATGTATTACGATACTGACAGACCAAAAAACAGATTAAGCCATGGCAGAACAGAATAGAGAAAACTTCCGAATACATCTCCATGTCTACGACGAAGAGATAGAGGTCGTCCTGTCGGACAGGACCGAAGAGGAATATTATCGTGCGGCGGCAAAGTTGATCACTGACCGCTACAACATATACGCACAGAGATATAAGGCTCACAAGAGCGACCACACGATAGCGCTGATGACGCTCATCGACGTCGCGCTGCAATATTCGAAAGAACGTGCCAAGAACGACACCGCACCTTATAATGATATTCTCAACAATCTGACTGCCGAAATAGAGGACGCCCTCGGAGAAAAGAAATGAGAATATTAACAATCATATTTATATAAATAAAACTTATGGAACTAACAATAATAATTGTTGCCGCCGTTGCTCTCATCATCGGAGGATTTGGCGGATATTATATGTTCCTCCATGTGATAAAGGGGAAATATAATGAAATGGTTGCCTCAGCGGAAAAGGAGGCCGAAGTGATCAAGGAGAAAAAACTGCTGGAAGTGAAGGAGAAGTTCCTCAACAAGAAGAGCGAACTCGAGAAGGAGGTGCAGATGCGCAACCAGCACATACAGCAGGGTGAGAACAAGCTCAAGCAGCGCGAAATCTCACTCAACCAACGTCACGAGGAACTGGGACGCCGCAAAAACGAGCTGGACAATCTCCAGACACGCATCGACAACGAGAAGAAGTTGCTCCAGATGAAGAACGAGGAACTCGAGAAGATGCAGCTGCAGGAGCGCGAAAAACTCGAGGAGCTCTCCGGACTCAGCGCCGACGAAGCCAAGCAGAGACTGGTGGAGACGGTCAAGGACGAGGCCAAGACCGAAGCACAGAGCTACATCAACGAGATCATGGACGAAGCCAAGCTCAACGCCAACGCCCAGGCACGCAAGATTGTCATCCAGACCATCCAGCGCGTGGCCACCGAGACGGCCATCGAAAACAGCGTCAGCGTCTTCCACATCGACAACGACGAGGTCAAGGGACGCATCATCGGACGCGAGGGACGCAACATCCGCGCTCTGGAGGCCGCCACGGGAGTGGAAATCGTGGTCGACGACACGCCCGAAGCCATCGTCATCAGCGCGTTTGACCCCATCCGCCGCGAGGTTTGCCGTCTGGCTCTCCATCAGCTGGTGGCCGACGGACGCATCCATCCGGCACGCATTGAGGAGGTCGTACAGAAGGTCAAGAAGCAACTCGAGAACGAAGTCATCGAGACCGGAAAGCGCACGTGCATCGACCTCGGCATACACGGACTCCATCCTGAACTGACCCGCATCATCGGTAAGATGAAATATCGCAGCTCATACGGACAGAACCTGTTGCAGCACGCCCGCGAGACGGCCAACCTCTGTGCCGTCATGGCGTCGGAACTGGGCCTCAACCCGAAGAAGGCAAAGCGCGCCGGACTACTCCACGACATCGGCAAGGTGCCCGACGAGGAGAGCGAACTGCCCCACGCACTCTACGGAGCCAAGATAGCGGAGAAGTATCGCGAGAAACCGGACATCTGCAACGCCATCGCCGCCCACCACGACGAGTGCGAGATGAACACACTGCTGGCTCCCATCGTTCAGGTGTGTGACGCAATCAGCGGTGCACGTCCCGGTGCACGCCGTGAGATTGTCGAGGCATACATCAAGCGCCTCAACGACCTCGAAGCCATCGCCATGAGTTATCCCGGCGTGACCAAGACATACGCCATCCAGGCCGGACGCGAGCTCCGTGTCATCGTCGGCGCCGACAAGATGGACGACACTCAGACGGAAGCTCTGTCAGGAGACATCGCAAACAAGATACAGAACGAGATGACCTATCCCGGACAGGTCAAGATAACCGTCATCCGAGAGACCCGCAGCGTGGCTTACGCCAAGTAAGAAGGCGCGGAAGACGCAAGACAAGCAAGGTGGAGCAAAGATTATAGTGTCATTGCTCCACCTTAATTTATAAAGTCTACATACCTTATTAATATATAAGCAGGACTTAAGCACGACTTTAAATCCGACCGATACATGAAAAGACATACTTTCTTCACATTCGCCCTAATGCTTTTGGCGGCTTTTGCCATCGCCTGCAGCACCCATGAGGAGGAACCGGAGGACAAATCCGATAAGTCCGACAGCAACTCCGGATGGGCAGACGAGATTGTCCCCGAAGACGCGCCGCAAGGATACCTGACCGTCGCCGAAGCAATCGAAGCTCCAATCGGCGAGCCGGTCAACGTCCGCGGCTACATCATCGGCTCAACATCGCGCACCATCTACAACTCTATCATGGCCCCACCATTCGAAAGCCGTTCTTCGCTGATATTGGCTGACCGCATCTTCCGTCCCGGCGACACGCCCGACGAATATGACCCTTTCTACGAGGACGAACTCTTCCCGGTGTCGCTCAACGACTTCGCCGACTACAAGAGAGCACTCAATCTGGTTGACAATCCGCAGCACTGGCATCGCGTCATCTATATCTACGGCATGAAAACAAAATATCTTGGCATGCCGGGAATGAACAAGATAATGAAATATGAGTTTGAGGACGAGATGCAGTGAAAATCATGCGGAACAGCGGTCATAAAAAGGCCGATACATCACATTCCGATAGCAGAAACAATGTTTTTATACCAAAACGCAATAAAAAACCGGCAAAAAATATTGCATTTTAAAATATATTGTGTATCTTTGCAAACGTAAACATAAAGACATCTATATATAACATGAACTCAATGAACAATACATGGTGGTGGCGTAACTCGAGATTGAAATAGTCGCGGGGCACGCAGCCATGTATCTGTGAAAAGAAAAAGATAACAAAAAGGCTCGTCGCAAACTGCGACGGGCCTTTTTAAGTAAAAACGGGCGGAAACCCGACAAACGAAGAAAGTAAACAAAAGACAAAAGATATGGAAAAGAAAAAGACATTCCTTGTGGACGAAAGAGGATTTTATGGCGAGTACGGCGGAGCTTACGTACCGGAAATCCTCTATGCGACGGTGGAAAATCTGAAGCGTAGTTATCTCCCGATATTGGAGTCAGAGGAGTTTCGCAGCGAATATATGCAGCTGTTGAGAGACTATGTCGGACGCCCGTCGCCGCTCTATTACGCACGCCGGATGAGCGAGAAGTACGGATGCCGGCTATATCTCAAGCGCGAGGATCTCAACCACACGGGTGCCCACAAGATAAACAACACCGTCGGTCAGATACTTCTGGCGAAGAAGATGGGCAAGCGGCGCATCATCGCCGAGACGGGAGCCGGCCAGCACGGCGTGGCCACGGCAACAGTATGCGCACTGATGGATATGCCGTGCGTGGTCTATCAGGGAGCACTGGACGTCGAACGACAGCACTCCAACGTGGAGCGCATGAGGATGTTGGGCGCTGAGGTGAGACCGGTGCGCACGGGCAACATGACGCTCAAGGACGCCACGAACGAGGCCATACGCGACTGGTGCTGCCATCCGCAGGACACCTTTTATATAATAGGGTCGACAGTTGGTCCTCACCCCTACCCCGACATGGTCGCAAGACTGCAGAGCATCATCTCGGAAGAGATCAAGGAACAACTCAAGGAGAAAATAGGCCGCGACTATCCCAACTATCTCATGGCCTGCGTGGGCGGCGGTTCCAACGCGGCCGGAACGATTTACCACTACATCGATGACGAGCGCGTCAACATCGTGCTGGCCGAAGCTGGAGGACTGGGCGCCGACACAGAGCACACGGCGGCCACGATACACCGCGGACGCCTCGGAATCCTGCACGGTTCGCGCACGCTGGTCATGCAGACTCCCGACGGGCAGATAATGGAGGCGGAGAGCATATCGGCCGGTCTCGACTATCCGGGCATCGGTCCGATGCACGCCAATCTGGCTGCACAACATCGCGCGACGGTATACAGCATCAACGATGACGAGGCCATACGAGCCGCCTACGAACTGACACGTCTGGAAGGCATCATCCCCGCATTGGAGAGCGCACATGTCGTCGCGGCCCTCGCAAAGATGAAGTTCCACCCCGATGACGTTGTCGTGCTGACGGTGAGCGGACGCGGAGACAAAGACGTGGAGACATATTTGGCTAACAAAAACATGGCAGGAGAATATGGACAGTTCTAAATTCAAATACAAGACAGCGTCGCGCACCATTCTTGCCGACCTTTATACACCCGTCGGAGTCTACATGAGGCTGCGCGACCTGTATCCGCAGAGCGCTCTGATGGAATGTTCGGACTATCACGACGCAAACAACAGTCGCTCGTTCATCGGTATCTGCCCAATCGCAAGCGTGGCAATCAGTCATGGCGAGGCCATCTGCAACTATCCCGACGGAAGCCGCACGGTGCGCGCCGTCGATGACAATTACCGTGTCGACATGGCCATCAATGATTTTCTCGGCCGTTTCGACGTGACGGGCGACTATGCGGATGTCTGCGGGCTCTACGGATATACGTCGTTCAACGCCGTCCGCTACTTCGAGCATATCGGTGTCAAGGACGCCACGGCCGACAAGAACGACGCTCCGGACATGCTCTACATCCTCTACCGCGACATCATCATGTTCGACCATTTCAACAACCGCCTGACCGTCATCACACTCGGGGACAGCAAGGAAATCGACCTCATCCTGAAAGCGATGAACAAGGACAACATACGTTCATACGGTTTCCACCCCGTCGGCGAGACGACATCGCCGTTGACAGACGAGGAGCACAAGGGCAACATACGCCGCGGCATCGCTCACTGTCTGCGGGGAGATGTATTCCAGATTGTACTTTCACGTCGGTTTGTCCAGCGCTACGAGGGCGACGACTTCAAACTCTACCGCGCCCTGCGCTCAATCAATCCCTCGCCGTATCTGTTCTATTTCGATTTCGGCGGCTTCCGCATCTTCGGCTCGTCACCGGAGACTCATTGCCGCATCGAGGGACGACGCGCCTACATCGACCCGATAGCCGGAACGACGCGCCGGACGGGCGACGCCGAAACAGACCGGCGCAACGCCGAATATCTGCGCAACGACCCGAAAGAAAACGCCGAACACGTAATGCTGGTCGATTTGGCCCGAAACGATCTGAGCCGCAACTGCCACGGCGTGAAGGTTGACTTTTATAAGGACATGCAATACTACTCCCACGTCATCCATCTCGTTTCCCGTGTCAGCGGAGAACTCGACGCCGGGGCCGACCCCGTGAAGGCGTTTATCGACACGTTCCCCGCCGGAACGCTCTCGGGAGCACCCAAGGTGAGGGCCATGCAACTCATAAGTGAATACGAGCCCCACTGCCGCGGTGCTTACGGAGGCTGCATCGGATTCATCGGACTCAACGGCTCACTCAACCAGGCCATCACCATCCGCACCTTCGTCTCCCGCAACGGTGAACTGTGGTTTCAAGCGGGAGGCGGTATCGTAGCCAAGAGCGATGAGGAATATGAACTTCAGGAGGTCAACAACAAGCTCGGAGCGCTCCGCAAAGCGATAATGATGGCCGAGGGCATGTAGCTCTTCCATTCATCATTCCCATTACTCCCATAAACTCCCATCCCTCCCATAAAAAGAAAAGACGATATGAAAATAGTCATCATAGACAACTACGATTCCTTCACATACAATCTCTGTCATCTCGTGAAAGAGCTTGGCGCCGATGTCACCGTGCTCCGCAACGACTGCTTCAAGATCTCCGAATTGGAACGTTTCGACAAAATTATCCTTAGCCCTGGACCGGGAATACCGTCCGAAGCCGGACTGCTCATGGACGTAATACGCACATACGCCGGCCGCAAACCGATGCTCGGCGTTTGTCTCGGACATCAGGCCATCGGCGAAGTGTTCGGCGCACGGCTCGAAAACCTGAGCGATGTGTTCCACGGTGTGGCCACCGAAGGCACGCAGTCGGGTCTTGACCCCATCTTTGCAGGACTGCCACGGCGCATAACGATGGGGCGATACCACTCTTGGGTGGTCAGCAAAGAAGCGTTTCCGCCTTGCCTTGAGATTACAGCCGAAAGTGACGAAGGCCAGATTATGGCTTTGCGCCACCGCGAATACGACATACACGGCATCCAGTTTCATCCCGAAAGCGTGTTGACCCCTGACGGACGCACAATCATCGGCAACTGGATGAACAGTGACACCCATACCGTCCATTAGTCCCATATCATCCCATTCCTACCAGAATAACCCGGAGTCTCCCATAAAGACTCCCATAAACAACCTCATTATGAAAGAGATACTCAACCGAATACTCAATCACGAGGAACTGACCCGCGAAGAAACGAAGGCCATCCTCATCGGAATAACAAAAGAACAATATCCCGCCGAACAGATAACGGCGCTGCTGACCGGTCTTCAGATGCGCGGCATCACCGTCGACGAACTGCTCGGTTTCCGTGACGGCATACTCGAAACAGGCGTTCCCGTGCCGCTTGACTGCGAACGATATATCGACGTTGTCGGCACGGGTGGTGACCGAAAGAACACGTTCAACATCTCCACGACGGCCTGCTTTGTCATCGCCGGAGCCGGATATAAGGTCGCCAAGCACGGCAACTACTCTGCCACGAGTATCAGCGGAGCATCCAATGTCATCGCTTCCCACGGTGTGAAGTTCACCGACGACATCGACCGCCTCAACCGCTGCATCAACGAATGTGGCATCGTCTACCTCCATGCGCAGCTTTTCGCCCGTGCCATGAAGTTTGTCGGTCCCATCCGAAAGTCCCTTCAATTCCCCACATGCTTCAATCTGCTTGGCCCTATCGTCAATCCGTCGAAGCCCCAATGCCAGCTGCTCGGCGTGGCGACGCTCGACCAGATGCGCCTGTACAGCAATGTCTACTGTAAAATCGGCATCGACTACGGCATTGTCAACAGCATCGACGGCTACGACGAGATATCCCTCACGGGCGATTTTAAGGTCACGACCAACAGCTATGAACGCATCTTCTCTCCTCAGGACCTCGGATTCGGCATTGCCCGGCCGGAAGAGCTGGTGGCCGGAGCGACCGAAGAGGAGGCCGCCCGCATCTTTGACAACGTGTTGTCTAATACAGCCCTGCCCGCACAAAAGAACATTGTGCTGGCCAACGCCGCCTTCGGCATACAGGTTCTGGAACGCGGAAAGAAATCCATCGACGAGTGCGTGGCCATAGCCCGCGAATCAATCGACAGCGGTCGCGCCATGAAAACATTCCATAAGTTTGTCGAACTCAACTCATAAGACATGAAAGACGTACTCGAAGAGATTGTCGCGTGGAAGCGCATTGAAGTCGACCGGATGAAACAAGTACTGCCGGAGCGAGACATTCACGCCCGTGTCGAGCGCATGCTCGGCAGCCATGTCCCCTCCATGAAGGCCGCACTGACGGATTCCGACTCCGGTATCATAGCCGAATTCAAGCGCAAGTCGCCCTCCAAAGGATGGATCAAGGAATACGGCCGGGCCGACGATATACCGTTGGCATACCAGCAAAACGGTGCCGCGGCCGTCAGCATACTCACCGACGAAAGGTTTTTCGGCGGTTGCGACGACTTCATCCGCGAGGCATGTGATGCCGGAGTGACCATACCCATATTATATAAGAACTTCGTTATAGACGAATATCAGCTGTTTCAAGCCCGCCTTTGCGGCGCTTCAGCCGTGCTCCTGATTGCCGCCGACCTATCGAAAGCAGAATGTCGGCAACTCACCCGCACCGCCCACGAACTTCAGTTGGAAGTTCTTTTGGAGATGCACAGCGAGGAAGAGACGGAATATGCGGACATCGAACCTGACATCTGCGGCATCAACAACCGCAATCTCGGATCGTTCGTGACCGACGTCCAGAACTCTTTCCGCTTGGCTCGGCACCTTCCCGCAGACGCCGTCAAGGTAAGCGAAAGCGGCATTTCCGATCCCGAGACAGTACGAAATCTGCGTCTTGCGGGCTACCGCGGCTTCCTGATAGGCGAAAATTTCATGCACACGGCCTCTCCGGGCAATTCCCTTAACGACTTCATATCACAACTTCATCAACCCCAAAATCCACTTCTATGATTATCAAAGTATGCGGCATGCGCGACGGTGCCAATATCCGCGATGTCATTTCACTCGGCATCGACTGGATTGGAATGATCTTCTGGTCCGGTTCTCCGCGCCATGTCAGTATGATTCCGACCCATGCCGGCATCATCCCCGATCGCGGTTCGCTCGACACCCAGTGTGCCGATAACAGTTTCAAACGTGTCGGTGTTTTCGTCGACGACATGCCACAGACCATCATCACCCGCGTCGTCAACTACCGTTTGGACCTCATACAGCTCCACGGCAACGAGACACCGACGATGATTCGCAATCTCCGCGCTACACTCGACCCGGACATCCGACCGGGCATAAAGTTCATTAAAGCCATCAGCGTGGCCTCGCCCGAAGACATTGCCAAATGCCACGACTATGAAGATTGCGTCGACTACTTCCTTTTCGACACCCGTTGCACATGCGTCGGAGGCAGCGGTCGACAATTCGACTGGTCAATATTGAACGGCTATGACGGTTCGCGGCCGTTCCTCCTAAGCGGCGGCATCGGCCCAGACGACGCCAAAATGGTTGCCAAGTTCACTCATCCCATGTTCGCCGGCATTGATCTCAACTCACGCTTTGAGACCGAGCCGGGCATGAAGGATGTCACACTGCTCAGCAAATTCATAAGCGAAATAAGGTGTACCGGAAATAACAACAAACGATATGAACAAGATCAATAAACTATTCTCAGAAAGTAAGGACCGCAAACTGTTGTCGCTTTACTTCTGCGCCGGCTGCCCCACCCTCGACAGCACCGCCGATGTCATCCTCAGCATGCAGCGCCGCGGCATCGACATGATTGAAGTGGGCATACCGTTCAGTGACCCGATGGCCGACGGGCCGGTCATTCAGGATGCCGCCACATGCGCATTGCGCAATGGAATGAGCCTCCGTCTGATATTCAGTCAGCTGAAAGAAATAAAGGACGAGGTTCACATCCCACTCATACTGATGGGCTACTTCAACCCCATCATGCAGTACGGAGTGGAGAACTTCTGCCGCAGTTGCGTCGAGTGCGGCGTTTCCGGCGCCATCATCCCCGACCTGCCGTTCAAGGACTACATGGAAGAAGTCAAACCGGTTGCCGACCGTTACGACCTGCGCATCATCATGCTCATCACCCCCGAGACAAGCGAGGAGCGCATACGCTTCATAGACGACCATACCGACGGTTTCATCTACATGGTCTCTTCGGCCGCCACCACCGGTGCGCAGAAGAGTTTCGACGAAACCAAACAGGAGTATTTCCGCCGAATCAACGCCATGCAGCTCCGCAATCCACGCATGATCGGCTTCGGAATCTCCAACCGTCAGACGCTCGAGAGTTCGCAGCAGAATGCCGCAGGAGCCATCATCGGCAGCAAATTCGTCACACTGCTCAACGAGAGCAAAGATGCGGACGAGGCGTTAGACAAGCTGTTTGACGCACTAAACAATTAAAGTGAAGAACGAAGAGGGAAGAGTGAAGAATTTGCTACCGCCGTTCCAACTTCGCCCTCACTCTGCCCCGTGAGAACGGCGGCAGCAAATTCTTCACTCTTCCCTCTTCCCTCTTCGTTCTTCACTTTAATTTCCATATATTTTATTCTCCTCGTGATATTCGACAGCGGCACGGCAAAGATGAGATATGTCCTTCCGCAGATGTCCACAGTCTTGAATTTCTGTTCCGGCATATCATAGACATCACTTCTGTATATCAGGAAACGCTTGTAAAACGGTATCGTTTCCGGCCGCTCTTCGTTCAGTATAAAACGCAGCAAAGCGACCCGTCGGCCTTGCGGGAGGCGCATCACGGCAATGTCGCCGCGACAGTCCGTGGCCAATCGCACGTATGCCGCCGTGTCGTTTTCCATCTTCTCCACCACATCTTCAGGCAGATAGACCACCCGCCGCTTACCGTAGAGGGCGGCCGCACTGCGCAGGTTAATGTCGTCAGCATCAAAACCTTGATAGCAGGTGTTGAAACCAAACACTACTGAGGGCAACACATATCTGTCTACAAGGGCATCAAACATCGCCGAACCGGTCTTGCGGAGCTGCCGGACCTTCACCGTTTCGGTCGAAACATTCTGTTGTTGAACCATCTGATAGCGATAGTTGCGACCGTTTTCCCATGCTTCACCAGCCACGGCCACCGTCACTGCCGTCATTATCGCCACGCCGCCGACAGCCAACACCCGTCCCTTACGCCACGGAGCGAGGCGCAAGAGCAAGCTCACGAGCAGCAGAGAGGAGAGGAAATCGAGGTGGAAGCACACCCTTTCGGCCGTCTGACCGCAAACGAAGACAAGCCCGGCCGCGGGCAACAGCGCACTATAAACCACATAGTGACGCCGCAACTCGCCAGAAAGGACATCCCGCCGTCTGAACCAAGCCACGGTTGCAACGGCCAAGAGCAACCACGTGATGCGCATGGAGAAGACAAGGTTCATCCCTCCGATGACAATCCTGATCAAAAACGACATACCGCCGGTGTCCGCCCGTCCTATCGTTGCGGGAGAAAAGGCACACAGCATGGAGCCTACGATAAAGCCCGCCACGGCCGGCAAGGCCGCACTCGACATCACCCTGCGGCGTTCTCTCACCATCCAAACCGCCAGTCCGAAGGACAGCGGGAGCGTCAAGGCCTCGTGCGTCCAGCCCGCGAGCAATGCCAGAGGAGCGGCAAGATAGGCGGCCGCAGTGAGTCGTCGCCGTTCCACCTTATAAAAATATGTGAGAAAGAGCAACACGCCGACAGCCGTCCACATGTAGTTGACGCACCCCAACGTCCACAGGAACACGTCGCGGAAGCCCGGCATGAAGACATAAAACAGGAAGACAAAGAGGAACACGGATATATTGAAATCCGACCGGGACCGGTTTCTGTCCGTTCGCCGCACACTGAGATAGGATTGTCGTCGGGAATAGTCCACGGTGACAAACCGTGCACTCAACAAGACCAGCACGCAAAAGAGCACCGTGTTGACGACGTCGGCAACGTCCTCGCCGACGAAAGCCAGGACAGCCTGCGCCACTGCGTGCACCACGATGCGTCCGTTGGTGACAAAATAATGGACTCTCTGCGACTCGATGATATCGTCCCATGACGTGACCGGACGTCGGGGCAACGTCAGATCATTCTCATCTTCGACCCACACACAGCGATAGACGACGTCGTCCATCAGCGTGAGCGGTGTCATGCGGTTGAGAAACAACATCACCGCCGCCGTCACGACAATCAAGAGCCACGCCCATCTGGTCTTCATACGCCTTCCTTTTCAGAGATTATATATGCGGGACGGTGTTTCGTCTCGATAAATATGCGGCCGAGGTATTCGCCGATGATGCCGAGCGAGAACAGCTGCATGCCGCCGAGAAAGAGCACCACGATGATGAGCGTCGGAAATCCCTGGACGGGATCGCCATAGATGATAGTTTTGACGAAGAAGTAGATACTGTAAGCGATGGCCGCCACCGACGACGCCAGTCCGAGTATGGTGGATATGCGCAACGGTGCGACGGTGAAAGAGGTGATGCCGTCGATGGCCAGATTGACCAGTTTCAGCAGGTCCCACGACGACTTTCCGGCGGCACGGTCCTGCTGCTCGAATGTGATTTCCGCCTTACGGAATCCCATCCAGCAGAACATACCTTTCGTATATCGTTGCGTCTCCCGCATGGTCCGCAGAGCCTCGACACACTTGCAGTCCAACAGCCGGAAGTCACCGACATTCTCCAGCACCTCCACGTCCGTCACCTTCTGCAACATCCGGTAGTAGAGCAGGGACAGGCGGCGGCGCCACCACGGTTCGCGTCCGCGCGTGACTCGCCGCGCATAGACATCCTCATAGCCCTCTTCCCACAGACGGAGCATGTCGGGGATGAGCGACGGCGGATGCTGCAGGTCGGCATCGATTATGACGAGACAGTCGCCGCGGGCATTGTCAAAACCGGCCAGCATGGCACTCTCCTTACCGAAATTTCTCGACAGACTCACGTAGCAGACCCTGACGTCCGACTGTCTCAGTTCGCGCATCACGCCGAGAGTGTCGTCGCTACTGCCGTCATCGACCAGAAGTATCTGCCACATATAGTCGGTCTGACTGTCCATCAGCCGCCGCAGTTCGCCGTAGAGTAACGGCAACGATGCCTCCTCATTGTGACAAGGCACAAGTATAGTCACTTTCTTCATTCTTCACTTTTCACTCTTCATTCTTCACTTTTCACTCTTCATTCTTCACTCTTCATTCTTCACTCTTCATTCTTCACTCTTCATTCTTCACTCTTCATTCTTCACTCTTCATTCTCTTGAACACCAGCCGAACCAACAGGAAGTTAACCGGTATGGCAATGGCGTAGACGGGTATGGGGACAAGCCATTCCGGCACTCCGACACACATCCACACATGAAAGAGCGAGATGTGGATGAGATAGTTGACACCGTGGGCCGCGCAAAATCCGACACCGTTTTTGACCGACGTCCGGCTACGGAAGGTGTAGCGGGAGGACAGCAGATAGTTGAAAACGAAACTGACGACATATCCGATCGTATATGCCATGCCGTCGGCCATGAGCCCCAGCAGCACCAGATATGTGCCGTAGTGTATGGCTGTGGCCAATGCTCCGACCACAACAAAACGCGCCATCTCTCCCCGTGTCTCCTTGCCAATCATTTCCGGATGTCTTTGCCTTATGATTTTCTCAATCGCCCACGGGCATCCCGTCCGACACCCGTTGCTTTCTGCAAACTTACACATTTTTTTCCGTTTCAGGACCGGAATGAGAAAAAAACATCGCTTTCGCGGACAAATCTGTAAACGAAGCACCCCACGGGGCCCCACTGAGCCCCACCCCGGCCCTCCCCGGCCCACCCCGGCCCTCCCCAAGGGGAGGGTGCCTACGGAGTGAACGGCGCTCCACAAGTATGGTCGACCCGTCGCGACCGCCTCTTTGCCACGTGGGTGATATATGTTATATGTCAGAGATATCTTCCTTCATCTCGCAGGCACCCTCCCCTTGGGGAGGGCCGGGGTGGGGCCGGAAATACAACTGTTAAAAACTCGGAATAATCTCAACAAAAAGTCTCGATTTTAACATAAATTCCGCACCAAGTCGTCCCTCGGCCTCAAATATGCGAGTTTTGCGCGTGCATCTTTTTCTCACTGAGCATCAATGCGTTACATCAGAAATCACAGAAGTGTGCAACTTTTTCACCGATTTCTTCGAGCCGTAAGGCCCTTACGGCTTTGCAACGGGGCCCCCGTTGCATCGCAGCGGCGTGCTCGTTGCAAGACAGCGGCGGCCCCGCCACGGACCAACGGGGCCCTTACGGCAAGCCCGCGGCAACTTTTCAGTCGGAAAATTACGTCCGAATGGCAAAATCAGAGCTGCGTCGCCGATTTTTTGAAGCATTTTTCATGTGTTAAATTTATGATATTATTCTGACACACAATCATCCCGACTCTATGCCCGCCGTACTTCACGGTGTTCGTCCTGCATCTTCGGACACTATTCAAGAGCCTTCCCGGAGGCGTCAGGGACAAGTGGCATGATTGTCCGAAAAAGGTGGAATATCGGCCCAATATATGGACGGCGAGGCAAAATTTATCGCCTTTTATTCTTTATTTGCCTTAATAATACGTATCTTTGCAGCAATATCTCGTCAAACCTGAAACAAATTAAGAAAACCGATCTACAGCCTTTCAAGGATAAATTTGAAACAGGCCGTGGATGCTCACGGAGCGACTACAATACTATACTATTAATAACAAATATGAGACACTACTTAAAATTGATGCTTCTGTGTCTGCTCTTCCCCGCTGCGGCTATGGCCGACGGTTGGGACACGACCTACAAGCAGATCGAGCAGAGCATCAGGCAACCGCAGTTTGCCGACCGCGAGTTCAACATCACCAAGTATGGCGCCAGCACAACCGCCAAGGCCGCCGTTAACCAGAAAGCCATCAACAAGGCCATCGCCGCATGCTCCAAAGCCGGCGGCGGACGTGTGGTCGTTCCCGCAGGAACGTTCAACACGGCTGCCATCACCATGCTCAGCCACGTCAACCTCGTGGTGGAGAAAGGCGCCGTGCTTCAGTTCACGTTCGAGCCCGAGCTCTATCCTGTCGTGCTGACACGTTGGGAGGGTCTTGACTGCTGGAACATATCACCCTGCATCTACGCCTACAAGCAGACCGACGTGGCCATCACCGGCGAGGGAACAATCGACGGCGGCGGCACGCGCGAGACATGGTGGCCGTGGTGCGGAGCAGCCAAATACGGCTGGAAGGAAGGCATGATCAGCCAGCGCAACGGCGCACGCCCCCGTCTGCTGAAGATGGCCGAGGACGGTGTCGACATGAACGAACGCCGCTTCGGACCGACCGACGGTCTGCGCCCGCAGCTCATCAACTTCAACACCTGCGACGGCATACTCATCGAGAACGTGACGCTGCTGCGCTCGCCGTTCTGGGTGATTCACCCGCTACTGTCGAAGAACATCACCGTGCGCGGCGTCCACATCAACAACGACGGTCCTAACGGCGACGGCTGCGACCCGGAGTCGTGCGACGGCGTGCTGATCGAGAACTGCTTCTTCAACACCGGTGACGACTGCATCGCCATCAAGAGCGGACGCAACAATGACGGCCGTCTGTGGAACAAGCCCAGCGAGAACATCATCATCCGCAACTGCAAGATGGAGAACGGCCACGGCGGCGTGGTCATCGGAAGTGAGATTTCCGGCGGTTGCCGCAATGTCTATGCCGAGAACAACGTCATGGACAGCCCCAACCTCGACCGCGTCATCCGCATCAAGACGAACACCTGCCGCGGCGGTGTCATCGAGAATATCTACGCACGTAATATCAAGGTGGGCCAGTGCGGCGAGTCCGTGCTGAAGATCAACCTCGACTACGAGCACAACGAAATCTGCTGCCGCGGCTTCCTGCCGACGGTGCGCAACGTCAACCTCGACAACATCACCTGCGAGAAGAGCAAGTACGGCGTGCAGATCATCGCGCTCGACACTTGCACCAACGTCTACGACATCAACGTGAAGAACTGCCGCTTCAACGGTGTGGCCGAGGGCAACACCATCAAGGGACAGACACGCAACGTCAACTTCGACAATCTCTACATCAACGGCGGACTGAGCCTCCTCAACAAGCCCTACAAGACATACAGCCAGTGGATGACGGCTTCGGAAATGAAGCGCGTGCCGCAGTCCTACATGCTCGACTTCTCCAACCGGCCGAAGTGGAGCTACGTGATGGGAATAGAGCTGGAGGCTATGCTCGACACCTATCTTAAATATGGTGGCGACGACATCAAGCGATACTGCCAGCAGTACACCGACACGATGATCAACGCCAAAGGCGACATCCGCGGATACAGACTTGAAGACTACAACTTAGATCAGATACGTACGGGCCATTTCGTGGCCCGTATGTATCAGTTATATCCCGAGGCCAAAAACCGCAAGGCTCTCGAAACACTGATGAAGCAGCTCCAGAAGCAGCCCCGCACAGAGGACGGCGTCTTCTGGCACAAGGCCATCTACTCCTATCAGGTGTGGCTCGACGGCATCTTCATGGGTCTGCCCTACTACGCCATGACGGCCAACATGCTCCTCAAGGACAAGAAGGCTCAGGCCATCTACGACGACGCCGTTGACCAGATCAAGAAGACCTACGAGCGCACGCTCGACAAGAAGACGGGACTCAACCGCCACGCTTGGGACGAGACACGCGAGATGTTCTGGGCCGACAAGGAGACAGGTCTCTCGCAGCACTGCTGGGGACGCGCTCAGGGATGGTACACGATGGCTCTCATTGAACTGCTCGACGCGCTGCCCGAGAACTACAGCCGCCGCGGCGAGGTCATCGAACTGCTGAAGAAAGACCTCGACGCCATCATCAAGTGGCAGGACAAGGCAACAGGCGTGTGGTATCAGGTGATGGACAGCCCCAAACGCGAGGGCAACTATCTGGAGTCTACATGCTCGTCGATGTTCACCTACGCCCTGCTGAAGGCTTACCGCAAGGGTTACGTCGGCTCTAAATATCGCGACGCCGGAATCAAGGCTTACCGCGGGCTCATCAACAACTTCATCAAGGTCAACCCCGACCTGACCATCTCGCTGACCGGCTGCTGCAAGGTGGCCGGACTGGGCCCGGGCATGAGCGACAAGGTGAAGGCAGCCACGGAGAAGTATGGCATGAAGCTGAAGGAGAACAAGCGCCGCGACGGTTCTTACGCCTACTATCTGAGCGAGGAGGTGCGCGACAACGACGCCAAGGGTGTCGGCCCGTTCATCTGGGCTTCACTCGAGATGGAGGCACTGGGATACAACACTGACAACGCCACGGCCACAATCAACCGTCAGGCCGTAGTCACACGCAACAACCCCGTCGTGACCGAGGCTGACGCACTGGCGTCACTCACCGTCGGCAACGGCCATTTCGCCACTACCGTCGACGTAACGGGTCTGCAGAGCTACCCTTTTGACTACGAGGCAGGTGTGCCTCTGAACGCCATGTCCGACTGGGGATGGCACTCGTTCAAAAACACCAAGGGGCTGACTCCCGCCGAAACCGAAAGGACGATGAACCTGGGTCACGGACGCGACGAGGTGTTCGCCGTGGAATATAAGACCGACGGACGCAACAAGGAGGCCACGGAATATTTCCGCGCCAATCCCCACCGTCTGAACCTCGGAACCATCGGACTGATGCTGGCCGACAAGGACGGCAAGCAGATTCCGCTGAAGGAACTGAAGAACGTCCGTCAGGAGCAGGCTCTGTGGGACGGAACAATTGAGTCGCGATTCACCGCCGACGGCACTCCCGTCGAGGTGACAACGGCCTGCATGTCCGACAAGGACGCCATCTTCGCACGCATCAAGTCGCCGCTGCTCCACGAGGGCCGCGCCGCCGTGACTTTCCGCTTCTCCTATCCCTCAGGCAAGCACGCCGACGACGCCAACGACTGGACGAAGCCGGAGAAACACAGTTCGAAGATTGTCAGCTCCGACAGCTGCTCGGCCATAATCGAGCGCATCATCGACGGCACACGCTACTACGTGACCTTGACATGGGAGGGCAACGCCTCCATCAAGGAGACAGATACGCCCCACTGCTTCGCACTCGTAAGCAAGGAGGACGTGCTGTCGTTCTGCGCCGAATATACACCGAAGCAAAACCGCATGCGCCCGGGTGCGTTTGAATATGATCAGGCGCTGAAGGGCGTGATGAAGTACTGGCCGAGATTCTGGAACAGCGGTGCCATTGTCGATTTCTCCGATTGCACCGACCCTCGCGCCAAGGAACTGGAGCGCCGCACTGTGCTCTCACAGTATCTGACGGCCATCAACTGCGCCAACACGACGCCTCCGCAGGAGACCGGTCTGACATACAACTCGTGGTACGGCCGTCCCCATCTGGAGATGACATGGTGGCACGCCGTCGACTTCGCTCTCTGGAACCGTCCCGAGGTCGTTGCGACGATGCTCGACTGGTACAACGAGACGGCTTATCCCGTGGCAAAGAAGATTGCCGAGCGTCAGGGATTCAAGGGTGTGCGCTGGATGAAGATGACCGACCCGTGGGCCGGCGAGTCTCCGTCGAACGTGGGTTCGTTCCTCACATGGCAGCAGCCACATTATATATATATGGCCGAAGAGATGTACCGTGCCAAGCCCAACGGCGAGACATTGAAGAAATACGCCAAGCAGGTGGAGGAGACGGCTGAGTTCATGGCCGATTTCGCAAAGGCATGTGCTCCTAAGAAGGGCGACATCAAGCTCTTCGGACAAACGGCCATGCAGGAATCCATGTCAAAGGACTTTTCGTTCAACCACCCGTTCGAGCAGGTTTATTGGGTCTATGGCCTCAACGTTGCGCAGAAGTGGCGCGAGCGTCAGGGCCTGGAGCGCAATGCTGAATGGGACGAACTGATCAGCCGCATGGGCAGTCTGGCCGAGAAAGACGGCATCTACACCGCCGGCGAGCCTTCTCAGGCATTTGACCCGAAGGCCAAGTCGGCCGGTTTCGACCCGTTCAACACCGGTGGACAGAACACGGCCAAGCAAATTTCGGCCGAGGACTTCGCCCTGAAATCACGCTCGGACCATCCCGCCGTGCTCGGTGCTTGCGGTCTGCTGCCCGCCACGGGCCAGTATGACGAGGCCAAGATGAAGGCTACGCTCGACTGGGTGATGAAGAACTGGAACTGGGACACGACCTGGGGATGGGACTATGGCATGATCGCCATGTGCGCCGCCCGCCTCGGCGAACCCGCCACAGCTCTCGAAGCGCTGCTCATCAACAAGGGAAAGAACACATACCTGAAGAGCGGCCACAACTATCAGGAGCCCAAGCGTCTGCGTCTCTATCTGCCGGGCAACGGCTCGCTGCTTGACGCAGTGGCCATGATGTGCGCCGGATGGGACGGCTGCAAGGATGTCCTCAACCCCGGCTTCCCCAAGGACGGCACATGGAACGTGCGTTGGGAGGGCCTCAACAGGATGCAATGACACTGCCACTATCAGAATGTAAACACCAAACTGACGGCATGATACATGACAAGGAGTTAAAGACTGCTGCCGCAATGCAGCAGCTTTAACTCCTCTCATATGAAATAATATTCTAGCTTCCCATTAATCCCATCATTCTCATCGCCTCCCATTTCATGAAGAAACAAATACTCACCTTATCATTATCAGCCTTTGCTGCAACCATCACGGCCCAGACACCAGCCTTTCCCGGCGCCGAAGGCCACGGACGCTATGTCACCGGAGGACGCGGCGGCAAAGTAATCCATGTCACCAATCTCAACGACAGCGGTGCCGGCTCGTTCCGTGCTGCAGTGAAAGGCAACGAAAAGAAGATTGTCGTCTTCGACGTGGCCGGCGTAATACCATTGGAGTCAACTCTCAACATCGGCGCCAACACCACCATAGCCGGCCAGACGGCACCCTACCCCGGCATCACGCTGCGCTACAATACCCTGCGCTGCGACGACAACATCATCATACGCTTCATCCGCTCGCGCCGCGGACAGGAGAAAGACATCAACGACGGCGCCGATGCCATCTACGACAACGGCAAGACCGGCATAATCCTCGATCACTGCTCATTCAGTTGGAGTATAGACGAGGTGGCGTCGTTCTACGACAACAACAACTTCACAATGCAGTGGTGCACCATCGCTGAAAGCCTCTCAAATCCAGGACACAGCAAGGGCGCCCACGGTTACGGCGGCATCTGGGGCGGCAAGCTCGCCAGCTTTCACCACAACTTGATTGCCCATGTCACCAACCGCGGCCCGCGATTCAACGGCGCACGCTACGGATGGACGGGCTACACCGACAACTACGACTACGCCACATACCGGTGGGAGAACCCCGTACAGGCAGAGAACGTCGACTTCCGCAACTGCGTGATGTACAACTGTCAGGGCTCGTGCTACGGCGGGCCCGGCGGCGGACAGATAAACATCGTAAACAACTACTTCAAAGCCGGACCGCGTGACAAGAGCAATCAGGAACGCATCACTCTTGTCACCGTTTCAACCGCCGGCAACTCACGAAAGGATCATCCGGAGTACTACGGCATGACGAGCCGATACTACATTGCCGGCAATACCACCGAGACCGTCACGGGAACGACAAAGAAGAACCGCGATTGGGACGGCGTGAAATACGACAAGGGCGTATTTAACATCAACGGTGAAACATACTCGAAAGACCCTAACAACTTCTACGGCGCCAACGTGGCACACGTGAATAACGCCGGTGGCGAACCGTGCGTGCGAATAAAGATGGGCACTCCCGCACCCGCAGGCCACGTCACCACCCACACAGCCGAAACTGCGTTCGACAAAGTGCTGGCTTTCTGCGGCGCGTCGCTCTACCGCGACGACGTTGACGCACGCTACATGACCGAGGCACGCGAGGGAAAAGCCACATATAAAGGTTCTATCACCGGAAAATGGGGACTCATCGACCTCGTTTCCGATGTCAATGGCTATACCGAGAAGACATTCCCGACAGGGAAACGCCCCGACAGCTTCGACACCGACGGCGACGGAATGTCCGATGCGTGGGAAAAGGCGAACGGCCTGAATCCTGCCGACGCCTCGGACGCCAACAAAACGACACTCGACCCGAAAGGCGGCTACACCAATATCGAAGTCTACTGCAACAGCATCATTCAGGACATCATGACCGGCGGCAACGCCGACGCCATATCAACGCCAAAGGAATACTACCCGAAATACCACAAGGAAGACGGGAGTGTGGTCGAAGCCATCGGCACTGTCATATAATATATATAATACCGTCATATAATATATATATAATAAAGTATGACCAACAGACAATAACAACAAGACAAATCTATAAAGACAAAACAACAGATATATGAAAAGACTGATAATGACATTATCCATCGCAGCCATGACCACGGTTGCCACGGCACAGACCTCGTCAACGGCCCCGGCCTTCCCCGGAGCAGAAGGCCACGGACGCTACGTAACGGGCGGCCGCGGCGGTAAGATTGTCCACGTGACAAATCTCAACGACTCCGGCACCGGCTCGTTCCGCGCAGCCGTAAGCGGCAGCTCAAAGAAGATTGTCGTCTTCGACGTCGCCGGCGTCATCGCCCTCGAGTCCGACCTGAAGATAGGCAACAACACCACCATCATGGGACAGACAGCACCCTACCCCGGCATCACTCTACGCTACTACACCGTACAGCCGGGCGGCAACAACATCATACGATTTATCCGCTCGCGCCGCGGACAGGAGAAGGACATCAATGACGGTGCCGACGCCATCTGGCGACGGAACTATACGGGCATCATGCTCGACCACTGCTCATTCAGCTGGAGCATTGACGAGGTGGCATCGTTCTACGACAACAACAACTTCACCATGCAGTGGTGCACCATCGCCGAAAGCCTTTCCAATCCCGGCCACAGCAAAGGCGCCCACGGCTATGGCGGAATCTGGGGCGGCAAGCTGGCCAGCTTCCACCACAACATGATAGCCAGCGTGACCAACCGCGGCCCGCGCTTCAACGGTGCACGTTACGGATGGACCGGCTATACCTCCAACTACGACTACAACACGTATAAGTGGGAGAATCCCGCTCAGGCCGAAAATGTAGATCTCCGCAACTGCGTAATGTTCAACTGCCCAGGCGCATGCTACGGCGGACCTGGCGGAGGACAGATAAACATCGTCAACAACTACTTCAAGGCCGGCAACTCCGGCAACGGCAACCAGGAGCGCATCACCCTCGTCACCGTATCCACGAGCGGCAACTCCGACAGCAAGCATCCCGAATACTACGGCATGACCAGCCGCTACTACATCTCGGGCAACACCACCGAGACAAGTTCAGGTACGAAGAAGAAGAACCGCGACTGGGCCGGCGTTGACTACGACAAAGGCGTCTATACCGTCGGCGGCGAGACTTACTCGGAAGACCCGAACAACATGTACGGCGACAACGTGCCCCACATCACCACGAGCGGTAAGTCATGCGTGAAGATAAAGATGGACGAGCCGGCCCCCACCGGTGATGTCACCACCCACACGGCCGAGGCAGCCTTCGACAAGGTGCTGACCTACTGCGGAGCTTCACTTCATCGCGACAACATCGACGCACGCTACATGACGGAGGCCCGCAGCGGCAAGGCTACATACAAGGGCTCCGTGACAGGCAAGTGGGGACTCATCGACCTCGTTTCCGACGTCAACGGCTATACTGAAGAAAACTTCGGAACCGGCTCACGTCCCGACGGCTTCGACTCCGACAACGACGGAATTCCAGACGACTGGGAGCGCGCCAACGGGCTCAATCCCAACGACGCTTCCGACGCAGCAAAGACAACGATAGACCCGAAAGGATGGTACACGAACATCGAAGTCTACTGCAACAGCCTCGTACAGGACATCATGACAGGCGGCAACACCGACGCCATATCCACACCCAAGGAATACTATCCGCGCTATGTCCGTGAGGACGGCACCGTGGTTGAAGCAATCGAAAACGGTGTGACGGCCATCAGCAACGTCAGCGACGCCGGCAAACCCATCCGGACGGAGTTCTACAACCTGCAAGGCATACGCGTGACGCCTTCGACAAAGGGCACCGTCATCCGCGTAATCACGCTTGACAACGGACGCCGAACAAGCAAGATGATAATAAACAAATAATTCAAAACCGAATGATTGCCAGTGACTTCAAAGAGACATTTCCAATGAATGTCAACGAAGTCCGGGCAATCATTCGGTTTTTTACTACTTAAACGATAAAAAACACCCCTTTGAATAACAATAAATCTTTACTTTTGCGGCAGAAACAATGAAGCACTACTGGCAAAGAACTGAAACTCTGCAACGGAATACAAAAGAAAATAATACAACAATTCACTATTAATTCACTAACAAAACCAAATCAAACAAGTTATGACAAAAGGAAAATTACTTCGATTGTTCCTTGTCGTGCTTTGCATGGCCGGCATGATTCCGGCAAGTGCGGCCTTCAAGGACATCAAGCTCGACCTTACGGGACAGTGGCTGCTCACGACAGAGGAGTTTACCGGCGACCCGAAACCAAATGTCGAGTTCGGTATTGTCATCGCCGACGACGGAACGGCAACGCGTGTGGAGGCTACAGACCCCACAGCCAATGCCGTCATCAGCGGTAAGTATCACAACGACCACGGATGGGGCGGCGCAAAGCTCGTCGTTCCCGTTGACGGCATGGTGAAGATAGGCGTGGGCAACTGCGACTATGCCGGCCACACCGTCAAGGTGACCGACGCCGCCGGCAATGAGGTCGCCGCCTTCGCAACGGAGAAGACCGGATGCTGGAAGAACAGCAAGGACGACGCCCACGCCACCTTCGGCTACTACCGCGGCGAGGCCACAACGCTGACCATCACCACCAGCAGCTACACCCCGTATCTCTCGGTGGAAGCCGTAAATGAAGCTCCCTCACAAGCAACAGTGAGCTACACGATGGGCAGCGCCGAGGCCGTGGGAACACTGCCCACAGGCATCAAGGCCGACCTCGGCACGGACTACACCCTGCCGAAGAACTTCACGCTCTACGCCGAGGGCAAGACCCTCACGGCATGGACCGACGGAACAGACACGTATGCTCCCGGCCAGACCATCAAGCTGGAGAAAGACCTTGAGCTGTCGCCCGTCTTCACCGCCAACACCGTGTCGCTCGCTGACCGCACCGACGCCGTGACGCTCACGTTCGACTTCCAGCAGAAGAGCGGCGCACCCATCGTTGGCTATCAGAACGTGACCGGCGTGTGGGTAACACAGGCCACGGTCAACGGACAGGTCATTGACGTGAAGCTCGACTTCGACACCAACAACGGCGGTAAGATCGCCAACGCCAACTGGACTGACTGGGCACAGATGAACGCCGGCACCAAGCTGACCGTTCCGTCATGCAAGGGCGCCACAATTGCTCTTGAGGCTTACGGCACCATCACCACTACGACCATCGACGGCCAGACCGACTACGCTCAGGGCACAACCATCAACTACACCATCGGCGGCACGGCCGAGACCATCGATATCGTCATCGGCGACGGTTCTTATTATCGCACCGTCAAGGTGACACTGCCCGTAGTCAAAGGTTCATCAGCCGGCAAGACATACACCGACGAGCCTGTGACCGTGACATGGGCCATGACAAATGTGGACGAGCCCGGAGCATACACGTCGACACTCGCCGACGCATGGAGCGCCGTTGCCTTCAATCAAGGCGAGGCTACGATAACCGGAACGTCCAACATCACCAACGAAAAAGCCGAGAAAGTGGCAACGGGCATCAAGTTCAAACCCGCAACAGGTGCCGGCGACGTACTCACATGGAGCGTCAAGCCGGCTCAGGGTCTGACATTCACACCGACAAGACTGACCGGATATGTCAACCGTTGCGGAACAGACGCAGAGAACGGTATCACCGTTGCAGCCAAGATGGGCGACGGAGCAACCATTACCCTCGGCACATGGACCGCACTGCGTAGCGGCAAGACATCAGCACAAAAGCCCTACGACGCTACGGCCATCTATCAGTATGACATCACCCTGACAGCCGAGCAGCAGGCACAGCTCGCCGGAGCAGACTTCTTCTACCTCACATCCACCATCGGCGTAAACAACACTAAAGAGGGTGCGTTCGGTGAGGTGACTATCGCCGGAACTGTCAACGGAACCATTGCCGACGTAGCCAAATATACCCTCGCCCTGAAGGCCAATCCCGAGGAGGCCGGAACCGTCAGCGCCTATCCCAAGGCCGACGAGTATGACGAAGGCTCTGAGGTACAGCTGACAGCAACCGAAAACTTCGGCTATCACTTCCAGAACTGGACCGACGCCGAAGGCAACGTGGTCAGCGAGGAAGCCAAGTTCACATACGTCATGAACGCCAACGCCGAGCTGACAGCCAACTATCAGGCCGTCAAGACATACGAGCTAGCATACGGCGTCGAGGGCGGAGCCAACCTCTACATGGTCACTCCGTCACCGCTGCCAACAGTCATCGACGGCAAGAACATGTATGAAGAGGGAACGAGAGTGACTCTCACAGCCGCATCAAATCCCATCCTGACCTTCACCAACTGGAGCAACGGAGAGACCGGAGCCGAGATTGCCATCGACATGACCGCCGACGTCAACGTGACGGCAAACTACGACGCTATCGACTTCGTGGCTGCATGGGACTTCGAGCAGAGCGGCAACGACGGCCGCAAGGCAGACTTCCACAGTGCTGACAACGACGTGGCACAGCTCGTCATGCGCAACGAGGCCGGAGAGACATCCGGATGGCTCGACAAGAGCAATCAGGCCGCAGGCGGCTACGAAGGACGTCCCGGCGCCGTCAACTGGAAGACAACCGGTCTCGGTGACTTCTACTGGCAGACCGTCCTCAACTGCGAGACCTTTGCCGACATCACCGTCAAGACGGCGATGACCTACAACTACAATGCCTACCAGACATACAACGTCGACTATTCGCTCGACGGAACCAACTGGACGACAGCCGGCCAGGTTGTCATGCCGGGCCGCAAGACATGGGTGGACGCAGAAATCCCCCTGCCCGCAGAATGTAACTTCCAGCCTACACTCTATCTGCGCTGGATTGCCGACAAGACTTCGTCAATCGACGGAACCACATCCGACAACGACGGAGCATGTCTCGGCGCAACATGGATCATCGGAAGATCACAGTTCATAAACGACGGTGAAGCTCCCAAGCTCCTTTCCACCGTTCCGGCAGAAGGCGCGGACAACGCTTCGGCCAACGGCAAGATTGTCCTGACATTCGACGAGAAAGTGAAAGTGGCCGACAACGCAGCCGCAACACTCGGCGCCCAGACCCTCAAACCGACCGTTTCGGGCAAGACCGTCATCTTCGAGTATAAGGGACTGGACTATTCAACCGGATACACATTCAACCTCCCGGCCAACACAGTTGCCGACCTCGGAGACAACTATCTCGCCGAGCCTGTCGCCATCAACTTCACAACGAAGACACGTCCGGCCGTCACGAAGGCTCTCTATGACTTCATCGTGCCCGACAACGGAACGTTCAATGAGGCCATCATCGCTGCCAACAGCCGCGCCGACAAGTCGAAGCGCTTCTACATCTTCGTGAAAGATGGTTCCTACAAAGCTACCAACGTCCTTGGCGGCACTGTCACCGGTTCCGACGGAAACAGCTATCCGTCCGTGACAACCGACCTCACCGCCTCCAACGTCTCCATCATCGGAGAGAGCATGGACGGAACAGTCATCTACAACGAACCGACAAACGTAATCGAAGGACTCGGCAAGGCCACCAACCTCTGCATCCAGAACAACGTCGTCAATACCTATCTGCAGGACATCAAACTTACCCACACCCTCGGTGACAACGGCCGTGTGGCCGTGCTCCAGGACCGCGGTAACAAGACCATCTGCAAGAACGTCAACCTCGACGGTTTCCAGGATACATACTACAGCAACCAGAACGGCTCACGCTACTACTTCGAGACATCTACACTCGGAGGCCGCGTCGACTTCCTCTGCGGTGGCGGCGACGTCATCTACAACCAGTGTGACCTCGTTGTCAAGGGCGACGGAACCAAGATTACCGCAGCCGGCACACCGGCACAGTACGGTTACGTATTCCTCGACTGCACAATCAAGGGCGACAGCAAGTTCGACGGCAAGTTCACCCTCGGACGTCCGTGGAGCCAAGGCGCAAGCCGCGTCCAGTACATCAACACCACGATGGAACTTATCCCCACAGCAGCCGGATGGGACGAGATGAGCGGCGGATGGCCCGCAGCCTTCAAGGAGTACAACAGCCACACGGCAAGCGGCACTCCCGTAAGCCTCGCCAACCGTAAGATTGAGTTCGGAGAACATACAGATAAAGATAAGGAAACAGGAGAAGAAATATATTATCCTGCAAAACCGGTTCCCGGTACACGTGTTCCTCTTACAGCAGCCGAAGTAGCCGAGCTATCCATCGCCAACGTGATGGGCGGCAACGACGACTGGGATCCGACAGCAGCCACTGAGCAGGCTTCTGCCCCCGCCAAGGTTTCCATCGACGGCACGGCGCTGACATGGACAGAGAGCAACTATGTCCTCCTTTGGGCAGTCTGCAAGAACGGCAAGGTCGTTGCCTTCACGACAGAACCTTCCTACACCGCTGACGACGCTACGGCCACATGGTCCGTACGCGCTGCCAACGAGATGGGCGGTCTGAGCGAAGCTACCATCGCCACCATCGGTTCTGCCATCAGCACGGTCAACGCCGAAGGCACCAACGCCATCAAGACTGAATACTTCAATCTGCAGGGCATCCGTGTCAACGAGTCCTACCGTGGCACCGTCATCCGCGTCGAGACGATGGAGAACGGCAGCAAGACAACGACAAAGATCAACAGATAATCTTTCAAAGGAGTTGTGAAGCTCTGAATAAGTTCGGACTCCCCTGCCCCCAACCCGGGCGCAGGGGAGTTTTTTTTGTTTATTGCTGTCCGGTAAAACTGAGTTCCATGCCGCAGGTTTCAATCTGTCGTAGGGACATAGTCTTGTCTTTGTCCGCAAAACGTATTGATATACAACAGCCAACCCCGGCAAGCGGAATGAGCACTGGGAGGAGGGTTTACCAAAATACAAGAATATGTCCCTACCAAGCATTATGTGGCCATTTTGATACACCCTCAAAATCCCCATCGTTCATATTTCTAATGGTTTTTTGTTATTGTTTGTGCAGGCTGGAAGCCTGCCCTCCCAGTGCTCATTCCATTTTGCACTTGCCGGTTGACAGTCTCTCGCATCAACCGCATCTCTTCCGCCATGTCTTGACATAGTCTTGTCTTTGTCAGCAAAACACATTGATATGCAACCGCTTGCTTGCGGACAAAGACAAGACTATGTCCCTACGACAGATTGTGATTTTCCGATGTTTCAGAAGTAAGCTCCTTTTTGCAAAAGTGGTGTAACTTAATGTAAGTTGTGTTAGATATTACGTTATGCATTTTTACCGGACAGCAATAAATATATTTACAAAACCATGTTCATGAAAATGCTCAAAGATTTGCGTTTTTGATAGTCGGGAGGGCCTTACAACACCTCTGTCTCTCCTGCTTTGAGGGAGTCTGAGGGGTCCTTCGGTGGGGCTTGAGACCCCGTAAGGCCTTCCCGGCTCTTCCGAAACGCAAAAAAACCATGAGTTTTTGATTGCCGAAAAAGAGCGAAAAAGCGGTCTTTTCCGAGCAATAAGGCCCTTACGAGATTGCAACGGGGCTGCCGTCATGTTGCAACGAGCGCCCCGTTGCAACGCAATAGCGGCCCCGCCAGAGAGCAATAAGGCCCTTACGGGAGCTCAGGCTTCCCATTTGGGGGAGTTAGAGGGGGATTCTTTGGGAGACACGGAGGAACTGGCGTTCGCAAACGCCTGTATAACAGCAAGTTGCAAAAATCATGATTTTCCAGCCGGAAAAATGCCCGATTTTTGACCTTCGCAGGATTTGAAAATTTGGAGACGCGGCCGGAAAATTTTGGAAAGTACCTCTAAAAAACAGCCTTAAATTCGGAATTTTTCTAACAATGGCACAAGGATAATCCAAATGCGAATGAAGCATTTGGCAGAAACAAAACAAAAAGAGGGTGTATCAAAATGGCTACATGATGCTTGGTAGGGACATATTCTTGTATTTGTCCGCAAAACAAGCACTGAATATCAATACGTTACGAGCGGACAAATACAAGAATATGTCCCTACCAAGCATCATGTAGCCATTTTGATACACCCTCTTCACTATATCCGTCGGACGGTATTATCTGATCACGACCTTCTTCTTGTTGACGATATAGACACCCTTGGAGAGTGAGCTGACATCGCCCGTGACGAGACGTCCGTCGAGGGTATAGATACGGACCGGTTCGGATGAGAGCATGGAGGCATTGTAGATTTCCTTTATGCCGGAAGAAGAGCCGGAGGACAGCACCATGTTCATCACGACCTGATTGTCGCCACCGAAACGGACAAGGAGTGAGCCGGTGACCGGTTTCGACAGTGTCACGCTGTGGGTCTTGGCCTCCGAGGCGTCATTGCCGTCGAAGGTGTAGTCCGTCGCGCCGTATGTGTCACCGCCGAACTTGGCTAAATAAGCCGTCTGGCCGGCACCATTGCAGCAGCCGGTGAACGTGCCGCCGGTGATTGAGATGCCGTCAGGGATATTCACGGTGTAATCGAAGTTTCTCGAATATTTGATGCCTTGAATACCGCATCCCTTGCCTGTTGCATAGCTCTTGCCCGGAGCCGTGATGCTGAATCCGCCGTCGAAATTCCAGTTATCGTCCGTAGATGTTACCGGAGAGATCTCATAGCCGTTGACAACATCGGCATATTCGATATCTCCTTCGACTGTTCCGCCTACGTTCTGGGCAGCAGTGATGTCGGCCACGAGGCTGTTGAGATAGTTCTCCAGATTGGTATAACCGTTGGCAACCTTCTGCGGTCCGTCGGAAGCGTCATTGGGATTGAGGCCGTTGGCCGTCTCCCAAGCGTCGGGCATACCGTCTCCGTCAGTGTCGGCAGGAGCGTCGGTGCTCGTGAGCGTAGGCCATGCACTCCAGTCGGCCGGAGCACCGGCGGGGCGGTTGTCGTCCTGAGAGTTGATGAAGCCCTTGCTCAGGCCCGAACCTGTGTACGTGGCTTTGCCGTCACGTGTGTCGCTGACCATGAGTTCGTCGAACGTGTCGCGGCTCAGACTTGCTCCGGCGTATGCCAGCACACGCTCGTAGGCATCGGCTGCACTGTGGGTCGTAGTGGCGACGAACGGCATGGGTGACGCCAGCTTGATGGTGTCCTTGGTCTTGGCCGTGAACGTTCCGTCGCATGAGTTGACGTCCACCTGATTGATGACGCCGTAGGTCCAGTTATCGCTGTTGACGTTGGTGTACTTCGTGTTATGGTTGCCCGTCACATAATATTTTCCCCAAAGGTGGAGAGCCGGGGCATAGTCCGGATAGGTGTTCACATACGACTGTGTGCGCACGCCAATGCCGGCAATGCGGTAGCCCTTCTTGTCGGTCGGGGTGCCGGGACCGGGCTTATAGTAGTTGTTGACGATGTTGATGGTCATGCCCTCTCCACCGTAACATCCGTTACCGCCGAAGTTGTAGATGACGTTGTTGCGCATGTCCATACGCTCGTCGAGCTGGGTCGTGGGACGCGGGCCGAGGCGCGGGGTACGGCTGCCGTGATGGACAAGCAGGTTGTGATGGAACGACGCACCGGAACCGCCCCAGTTGCCGCCATATCCGTGGGCGCCCTTGGTATGACCGGAGTTGACAAGGCTCTGAGCCACAAGACTCCATTGGAGGGTCGTATTCTTATTGCCAAGCACTGAACAGCACTCGTCGATGCTCCAGCTGACGGAACAGTGGTCTATCATGATGTCGCTGCTGTCGAATCCGCCGAAGCCGTCCCATCCGTCGGCACCGTCCTTGAGGACGTGCTTGTTGCCGAGACGGAAGCGCATGTAGCGCACGATGACATTGCTGCCCTTGATCGACACGGGATAGTCCGCCAGACAGATACCGTCGCCGGGAGCTGTCTGACCGGCGACAGTCGTATTGCCGGGAATGGACAGAGCAGACTCAAGATGGATTGTTCCCGAGATGTCAAACACGATGGTCTTCGTTCCTTTCTGTCCGAGAGCCCAACGCAGGGACCCCGTGCCGGAATCATTGAGGTTGGTCACATGATAGACAGCACCGCCACGACCTCCGGTCACGTAGCGTCCGAAACCTTCGGCACCGGGAAAGGCCGGTGTCTTCTCCTGAGCGTCCTGAGCCATAGCCGGAACGACGGCCGAGGAGAGCATGAGTGCAACTGCACCCGCTGCGATTTTTCCTTTGAGTTTCATAATCATTATTTTCGTTTGTCGTTTTATTGTTTTAGTTTTTTGATATTTCTGCCATCTGGAGCTCCACACATACCAAGGCAAGTCCGCAACAAGTGACGCTAATCGGAGCAACGAGGCCCCCGCGACAAGCTGGAGACAGTGCAAAGACGGTGCAAACCGAAAGCAATTAAGCTTGCTTGAATTTGCAGAAGTGTAGCCCATCTTCTGCAAAGATAGCGATAAAATATTATATACGTGATTACTTTTTGGCAGTAATTGCGTATATTTTTGATTGTTACGTCCTCTTTGTCTCTAAATTTATTCCGACAAACGAAAGCAAGAATATGTTTTTTACTCTGAAACAAGGGATATAATGGAATGGGAATTTAAGAAATAAGATACAAGGATATTACTTTACTCCTCATGAATTAAATACAAGACAAAACAAAAGAGAGAATGTGTATCATAATAAAAAAGAATGTGCCAGACATTGGTATTAATGATCTGCCTAAAGCAGACATCCCAAGTCTGGCACATTCTTATTTTTATGCTATAGTATGGCTGAGAGTTTACTCCTCAACCGGTTCTTCCCATGTGACTGCTTTCTTGATAACCGGTTGTAAAGCTGCACGCGACTGATATTCCGGTGTCTTTCCCATTCCTTCACCAATGGTGGACTTGTAGAAGTAGAAACCATTTGTGCCTTCACACCAGAAATCATTGGTCATATATGTATTTGAGCGGTTGACAGCTGCATAGCTGAGAGTGTTTCCTGTCAGATTGCTCTTCAGTACGATGCGACCGTTCTCCAGTGTATAGGTCACACTGGAAGCAAGGCTGTTCTTCTCTGCCTCCGTAGGCAACGCACCGCCTATCGAAGCGAGAGCGGCAGCGGCCTCGTCTGCCGTATAGAGAGTCTCCATAGCTCCGGTATACCAGAATGTTGTGTCACCCATACATACGGTGTTTGCCGGAGGAGCGACACAGATAGCTCTGTAGAGAGTTCCGTATGCCACGGTCCCATCCTCACGCTCTACAAATCCGCAAAGATAATACTTGCTGTCGTTGTCAAGCCCATTGAGTTCCAAATCATAGATTCCTCTTGTAGAACCTTTCTTATATATACCCTCGGCGTAAACCTTTGTCCATGTAGACATATCGGTGACATCGGCATCATCCTTAGCATAACAAACGCCATATTTAATTGCTTCATTGCACAACTTGTAGTTCTTCACAGTGTCACGGAGAGTAAAGCCGCCACTCTTGTAATTGAGCACCTTTACCAATCCTGGAGTGAGTTTCTTGTCGGTCTTGCGCGTATAGGTGTACAAGTCTGCATCAGTACCAGCCGTTCCGGTCCATGCTCCTGTCTCATCGAATGTGACTCCTGTCCATTCCCATGCACAATCACTCTCGATTTTGAGTGTACCTGCAGCATAACTCCACTTGCCGGACATGGTCAAGGCATCCTTGCCGTCATCGCCGGGAATGTACCACTCGTACGTTCCGTCATTGTGAAACTGCCATGTTCCGGATACGACACTATAGGACTTTGTATTATCCGACGGGCCCTTACCTGCCCAACGGCCTACGAACGGAAGGCTCTCACTGCTCATTGTCAGAGCATCTGATGAAGCCTCTGGCTCTACATCCAAAGCCGGTATATCGACAACCTCAGGGTCGTCATCATCACTGCATGCTGTAAACGACAGTGAAACCGCACAGGACACAGCTGCACAAAATATTAATTTGAATGTCTTATTCATTATCTGTAATTTTATAGGATGTTTTTATACACCCCGTAGTTAATACTTTAAAAGGTACGACAGGCGGACATTATCATCGGACTATGTCCGCCTGTCTATACCACCAGTTCCTTATTCCTTATACCAACGCGGGTCACCGACTTGGTCAAGTATCTTCAGAGTGAAGTCACCATTGTCCGGATCTGTAAATATGTCCTTAGACTTCATGTCGCTCGGTTCGAGTTCCTTGATGTCATTTGAACCATATACACAATCGCTTGCACGCAGACACTCTTGGAATACCATCTTACCAGCCGTACGTATACCTCTTGATTTATCCGGAGTAAACGTCTTTCCAAGAATAGTTCTTGTCAAGGTGATATCCGTGTTCTGCTTATTGGCATCTATGAGATAACGACCGTCTGCTACGTTATTATAGAACGTACAGTCAGAGATAAAGATTCCGTTAGTGACAGGAGATTTTGAAGACTCAATAAAGCTGCGCTGTGAGGTATTGAACGTAGAGTTCTTGAGCTCAAGTTTGCCTATAGTCTGGTTGTCACCACCAAAATAGATTACGGAGTAACCATTACCCTTGGCCATATTCGTCATAATACAGTTGTCCACAACGATATTGCTCAAGATAATCTCCTCTTTTCCCTGAGTACGGACAAGCGAACGGTCAAAGTCTGTGAACTCACAATTCTTAAACGACAGTTCAACAATATTACATGGTTTGCTCTGGTTGATGAAATACTGGCAACCTGTATCAAAGAACTTTATCTTTTCAAAGCGGATGTAAGCATGAGTGCCCTCCATATTGAAACTCTTCGGGAAGTTGAGAACAGGAGCCTCACCACCGGCACGGCCAAAGAATGTGACAGAGAAGCCTTCCGGCAATGATACGCCAGTAACCTCACCTGTTTCGCTAAGACCGGACACCTCATAGACCTTCTCCGCAGGAATACCGATAGTAGCGCTATAAGCATTCTCATTCTCCGCATTTGCCTTAGCCAATTCGGCAACCATATTGATGAGCTCTTGATTGAGCACATCCTCATCAGTCATGACATAGAGGAAGTCTCCCTCCGGCATAGGCGGAGCAGTTGTCACATTCAGTGTTCCACGCTTTTTGCCGGGAGCATCAGGCGTTCCGTTCCATATTGTGATAACATAAGCCGTACCAGGAGTCAGATCCTCTATTGTATATTCACAGGCAGCCCTATCCGCATCAGACAGCATAATAATTCTGCCTTCCTCATCCTTAGCCTTCACTGCAATGAAACCGACTCTCTCATCTGGCGTCCATGACACGTGTATTGATGTCTCCAGACGGTCACGCTCCGTTATTTCGTTGAAAATCTGTTCGGCAACACTTCTAAAAGGCTTACCATCATTATAGTAAACCCATTTAGATTCTGCCAATGATGATGACATACCTTTTATACGCAGATAATACTTGGTATCTTCCTCCAAACCTGCAAGATAAGCCGGAGTTTTGGTTATACTCCGATTTTCTCCGTATACTATGGAGTTTTCCGTTGCCCGCAAAGCGATACCGTCATGAAGAGAATCAGTGCTGACTTCTACAATGTAATATTCAGCGCCCTTGGGACCAGGGAAATTGACTGTTGCCGTGACATTGGCGAAGTCCTTATTGGCGTCACGCTCAGTCTCCACCGACACTTTGCTGTCTATCACACCGAAAAGGCGGGATGTTGAGCCATCGGTATCCCAGTCGTTGCCATCAGTGCATGATGTGAAGCCAGAACTGAGGACTCCCATCATTGCAATGCTCAATACTTTATTTATTGTTTTCATTAGAATTTCCTTTTTATTGTTATAAAATTAGTCAGGATAACCATAAGAGTTGTGAAGGACACCGTTTGATGCCGAAATCGTGGTCGATGCAATCGGCATGAGATAACGGTTCTTCACAGGCACATCATTGCCGTCCGTACCAACCAAACCGCTTGAGATCGACGGGAGATTGGTATCCACGTTCTTGTCTTTTCCCGAAGACGGGTCGGAAGCGCCAAACGACTTGATACTTGCATGATAGTCTTCAGCAGTCTTTCCTTCAGGCAGGCCATAGTATGTAACACTTGACATATCCAATTTCGTATGGGCCTCATCAGTATAGTTGTAGTAAACTTCCTCCTGATAAACACCGTTCTGCAACTGGTTAAGATATGTTTTCTTGAACTCAAGTATCTTCTCCACAAGCAGATTCCAACGAATAAGGTCGAACTTGCGCACACCTTCACCGGCCAACTCCCATGCGTTTTCATCAACAATGGCATTGAAGAAAGCGTCCTTGTCATTAGGTATGGCGTCTACATAAGCCTTGGCTGCCGCCTTGTCCGCATCGGCAAATGCACGGCAGTGAACCTCCGAGAGAGCCTGACGGGCCGTGATGCCGGCATCACCGGGATAATTGGCATCAGGACTCCCGGCCAATTCGTTCAGCACCTCTGCATAATACAGAAGGACTTGAGAATAGCGCATCTTCACAACGTTGATACCGGTGGTATGCTTTGCCGTAGCAGTAAGATTCTGGGAAAGCCACTCAGAACTCATCTTTCGTGGATCCCACTTGCCCACATACATGTTGAAAGGTGCATTCTCCAGCATTTGCTCTTCCGTGATTGACTCAAAGTCCTTGTTCTTTGAAATCTGCATGTTGCTCACTGTTATGTCACGACGGCTGTCTTTCGGGTCATAAGAATAGAGCAACGGAGCTGTCATCTTAAGAACACCAGTAGAATTGCCATAACCGTAAGTCGTCGTCACACCGTTAAGGCGTACACCAACGGTATAACCAAGCTCACCCGTTACACTTAATCCCATCGGGATTTCGAACAGATTCTCATGGTAAGCCTTATCCAAAGAAAGCTGATTGATCAGATACCACTCATTCTCAAACGAAGGATTGAGTTTGTGGGTCGGATTGTTGATTACGATTGTCAGATGCTTCAAGGCTTTCTCATAAAGAGCCTTGCGGGTAGCTGCATCAGGACGCTGTGTAGGATAGACGGGATCTGAATAGCTTGCAGTCTCGTAACCCGGTTTTGCAGCCTCACGGATAACCCAGCCGGCACGTGTCATGGCCATTTGTGCCAGCAGTGCGTGAGCATAACCCTTGGTGCAATGTTCGGTGGTATAATTTGTCACCTCATCTGCCCAAGGAAGCAGATTTGTAGCCTCCTCAAGATCAGCCATAAGGATGTCCATTATCTCATCGCGGTCTGTCTTCTGAATGTAGACATTACTCAGATCAGCTTTTGACGGTTCCAGCTTCAATGGGATATCGCCGAAGTAGCGCAACATGTCGAAATAAACCATTGCGCGCAATGTGAGACACTCGCCAAGATAGCGTTCCATGTCCTTCTGCTGTGAGCCTCCGGCCGTAAGCATTCCACTGTTACGGATACCTTCTATGTTAAGGTTGGCGTCCTCTATTATTCCATACATGGCATTCCAAGAACCGCTAAGGTTGGCAAAGCCCGGTGTCACATTGTAGTTGCCGACACCACGATAGGTACTTGCGTATGCCGTCTCACCGAGACCGTCCACGAGTTCGCAGTCACTGTTAAGTCCCCATTTGATTGGAATGTCCTGAGCGTATGTACGGTCCTGGGCGAGACCGCCATATACCTTGTTTACACGCAGTCCTGTATAGTATGATGAAGTCCAGGTGTTAGCGTCCCTCAAATCTGACGGAGACTCTTGGTCAAGGAAATCAGAACAAGAAGACAAGCCTGCGACTCCAGCTGCAAGTGCTATTATTGATAAAATACTCTTCATAATTCGTTATCTGATAAATCTAATTAAAATGTTACGTTTATACCACCCACAAATGTGCGGCTCTTCGGATAAGCGGCATAATCAATACCGGGACACATGGCATTTCTCTTGCTACTTGTATCCACCTCAGGATCATAACCGCTGTAATCTGTCAGGCAGAGCAGATTGTAACCAGTGAAGTAGATGCGTACATTCTCAAGGAAGACGCTCTTAACCCACTTCTTTGGCAGAGTGTAACCGATAGTAACATTCTGCAAACGGAGGAAGTCGGCATTCTCCACGGCATAATCTATGATATACATCTGTGACACTGCTGCCGGATTCCAGATGGATGCTCCTGCATTGAGTTCGTTCAGACGTCTTACGACACCTTCCGAGCCTCCATAGTAATCAAACGTGCTTGTCGAGAGATTTCTCACAAGGTTCATCCCTGTCACGGGGTCTATCCACGTATAACGTGAACCCAGAGCGAAGTCTTCCACCGTGTTGTAATACTTCTGTGAACCATGATAGAAGGAATTGGCCAGTTTGGTTCCGTTGACAATCTTGTTGCCTAATGAGTAATTGAAGAACACATTGAAGTCAAAGTTGCCTACGCGACCGTCAATACCGAATCCACCGGTTGTGGTCGGAACGGTATTACCGAGACGCTGTTTGATAGGATCACCATTCTCGTCGACCTGAAGTCTCAAAGCACCGGGATAAACGGCACCACCGGTAAACGAGCTGCTCTTATCGTTGATACCGTCACGCAGTTTCCATGTCGTTCCGTCCAGAACGAGCTGTCCGCCAGGATTGCTGACAGGGTCATATACGGTGAAGAATCCGTTTGTCTTATAACCCCAAAGTTCTCCGAGACGGCCGCCTTCCTCTATGCGGAAGTCCTCATACTTGGCGATTGTGCTGCCGCTCCAGTTGCTGCTCTGCCAAGGATTATCCATTGCCAGCTCGTCGATGCTGTTCTTGTTGTATGCAATATTGAAATTGAAGTTCAGCCCGAACTTTTTCTTGTTGATGATAGCTGCATTCAATGAGAGTTCCACACCCTTGTTGGAGGTCTTACCGAAGTTCTGATACTGCGATGTATAACCGGAGTTGCTCGGCACGACTGATGCCATAAGCAGATCCTTGGTTGTGTTCCAATAGAGTTCGAGTGTACCGTTAATGCGTCCGTTGAAGAAACCATAGTCAATACCGATGTTACGTGTAATGGTTGTCTCCCACTTCAGATCGGGATTATAGAGTGATGAGCCGTGTTCGAGCATTGAGGCGCGCTCCTCGTTGAAGAAAGGTGCCTTACTCGTGTTTGATGCCATCGAATAGAGGGTTTCGATAAGACCGGAATTGATTCGGTTGTTACCTGCGGTACCGAAGCTGAGACGCAGCTTAAGATTTGAAAGCCACTTCTCCGCACCCTTCATGAACTCTTCGTCTGATATACGCCATGCCAAAGCCAATGACGGGAAAATGCCCCAACGGTGGTCCTTGCCAAACTTGCTGGAACCGTCTGCGCGCATGGTAAACGTCAGATAGTATTTCTCGTCAAGAATATAGTTGATACGTCCGAAGTAAGAAAGGATGTTCTCGTCAGCAGCGATGTCCGATTCGTTGGGAAGAGCTATACCTGCAGCGGCATTTGCCAAGACTTCGTCAATGGTGAATGTTGTAGGATAGGCCACAGAGGTATTGGTGCGTGTCTGCTTCTGCACGCTTGTCCACTCCTGACCCAGCAAGGCTGTCAGATGAGCGCGTCCTTTCCAGAGTTTGTTGTTGTCATAGGTGACGGTATTGGCGTTTCTCCAGTCTTTCTGCTCCACGCGGGAGAAGACAGCCTGAGGCATACCGTTGTAACCATATTTGGAATTGGTCACAGCCTCCGATGCCCACACTTGATCAGTGTCGTTATATCTCCATCCGTAACCGAACTCACTGCGGAATGTGAAATGCTTTATCGGCTTCCAGTTCAGGCCCAGATTGTAATTCTGCTGGAAACGCTCTTGATACTTATATGTAGAAGTGATGCGCTGCAACGGTGTTCTTCGCGTCGTCGTGCTGTTCTCTTCCTCATCCTCGTCATTTGATGTGAGCTGCTCTACCGGTGCATATGCCACGGTATTTGCCACGATACTGTTAGCGGCGTTGCTTTCGTTAGTATCGGCACCGCCACTCAGACCGTCAAGTTTCGTGAATGCCATACGACCGTTGAAGTCGAGTGACAGCCACTTGTTGAGATTGACGTTAAGTTTCGCATTGACATTGTTCTTTGAATATCCGGAGCCCATCATGATGCTCTCTTCGTCAATATGAGAAAAACCGATGTTATACTTCACATCCTTCGAACCGCCGCTCACACTTGCATTATACTGATGCTGCACACCGGTACGACCGAAGATGATGTCCTGATAGTCGTTGCCGTCGATTGACTTCCATATATCGAGGTCGTTGAAGTTACCGTATGCTGAACCAGCCTGATCCAGCTCATACTGATACATGGCGAACTCGTAGGGAGACAATGTCTTGACGGCTTTTGTGACTTTCTTCCATCCCATAGAGGCGTTGAAGTTCACCTGTGTCTTGCCTTCCTTACCGCTCTTTGTCGTCACGATGATTACACCGTTGGCACCGCGCGCACCATAAATAGCCGTAGAAGAGGCGTCCTTCAGGACATCGATGCTCTGGATTTCGCTCGGAGCAATATCGCTGATGCTCGAAACCGGGAAACCATCGACTATATAAAGAGGTGAGTTGTCCTGTGACAGCGAACCTCCTCCGCGGACACGTATCTTTATGTCGGCATCAGGTGAACCTTCCGTGGTTGTGATGTTCACACCGGCCATCTTACCGGTCAGAGCTTCACCTACATTGCTTACAGGGATGTTCTCTATCTGCTTGGCACTTACAGACGTAACGGCGCCGGTCAGATCTTTCTTCTTCACCGTACCGTAGCCGATGACCACCAGGTCATTGAGTGTCGCGGCGTCATCCTCCAACGTAACGTTGAGAGTGGTCTTGCCCTTCGTGTCAACGGTTTTGGTCTTCATACCGATGTATGAGATGACAAGTGGATGCTTGCCCTGCAATTTGATACTACAGTTACCGTCAAAATCAGTGACCGTTCCATTGCGCGTTCCTTTCTCTATCACGCTCGCTCCAATGACTGCTTCACCGTTGGAGTCTTTCACGGTGACTTTTACAGTCTGTGCCGAGACTCCCCCCGCAATGAGCAGAAGAGCCAGCAATAGCGTCGTTCTGATACGCTTAATTTGTTCAGACATAAAAAATTTTGTTTTAGTTTGTTGTTATTGTTAATAGTATCTCGTTATTTGGTTTTGCAAATATAATGTAAAATATCGTAAAACAACTATCCTTCTGACCAGAAAATTGGCAAAAACTCTGATTTTACTCTATTGTCTGCTAAAAATTACACCCCGAAGCACCCTCCTCCAGCTCACCAAATGCCCCGTCCAAGGGGATGAGTACAGTCAAATGGTTAATGGGCAAGGAGGCGGAAGAAAAAAGTAAAGAGACGTTAATTCGTCCGCGCAATTCTGCGAATTTAACATTATTTTATTCCGAAACAAAAGCGGACATCGAGTCATTTCCTGCTCATTTTTCGTCCGAAAAAATGCCGCGATCTTGCCGTAAGGGCCTCCCGGGGTCACGACGGGGCCGCCTTCGCACCCCAACGGCAGCCCCGTCGCAATGCAACGAGCGCCCCGTTGCAACGCCGGGAGGCCCTTACGGCTTTGTCATAAAAAGCTCACAATTATAACTCACTGATTATCAACATCTCCAATTTGAGCAAAAATAACGTTATTTTGGGCCGTAATTCGGGAAACGAAATTCCGTCGACGTTTAACCATTGTTAAAGTAAAGTTTTTTCGGAATTGCAAACAAGTCTTAAACAGGCGTTGCCGCCGAAACGGAAACGCGAAGGTCGCAAAGACGCAAAGACAACAGATTGAGATATTCAATGCCTTGAGCTTTCATGCCTTTGCGGCTTTGCGGGCTTTGCGTTTCATTATAGGAATCGTACGAGCCGCAACTACGAGATTGCAATACTTTATCCCTGTCAAAAAGCGAAAAGTTGGCGAAAACTCTGATTTTACTCTATTGTTTGCTAAAAATTACTACTTTTTAGACAGCAAAAGGATGCGGGTATAAATGTTTTTCGCTATCTTTGCAGTGAAATAATAAGACACGAAGGAAACAAAACAACATACTATTAATTACAAACAAAAAAACTTATGAAGAAAATTTTTACTTTAGTTGCCACAGCGCTTTGCGTGGTTGGCGTCAACGCACAGGACTATCAGTACACTCTCACTGATGCAGACGAGGCTCTGACTCAGGAGCTCATCAACACCGTAGCTGAAAATGCCGGCGGAACAAGCGCTGAAATCATTATCCCCGGAACAAAGGGCACCATTGATGTTTATGGCTTAAGCGAGGCCGGAGAGAAGACCGGAGTCAGTCTGCCCGAAGGATTCTCCCTGTCAATCAAGGGCGAGGGCGAGAAACCTACGCTCAATTTCCCGAAGAGCTTCAACCTCGAAGGCACTCACGACTACATCCGCTTCGAGAACGTTAAGATTGCTGACGGAGGATGCCAGTATTTCATCAACCAGAGCAAACCAGCCACCGTTGGCGAGTTGTCGCTGAAAGGCATTGAAATCAACGGCATGGAGCGGTCGCTCATCCGTACTCAGGGTAGTGAAGCTATTGCTATTCAGAATATCATTGTCGACAACTGCGTCATGACCAACATGTCGAGTGGCAACGGTTACTCCGTATTCTATTTCGGTACAGCTGACACAAACATCGGCAAACTCGACATCAAGAATACCACATTCAACACCTCTCAGCGCAGTTTCATCGAGGCTTCAAAGGCTCCTATCGCCAACGGTGTGACAATCTCTGACTGCACATTCTACAACAACGTTGCTTCAGGACGCTACTTCATGGATGCCAATGGCCAAAGCACTAACTTGACAATGACAAATGTCATCCTCGGTAAGACATTTGATGCCGAGAAATCAAGAGGTGCCCGTTCTGCCGGAACAATGACGTTCACAAACTGCCTCCGCACTTCTGACTGCGTTTATGGCTCTAACAACATCGCCGACCTCCCCGCCGGAGAGCAGAGCTCTGCCGACATCTTCACTGATCCGGACAACGGCAACTTCACTCTGAAGATTGACACTAAGGTGGGTGACCCGCGTTGGTATAAAGGTGGTAGCGACGGCATCAGCAGCGCCGTTGTCGAGAAGGTTGCAGTTGACGCTCCCGCTTACAATCTCGCCGGTCAGAAGGTTAACGACAACTTCAAGGGCATCGTTGTGAAGAACGGCAAGAAGGTTGTCGTAAAATAAGATACACCTTATTATATAATATACAACAGTCCACGACTAAGGGCGTTGATATTAAAGACTGGTAAATGAGGAGACTGCGGCGTAAGATTATGATTACACTGCGGTCTCCTCACTTTTTTGTGACGCGGCAATACGACTACAAACGAAATAACACTAATCAATAACCAAACCTACAAAACAGAACAAATGAAGAAACGAAAGATTATCATCTCGCTTCTGATGGCATGCGCGATGCCGGCCATGAGCCAAACGCTACCCTATCAGGACGCGAGTCTCACGGCAGAGCAGCGCGCCGAAGACCTGTTGGGACGGCTGACGCTGAAAGAGAAGACCCGGCTGATGATGAACGGTTCGCCGGCCATCGCGCGGCTCGGCATACCTCAGTTTGACTGGTGGAACGAGGCGTTGCACGGCGTCGGCCGCAACGGCTTCGCCACGGTGTTCCCCATCACCATGTGCATGGCGGCCTCGTGGGATGACGCGCTGCTGGAGCAGGTCTTCACGGCCGTGAGCGACGAGGCCCGCGTAAAGGCACGGCAGGCCAAGCAGAGCGGCAACATCAAGAAGTATCAAAGCCTGTCGTTCTGGACGCCCAACATCAACATCTTCCGCGACCCGCGCTGGGGACGCGGACAGGAGACCTACGGTGAGGATCCATATCTGACAGAGCGCATGGGACTGGCTGTCGTGCGCGGTCTTCAGGGACCGGAGGACAGCAAATACAGGAAACTGCTGGCCTGCGCCAAACACTTCGCCGTGCATAGCGGTCCGGAGTGGAACCGCCATTCGTTCAACATCGAGAACCTGCCGGCGCGCGACCTCTGGGAGACCTATCTTCCGGCGTTCAAGGCGCTCGTGCAGAAGGGCAACGTAGCCGAAGTCATGTGCGCCTATCAGCGCATCGACGGCGAGCCGTGTTGCGGAAACACACGCTACGAGCAACAGATACTGCGCGACGAATGGGGGTTCAAGGGAATGATCGTGAGCGACTGCGGTGCCATCGGCGACTTCTGGCAGAAAGGCAAGCACGAGGTGTCAAAGGACGCGGCATCGGCATCGGCCAAGGCCGTACGTTCGGGTACGGACGTGGAGTGCGGTGCCAACTACAACCGTCTGACTGATGCGGTCAAAGCCGGAGACGTCAGCGAGGCCGACATCGACATCTGCGTCCGCCGTCTGCTCAAGGCGCGCTTCGAACTCGGCGACTTCGATCCGGACGAACTTGTCGAATGGACAAAGATTCCGGAATCAATCGTAGCCTGTGACGCCCACAAGCGGATGGCCCTCGACATGGCCCGCAAGGGAACCGTGCTGCTTCAGAACAGCGGCGACATCCTGCCGCTGAGCCGCGAGGACGCAAAGGACATCGTCGTCATGGGCCCCAACGCCAGCGACTCCACCATGATGTGGGGCAACTACAGCGGTTATCCGACACACACGGTGACCATCCTGCAGGGCATCCGCAACAAAATCGGCAACGTCCGCTATATCCCCGGATGCGGTCTGACCCGCTACGAGGTGGACGACAGCCGCTACGACATGATGGTGAGCCATGACGGCCGGAAGGGCATGAAGGCCACTTATTGGAACAACGAGACAATGAGCGGCGAGCCGGCAGCCACGGATTATATACGCGAGCCTATCAATCTGAGCAACGGCGGTGCGACGGTATTCGCGCCGGGTGTCAATCTCGAACACTTCTCGGCCAGATATGAGGGTACGTTCACTCCCGCCGAGGACGAGACGCTGACGCTGTCCATCGGTTGTGACGACAAGGCCCGCGTAATCCTCAACGGCGACACGGTCATCAACAAATGGAAATCACGCCACCGCATCGACTATCAGCAGGTGAAGCGCAAGTTCAAGGCCGGCGAGACCTACACCATCCAGATTGACTACGTTCAGGAGGACAACATGGCCGCCATGCAGTTTGACCTGACGAGAAAAGCCACTCCGACACGCGAGCAGCTGCTGGCCGAAGTGGGCGACGCCAAGACCGTTATATTCGTCGGAGGCATCTCACCGCGCCTCGAAGGCGAGGAAATGAAAGTCGACGAACCGGGCTTCCGCGGCGGCGATCGCCTCAACATCGAACTGCCGCAGGTTCAGCGCGACATGCTCACCATGCTCCGCGAGGCCGGCAAGAAGGTCATCTTCGTCTGCTGCTCCGGCGGTGCGATGGGACTTGAACCTGAAACAGCTACGTGTGACGCCATCCTTCAGGCATGGTATGGCGGTGAACAGGGAGGTACGGCCGTGGCCGACATCCTCTTCGGCGACGTCAATCCAAGCGGCAAGCTGCCCGTGACGTTCTATAAGAATTCCGACCAGCTGCCGGACTTCGAGGACTACCGCATGGCCGGACGCACCTACCGCTACTTCACCGGCGAAGCGGCCTTCCCCTTCGGCCACGGTCTGAGCTACACGACGTTCAGCTTCGGCACTCCCAAGTATGACGCAAAGAAAGGCACGCTGAGCGTCGCCGTGACCAACAGCGGTAAGCGTGACGGCGAGGAGGTCGTGCAAGTGTACATCCGCAACACGGCCGACACCGAAGGCCCGCTGAAGACGCTCCGCGCCTATAAGCGTGTGGCGCTGAAAGCCGGCGAGAGCACGACCGTCACCATCGACCTGCCCCGCGAGAGTTTCGAGGGCTGGGACGTGAAGACCAACACGATGCGCGTCGTTCCGGGCAAATATGAGGTTATGGTCGGCAACTCCAGTGCGGCTCAGAACCAGAAGACGATATACGTGAAAGTGAAGTAAAGACACGCGCCTGACGCAACGGCGCAACGTTCTGAAAAGACAATAAAGACGCGGAGACATCTGGGAAAAACGAAAATTCCATGTGTCTCCGCGTCTTTTTATTGTTCATACCGAATGGATTTACAAGCCGGAGGAACCGATCAGTTGGCCTTCTCCCTGTATTCCGACGGCGTCATGCCCGTCTCTTTCTTGAAGCATTTGCCGAAATACTTGGGATCGGAGAAGCCCACCATATATGCAATCTGCGAGAAGGTGTAGTTGCTTCCGGCGATGAGTTGCTCCGCCCGTTGCATGCGTATATGTCTGACGAAGTCGACCGGCGTCATGCCAACGATGCTCTTGATCTTCCCGTAAAACACGGAGCGTCCCAGATTGACGGCATCGGCAAGGTCCTCTATCTTCAACGACGTGTCGCTGATATGCTCCTCAAGATAGCCGAGCAACTGTTTCATCATCTCGTTGTCAGCATCTACAATCTGCGGCGCCTCCAGGCTGTATGTCTTCCGGTCCTCCGGCTTAATCTGTTCGAGATATGCCTGCTGGAGAAGATGGCGCTGGCGGATGATGTTGCTCACCCGCGACTTGAGATAGGTCGCACTAAACGGCTTCGTGATATAGTCGTCGATGCCCTCGCGCAGACCGTCGAGGCGGTCCTGAAGAGATGCTTTGGCCGAGAGCACGATGATTGGGATGTGACAGATATCCTTGTTCTGCTTGATGCGATGGACCATCGACAAGCCGTCCATGACAGGCATCATGACGTCTGTAATGATGAAGTCAGGCATCTCCGTCTCCGCAATCTCCAGTCCGCGCTGTCCGTTTTCGGCCTCCACGACCGTATAGTCGTTTTGCAGGATGCTGACGAGGAGGTCGCGCACATCGCCATTGTCCTCCACAACGAGGATATGCTCACGCTTCCCCCTGGTCGTACCGCTTGGTGTTTCCTGCACAACGGAAGACATTTCCGGTGCGACAGACGATGTTTCCTGCGCAACGGTTTTCACCTCCGATGCCGGGACGACGTGGTCATCACTGATATAGACCCCTTTGTCCATGTTGTAACGGAGCATCTTGTTGACCAGTTCGAGCATACGGGAGGCATTGCGCTGGACCATTTCGAGATGGCGGCGGGCCGAGTCAGTCAGTCCGACGCTGTTGAGCACTTCGCTGACAGGTGCTCCGATGAGAGTCAGCGGCGTGCGCAGGTTGTGGCTGATCTCAGTGAAGAACTTGGTCTTCAGTTCGCTCATTTCGCGCTCCATAGCCGCCCGGCTGCGGAGATTGTATATATAGATGGCCAGACAGATCATGCCGACAAAAAGCATGGCATAGAGCAACCATGCCCAGCCGGTCTCCCAGAATGTCGGATGTGCGTAAATCTCAAGTTCGGCGACATTGTCCAACCACACTCCGTCGCAGTTGGTGCTCTTCACAAGCAGTTTGTAGCGGCCGGCGGGGAGATAGTTGAACGAGGCGCTGTTGGCCGCACCGACATAGTTCCACTTGTCGTCGACGCCATCCAGCTTGTAGGCATACTTCACCAAATATTTGTCCGAATACTCCAATGCTGCGAAATAGACCGTAAGATTGCGCCGGTCCGAAGGCACTTCGAGGACCGCCTTGTTGAGCAACGGTTCCATCTCGTTGTCCCCCTGATAGAGCACTCCGGTGAAGACAATGTTCGGCCGGCTGTCGCTCTTCTTCAGATTGGCCGGCCGGAAGGTGATGAATCCCCCGTAGACAGCCACCGATATTTCGTCCGTCACGGGATTGTGGACAGCTTTTGCTTCCGACATCTCGACATCATAGCCGATATTGCCGGGACCATATTGCAACAATGCGCCCGTCTCGGGATTGTACTGTTCGAGGCTGCTCTCACGGATAATCCATATATTGCCCCGGTTGTCCTCCGTCACCGACTGGACGATGCTCTCGTCCGGACGCACTTTCGTGAGGTTGCGGAAACGCAGGTTGTCCTCACTGACCCGGTCGGAGACCAACTCCTGGACGCCACCGCCCATCGTAGCCACCATGATCCGGCCGCTGCGCGTCACGAGCGTTTGCTGCACGTCGGTGGCCATGAGGCTCGCTGTGTCACCGACCACATGGACAGACGTATGGAAACGAATCTTGTCCGGAGAGGCAAAATCGTCGGAGAAAGTGATCAGGCCGCTACTCGTGGACAGGATGATCGAACCGCGGTTGTCGTGCGTCACACGGCGTATCTTGCCGAAATAGAGACTGTCGGGATACTGCTTCATCTCGTTGTGACAGTTGATGAAACGGATTTTGCCGTCCCGGCGCTCGTCGACAAGATTGATGCCGCCCTCAAACGTGGCCACCCACATTCGTCCGCGTCGGTCGATGTCGATGTCGTAGATGTCGTCGTGACTGAGCGAATAGCTGTCGGCGGGATTGTTGACATAATGTGTCACGCCGCCCTCGGGCCCGATGACAAATAGTCCCTCACCTTTCGTTCCCACCCAGACACGCCCGCGGGAGTCTTCACGCAGGGCATAGATACGGTTGGCAAAAGCGGTCGGTGCCATCTGCAGACGGCCCTCCTTGTTGACATATCCGACGAGGCGGTCACCTTCGTAGACGGCTATACGGCCGTTGTAAGTTCCCGCCCATGTGCGTCCGTGACGGTCGACGAGCAACGAGCGGACATCCTCCTGCGGCGCCACGGTGATGTTGCGGAAGTGGTGATACTTGAAGTTGACGATGGTTGCGTCGCGCATACCCGTGAACCACAGATTCCTCTCCGCGTCGATGAAACACTTGTTCATCGTCGACTGGACGACACCCATACCGTCCTGCGACTTGAGGACATACGGCACGAGCCGCATGGTCGTTTCGTCATAATAGCTGAACGTGCCACCGGTCGGAACGGTCCAGACCGTCCCATACCTGTCCTCAAGGAAAAAGGGACGGTCGCTCGTGGTTGCCAACATCGCGTTTGACGCCCGCGCCATGAGCCTCCGTGTCTCTCCGGTCTTCGTGTCTGTCATGACTATACCCTCGCCGTCGGTGAAAGCCCATATCCGTCGGCGGCTGTCGGCGTAGACTTCACGCACCGCCGATGACGATTCGCCGGGCACGGCCATCGGCCATGTCTTTGTCGTCATCCGGCCGCCGGCAATTCTGACGGCCACCACCCCAGCGTCGGTGGCGAGCAGAACAGATGAAGAATCCAACGGAGTGATGTCGCTGATGCGGCGCACACCCGACGGCATTGCCAACTGACGCAGCGTCTTGGCGCCACGGGCACAGGTGTAGACGCGGCCGTCAGGCGAGGCGAGCAGTACGGTACGATCCAGCTGACCGAAATATTCAAATGGGATGTCGCTCCGCAGACTGCCGTCGGCTATGAACACGCCGCGGTCATCAAAGACCCACTCGCGGCCTTCGGAGTCAAGCTCGATTTTTTTCAGATTATTGCTGCGCAGATTGCCTGCTTCCTTGGAAAACATCTCTATCCCGCGGCCTTCTTCCACGCCGACATCGTCGATGCGGAAGTTTGCCCCGCCCTTGCTGCTGACAATCCACGTCTTGCCGTTGGCCAGCGAGTAGATACCGCGCCCGACCACGGTCTCGCCAAACTGGCGGCGTATCATCTCACTGACGTTGACAAAGCGGCAGGTTCGTGTGTCAAAAAGATATATGTGGCGGTCGTAGGTGCAACACCAAATGTTGCCCGTGACACTGGGGCGGATGAGAAAGATACGGTTGGTCGTGAGAACCTCGTTCACTCCGGGCTGGTTGCGGAACGTAGCAAAACGATAGCCGTCATAACAGCACAGGCCGTTCCACGTCGAGCACCACATCAGCCCGTCCGGCGTCTGGTCAAAACGGGATATGGAACTTGCGGCAAGCCCGTCACGCAGCGTGAAACGCCGCACGTCGCAGTAGGGTTGAGCCAATATCGCGGTAACTGTCAGTAAGGTCAGTAGCAGTATGTTCAGTCGCTTTATCATGTCAAAGTCTGATTGATATAGTATTCTTGCAAAAGTACACAAAATCTATGTAAAAGCCGAAAAGGGAAGAGGAAATATCGTCCTTTGATGGAATATAGATTCAAATATAGATTCAAATTATAGATTCAAGATAGGAGATGCGACGCTTCTGTCCCGAATCAATATTTTCTTGATGAAAACCGGCCGCCATAGGTCTTATTGGTTCATTAGGTTGAAATTTTCGCGGGTACGTTCAATCTCACGCTTCAATTCTTCCTCTGTCGGCATTATCAACTTATACTGCGGTGAGAAAACGCCTATATCGTTCCGGCCGCCGAGCGTATATCTTACCACAGAGTCGTTCTTTTCGGAGCACAAGACTATGCCGACTGTCGGATTGTCAGCTTCGGTACATACATCCATATTATAGTAATTGACATAAAGCTGCATCTGACCGATGTCGGAATAACCGGCACTGTGCATTTTCAGGTCGATTATGACATAACACCGGGCTGGAATGTTATAAAACACAAGGTCCGGATAGAAGTGCTGACCGTCAATGGTGATACGCTTCTGCCTCCCGACAAACGCAAATCCCCGCCCCAGTTCGAGCAGAAACTGCTCCAAATGGGATATGATTGCAGCCTCAAGCTCCGATTCCTGCAAGGCGGCATCCGGCTTCACGTCAAGAAACTCAAGAATGAACGGGTCATGAATCAAAGCCATCGGATCGTATTTATCCGGTTTCACCGGCTGGTTGGCTTTCAGCAATTTTCTGGTTTCTTCATGGTCGCGATGCGTAGAAAGCAGCCTCTCGTAGTGCTGAGTGGCAATCTGACGCTCAAGCTCCCTGACACTCCAGCATCCCTTTGCCGCTTCCTCAGCATAATAAGCGCGGGCTTTATCGTTGCCAACCCTGATGAGATGCCGATAATGCGTCCAACTCAATTCGCCACTCAGTGAGTGGCAATTTGGAAATATCTGGTAAAACTGCCGCATTGTACGCAGATTTGAGCGTGTAAAACCTTTGCCAAAATCAGCTGTCAACCTTTCGGCAAGCCGGTCAATGAGATTTTCTCCATAGGCAGCCTTATGTTCGCCACCCTGTGCGTCGACTATAAGTTTGCCAACACCCCAGTAAGCCCTGACCATTGCGGTGTTGACGGCAACAACGGAGGTGGTTCTGGCCGAGATCAGCACACTTTTGATGTCGGCGTAAAGAGCTTCATAAAACTTATTATTCATTATATCTGTCATGGTGTATTCGTTTATACAATGGTTATTCATCAGTCATTCACTTATCAACAGCGGCTTTGAAGGCTTCAGGCATATCAACCTTTTTGTCAAGTTTTCGATAACATCGACTTTTCTACAAAAGTACACAAAATCTATGTAAAAGCAGAATAAAAAGGAATAAAAGTATAGCAGACCACAGTCCTACGCCCTGCTAAAGAGTCAACAAGCAAGTGCAATATTACGAAAAGTTTTTGTAAAACTCTCTCACGGGTGTAGAAAATTTTAGTTTCTCTCTCGGTCTTCGGTTTATTTTAGCCTGTATGACCGCAA
>CABUXJ010000009.1 GCA_902495455.1 uncultured Prevotella sp.
GCTATGCAATAAGCTGTCAGCAGGACCAAGGCAAAATAATGGCGCGACTGATGACCATTGAGTGTATTTGCAAAATTCGCTCTACGGCCATCAGCCACGCGACCTTATTCCCCGCTTTTCTTCGGGCGGATGGTAGTGCAACGTCATCCGCCCGAAGAAAAGCGGGGCGGCATTGTAAAATAATAAGAATTTTCACAAACATACAATTCCGACTATTTCACAAACATCATTTTTTCGGTAATTTTTAGGCAAGCGGCCACAATTCGGGCGGCAACCGCTAAAAAAAATGACGTTCGCAATCAAAAACCGAACGCAAAACGGGCAGAATAAGACCATTTTGCACAATTTTTCCACTATCGAAAATCGCAAAAGGCTGAAACGCAGCAATTTAGCCTTTTGCAGTAAATTTGCGCAGCAAATCACTGCTTTAGCAGCCCCCACCGCCCTACGTAAGAAACGGCAATTACCTTATCTTTTGGAGCGGAATATGTAAACACATTTCTATATTTTTCATCCTTTGGCAATTACGAAACAGGTGAAAAGCTGCAAGGCAATTGCCAAACAATATCTATTACAAAGCAATATAAGTTGTTTTACTTTGCAATATAGGTTGTTTTACTTTGTAATACCATCATACAGACAAAACATATTGAAAGTTATGATTTAAAAAAGGTCTTTGGCGTAATCACCAAAGACCTTAAATATATGCGCCGGAAGCTCACCGGCGACTTGTGTTCAAATAACGGTTGCAATATTAACCGGAGCTTTTATTTTTTCCGCTGCACGGCGTATGCGGTCTGCAAGGTCACAAAGAGCGCCGCTAAGCTGTTCTGCCTCCTCTGGGGTAAACCCTCCGACTCCTCCATTACCGTCTATCCCGTACATTTTATGTTGAAACCAAGACATTGATTTCCCGTTATTAAAATAATCACGTTTAATCTCACGCCATGACACAGCCAAATAAATGTCACTCATACGTTGCTTCATATCAGATATGAGCACGTCCTGTTTCTTTGTTACGATTTCCATATTAGTTTTGTTTAGGCCCTCCCGATTGGGAGGGCTTGTTTTTACTCTTTAGGCATCAATGTCATCCGGTCAAAGATATCCTGTGCGAATATTAGCAAATCCGGATGACCATTAGGATAGCTATCACAATAATTTCTAATTGCTTTTATCAGCTCTTCCTCACTTTCTGTTACTTTTAGTGTAATACTTCTCTTTTCTTTCATTTTATTGCTTTTATATTTGAACAATGCAAAGATACTATTTTTTTAGATAGTAGCCAAATATTTTACTAACTTTTTGCGTAGTACAATGATTATTTAACATTTAAAGACCCATGTTATTTGCCGGGATAACTGTTGGCCATGCCGGCCGAAGTCTGGACGACCGGGAAACGCTCGGCGCCGATGCAAAGAGTATCGAAGGCATCGGATCCATCAGTGCGCGACTCCAGTTTGTCCTCCTCTGTCTCCACGAGCTTCTCGCCGCGCTTGTCTTTCTGGCCGTTGTAGACTCCGGCCGAAGTGATGGAAATGAGCAGATCCGGATTGTTGTCACGGTTGATGAGCACCTGATGGTTGGCCTTGCCGCGAAACATACGGTTGATGAGAGCGTTCTTCAGGAGATGTTTCATGGGCTGACCAATATAGACAGCTCGAACCACCCATTGCGCACGCCGGAGCTTCTTCTCGATCTCGGAATGGAAGTCGTTGTTGTGGAGAGCGTAGTTGTTGCCCACAAACGTCGCGTCATAATAGAAGATGACCTGATGACGGCGATGGTATCTATAATAATCGAGGAAATCGTCAAGAAGTTCCGGGATCTTACGTTCATATTTAACAAAGAATGATTTGAGGATTCGGAGCTTACCATCTTTACCGACCTGTCCGACGACAAGCCAGTTGATATTGGCATTTGCGTCAAATGCTATTATCAGCGGTAAGTCCTTGTCGAGGTCGCCATCCATACGACAGTCTTCTGTCTTGAGTTTACCCGCATCCAAATTCTGGAGGTTAAGAACCGAGGTATTAGGAGCCGTATATAGATTGACCGATTCGCGCATACCTCCATAAAAGCCATCTGCCGAGATGCCGATGCGCCGGCACATGATGGACGTAGCGAATGTCAATGGCGGAAGCTCGCGCTTCATGCGTCGGATGAAATCCTCGCCGAGCAGAGCGAGATTTTCGACCGACGTATATTCTTTGTATAACAAGCACTTAGAACGGAAGGAATCAAGCTGTGCGTTAAGCTGCTGCAGCTGACGCTCGTAGTATGCGGTCCGCTCCGGATATTTGACCATGCGCCGACGAACGACCCAGATCTGATATACGAGTCCCTCCATGACCTCGACAAGCTCAGGATCCATTTCATCCTTGTACTTCAGGAACCAGGACCCCTGTTTGGTAATGGGCATGTCGGACGTGATGGTCATTCCGTGGTGCATGAAGTGCTTGCCGAAATACATCTGATTGCCGCGGTTGGCCTGAAATGTCTCATCTTTAAGACGTTCGTAATCAATGAATTTCGCCTCGTCGATGATGAGATAGTCGAGTGACATAGAGTTGGACGTGCCCGTGCGGTCCTGGCTGATGATATTGCAGACGCTGCCATTATAGAACGAGATGGTGTTTTCCCAATTGGCCGGGACGAACAGCGGAGATTTCCAGTGCAACGCCTTCCACGGTTTTTTGCCGACGGTGTAATGTATGTCACGCTTGAAGCCCCATCGCTCGAGATGAATCAGCATGGACGGCAGGATATTGGTCAGACAACGCTTGACTGATGGCGCTACGAATCCACCCATCGAGCCCGGCATGCCCTGAAAAGCTGTCTGAAGGCGCTTGGCCTGTACAGCACCCTTGCCGAAGCCACGCCCACAGACGGCCACGAGGTCACGCGGCATCATGGACAGCATGTAGTACTGCCCATCATTGAAAAACTGTCTATTCGTCTGCTGAGTCTCCGTCATCTGTCTCCACCTCCTGATAATCTACAAATTCGACATTGTCAGACATGTATTTCTTGTTGAGTTTGCGGATGCGGCCACGCAGATCCGGAATACGCTCGATGCCGAGAACTGTCGGATCATCAGTCGGCTCGAAGTTCTGAGGTACAATCTTGTCGAACTCCAGTTCCGGCTCGTCAGGCTTGTCCGTGCGGTTATTGAGGATGCGAGCCTTCTCGATGGCCGCCACCGCCTTGTGCTCACCGGCACGACGTGCCGCCTTCAGGTCCTGCTCGAGATCTTGGTTAATCTTCCACCGCATGAAATCCCTGTTAGCCTGTTGCATATTGCCAAGAAGAATCTGCACCAGCCGCACGTCGTCATACGCCTGTGCGCGGTTTACGCGAAACATGGCCATATCGAACTGCACGATGTCCTTGTCGAACTTGTCGGGAAATTGCAGCCAATAGGAATAGGCGCCCCGCAATCGATGCAACCTCTCGAGGATTGCCGGATTGATGTGCAACTCGCGCAGTTCGTCGTCATTGAGGACAATATACCGCTGATACTCGTCGATGTGAACAGGAAGGCTCATATATAATAATGTATGGAAGCGATTATGAAGCGATATCCGAGAGCAGCGTCATGATGCGCCGCTGGCATTCCGCTATCGCAGCCGGAGAACCGGCCGAAGCCGTGTCGATAATGTTACGGCGCAGGACGTTGGCGGTCGTCGCTAACCCTCCATAATACGCACGTCTGACCGGATGGCCGGGCGTAGCGATGTCGTCAGAGAGCTGCATCTCATCAATACCCAAAAGGAATGATATCTCCATCGGAGACATCAGTTCTGCAGCTTTCTCTTTGATTTCGCTCAGTAAGTCTGTTGAATAATCCATTTAGTTGAAGAGAATGATCATTGACTATAGCACTCAATCCTGCATATATCTCCCGGAATGTCTCTCGCGACGTAGAGACGAGAGTACACTCCGCGCGGTCTCCGTATGTCTGGTTCTGCGAACTGATGACCGCGACCTGCCAATCATCGTTACAAACCAGGACAACCTTGGAATGGTTCATCGACAGATATACGTCATCGAAGCAGTTCTGCATAAGACGATACAGATTAATGGTCTTCTGCGATGCCTTCAAGTCGGCGATAAGCACCGAATGGTTGATGAGCCGCTTGCAGCGGAGCCGGTAGAAGCCCGACAGGAAAGCGTCAGACGTCGAAAACGTGCTGACGTAGACATCGGCCGGCCCGGTCTGCTTGAGAATCCAGTCAAGCAGACCGAGCGTATGAAGTCCGATGCCAAGGTAGGTTTGACACGGGCAATCCTTGAGCGGCTTGAGTATTGAAGATACGCTACGTCCCTTGCCCATTACTCAAAAACGACACCAAGAGGTTGGAGTTTGCCACGGATGTCATCACCGATGACCTGACCATTGCGAACAAGCAACGTCACGCGCTTCTGGACCTTAGACAGGAGCTTGGAATAATTGTCACGAGTCTTCTCTGTAACATCTTCATTCCGGCCCTCTTGCGCGAGCGTCAACAGAGCATCGATATTCTTGGAGAGATATGACCGTGCGTTGTTAATATCCCGAGCCGTTGTAGCAGCGTCGGCCGGCACGACATCAGCCGTGTCGTCCGACGTCACTGCCGGACCCTGCACTACGAAATCATCGTAGGAATTCATGGCCTCCTTGTACTTATACCAGGAGTCCCTGAGCGCCGCCAGATGGGTGTATCGTTCACACGGTCTTGCGATAGCACGACAGGTCTCATAGAGCTGCTTGATGCGCTGCCATCGCTCGATATTATCAGACCATAAACGCTGAATCTCCGGCGGTAGGCTGTCGTGATCAGCGCGGATACCCTTGTGCAGAGGAAGGTCGATTTGCTCCGGCGGACGGTTGTCATTGTCCTCCGGTTCCGCTTCTATGGCCTCCGCAACAGGCGGCATTATCTCGTTGTTAAGCTCAATGACATCTTCGCGCGTCATGTCATCGAGCCTCGCCGGCAGGAACTTGCCCAGCTCGTAGCGTATTTTGTCGACCAATCGTAAAGGATTGCGCGTGATCTGATTGAACAGCGCACGATTGCGGTTGACCTGCAGCATCATGAGAGCGCCGGACATGATATCTTCGCGGTCGGTATGTTCAGGCTTTGCGAGCCACTCCTGAATTTTTTTTGTTAAGACTCTATCAGTTTTCATGTAACTAAAAAATTAAAAGGGATGACCGGGACAGTATGCGTCCGTGGCCATCCCTGAAAGACATTATATTACCCCAGAATGTTTCAACCTTCAGTATCAACCATCGGTTTGCCTGTGGCGCCACTGATGACACCTTCTGACGTGAGAATCTTGCCCGGATAGAACGGGGTGGGATACTCGTCGTCTGCGGCAATCTCGAGAGTGGTCTGATTAGCATCGGTCGTGCTCTTGCCGCTGTTCTGAGACAGCTTCAGTTCAGGCGTGAACGCCTCGGAGCCGACCAAACGATACTTACCATTGCGCTGCGGCACGAGATACAGCATCTCGTCGTTGTTAGCCTCCGCGATATAACCGGTCGCCTCCTCTTCCGTTCCCGGGAGATTGACCGTCACCGTGTTCTTGAAGGTCTTGCTGCCGTAAGAGCCCTGATTTTCGGACTTCATCTCACCATCGTTAGGTACGATGGCGAGGCGATGCCAGTATTTGTCAGCGGCGAGAACGAAGTCACCCTCATATACAGCCACCTTGGCCATCTCCTTGACCTTGTCGCGGTCGATGGTCGGATAGCTGATAACATCACGTTTGCTGATACCGTAGATATAACTGCGTACTCCCGGCATGGACTTTTGTCCGGCGCAGAAGTTGACATCATCATACAGCGTTGCGCTGTCAGTACACTTTCCCATACATATATATGTTTAATTGTTAAGCCTCGACCGTGGCATAGCAACCGAACTCAGGCGATAGAGAACGGATCTGACAGCCGAAGAGCATGTTGCAAATGAAGTCAAGATAATAGTGAGACTTCAGAGACTTCTCGATGATGACATCGTTGTACTCCTTGGAGAGGTTCATGCCGACAATCAGGTTCGACTTTGTTGTGAGCTTCAGTTTACCTGCAGACACATTGTTCAGCGGTACGATCTCACATTTGCCCATCGATCCCTCGAGGATAGGCTTGTCAAACGACTTGTTGTACGGAAGAGAACCATGATTCATCTGATAAGAATCGCAGTATTTCCAGTACTCATCAAAAGTACAGAAGAGCTGCGTCTTGCCACTGATGAGCTTGGGACTGGCAGCGCGAAAGAAACTCTTGAAGACATCTTCGGCATTCTCCGTCGTAATCTCCGGGATTTCGATTAGGTTCTTGTTGGCTGCGGAGATATTGCCCGCCTCAATCTCCTGATCAATGATTGTCTCGAAGCCATCGAAGTATTCGGAAGTCTTGCGACTGCCGTCGACGTGCTTCGCGGTCCAGAGATTGTCATGCAGTGACTCGCCCAACTTGCCCATGAGGTATGCGAGGACAATCTTTGTGATGGGGACGTTTTTGAGTCCGTCGCCTTTGAGGATGCTTGATCCATAAATGGACTTCAGCACGGAGTTCGGGTCGAACTGTTTGACGCAGTTACCGTGATGAGTCTCGAGCGTGCGGCCGATAATCTTTATATCCTCCTCATCGAGAGCGTTCGGATCGTAGTTACCGATCTCCATGCTGCCATGTAGTTCGCCGGTCGTCTCCTTGAAACGAACACCGAGATGCAACGTACAATAACGCAGGGCGTCAGCCAGTGCGAACACAGGCTGAAGAATGAGTTCACTGCGGTAGGTGTGGAACGATTTGTTCAGTTCCTCCGGTGTGATATTTACTGCTCCTGTTGCCATAATCAGATACCGTTTATGAAGTTAAACAAATCGCGGGCGGATTGTACATTGCCTGTTGTCTCCTTGCCGGCATGGTCAACACTGTCGGCACCCGGGGCCCCCTTCAGATTTACAATCTGGGTGTCTCTGTCCTTGACGTCTGCTTCGAGCTTGTCAATCTTGTCACGGAGCGACTTGATTGTCGACTCGTTTTCAGACGCCTTACGCTCTGCCTCTGCGAGATGATCGTCGAGGATTTTGGCGTGCTCGAGACTGATGGTGATGTTGCCATTAGCATCAGCTTCGAAGCCATCTTTGACGGACAGCAGGCCCGCCAAAGCAGTGAAAATTGTCATTTTCATTTTTGTTGTTGTGTTAGTTGAGAGCGCGTGTTGGTTACGGAACAGGCTCTGGAACCCCTGCCACGTCTTCTGCAGGAAGTTCGGAGTTGGATTGCCTGACTCATCGACGATAGATGACAACCGGCAGTCATCATCGTCAGGGAGTGGCGGTATGCCTGAATCCTTGAAGTTATATGAATTTACGAAATTGCGGATGTAATTCTTGGCTTCAGTCTCGGTCTCTGCGTCATCGCGGATACTGTCGACAAGTCCGAACTCGACGGCCTGTTGTGCCGTAAGCCAATTAGCCTTGCGCATCTGCGCGAGGTTCTCCTCGATGGACTTTCCGTTCTTCTCCGAATACATCGAAGCCAGCACGTCGTCGAATGTTTTGAGATCGGCGCGAGTCTTCTGCAGTTCCTTGATATACTCGTCAATCTGTTCCTTGTTGGTCTGGTCCCACTTGAAGAGAGTGACCGATACGTTGTGAATGAGGAAGAACGAGCCCTTGACGATATCGATGCTCTTGGCTCCAAGCATAGCGATTGTCGAGATACTGGCATTCATGCCAAAGGCGTGGGCATATACGCGGCCATGATCGCGGAAAGCCTGATTGAGCTCGAGACCGTCTTTGACGTAGCCGCCAAGAGAGCAGAAACCGATATGTACATCTTTGTCCCGATTGTTGTTGAGGACATAACGCACATAATCGGCAGAACAGGAGTTCCACCAACCACCGATTTCGCCGGATATAACGAGTTGATATTTCATTGTCTATCTTGTTTCTGGCAAAGATAGACACTCGTTAATTGTTTGAAAAATACTTATTTAAAGGCAATTCAGTGAGAATGACAGGAATAAAGCGATTATTGGAATAAGTCACCGTCACTTCTTTGAGTTGCGAGTCGGTGATTTTTTCGGGCATATTCTCGGTGACGGACATTACGGCGAACGGTCGCTCGCAAGATCCGAGAAGACGATAACGGCCATCTGCCAGTTTGCAGCGATAAGCGAAATGCTTGCTGTCGGTGATATCCTGACAGGTCTTGAAGACCAGTTTTGCCGTATATATAGTATTGTTATCGACATTTTTGTCCGAAATTACGAGCGAGCATGGTGTTTTTGCCATAATGGGAATCCACTCCACACCTACCGGAAGGACGACACCCGTCCGACCGACATAACGCATACCTTCAAGATTACGGAAGGACGTTCGTTCGATGGCAGTAATAATATTGATTGATTTCATGTTATGATGAATTTAGTTTTGTGTACGGTCGTGTACGGCTGTGTACGCAGATGTACGGTGCTGTACAAAATGAGGCTTCTTGTGGTTACGATTTTGATGTTAAAAAAATCTAATCATGATTACGAGCCCTGATCCGGAAATCGATGCCGCGCTTGAGGTAGGCATCACGCATACGGTAATAACGCTGCCGAACCGTCAGCGCATAGTCATAGTCGATGCCATGCTTGTCGCACCAGGCATAAATTGCAGTCATGACAGAGCAACCAAGGTCGTGCATATCGTTGAGTTCGCTCCACATCGATAACCGAAAATTATCCTCAATGCATTCTTCGACAGCCTTCTTGCCCTTGACACCGAGGTAATTGTATATCTCCGGCGGGGCTTGTGCGCTGTCAGGTATACAGATGGCCGTGAGACCATCGGCAGCCGTGTCAGGCTCAGCTGACTCCGGGCGTTTACGGATGAAACGTCTGATGGTGGAGTTCTCCACACTCTGAGGAGGGAAGACCACCGGACTGCCGAAAGCACTTACAAGCCACTGGGCGACAAATGGTTGCAGTTTGAGATAGACAACGAATTTACTCATAGGTATAAGTATATATAAAACAAGGTTTTCCTTGCAAAGATAGTAAATTCCAACTAAAGTAAGAAGAAACGAGTTTCTTAAAGCGACACACACTTATACCTGCACACGACACACACAAGCACCTACAAAAATATTACTATTTGATTATCAACAAGTTAGTTCTTTTTATACTTACACACATCTATAATTTTCATGTGTGTAATACTTATATTTGTGTGCAAAAATATAAGATTTAATATTTGTGTGGGGAAATGTGTGTGAATTGTGTGTAAATTAATAATGCGTAACTCTTTGATTAGTAACGTGTGTGTGAATGTGTGTGATGTGTGTAAGGTTGCTGAAACTGATTGAAAACACCTTTTTACACACATCGCCATGAAAAAGGCCCGACTGTCTCACGACAATCGGGCCAAAGCAGAATGATGCTAATATGCACTTAATAATTAGAAGATGTTTTGTTGTTGAACTTGATCATTGTCTTCATCATCGACAGACTCCTCTCGAGTCTCGAGATTAAGTTCAAATTTTTGTTTGAGGACCTCGTAATCGAAACAGAACGGATTGTCAAACTGTTCAATGTCCTTCGATGTGTTCTGATTGGGATAATATTTCTTCTGAACCTGTCCGTTAATAACCACTTTGAACCGTTCTGTTCCTTTTTTCTTGCCGAGAAAGCCCGGGCTTGTCATCAGATAGAAACGGATGCTACGCTCACTCATGGCCTTCTCATCAGTCTGTTTCGCCGCTTTCTTATATTGCAATATAATCTTTTTCGGCCGAATCATCAGTACAGGTTTGCAGTTGTTGAAGAGACGTTCCGTGATGTCTGTCTTAATGCCATCGAGATATTTTATCTTATAGTCGGCATCTTTGTATATCATGCCCTCACTGCTCATATACTCCAGCATGTTCCAGAAGTTGCCTATCTCATTTGAAGCCGCACATTCACTATTCTGTCGACGGATGCTGTCAATGGTTATCTGTCGCATCTCATCGTATGACCAAGGTAATTCCATCAATTTGTTCATACTGCGGTATGAGGCAAGCAGTACGGTCCAATCGCGCCAAATACGGTCTTCGACCTCATTTCCTTGTATGTCTTGTGCAATATCTTCACTGACGAAACCATATTGTCTGTAGAAGTCATTTTCAAACTCACTCCTGTGTGAAAGGATTTCGTTAGTAAGATGGCTCACTCCCATCTTGCGTATATTTACCAGTTCGTTGAACTTCTTTTTCGCTTCTCGGTTATGTACTGTCTTGCCGAACGTGAGAAAAATCGTACGTGAGAACAATGCTATATCAACGGTCGGCATCTCCTGCCCAGAGAGGATTACGGCCGAGTCAACCGATGTTATCTCCCTCTTCTTGTCAAGATCCATGTTCATACGGCTACGCCCGGAACCGTCATATAAACCTTTGAGAAACTCAATCTTCACCGGGTCGACATTGTTCTTGTACTCATCGACATGCACCAGTGTGTTGCTGCATTGCGCAATAGCGTCGGCCAATGCTGCGATTGTAGCGTTCTGAATGTTAAGTGGAGTATTGTTCTTGATGAAGAAGCTCATGAGCGAATGCCCTAACTCAGACTTACCTGAACCTTTCGGACCAAAAAGATTGAGTATCGGGAAGTTCTTGGTGTAGCTCGTAACAATATCACGGAATAATGTCGCAAACAAGAACATGACGCCGACCTTCGCATTGTCCCCAAACACATCGGCCATCATCCTGCAATATCCCTCCATCGATATGCTGCTGTGGCTGTCGTCGTGGATGAACATTCGTTCAAATTTGAACATATCCTTTCGATCTGCGTAGATTTTTGACATTGCCGGCAGATAGTAATTGTCTGTGCCCTGAACCTTGCCTTTATCATCAGTCCGGTCAATACGGACGATCCCGTAATCATCTACCGGGAGGAACTGTCCGTCGGCCACAATGCCGTTTCCCCAAACAAAAAAGCCTGTATGGCTCCATCCCAACTGCTTAATCTCGACAGCCGTCTCTGTCCTGTCGTAGAGATAATCACCCAGGCTGTTCAGCTCGTTCGGTCCGGCTTTCCATCTATAATTACCCATCGAGCCGACACGTTCACGGAACGCTTGCAGACTATACATCTCTGACTCTTTCATTTCGATCAGGGCTTCCTCTCTGCTGACGTTCTTCATCTTATATATTCGTTTTGAGTTGTATGGGTCCTTGATGTGGAATAACGGTATCATGACGAAGTTCGACCATTGGTTGCCGCTACTCGAGTAACAGCAATTGTTCTCCTCGTAGAATCCGTACATCTTCAGCAGATCGATGTCCCCACGCTTTGAGATGGCTTCAGCCTTGCGTCGCTCGCGATCCTTGACAGCCTGTTTCTGTGCATTGCGCCAGATGTTCTTGTTGCCGTATGAGTTGCCGAGTTTTTCGATGAGCGCGTTCTGGGTATATTCGTCATCAATACATATTACAAGCGAGCAGACGTCCTTTATCTTCTCCGATCGCTCGATGGTCTTCTCCGTGCGCTCTATTGTTTTCCCGGCATACCATATAACAAAATCCTCTTCAGGCAGGTTCCGTAATACCTCCGCGCTTCGAATATAACTATCCGCGTCTCGTTTTGAGCCGTCCTTTGCCGGCGGAATTTCTTTTACTGTCACCGGGAATCCCAATTCCATCGCAAGACGTCCGGACTTGAGGACAGCTTCGATGCCCGGCGAGAATTGTCTGCCAGCCCTCTGGGTGTCCTGATCCGGGATAAAGCACAATGTCGGGGTGGCGTTTTTGTTACGGAATACAGATCGTAGCTGATGAAAATGTTCTTGGGTCCATGCCGTGCCTAACGCTGCCACTGTGTTCTCAACACCGATGCTCTGCAACTTCAGTACATCAGGACCACCTTCGACAAGATAATATTTGTTCTCACTGATAGCCTTATGACGCGCGACATTAATACCGAATACATTGCTGCCTTTCTCGAAGATGAAAGAGTTCTTGTTGTTGATATATTTGGGCGTATCGGCATCCTCTTTCATCGTTCGTGCGGTGAATGCTATGACCCTGTCATACTTGTCGCATACCGGAATCATGATCCGATCTCGGAATGTGTCAATATAGCCACCTTTGGACGATTGCTTTACAAGCCCTGCCTCCTCCATGAGCTTCAGCGAGTACCCCTTTGATGTTGCCCACCGGACGAGAGAGTCCCATGTCTCGGGGGCATAGCCTATCTGTGCAATCTCGCCAAAGTCTCTGTCATAGTCCTCACGTTCTTCGCGCTTGCGGTTCTTGCCCTTGCCACTGACGATTGTCTCCCGGCTGTTCCATCTTCTGTTCACATAGTCATTGGCCGCTTTGGCTTCAGGCGTATCGAGCTTTATATGTTCTCGGTAAAAATCCCGCACTGCTGCGTTGATGACGAACATGCTCTCACGTTTCTTCTCCTCCTCAATCTCTTCAGGTGATCGCTCGAGAGAATCATCTTCAACCTCTATCCCATATTTTTTTGCGAGGAACCGGACTGCGTCAGGGAAGGTCATAGACTCATGCTCCATAATGAAATGAATGGAGTTGCCGCCCTTACCGCATACAAAACAGTGACATATATTCTTTGCCGGACTGACCACGAATGACGGATTGCGGTCGTCATGGAACGGGCACAATCCTTTGTAGTTCACGCCCGATTTTTTCAGGTCGATGTAATCGGAGACGACATCAACAATGTCAGCCCTGTTCAACACATCTTCTATTGTCTTGTTGCTAATCATAAGGTATTCTGCTTGTTTCTGCAAAGATATGCTCTCGCTGTATTGCTGTAAAATACTTATTAATTATTTAAATATCAAATCAAATCTATGGTTCCTCACATACACCCATCCTTCGATGATCATCATGTTGTGGACTCGGGATTGTCGACATGGGAGCGACATATCTCTGATATATGCCCGTCCGCGATAATCCCACATTATTAATATAGCCCCGGGCTTCCCGTTCCTGATAGTATATCCTTTGACTTGATGAACGTACCCGGAGGACAGCGACATCGAGCGAAATGTTACGTTCGCTGGCTTCGCTTTCTCGAACTCTTCAACTGTTTTTTGTGCAAATCTTCTCTTTAGCATATTCAACATATTTATTAATCAATGAACAAAAGCCTCCATTGATACAATTATTGAGATAATCACATTCTACACAATCCGAAGGCATAAGATTATATATTACTCATTCGTAAGACTTTGATGATCTCCCTACAATTACGCACGCCGAGCTTCTTTTTGATGTTGTGCAGTTGCACCTTGATTGTGCTCGGGCTTTTACCAAGTTTTTCGGCGATGACATCGAATGTGTAGCCTTCGAGGTACATGTTTGCCACTGACGTCTCTGACGGTGACAATCTTATTAGCCCTTTCGGTTTACAAATAATATTCTCATCTGGACAGAAGCCACCACGCAGCGGGCAACGGACCTCCTCAAAGTACAATATGTCATGCTCAATGTCTTGACGCAATAAGTCATTTTCACCGAAATTGCATCTGATAAAACGTGCAGCCATATCAAAATTCTCTTTGCGTTTGGCCGCTACATTCTTGATCCGCGTGCCGTATATGGTTGCCAGCCTGGCATAACACGACGGAAATCTGGTTTTTACCATATCTATTATCTCCGGAACTATCTCACTATATGATGTCATTCGACGTTCCTTCCCGTCGGAATTATAGCGTATAGTTCCGTCAGGCGTTACATAAAATTCTACCTTCTCCATGCGCTTTCATTCTCTATTGCCTCAAGGACATCCCTTTCTTCATTTCTCCGGAATCGTCCTCGTCCGGTTCCGGCCAATTTCTGTCTCATCGTCGAATAGTTATATCCAAACTTGATTATAAGATATTCCAACAATTCGCTTTTCTCTTTTTTCGTGAGATTCTGGTAATAATCCTGTACGTTCACAATCATGCTCTGCTTCATTCTAATTTTGTTTTTACGAAATTAATGATTAAATTTGTCTGCAAATATATAACAATTTTCGTTATTGTATAACTTTGATTGGGGATGATTCCAAATAAAGTTGTATATTTAACTAATATTAGCAAGAATGGGGTACATATACAATACGTTAAACATTGAAAGGCTTCGCTATCTATTACGACAGAAAGGCATGACAGAGCGCGCTTTCAGTAAGGCGCTTTGGGGAGATGGTACACATCTCAACATCAAATACTTTGCACAAAAGCCGGACGTTAAATGCAGTACTCTTATTAAGATCTGCAATATACTTGGTGTATCTGTTGAAAGTATATTTGCTCCTATGGATGACAAAGACAATGTCCCATCTATAGTTGGGAACGATAACATTATCAATAGTGCCATCATCGGTTCAGATATAAGTCGTCTAAAGCACGAAAATGATACTTTGAAGCTGGTTTTAAAGGAAAAAGACGCTCGTATTGACGATTTAAAAAACATTAACTCGAAATTGGAAGATCGTCTTGACCTTATAATCAAGATGGGACGATTTTCGGATAAATAATATTAATTGTAAAGAAAACAGCTACGATTATATTGATAATTGAGAAAAATGACGCTCCGGTCTTTGTCGCCTCATCCCGACAAGAAGAAGGAGCTGATTGTCAGTTCCTTCTTTTTTTGTTGTATGGCTTTTGGAGCTCAGCGGCAATTCACTTTCATGCTCAGCCACAATTCTTTCAGGCTCAGCGACAATTCTTTTATTTTGAAACAGGATGGATGGTGTATAAGAAAAATTAGGGCCGTCACTGTGCTCAGTGCGGCCCTTTTCTACGTTAGTTTATTATGAAAAATTTGAGAGAATGAAACTTCACAGTTTCGTTTTTGTTTTACATTAAATGATTATTTATTTAGAGAAAGCATAGAAATTTTTCTTTTTTCGCGGTCCTCCGACCGATTTTCCGGCTTGTCATGACCATTCCTTCATGGCCTTTCAATCTTTCCGTCATGGCCTTTCGGCACTTCGGATGCGGTCCTGCTGTCAGTCTGTATGGCGTTCAGTCAATATTGCCCTTGCGGTTTCTGAATGTCTGCATGATGCTGCTGATAAACTCTTCGTCGATGTTGCCCGTGAGATTGACTATCACGAGGACGTCGGAATCGGTATCGGCATGCAGCAAGACGAGTTCGACGGTGTCGCCATTGCGTGTCTTCCGCGTGTAGAACGTGCCGTGGCCATTGCCGCTTCGGTAGTCCTTGTTGTGCGTGAAGCGTTGCGCGTTCTTTTTCAGGAGGTTTTCCGCCTGTCGGAAATAAGCCTCACTGCGTGTGCTTGTGGTCACGATGCGGGCGCTGCGGAGCTTCTGTATGGCCTGCGCCATGTTGCCGTTGTTGTCCTCTCCGGCCTTTTTCGTGAGTTGTTCCATCATCTTCGGACTCACCGTCACGCACTGTACGGCTGTGTCTACGTCACATTCCTCTACAAAACGGGAGGCAAAGTCCTGCACACCCTGAGCGCTGACGGATGCCGCCATGACGGCGGCTATGATGAAGCATAAAGCCCTTTTCATTTATTTCATCCTTATAGAGTCATTCTGCAAGGCCATCGATTGGACTGTGGTGTCCAGTCGTTGGACGTTGTCAAGGCCCTCGGAAACCAGTTCCAAAGCGTTGTGCACACGGTCGTAGGCCATCGACGGGTCGCTGAAAGTGTCTTTATATCCCGTGTAGTTGATGTCCTCGGTGTTTGTCTCGTCTGCCGGCCTGAATGACATTTGGGCGGCGTTGCCCAATGTCACCACTATGGCGACTACGGCGGCGGCCTTAAACAGCGGCATCAGTCGGCGACGCATGGTTATGACGCGCGCTGTGACGGGCTGTTCTTCGGATGTCATGGCCAATATGCGGGTATCAAAGTCATCGTCCAGAGTCTCCTCGCTCTTCATCGCATCCATGCTGACGAAGACCTCGCGATACTTCTGCAGCCCTGCGGGTATGCTTTCCTGACGGAAGAAGGTGTGCAGAATCTGCTCCTCCTCCGGCGTGGTCGCTGCCAGCCAGTAGCGCTCCATGAGTTGTTCGATGTACTTATAGTCCATAATTCTCCGTTTCAATGAATTTTTGTTTGATGGCCTGCCTGGCCCTGAAGATGTTCACCTTCACCTGCTCTTCGCTGATCGAGAGCACGGAAGCTATCTCCTTGTAGCTCTTTCCCTCGAAATCCCGCAGCTGCATTACGCTCCGTTGCTTCTCAGGCAGTGAGTCGATGATGTCGCGGATGAGCCTGACGCGGTCTTTCTGTTCGACCTGTTCGACCGGATTGGCCCTGTAAGAGGCGTCCGGCGTGCCGTCGGCTTCTCCGCTGTCGGCCGCTCTCATGGCAGCTCTTCGGGATGCGGTCTTGACTTTGTCCAGCGCCATGTTGCGGCAGACGGTGAGACAGAAGGCTTCGATGGAGTCTATGTCGTCCCACTCTTCACGTCTGTTCCAGACCTTTATCATTGTCTCCTGCACAATGTCTTCCGCCTCCGCCTTATCGAGAGTAATGCGGAGTGCGAGCCGGAAGAGTTCATTCTTCAGCGGCAGCACATTGTCCCGGAAACTGATTTTTTTCATCCTCTCTATTTACAAGACGATTCAGGGATGGCGAATGTTACAGTGCCGGTTGTTAAAATGTACTAAAACGATATCGCAACAAAGCAGCCGGAGCACCGTCACGACATGTCCGACGTCGCGTCATGGCATCCCCGGGCCACACCGACGGGTGTCATTTGACCATCCCGTTCGCGGGATACATCCACCAGTTGACGGCTTTCGCACGTGAGATGGCCCACTCGCAGAACGACTGTCCGGGCATGCGATAGGCGCCGCTGAAGACTCCGCCACGGTTTGAACCGATTATCACTCCCTCCAAAGGCCAGCGTGTCGGCGACGGGACCTGCAGCGCCCAGATGTAGCTGTCGGCGTAGTTTGCCGGATCCTTGATATACTGATAGATGACCTGGTCCAACTTGTATGGATATGTGTGGACTTCATAGAAGATACCGTTGGTGCTCTCGATGACAAAGGCATCGAGATTGTCGGCGACAAAACGGGCGGCGGCTTCAGGCGTTGCGAGCGTGAGATGATAGGTGACTGTGACGGGCGGCACGTCGTCGCAGTCGGGCCGGCTGTCCGGAGAAGACTTGTCGACCGTGTTGTAGAGCCAGCGGCGTATGTTTCCGTTGGACTCCATCACGTGCGACATGGCCCAGTGGGAATCGCTGAAGAGATTGATGACAAGGTCGCCGGTCAACTTCTTATCGTCCGGTAGCAGCATCTCACGCGAGTCGATTATCATGTAGGAGGACACGGGTTTGCCGTTGTTGAAGTCAAAATCACCTTCCATAGATGCCGCCGTCACCTCGGCGCGGCTCACTCCGCAGACTCTGATGGCCGCAGCGAGCTGCTTGGATGTTCCGATGGCATCGAGAGTGACGCTCAGTGTGACTTCGCGGCCGTCGACGCGGGGTGCGACGGTGAGCACGAGGTCGTTGAAGTCGTAGTCACCCTCCTGCGGGAAATTGTCTTCAAAGAGGTATCTTATGCCGTAGGGCGTCATGCCGAGCGGACTGTCGGCCCGGCTGCTGAAGCCCGTCGAGCAGTCTCCCGCTTCGACGGTACAGACGGGCGAAGCCGACGTGACGACATTGGTCTCAGCGGCACTCCAGAAGAGATTGGTCCCGGTGGCGTTGCCGTTATACATATTATATAAGCCGCTACTCGTGTCCGTGCCTTGCGGATAGACGAGATTGACATTGTTGACGATATACTCGCTTCTCACGGACGGATCGAAAGTCATCGAGCCGACCTCCCCCATCTCCACCACGGCATAACCGCCGGTAGTCGGTCCGACGATGCCGAAGTGCATTATATTCATCAAACTGCTGCTCCGGAGACAGGCGTCCGGTCCCATACGCAGCGTGCGGCCGCCGCCTCGCGTCCCTACCAGGGTCAGCGTGCGGCTCTCCACGGAGGCTCCGCGCCCGATGCGGGAGTCTCCACCGAGCATGAGCGTCTGGCTGACACTGACACGGCATGCGTTTTCCAGTGCGAACCGATAACGTCCCGCCGAAGATGTCGCCGACGGCATGCCGGCCCTTATTGCCTCCACCCGGCCGTGGTTGACGAGGCGTCCGCCGTCGGCCGTCGACGTGATGTCGTCGACAACAAGTGTCGAAGCGTCGGCGTCATATAGCGTGCCGCCGTCGAGTGTCACCGTCCGGACCTCGATGCGGCCGCCGTTGTATATCGTCGGCCGCTCCGTTCCGCCGCTGCATCCGTCAGCTCCCGCAGCCATCGCGCCGCCCTCTATCGTCGCTCCGGGCATGACGATTATTCGTCCTGCCGGCATGTCCGGCGTGCGTGCTGCCGTCGAGAGCGTCACTCCCGAGGGTATAACGATGCGTCCACCTGAAGTCACGACCACCGTGGCACCTGCTCCGACGGTCTGGTCGCCGTCCAGTGTCCACGTTCCGCTGACATGAAGCGAGGCGTCGGGGACATTTTCCAGAGCGTCGACATGGGCTGTCACGTTGCCTCTCACGGCCAAACGCGCGCCGGCCGAGCCGTCGATCGGACCGCCGGAGACAATTTCTGTCGTGCCCGTCGTCATGGCTGAGACGTCGGGACGGGGAAAGACCGTCACCTCGCTGCCGTCCGACGAGGGTCCCGGGCTGCTGCCGTCCTTGTCGAAACGACATTCGAGCGTCGATCCGGTGAAGTGTGCCGTCTTCACCGTGCGATGACCCTGCGGATCGGTGAGGGCGACATATGCCGTCGCCGGCGTGTTCATCGGACATGACAGCGGTGTCGTAAGCACACCGCCGTTGGCCACCGTTCCTCCGCCCAGCACGACCACGCCGGATGCCGACATAGGATCGTTGGTGCAGATATCGACGCGATAGTCGCCGGAAATATACCAGTCGACCGAGACCCGCGCCGTGATGGTGCGCATGGTCCGCCACTGGTGCTGCGGGTCGACGCCGGTGACGGGAAAGGCGTCGCTGATTATCTCATTGTAGGCGTTTTGGTCAAAGAGGTTTTTTTCCTTGCATGCCGTAATGGCAACGGCTACCAAAGCCGCTCCCAAGACTGTTTTGGTGTGTCTGAACATGGTCTTCATTTTTGCGACGGCGGCGTGAAAGTCCTTGAGTCACACCGTCATTGTGTACTCTGCAAAAGTAATAAAAAAGTTTTATTCATCCTACACTTCGTGCGACATTTTAATACAACTATATACCACAAGCAACAAATACTTATGGAGTGTGGCGACAGAAAAACAAGCGGATTTGTGTTTAACGGATTTTATTGCTACCTTTGCATAAGAAAGGCTGCGCCTCGGCAACATTGAAACATGTTTCATTGCGACCGACTTGCACATTCTTTACCTTAATTGATAGCTTTTACCTTTCACCCGGACAAGCACGATGAGCGAACATACATATATAACAGCGGCTTATGCTGTTATCATCTTCATCTTCTCGTTCTGTGGAGTTTTGCGGTTCTGCAATCTCTTTCCACATGCCATCAGGAATATGGAGGAGTTCTATCCCGCGCGAAAGTTTGTCGCGGGAGTCTACTTCTCCGTGGTGCTGCTTTTCCCCTGTATGCTGCACCCATACAGCCCCGATGCCCACCTGCTTGCCCAGTGTTTCTGGATAGTGTACATACCGGCATCGGCATCACTCGCGTTCCGACGCTTTTTTCTGCCGGACAATCCCCTTAGCCAGACAGAGAACCTCTTGGCTGGTGCCGTGCCGGCAATGGCAATGCTCGTCATGGCGGCCTTTGCCCTTTCGGGAGGAGACACCATGCAACGACACTCGGATGTTATCATCGGTTCGGTGGAGGTAATGGCAGTATTGCTCACGGCATACCTTGCCCGCGTCACATTGCAGGTGTGGCACATAATACACGGACGCGCGGAGAAAGTCGGATGCGAAACAACCCGTCCTGTCCCGCGCCGTTTCGCATCGGGCATATTCATGCTTCCGCTTGCCGCCCAGCTCGCGGCATGTGGAGTGCATCTGTCATCATCAGCATTGACAAGTGCCGCTTTCGCAACATTCACAGCTGTCATCGGAGCCATGATTTTGGTGGTTATCCTGCGGCCGCAGCGGATTGTCAATAACGGTACGGCATTGACAGAATATCATAGGGATGAAGCCGAGGAAAATACCGCCGCTTCGGACAACGACGAGGAGAAAGCAGACGAGGAGAAGACGAACGATGAGAAGACAACAAAACTGCCGGCGCAGACGATAGACAAGATCGAGCGGCAGGTGCGTGACGCCGTTGAGCGCGACCGCATGTATCTCAACCCCGACCTTACAAAAGCCGACCTGGTATCGCTGCTCGGCATAAACGACCTGTATCTTCATATCGTGCTCAAAGACCGTTTCGGACCTTTCAACAAGTACATAAACACCCTGCGGATGGAACATGCCATACGCTACGAGAGCGAGCACCCCGATGTGAAGCGCGAGGAGCTGGCATTAAAGTCGGGCTTCGGTAGTGTGCGAACATACTATCGGGCAAAGACACAATATGAGCAGACGGCGCAGAAGCCGCAACACAAGGCAAGGAGTTGACCCGCCCCAATCTTCTTTCGTTTATATCCGGTTGTTTCTGATATTTGACACGAGACGATGTCAAATATTACCTTTTTGTCACACGATATTATAAATCTGTCACAATTGTTCCTGTCTTTATTCTTAATTTTGCGCCCGCTTTTTGCGGTTGGCACAACAGCCGTCGAACGGAATATATCAAGAACAATTAAAAATAAAGAACATGAAAAGAAACGACAAGAGCAGGTCATACGTGAAACCTCAGATGACAGTGATTGAAATGGAACCGGAAAGAATACTTGCCGGCACTTATGGAACCGAAACACAGAATATTGACGGCGGGACGTGGTATGATTGGGAAGAAGATGAGATTATCACAAGCTCGGAAAGCTATGATGACGAACAATGAAACGACAAAGGCAATGAAGACAAAAATCACGCATTTTCTTTATCTGGCGGCAGTGGTGCTGCTCACTGCCTGCTCAAAGGATGATGACATGTCAACCGTTGTTCCCCCGCTGGACAACGGCATGCCGTTGACCTTCACCATCACCGACGACGGTTTTTCTGCCGGCGGCAACAGCGGCACCCGCGCCGTCGAGGAAGGCTACAAGACCACGTTTACCGCCGGCGACGCCTGCGGACTGTATATCGTAAGAAACGGCGAGGTGAAGAACGCAAACGTGAAGCTCACCGCCACACAAGATGATGAGAATGTAGTATGGACGACGGCAGAGGAGTTGAAAGGCACGACGACAGACAGCTACTATCTTTACTATCCGTATCAGGCGGATATGGACAACAAGGTGAGCGCGGCAGCCGGTGCCGACGACAGGACATTCTTCGGAAACCTCATCAGCGGCTGGGAGGTGAAGACCGACCAAAGCGAATATGCGGATTATACGGCCTCCGATCTTATGACCGCCAAGGGTGAGCCGACAGAAACCGAAGGCACAATCTCGCTGACATTCTCTACCATCCACCACATGGCGCTGGCTGTGATAGAGATGCCCAAGGCTACTTATCACTTTACAAACACCTCTCCCGAGATTTCCGACTATGTCGTTCCTACTTCCAATCCTGAGTATTTGACTGTGACGTTCAACGAGACCACAAAACCCTGGCAGGTGGAAGAGAATGTTCACATTTACCGTTATATCATCAACCCCGCCAATGCCCAGGCAATTACAGGCAGCTACAAACTCTATTGGGAAGTTTCCAATAAGAATCATAGCTTCACCATCCCCTCTGACAGGCTCAATGCCATTGCTGCCGGCAAAGGCAAGAAATTCAAGATTGACGGCGGCATCAGGGAGATAAGCCACTATCTTCAGTTGGGCGACTATCTGTGCAAGGACGGTACGCTGATAAGTAAGGAGACAACCCTCTCCAATGACCAGAAGAACAACGTGGCAGCCATTGTCTTCTACGCCGGACACAACGACTATGACGGACTTATCTATGATGGCACCGCAATCGATCAAGAGACGTGTCACGGCTATGCGGTAGCCCTGAATGATGTCGTAAATGGCGGCTACTCCACATGCAGTTGGGGAAAAACAGGCGAGACGGGCTGCTATGTAGAGGACAACAAAACACATCCTGAAAATGATTGGAAGGGTTTAGTATATGCCAATACGATTTTGATGTATGGCACATCATCTTATCCCGCCACCTACTTTGCCTTAATAGCTTATGAAAATACGGTACCAAGACCTGCCACCTGCACATCATGGTTTCTCCCCGCAATCGGTCAGTTGAAGACAATATGTGTGAACAATAATGAATTATTTAAGGTAGTAGGCAATAAATTGTATAGCGCGTATTATTGGTCCTCTTCTGAGGATTATAATAGTCCGGAAAACCAAGCACTTATCTTTAATGGCACAGGTAATAGCACCACCTCAGTGGTAACTGATCTCAAAACCAAAACTGACAAATACCGTGTGCGGGCGGTCCTCGCTTTCTGATCTATCCTTATCGTATTGCACTCATCGGAGGGTGTATCAAAAAACATGTCCTTGAGGATTGTATTTGCATTTTGATACACCCTCCCTGTTTCCGACATTTGGAGAGATGACTCTGTCTTTCAACGCAAAGTCATCCCTCCAAATGTCGGATAAACCAAATGTTTGAAAATCGCTTGCCGGAAGAAACTACATTATCAAAAGGCGCCGAAGCGGACTGAAGACGAACTGTTAAATTCAGAATATTTCTTACAAACGCCTTTCATTTTAACACGGATTTTCCACCAAGTCCTCCCTCGGTCCCAAATATGCGAGTTTTGCGCGTGCATCTTTTTCTCCCTGACGAACAGTATGTTACGGCAAAAATTGCGAAAGTGTGCAATATTTTCGCCGATTTTTCCGAGCCGTAAGGGCCCCGCGGCATCACAACGGGGCCCTCGTTGCATCACGACGGCACGCTCGTTGCAAGACAACGGCATGCCTATTGCAGACCAACGGGGCCCTTACGGCTCGACGACCGGCAAGATTTTGAATGACGGAAGCGACTTTTCGACCGGATTATAACGTTTTTATACAAAATTTCGCGCGTTGCGAAATGTTAATTTTAACAATCTTTTTCTGACAGACGGAGATACATCAAGATACGGTCCATGCACACGGCCGGCTTCACTGGCATTTTCCACAAATCGCCACCGCCATACGAAACAAAATCATTAAAAAAGTAGAAAATTTGCTATATATATAATGTGGTGGCAAAATTTTGCTTACTTTTGCAACCCGAATACGTAAAAATTTCGATTATGCAGAAGAATTTAGTGATAGTCGAGTCTCCTGCCAAGGCCAAAACGATTGAGAAGTTTTTGGGCGAAGACTTTAAAGTGATGTCCAGCTACGGCCACATCCGCGACCTCAAAAAGAAAGAACTGAGTGTCGACATGGACACCCTGACGCCCGACTACGAGATACCCGAAGAGAAGGAAAAACTCGTGCGCGAGCTCAAAGCCAACGCCAAAAAGGCAGAGAAGGTCTGGCTCGCATCCGATGAAGACCGTGAGGGAGAAGCCATCTCGTGGCACCTCTGCGAAGTGCTCGGACTGGACGAAGCCAAGACAAACCGCATCGTGTTCCACGAAATCACCAAGCCGGCCATCCTCGAGGCCATCAAGAACCCGCGGCGGCTGGACATGAACCTCGTCAACGCGCAGCAGGCACGCCGCGTGCTGGACCGCATCGTGGGCTTCAAACTCTCACCCGTGCTCTGGCGCAAGGTCAAGCCGGCCCTGTCGGCAGGTCGCGTACAGAGCGTGGCCGTGCGGCTCATAGTGGAACGCGAGCGCGAGATAAAGGAGTTCCGCAGCGAGACCTACTATCGCGTGGGCGGCGTCTTCGCACTGACCAACCCCGACGGCTCTGCCACCGAGGTCAAGGCCGAACTGTCCACACGATTCAAGACCGAAGAGGAGGTGACGGCTTTCCTCGAAAAGTGCAAGGACGCCACCTTCGTCATCGACTCCATAACCAAGAAACCGCTCCGACGCACACCCGCGCCGCCATTCACCACGTCCACGCTCCAACAGGAAGCCGCCCGCAAACTGGGCTTCACAGTGAGCCAGACCATGATGGTCGCACAGCATCTCTACGAGAGCGGACGTATCACATACATGCGTACGGACTCGGTCAACCTCTCCTCGCTCTGTCTCGCCGCTTCCAAAGAAGAGATCATCGGCACATGGGGTGAGAAGTACAGTCACCCGCGGCAGTATCAGACCCACTCCAAAGGAGCACAGGAGGCACACGAGGCCATCCGCCCGACATACATGAACGTCACGGCCATCGAAGGCACGGCCCAGGAGAAGCGTCTCTACGACCTCATCTGGAAGCGCACCGCTGCCAGCCAGATGGCTGACGCCGAGATAGAGAAGACAACCGTCGTCATCGGAATGACGCCCCCATCGGTCCCCACAATGGGGGATGAAGGGGTGACAAACTCCAAGGATACAATAGACAACGTTTCCGGCAACGTTTCAAGCACTTCATCCCCCCTTGGGGGGACAGAGGGGGGCTCTGCCCCAACCTTCATTGCCACCGGCGAAGTGGTCACATTCGACGGCTTCCTCAAGGTCTACCGCGAGTCCGACGGAGACGACGATCAGACGGCGGATGACGATTCGTCATGCCTCCTGCCGCCCATGCAGAAGGGGCAACAGCTCACACGCCGCGAAATCATAGCCACCGAACGGTACAGTCAGGGACCGTCGAGATACACCGAAGCCAGCCTCGTCCACAAGCTCGAGGAGTTGGGCATCGGACGTCCGTCGACCTACGCACCGACCATCAGCACCATACAGCAGCGCGACTACGTCCACAAGGGTGACCGCAAGGGCGAGGAACGCACATACACCGTCGACACTCTCAAGGGCAAAGTCATCACCCGGAAGACACGTCACGAGATGGCCGGCAGCGACAAGGGCAAGCTGCTGCCCACGGACATCGGCATCGTGGTCAACGACTTCCTCATGAAATATTTCCCAGGCATCATGGACTACAACTTCACGGCGAAGGTGGAGCACCGCTTCGACGACATCGCCGAGGGCGGAGAGAAGTGGACGGACATGATGAAGGACTTCTACCGCGACTTCGGACCGACTGTCGAGAAGACCCTCAACACCCGTTCGGAGCACAAGGCGGGCGAACGACTGCTCGGCAACGAACCGGACGGAGGACGCCCCGTGTTCGTCAAAATCGGCCGCTACGGACCCGTCGTACAGATCGGGGCGGCCGACGAAAGCGAAAAACCGCGCTTCGCACAGCTGCCTTCGGACAAGAGCATGGAGACCATCACGCTCGACGAGGCGCTCGAACTGTTCCGTCTGCCACGCGAAGTCGGCGAATATGAAGGCTCAAAGGTCGTTATCGGAGCCGGCCGTTTCGGACCATACGTGCTCCACAACCGCAAGTATGTCTCACTCCCCAAGGGCGAAGACCCCATGACCGTGACCCTCGAGACGGCCATCGACCTCATCGAGAAAAAACGTCAGCAGGAAGACCAGCGCCACATCAAGACGTTCGAAGAGGAACCGGCGATGGAAGTGCTCAACGGTCGCTACGGTCCGTATATCGCTTACAACGGCAAAAACTACCGTCTGCCGAAAGCCTTGCACGAGCGTGCGGCCGAACTGTCGCTCGAGGAGTGCATGGAGATCGTCAAGGCGGCACCGGCCAAGAAGAAGTAAAACAGCTCGGGAAAAGCTATCGTCAACCACACCAAGACATGCAGAGAATAATCCTCGTAGGTTACATGGGTGCCGGAAAGACCACCGTCGGCAAGGCATTGGCCAAGGCACTGAATCTCCAGTTTTACGATTTGGACTGGTACATCGAGAGCCGGCAGCACAAGACCGTGCCCCAGATATTCGCAGAAAGGGGCGAAGAGGGATTCCGGAAGATTGAACACAACATGCTCCATGAGGTGGCGGAATTTGAAGACGTGGTCATAAGCTGCGGCGGAGGGACGCCTTGCTTCTTTGACAACATGGACTACATGAACGCCCAGGGCGATGTCGTCTATCTCAAGGCCGCACCCGAAGTGCTCTACCGGCATCTGCTCATGGGCAAGACGGAGCGCCCGCTGCTGAAAGGCAAGTCGCCGGAAGAGCTCATCAACTTCATCACGGAACAGCTGGCAAAGCGCGAACCGGCGTACAGCAAAGCCCGCCACACGCTCGACGTGAGCCTGATGGACAACTACGAGAAGATAAAGATATCGGTCGAGAAACTGCGCGAACTGCTCAACATATAATCATAATGCAGGGGAAGAACCGTCTGCTGCCATTACCGGCAGAGACCGACGGTTCCTCCCCCGTTTTTGTTTCAACCCGCTCAAACTCCCAACTTCCAAAAAAACAACAACTACTGAATGAAAAAGTGGACTATCGAAGACTCGAAGGAGCTCTACAACATCAACGGATGGGGCACTTCCTACTTTGGCATCAACGACAGCGGAGATGTCTATGTCACACCTTGCAAGGACGAAGTGCAGATAGATCTGCGCGAAGTGATGGACGAACTGGCGCTGCGCGATGTCACAAGTCCCGTGCTGCTGCGCTTCCCCGACATCCTCGACAACCGCATCGAGAAAACCAGCAGCTGCTTCAAACGCGCGGCTGAAGAGTACGGCTACAAGGCCGAGCACTTCATAATCTACCCCATCAAGGCCAACCAGATGCAGCCCGTGGTGGAAGAGATCATCTCCCACGGCCGCAAGTTCAACCTCGGTCTGGAGGCCGGCTCAAAGCCGGAGCTACACGCCGTCATCGCCGTACAGTGTCAGAGCGACTCCATCATCGTCTGCAACGGCTACAAGGACCAGAGCTACATAGAGCTGGCGCTGCTGGCGCAGAAGATGGGAAAGCGCATTTTCATCGTCGTTGAGAAACTCAACGAGCTCGACATCATAGCCCGCGTGGCCAAGAAGCTCAACGTCAGCCCCAACCTCGGCATACGCATCAAGCTCGCCGCTTCAGGCAGCGGCAAGTGGGAAGAGAGCGGCGGCGACGCAAGCAAGTTCGGACTGAACAGCAGTGAACTGCTCGAAGCGCTCGACCTGCTCGAACGCAAGGGCATGCGCGAGTGTCTGCGGCTCATCCACTTCCACATCGGAAGCCAGATAACCAACATCCGCCGCATACAGGCCGCACTGCGGGAGGCCGCCCAGTTCTACACCCAACTGCACAAGATGGGCTACAACGTCGACTTCATCGACTGCGGAGGAGGCCTCGGCGTCGACTACGACGGCACGCGCTCGCCGAGCAGCGAGAGTTCCGTCAACTACTCGATACAGGAGTACGGCAACGACTGCATATACACTTTTGTCGATGCCGCAGACAAGAACGGACTGCCCCACCCTAACATCATCACCGAAAGCGGCCGCTCGCTGACCGCCCACCACTCCGTTCTGGTCATCGACGTGCTGGAGACTGCCGCCGTGCCGCAGATGGCGGAAGAGTTTGAACCGTCGGCCGACAGCCACCAACTGGTCAAGGACCTCTATGATATATGGGACAACCTGAACCCGCGGACGATGCTGGAAGACTGGCACGACGCGCAGCAGATACGCGAAGAGGCGCTCGACCTGTTCAGCCACGGCATCGTCGACCTGCGCACGCGGGCCGAAATCGAGAGCATGTACTGGAGCGTCTGCCGCGAGATAAACATCCTCGCTAAGCATCTCAAGCACACGCCGGAAGAGCTGATGAACCTCGACAAGCTCCTTGCGGACAAGTACTTCTGCAACTTTTCGCTCTTCCAGTCGCTTCCCGACTCGTGGGCCATCGACCAGCTGTTCCCCATCATGCCCATCCAGAGGCTCGGCGAGCGTCCCACGCGCAACGCCACGCTGCAGGACATCACGTGTGACAGCGACGGCAAGATAGCCAATTTCGTCACCAACCGCAACAACTCCCACGTCCTGCCGGTCCACACGCTGCGCAAGAGCGAGCCCTACTATCTCGGCGTATTCCTCGTCGGAGCCTATCAGGAGATACTCGGCGACATGCACAACCTCTTCGGCGACACAACAGCTGTCCACATCAGTGTTCAGGAAGGCCACTATCATATCGACCAGATCATCGACGGCGAGACCGTCGCCGAAGTGCTCGACTACGTCCAGTATGACCCGAAGAAGCTGGTCCGCCAGCTCGAGGTGTGGGTAACGAAGAGCGTCAAGCAGGGCAAAATCTCACTCGAAGAAGGCAAGGAGTTCCTCAACAACTACCGTTCGGGACTCTACGGATACACTTATCTGGAGTGAACGGAATTCTTCATGTGGAATAACGGAAGACAAAACAACACGTTCAATCATGACAGACAATACATCAGACCATTCTTTCGCTGCGTCATCACATGACAGACAGCCGCTGACGGTAGTCAAAGTGGGCGGCGCCGTCGTCGAGGACGAAGCACAACTGACGCAGCTGCTCAGCGATTTCTGTGCCATCGAAGGGCGCAAGGTGCTCGTGCATGGCGGCGGACGACGGGCCACACAAGTCGCCGCACGGCTCGGCATAGAGAGCAGCATGGTCGGCGGACGGCGCATCACGGACCGTGACATGCTCGAAGTCGTGACTATGGTCTACGGCGGACTGGTCAACAAGAACATCGTCGCGCGCCTCCAGGCGGCCGGCGTCAACGCCCTCGGCCTCACCGGTGCCGACATGGACGTCATCCGCAGCCACCGCCGCCCGTTGAAAGACGGTGTCGATTTCGGCTTTGTCGGCGACGTCGACCGTGCCGACGGCGCAGCCCTCTCGCGGCTGATAGAGTCCGGTGTCATCCCCGTGATGGCTCCGCTGACGCACGACGGCCGCGGCAACATGCTCAACACCAACGCCGACACCATCGCCGGAGAGACGGCCAAAGCGCTCGCACCCTACTATGACGTGACGCTGATCTACAGCTTCGAGAAACCCGGCGTCATGGCCGACCCCGACGACGATTCCACGCTGATACCGGAGATAACCCACGAGTCGTTCCTGCGTCTGCGCTCGGAAGGCATTGTCAGCGGCGGCATGCTCCCCAAGATAGAGAACGCCTTGGCCGCCATCGACGCCGGAGTGTCCCGCGTCATCATCACCCGCGCCACCGCCATCGACGGACGCCACGGCACGGTGATAAAACGGTAAGGCACGAAGACAAAACGACAATAACACAAAAAAGCTGCAAACGTGATGTTTGCAGCTTTTTTTGTGGGCCATCTAGGGCTTGAACCTAGGACCTCCAGATTATGAGTCTGTTGCTCTAACCAACTGAGCTAAAAGCCCGGTGAAATCAGACGACGGGTCTGAATTCGGATGCAAAGTTACAGTAAATTAATGAAACGGCCAAATATTTGGGATAAATATTTTAGACAACCATCCCACAACGCACCCCACAACCCACCCCACAACCCACCCCAACCCTCCCAAAGGGAGGGAGCTGGATATGTCTTACACATCCACAAGTAGGCGCGACCCGTCGCGACCGCCTCCTTGTCTCGTGGGGAAGAAGGAAGCGGTCACCATACAATGGGATGATATATCTTTACAAAATCGTGTTTGGGAAAATGCTCGAAGATTTGCGTTTTCGGGGGCAATAAGGGCCCGACGGCCCCCTCCGGCTCCCCCAAGGGGGAGAGACCTGCGGCTTCAAAATCCATTGGGAGGGGTCATAAGGCCCTTACGGCTTTTCAAAAACACAAAAGTTCGCGAGTTTTTGCTTGCTATTTTGAGGTCAAAAAGAGGGTTTGGGAGAGCAATAGGGCCGCTATTGCATCGCAACGAGCACGCCGTCATGTTGCAACGGGGCCGCCGTTGCAAGGCAATAGCGGCCCCGTTGCAGAGCAATAAGGCCCTTACGGGAGGGTCCCACCCCGCCCTCCCCAAGGGGAGGGAGACCTGTGTGTTTGTAAGTAATTGTGTAACAGTGTTTTGCGAAAACAGTGATTTCCCCGCCGAAAAAACCGTGCGATTTTGACCTTCGCGAGATTTGAAAATTCAGAAGCGTGGCGGATTTTTTTGAAAAGTGGGCCTGAAAAACGGCCTTAAATTCAGAATTAATCTGACAAAAGAGTTTTACAGGTGCAAAAAGAAACTAAATTAAGTGGACAGAGGAACGGCGTATGGCCTTTTTTCGCTAACTTTGCAATCTGTTCTACAGATGTATCGCATGGATAATACACCGACCAATCATACTTCGCCGACGACCGGCCTCAGCAGCGCACAGGTCGAGGAGAGCCGGAGCCGCCACGGCCGTAACGTGCTCACACCGCCCAAACGCATCCCGATGTGGCGCCTATATTTAGAGAAGTATGACGATCCGATAATCAAGATATTGCTTGTTGCGGCCGCCGTGTCGCTGGCTCTCGCCTTTGTCGAGGGCGAATTTGCCGAAGCAATAGGTATTTTTTTCGCCATTTTCCTTGCCACGACCGTCGGCTTCTATTTTGAGCGCGACGCTGTCCGGCGTTTTGGTGTGCTCACGTCCATGAGCGAGGAGCAGGCCGTGAAGGTCGTCCGTGACGGCCGCGTGACGGAAGTTCCGCGCCGTGACATCGTGGTCGGCGACATCGTCGTGGTGGAGACGGGCGACGAGATTCCGGCCGACGGACGGCTCGTCGAGGCTGTCGGCATCGAGGCCGACGAGTCCGCCCTGACCGGTGAGCCGGTAGCCCGCAAGCGGGTTGTCGCAGACGGTGAAGCGCGCGACGCTGAGGCGACCTATCCCGAGGACATGATGCTCCGCTCGGCCTTGGTCATGGGCGGCACGGGACGCATGAGGGTGACGGCCGTCGGCGACGCGACGGAAATAGGTCTCGTGGCCGGCAAGTCGACGGAGATGACCGGAGTGAAAACCCCGCTGAACCGCCAGCTCGACCGTCTGGCCGCCATGATCAGCAAGGTGGGCACGGGAGTGGCCGTGGCGGCGTTTGTCGTATTCCTCGGCCACGATGTGCTGACCCGACCGCTGTGGCATACGGACAATTATGTGGAGATGGCCTCGACCGTGCTCCGCTACTTCATGATGGCCGTGACGCTCATCGTCATGGCCGTGCCGGAGGGCCTTCCGATGGCCGTGACGCTCGCGCTGGCGCTCAACATGCGCCGGATGCTGAAGACCAACAATCTGGTGCGGAAGCTGCACGCCTGCGAGACGATGGGCGCCGTGACCGTGATATGCACGGACAAGACAGGCACGCTGACGCAAAACCGGATGACGGTGAGGGAAATTGTCTGTCCCCAGCCGCTTTCTTCTGAGGACTGTCAGGGCGGAAGCCAGCGGAAACCTCAGTCTCTGAAGATGCCGCAGGACACACATGACGGTAGGGACACATTCTTGTATTTGTCCGCAAGTAAAATGGTTAACTCCAATACGTTGATTGCGGACAAATACAAGAATGTGTCCCTACCGTCATGTGCATCCTGCGGCATCATTAGTCAGAGGGACGCCCTCCTTGCCCATTTCGCCCTCAACACCACGGCCGAACTCGACGAAGACCGCGGCATAGGCAATCCCACGGAGGTGGCCCTGCTGCGCTGGCTGGCCGCTCATGGTGAGGACTACGCGGCGATGCGTCGGGCAGCAACGGTCGTCGAACGGATACCGTTCAGCACGGAGAGGAAATATATGGCGACGCTCTGCGACACGGCCGACGGCCGGATGCTGTTCGTCAAGGGTGCGCCGGAGATTGTGCTGAACCACTGCGACATGACCGACGATGACCGCCGACAGATTGAAAAGACACTGGCCGGATGGCAGTCGCAGGCCATGCGCACGCTGGCTTTCGCCTGTCGGGCGACCGACACGGCCGATGTCGCCCATCTCACGCTTCAGGCCGTCGCGGCCATCAGCGACCCGTTGCGTCCGGAAGTGGCGGCGGCCGTGAACAGCTGCCGTGACGCAGGAATAGACGTCAAGATCGTGACGGGCGACACGACGGCCACGGCAATGGAGATAGCGCGTCAGATAGGCGTCGTCACGGGACGAGACGGTGACACGGACGAGACGGGAAGCGACAAGAAAAACAACAAGGAGAACAAGAATAATGCGATCTCTATCACCGGTCCCGAGTTTGCCGCCCTCAGCGACGAGGAGGCCTATCGCCGCGCGGCCGCTCTGAAAGTGATGAGCCGTGCGCGGCCGTCGGACAAGCAGCGGCTCGTCAGTCTGCTTCAGCAGCGGGGCGAGGTGGTGGCCGTCACGGGCGACGGGACCAACGACGCGCCGGCCCTCAACCACGCCCACGTGGGACTCTCGCTCGGGTCGGGCACGAGCGTGGCAAAGAACGCGAGCGACATGACGCTCATGGACGACTCCTTCGACAGCATCGTCCGTGCCGTCCGCTGGGGGCGTTCGCTATACAGAAACATACAACGGTTCATCTTCTTCCAGCTCGTCGTCAACGTCACGGCACTGCTGCTCGTGCTCGGCGGCTCCTTCATGGGCACCGAATTGCCCCTGACGATAACCCAGATGCTCTGGATAAACCTCATCATGGACACCTTTGCGGCGATGGCCTTGGCCGCGCTGCCGCCCGAGGACGACGTCATGAGAGAACGGCCGCGACACCGCGACGCTTTCATCATCACGCGGCAGATGGGGCGTGGGATAGCAGCCGTGGGACTGGTGTTCTTCGGCGTGATGCTCGCCATGCTCTACTACTTTGAGCGTGTGGCCGGCGTTTCGACGGAAGAGCTCACGGTGTTTTTCACCGTCTTCGTCATGCTCCAGTGGTGGAACCTGCTCAACGCCAAGACGCTCGGCACCACCCGCTCGGCCCTCACAGGACTGACGTCCGACCGCGGGCTGCTCTTCGTGCTGGCCCTGATAGTCGGCGGCCAGTGGCTGATAGTGACCTTCGGCGGCGACATGTTCCGCACAGTGCCGCTCTCGGCCGAGACATGGGGACTGATAGTGGCGGCGACATCGCCCGTGCTCATCGTCGGCGAACTGTGGCGGCTGGTGCGCAGAAGTATGAAAAAGAAAGGAAAAGAAGACATAGAAGAGTGATGGATATCATAAGATTAGACGAAGGACAGGCCGCCGTCACCCCCTGCGTGGCGACCATCGGCTTCTTTGACGGAGTCCACCGCGGCCACCGCCACCTCATCCGGCAGGTCACGGAGGAAGCGCGGCAACGTTCGTTGAGCTCGCTCGTGGTCACATTCGACCGCCATCCGCGCCAGGTGCTCGGTTCGGGCTATTGTCCCCGGATGCTCACCACCTTCACCGAACGTCTGCATCTGCTCTCCCGGACCGGTGCCGACCGCTGCGTGGTGCTACCGTTCGACCGGCGGCTGGCCTCTCTGTCAGCCCGCGACTTCATGCGCGAGGTGCTCCGGGACCGGCTCAGCGTCAAGGTGCTCGTCGCCGGTTATGACAGCCGTTTCGGGGCCGGACGCAACGAAGGATTCGACGACTACGTCGCATACGGGCGAGAGATGGACATGGACGTGATACGCGGTGCCGAACTGACAATGGCCGGCGTCAGCGTCAGTTCGTCGGTCATACGCTCCCTGCTCGACGAGGGAGAGGTCTCGATGGCCGCCCATTGTCTCGGCTATCCGTACATGCTGGCCGGAACGGTCGTGACGGGCGAACAGGTGGGACGCCGTCTCGGTTTTCCCACGGCCAACATCCTACCCGAAGACGACACACAACTCATCCCCGCGCCCGGCGCCTATGCCGTCAGCGTCGACCTGCCCGAGGCCGGACGCCGTCTCGGGGGCATGATGAACATCGGCATGCGCCCCACGTTCGACGGACACGAGATGACCCTCGAGGTCCATGTCTTCGACTTCGACGGCGACCTCTACGACCGACGTATAGCCGTATCGTTCGTCAGTCGTCTGCGCGGCGAACGGAAGTTCCGCAATGGCGGCGAGCTGGCCGCACAGTTGGCCGAAGACGAGGCTGCAGCCAGAGCGGCGCTATTGAGAGTGAAGAGTGAAGAATGAAGAGTGAAGAATCCAAATGCTTTTTAAGTGAAAAATGAAGAATGCTTTAATCTATCTGCTGGTCTTCGCCGCCATACAAATCGGATGCGCGGCCTTAGTGAGGGTTTTGTGGCCATACATCGCCGGAACGCCCGACATAACGCCGATGATGCTCATCGCGTCATCAACCGCAAGCAGCGTCATCGCCGCCGCGGTGTTCATCCTCGCCCGTTGGTCCGCGCTGTCGCGTGACTATGTCCGTTCGCGCCAATGGGGAGTATTGTTCTGGTCGTCGGTGGCCGCCGCCGGTGCCATCATACCGTCGGCATGGCTTCAGGAAGTGTTGCCGGAGTTGCCCAACTGGGCCGAGGGACAGCTGGACATGATTCTGCGCGAACGCTGGGGCTACGTCGCCGTGGGCCTGTTGGCTCCGATTGTCGAGGAGATGGTGTTCCGCGGAGCCATACTCCGCTCGCTGCTCTCGACGATGTCGCGGCCGTGGGCGGCCATCGCCGTGTCGGCCGTATTGTTTGCCGCCGTCCACTCCAATCCCGCCCAGCTGCCCCACGCACTGCTCGTAGGTCTGCTGTTGGGATGGATGTACATGCGGACGGGCAGCATCGTCCCCGGAGTGGCCTATCATTGGGTGAACAACACCGTCGCATACATCATGTACAACGTGATGCCCGACCCCGACGCGCCGCTGTCGACGCTCTTCGGCGGTGACACGCTGCGGACGCTGATGGCTGTCGGCTGCTCACTGCTGATACTGCTGCCGGCCCTGTTTCAACTCAACATCAGAATGAAAAAGGCCGACTGAAACATAACATCTGACACCTAACATCTAACATAAACAAGCGTATGGATATTCATCCGTTAGAGAAATTCAAGTACTGCCCCAAGTGCGGCAGCAAGCACTTTGACGTGAACAACGAGAAAAGCAAGAAGTGTGATAATTGCGGCTTCGTCTACTATCAGAACCCGAGTGCGGCCACGGCGGCATTTATCCTCAACGAACGCGGCGAACTGCTCGTCGAACGGCGCGGCAAAGAGCCGGCCAAAGGCATGCTCGACCTGCCCGGCGGATTTGTCGACAACGACGAGACGGCCGAAGAGGGCATAGCCCGCGAGGTATTGGAAGAGACAGGCCTGAAGACCGTGGCGACAGAATACCTGTTCAGTCTGCCGAACATCTATATGTACTCCGGTATGGAAATCCATACACTCGACATGTTCTTCGCCTGTCGTGTGGAGGAAGGCAGTCAACCGGTGGCCGCCGACGATGCCTCCGAATGTTTCTGGCTGCCCGTCGAGGACATCCACACGGAGCAGTTCGGCCTGCGCTCCATACGCCACGCCATGCGCCGTTTTCTTGACGAGAATTTTAAATGAAGAGTGAAGAGTGAAAAACGAAAAGTGAAAAACGAAGAGTGAAGAATCCAATACTCTTTCTTATTGCATTTGGATTCTTCACTCTTCGTTCTTCACTCTTCGTTTAAACTCGTGAGCCGGGTACGGACATCCTCCAGAATGGCTGTCAGGTCGGCCACCGTTTCGGCCCGCAACATCGCAATGCGCGTCTGACGGAAGTCCGGGATGCCCTTGAAGATTGGCGTGGCGGCCAAGTGGCGACGCGTGTGGAGTATGCCGCGATACTCGTCTATGCGCTCGACATTGATGCGGAGCATCTCCAATAGAACGTCAATCTTGTCAGATAAGGTCTGAGGGAATTTATATTTCGAGGAGGGAGGAGTGTATTTCGAGAAGGGAGGAGGGAGGAGGGAGGAGGGAGAAATGCTTGACACGCCATTCTCACTCCTCACTCCACACTCCTCACTCCTCGAAAATCCCTCCTCCCTCCTCGAAACTGCTTCCCCGAATATCCACGGCCGGCCGAACGTCGCGCGGCCGATCATCACCGCGTCGACGCCGTAGCGGTCGAAAGCCTGATGCGCTTCGGCAACGGAAGTGATGTCGCCGTTGCCTATGATGGGAATCCTGATGCGCGGATTGCGTTTCACCTCGCCGATGAGCGACCAATCGGCCTGTCCCGTGTACATTTGGGCACGTGTGCGGCCGTGGATGGTCAGGGCCGCAATGCCGCAGTCCTGCAGCTGTTCGGCCAAGTCGGTGATGACGAGATTGCTGCTATCCCAGCCCAGTCGGGTCTTCACCGTGACCGGCAGACGGACGGCATCGACGACGCGACGCGTTATGTCGAGCATGAGCGGGATATTCTGAAGCATGCCCGCACCGGCGCCCTTGCCCGCCACCTTCTTCACCGGACAACCGAAATTGAGGTCTATCAGGTCCGGACCGGCCTGCTCGACGATACGTGCCGCCTCAACCATCGCATCCACATCACGGCCATAGATTTGTATTCCGACCGGCCGTTCCTCGTCGCTGATGGTCAGTTTGCCGACCGTCGACTGCACTGAACGCACCAACGCCTCCGCACTGACAAACTCCGTGTAGACCATCGCCGCCCCGAAGCGCTTGCACAACATGCGAAAGCCGATGTCGGTCACGTCTTCCATCGGTGCGAGAAAGAGCGGACGGGAGCCAAACTCTATGTTTCCTATCTTCATATTTCGTTCTTTTTGTTCAGTAGAATGTGTATTCCCAATTAATGTCTTTCGTCTAAATCGTTATCAGATGATACATCCCGCCGGCCTGCGGTCTGACGACTCCTTTCATCTCCAACTGAAAGAGGAGGGCCGTCACGCGGCTTATCGGCAGCCCGGTCTTGACGGTTATGATATTGATCTGGAGGTCATTGGTCTTACGCAACAGGTCGACAATAGCCTGTTCGTCATTGTCGAGCGGCGGGAAAATCTGCCGTTCGATACCCGTCGTCTTTGCCTTGGCCAGCACGGCGTCGTCCGTCCATCCCATCGCGGTGGCAAAATCGGCAGCCGACGTAATCAGCGCCGCACCATTGTCACGGATGAGATTGTTGCATCCCTCGGAATAAGGGGCGCCGACGGCTCCCGGAAAGGTGAACACGTCACGGTCGTAGCTGCGGGCGATGGCGGCCGTGATGAGACTGCCGCCCTTTGCCGCCGACTCAACGACGACAGTGGCATCGGAGAGTCCAGCGATGATGCGGTTGCGGCGGACGAAATTGACCTTGTCGGCGTTGGTACCAGACATAAACTCCGTCATCAGGCCGCCGTGACCGAGCATGTCCACCGCCGTGGCACGATGGCCCGACGGGTAGATAGTGTCCAACCCGTGGGCCAACACACCCACCGTGTCATATCCGCACTTCAGCGCCTCGCGATGGGCGCAGATATCCACGCCGTAGGCCAGTCCGCTGACCACGGTCACTTCGGGACAAAGCGCCCGCAGCCCGGCCGTAAAGTTGCGGATGAGGTCCTGTCCGTAAGCGGTGCAGTGGCGCGTACCGACGATGCTGACCACACGGCGCCGATTGAGACACTCCGTACCCTTGTAGTAGACGACGAGCGGTGCGTCAGGGCACTCCTTGAGCCGCTGCGGATAAGCCTCATCGGCGAGTGTGAGCGCTACGATGCCATGCTTCCGCATGAACTCCGCCTCTGTCTCGGCCCGCCTCAACGGTTCGTCCCAGTCGCGCAGTGCGGCTATGAGACGCGGCGTACATCCGTCCACGACGTCGCCGACGTCCGCACGGTGTTCATAGACGGCCGTCGCGCTGCCCAGCTCTCGATAGAGAGCCAGCGCCGTCTGAAAGTTGAAATTGCTTATGCGCGTCAGCGCCATTGCGTATAGTGATTCCATCGTACTCTTTTGTTTCTTCTTTTGAGGAGGGAGTCTTTAAGGACCTTAAGGTCTTTAAGGTCCTTAAAGACTCCCTCCTCAAAATCCCATCAACCAAACAACGCCGCGTCATATTCAGGACTTGACGCCAACCGTCCGTTGACCAGGCAGACAATGTCTGTCACGGCGCGGAAGCACAATCTGTCATCGGACGCACGGAATATGGCCTGATGGAAGACATACCGCAGACCTTCCTTGACGACAGCCAATCGCGAGATGAACTCGTCGTCGCATCTCAGCGGTGTCTTAAACTGCAGGTTCATACGTGCCACGACGGCGTCGGTACCGCGTCGGTGCATATCGGCGAAACTCAGTCCGCGCTCTTTCAGAAAGAGGTGGCGCGTGTGTTCCGCGTAGTGTAGATAGTTGGCGTTGTTCACTATGCCCTCGATGTCGCACTCGTAGTCGCGCACCATCATCTTCGCTTCAAATATATAATCCATCGTCATATCGATCTTTATGTTACATTAATTATAAGGGGCCACGGCCCCACCCCGGCCCTCCCCAAGGGGAGGGTGCCTACGGGATGAAAGGCGAAAGCTCTGACATCCGACATCTAACATCTGACATTTAACATCTGACATCTATCTTACATGGCCCCTCCCTTCCGGCCCTTCAGATATTCATATCCTATCCGGCAGCGGAGACAGTCCCGCCGGTCGCAATACTCGTTTTTCAGCTGCAGCAACGCTTGGCTATCACCCGCCGAACGCACCTCCAGTCCGCACTCCCGCCACATACGGATGACCCGGTTGTTTTCCGGGCGGAGTCCCTCCAGCAGGTCGACGGCACGCTCGCAAAGCTCCTCCCGCGACGTATGCCGGCCGTAGGCGAACAGCATCGGTACGGCAGTGTTGATGACCAGCAGGTCGAGCGAAGCAGCCGAGAGCCGCTTACTGTGGCGCGTGCTTTCAGAACCGAACGTGTAGTGGGTCTCCCAGTAGGGCGTGACACGGGTGTCGAGCAGACTGCGCACCGCCTCGACCGTGCCGCACTCGGTCAGCGCAGCCAATCCCATGCGGCATCCGTGGTAGAGCCGGGCCAACTGCGATATGCGGATATGAGGAAAGTTTTGCGGTCTCAGGCGCATGAAACGCCAGCGCCGCCAGTCCATCGGTGTGAGCGAGAACTTGTGTGCCAGATAGCGATATTCGTCGCCGAGGCGGCGGAAATAGCCATCCTTAATGGCCTCCTCACGGTATCTTTCGGGTATGGAAGCCTCGTCAAGCAGTCCCGCCTGGCCCATGAATATGGCCTCTATCTGGAAGAGGTCGTCCCTGTGATGCCCCACGGCAGACAGCGGCACGTGGGCGGCCCACTCCTCAAAGGCATCACCGTTGATACCGAAGCCGTAGTTGCGGGCCAGCGTTATGAAGCACGCTTCCTCCCACGATCCGTTCCTCATATCCGCCCTGCGGCTTATGTCGGCCGTCTTGCGCTCGAGACGCTCGGTCTGCAGCGCCGCCATCCACGCACTGACGGTCATCCGGCTGAGCGAGGGCACGATGCGGTAGCACGGCGGGAATCGGTCTTCGGTCATGAGTTCATGATAGTTGTCAGCGACATGCTGCGGCACGGCGACCACCATCTGCGGTATCCTGCGCCCGCTGCTATCCGCCACCTCACAGTCGGCGCCACCCACCACATGGAGCACCACACTGTCGTAAGCACCGTCACGGTCATGACCGTGCGCACGCCAGTGGGACGACAGGTCGTGTATCTCGACATTGCCGACCCACAATGTCCCGTCGATGCGTATCTTGGCATTAAAAAAGTCCGGTCCGGCGTCATGGTTATGCAGTCCGGGATCTATCACCTCGACCGGCTTGCCGTCAGTCGTCGTCAGGCCGCCGGAGGGCAGGAGACGGTGTTTCCATGCGTAGTGAAGCAGTTGTTCCATTGTTGATACATCATGAATAAAATGACAAAGATACAGCAACTTGCGCAGAAAACAAAGGGTTGCCGGGCTTTTTTTTCGGGAGTTGTAGCGTGCCATATACTGCTTTCACTATCTCAGACACTGACATTTTGAACCCTCGCAACGAAAGCCCATGAACAAATCAGGTCCTATCCGGAATTTATTTCGTATATTTGCAAATCAAAAATATAAGATTTACATGGCCTTACAGATTTTGCAAACAACCAATCGCTGGAGAGCATTAGCGTCTCTCATCTTTATCATCGTCACACAAAGCCTCATCGCGCCATCCCTCCTGCGCGCCCAAAACGCCTTTACGCTGGACCTCTGGCCCTCCGGAGCTCCCGTGAGAAGCAGTAATCCGCAGGACACGGCCCGCGTGTTTGTCTATCTCCCGGAGGAAAAACTGGCCACCGGCCAGGCCGTGGTCATCTGTCCCGGCGGCGCCTACGAGCACCTCGCCTTAGACCATGAAGGCCACGGATGGGCTCCGTTCCTCAACGGACAGGGTCTCGCCGTGATCGTCCTGAAATATCGCATGCCCCACGGCAACCCCGACGTGCCTGTCGGTGACGCCGAAGAGGCGATGCGCCTCGTGCGCCGCAATGCCCGGGCATGGCACATCGACCGCAACAAGGTGGGCATCATGGGCTTTTCGGCCGGCGGCCATCTTGCCTCGGTCGTGGCCACCCGTGCCAAAGACGACGCCGCACCCGATTTCCAGATACTTTTCTACCCCGTCATAACGATGGACCCGGCCTTCACCCACAAGGGCTCTCACGACAATCTGCTGGGTGAGCGCGCAGCCAAACGCCGCCAGCGCGAATACAGCACCGACATGCAGGTGACACGCAACACGCCACGCGCCTTCATCGCGCTGAGCGACGACGACCATGCCGTCCTGCCCGCCAACGGCACCAACTACTATGTGGAGTGCTACCGCCACGATGTCCCCGCCTCTCTCCATGTCTACCCGACCGGCGGCCACGGATGGGGCATACGCCAGAGCTTCCCCTTCCACTTCGAGTTGATGCTCGAACTGAAGGCCTGGCTGAAGCAGTAGTCCGGCGCCCACAACCACTCCGAAAAATCGCCCCGGACGTCGGAAGAACCGTTTTATCAGTTCCGTTGACCGACTTATTAAAATAAATAGCTATATTTGCAGCATAAATAATAAAACAACAGGAGGAATCAATATGACAACAATGCAACTGAACGCCGAAATATACCGCAGTCTCAGTGTAATCGCCGAAAACGAAAGCCTGATGAAGCGCGCGGCAAAGTACCTTAAGAAACTGGCCGCACAGAAGGAGGACGACACCCTCATGACCAAAGAGGAATACTTTGCGAAGATAGACGAGTCGCTCCAACAGGCACGAGAGGGGAAGGTCGTTACATTCGACAATACCGATGATATGAACGCCTGGCTGAACAGCTTATGAAAACAACATATAAAATAAGCTATACGCAAAGAGCGGAAAGCGACTTGACAAAGCTGAAACGCAGCGAACCGTCTTCGTTCAAAAAAGCCATAAAGCTGCTTAATGAACTTGTCGACAATCCCACCTCAGGCACCGGCCATCCTCACCGTCTGACGGGCGACCGCGCCGGACAGTGGTCGCGCAGCATAACCAAGAAGCACCGCCTTGTCTACGAGGTGCACGACGATGAGATTATCGTGCTCGTCTTGGCCGCCTACGGACATTATGACGACCACTGACATCGTTCAGGACCGAATATACAAAACAGCTCCCCGCAACGTGCAGATGTGCCGTTGCGGGGAGCTGTTTGCGTATGGAGATCATCTTGGCTAATGAGCCTTGAAGTTATGCAGCCCGCATGAAATCTTATAATCAGCGACGTGTCTTTCCGAATAAGTCGGAGTGAGTGCCGGTGGAAAGCATGAGAAGAGTAAGTTCGTTGTCATTTTGCTCCCATACCAGCAACCAATCGGGAGCAATATGTGCTTCCCATTCTCCGGCATGATTGCCAGTCAATGTGTGCGGCCGGTATTCTGCGGTCAGTGAACCGGTCTCAATGAGCAAGTCAAGTGCTTTGGCCAGCTTATCCATAGGGAATCCCCTGCGTCGGCATAGTTCTACGTTCTTTTTAAAACGTTTGGTGATTGTTATATTATACTTCTTCACAATCCCAAATCTTTAAAGAGCTCCTCTTTGTCTAAATATTTTATCACACGTCCGGCCTTAGCGTCCTCACGCGCCAACTCTATCTCGGTCTTTTTCTGTTTCTTCACTGCAATCTTTCTGACACCGCGCATCATCTTGATTGCACGTTTGAGGTCGTTAATCAAGGAGGCGTCTTCCACCGTTACTATAAGTTGCTGCGAAGATGTTGTTAATGTTTCTGTCATACGCCAAATCTGTTTTATTCATTGGCAAAGATACGGATTTTCTCGCTTTTACTGCGTTTTCCTATAAAAATAAGTGTCAAAAAACTGCGTTTTCCTATAAAACAGAGGGGTAAAAAACTGCGTTTTCCTATAGAAAGGAACCAGGAGGGGAGGTTTCGGTTGCGTTAAGAGCACATCTTTTTGCTGTAACAGATTGCAAACCGGTTGCAGGATAAAGAAAAATGATGACCACTAACATTGCGCCGTGCCCCACCAATGCCCTACCGTAACCTACAATCCCCGCAACGTGCAGATGTGCCGTTGCGGGGATTGATTTATGGCAAAACGAGCGGATTATTGTACCGCAATATACATAATATAATCTTTTCGCTTTGTTATTAAAAGAAAAGTATTTCTGTTTTGGAACGGCCTTGTGGCCGTCAAATGAGAAGTTATATTATTGCACTTCTCTCTTATTTGCGCTTTAACTGATAAACGACATAAGAGCCATTGGAATATCCTTTAAGCTGTAAAGTGGACGGAGTGACTACGACATCCCATTCTCCAGTAAGATTGCGCTGCGCCCATGAATTATTGGAAAGTATTGTTATTTCTTTTTCTTCCTCATTGTAATCAAATTCAAACGATCCGGTAGTGCTTTCTCCTTCCTCGTCTGTAACAGAAAATCTACCGGTGCCGTCAGTGTTAAATGTAATCTTTATCACATAGCCATAATCGTTTGTCTGTGTCCATGTCCCGTAAATGGATTTGACTACTGTCTCATTAGTGGTATTAGTGTTGTCGTCATCATCATCATCACTGCTACAACTAACAAATCCAATACTACATACCAGCATAGCCAGCATCATAGAAAAATACTTGAATGTTTTCATAAATAAAATTTTATAAAGAATTAATTAATGTTTTATATTCCAATTGCAAAATTAATCCTTATCGGCGAAAAAATCGAACACAGAGTGTCGCACTAATGCGACACAAATGACGCATCTGAGCGACTGTTTTATTTGTTCATATCGTCGGAATATTCCTTGAAGAAGTCATAACCCAATATCTCGGATATGCTTTTCAGCAGATTCGTATCTATGCTGTTTTTGTTGAAGATGCGGTAGACGACCGACCTGTGACAGTTCAGTTTGCGCGCCAACCAGCTGACGGAACGTTCCTGCCGTTCCAGTTCGTCCTTTATACACTGCCCGATATTTACCATGATGATGTTTCTTTTCTTACATTAACGATATAAGAAAAGCGTGAGATTCTGCCCGTCACCCGTCCACCACTTGAGGCCTTCGCATTGCCCGAATAAAGAGAACGAGCAACGCGAAACCCACGCCGATGTATCTACAAACAAATCCCCATGCACCACACCCATCAAATGCAAACCGCAGCGTCGCGGGCGCATAGATGACGTATGTGACATCAAGGGAAATATCTATATAAGACATCCCATGAGCATCTACCGTTGCAATGTTCTGACTTTATTCTTGGAAGTTGCGAAGTTTCAAGTGGTCAAGAACAAAGCGTCAAGCAAACGCTTTCCTAAACATAGCGACTCTCCGTTCCCACCCGTGTTCCTCCGTCTGTCAGACCGTGGTCTTCTTTCCGGCTCGGCGAGGGTTGTCGTATTGCTGCCGCTGGACGGGATCACCGCTTTGCGGGCAGTCGGACTGATGAGAGTCGCTGCAAATATACGTAATAATTCTGATAATGCAACGACCGTGGTGATTTTTATTTTAGGTTCATCCGGTATTTGGATTTCAACGCAAAGACGCAAAGACACAAAGGGGGCGCATACGCGCATACGGAAGCACGCAAAGACAAGAAAGGCATAGCGCATGACGGCGGCCATGCCTTTGCGTGCTTCCGTATGCGCGTCTGCGCCCCCTTTGCGTCTCTGCGTCTTTGCGTTGAAATATGTCTTTGCGTTGAAAATTATATCCTTGTCAAATTAATTCTGAATTTAACGCCGTTTTTTAGAGGTACTTTCCAAATTTATTTCGCCGCGCTCCCAAATATCGCAAGCATGAGCGTATCAAAAATCAGGGGTCGCCGTGACGATTTGTTTACATATTTTATAACATGCTCATTCATAGCCATATACAAAAAGCTGCGATTCCGTTGGTCAGCGGCGGGGCTGCAGCGGGCGTGCAATAAGGGCCCCGCGGGGTTGTCGTAAGGCCCTTATTGCATTATGACGGCGGCCCCGTTGCAACACGACAAGGCTGCCGTCGCAACCCCGGGAGGGCCTTACGGCAGGAAAACGGGTGCTTTTTCGGGCAAAAGTCGGGGTCGGAAAACGTGAGAAATCTCTGCTCCGAAAACGCCGTAAGGCCCTCCCGGGATGTCGGTGGCGGCAAAATCCGTCATTCTCCGCTGTTCGGGCATAGGCCGGGAGGCCCTTACGGGATGAAAAAAGAGCGGAAAATGAGAATGTTCGGATGTTTTGGCGGATGCGATTTTGTAAAGATATATCATCCGACGGAACATAAAAAAGTCTCCCCGCAACGGCCGGTCGGCACGTTGCGGGGAGACTTTATGTTATATCAGTGTTCTGTCTTCTATGTTTAGAAGTCCATCTTGTCCAATGAGTCGTTGAAGTCCTGCGGCTCGTGGTTCTCCTGCGGCATAATGTCGCCGAGAGAGGGACGCTGCTGACGCTCTCCGCGCTCAGGGCGCTGACGGCGCTCGCCACGCTCTCCACGGGGACGACGGTCGCCACGCTCGGGACGGTCGCCACGCTCACGGCGTGCGGGACGCTCCACGTAGTCGGCCGGCTTCTCGATGAGCACACGATGAGAGAGCTTATATTTGCCCGTCTTCGGGTCGATCTCCATCAGCTTGACCTTGATCTTGTCACCCTCCTTGATGCCGGCTTCCTCGACGGTCTCGAGGCGCTTCCAGTCTATCTCGGAGATGTGGAGCAGTCCGTCCTTGCCCGGCATGATCTCAACGAAACATCCGTAAGGCATGATCGAGCGCACAGTTCCGTCGTAGATTTCGCCTACTTCGGGAATGGCGACAATGGCGCGAATCTTTGCAAGGGCACCGTCGATGCTCTCCTTGTTGGGGCCGCTCACCTGCACCTTGCCCACTCCGTCTTCTTCGTCGATAGTGATCGTTGAGCCGGTGTCCTCCTGCATCTGCTGGATGATCTTTCCACCCGGGCCTATCACGGCACCGATGAACTCCTTCGGTATCTCTATCTGGACGATGCGCGGAACCTGCGGCTTCAGTTCGGCACGCGGCTCGGCGATGGTCTCGGTGAGCTTGCCGAGGATGTGCTCGCGTCCGGCCTTGGCCTGCATGAGGGCTTTCTCGAGAATCTCGAAGCTCAGACCGTCGCACTTGATGTCCATCTGTGTGGCTGTCAGACCGTCTTTCGTACCGGTTGTCTTGAAGTCCATGTCGCCCAGGTGGTCCTCGTCACCGAGGATGTCGCTGAGCACGGCATACTTGTCCTCGCCGGGGTTCTTGATCAGACCCATTGCGATACCGCTGACGGGCTTCTTCATCGGCACGCCGGCGTCCATCAGGGCCAGTGTTCCGGCGCAGACGGTAGCCATCGACGACGAACCGTTGCTCTCGAGTATCTGGCTCACGAGACGCACTGTGTAGGGGAAGTCCTCGGGTATCTGACCCTTCAGACCGCGCCATGCGAGGTGGCCGTGACCGATTTCGCGGCGTCCTACGCCACGCTGTGCCTTGGCCTCACCGGTACAGAACGGCGGGAAGTTGTAGTGAAGGAGGAAGCGCTGATAGCTCTTGTCCAATACGTCGTCAACGAGCTTCTCGTCGAGCTTCGTGCCGAGCGTACACGTGGAGAGGCTCTGGGTCTCACCGCGGGTGAAGATTGAACTTCCGTGAGGCATGGGCAGCGGGCTGACCTCGCACCAGATGGGGCGTATCTCGTCGGTCTTGCGGCCGTCGAGACGGATGCCCTCGTCGAGGATGCAGCGGCGCATGGCGTCACGCATGACGTCGTGGTAGTAGCGCTCCATCATGGTGCACTTCTCCTCCAGTTCGTCCTCGGTGAGGTCGGCATGGGCGGCGGCATAAGCCTCCTTGAAGTCCTCCAGTATCTTGTCGAAAGCCTCCTGACGGGCCTGCTTCTCGAGAGCCTGCTTCGTGACGTCGTAGGCTTTGGAGTAGAGCTCCTTGTTCATCTGCTCGCGCAGTTCCTCGTCGTTGACCTCGTGGCAGTATTCGCGCTTGACGTCCTTGCCGAGCTCCTTGCTGAGTTCGGTCTGCAGCTCGCACATGGGCTTGATGGCGTCCATAGCGGCCTTGAGGGCGCCGATCATGTCCTGCTCCGATACTTCCTTCATCTCGCCTTCGACCATCATGATGTTCTCGGCCGATGCTCCGACCATGATGTCCATGTCGGCTTCCTTCATCTGCTCGAATGTCGGGTTGATGACATATTCGCCGCCTATGCGGGCCACGCGGCACTCGCTGATGGGGCACTCAAAGGGAATATCTGAACAAGCCAGAGCGGCTGATGCGGCAAATCCGGCCAATGCGTCGGGCTGGTCAACGCCGTCGGCACTGAGCAGCATTACGTTGACAAACACCTCGGCGTGATAGTTTGAGGGGAACAGCGGACGGAGCACGCGGTCGACCAGACGTGATGTCAGAATCTCGTTGTCGCCGGGCTTGCCCTCGCGCTTGGTAAATCCGCCGGGGAAGCGGCCTGCTGCGGAGTACTGCTCCTTGTAGTCAACCTGCAAAGGCATGAAATCTGTTCCGGGAACTGCATCCTTTGCGGCACAAACAGTGGCCAGAAGTACGGTGTTGCCCATACGCAGAACAACGCTACCGTCGGCCTGTTTTGCCACTTTCCCGGTCTCAATCGTGATGGTTCTTCCATCAGGCAATTGAATACTCTTTGTAATTACGTTCATCTTTTAATTAAAACATCTAAAAATAAAAATTCGGACAAAGATACGTAAAATAGCTGTAACAGCGGCATAAATGCCTGATTATTTTGATTTTATTAGGAATTGGCACCTTTAAACTTCAGACCTCAGGCGCTGTCACGACAGCCTCCTGTCTCAACTCATGCGGCGGGCCAAAACCATATAAAAACGAAATCAGGAGACAAGCCTCTACTATGAGAGTGCTTGTCTCCTGATTTCGTCTGTCGGAACGGTTCCGGTTTAGAACATTGCTTTGCAAATGCCGAGCTTGCCGTCGGCGAACTTGGCTCTGACTACGTAAACACCACTGCGCAGGCCTGTGTTGACAGCACCCGATACGTTGCCGGCAAACACCTTGCTTCCATTTGTGGTGAACACTTCCACGTAAGCCTGACCGCCGACATTGATGATGCCGCCGCGCTCGACATTGAGCTGCGATTTCTTGCTAATGACATTCTTCACACTTGACAGAGTCGCTGCGTCGGGCATTCCCTGGAACACATAGCCGAAGTAGTAGGTATCGCTGGTATAGTCAAACGAGTTGTAAGCATAGCTCACAAGAGTCGTCATGTCGGGGCTGCAGAACGGGATACCGCTGATAATCATGTTCTTCGTTATCGGCTCGTATGTTTCCGGATCATACGTTTCCACTTCGTGAACCATGTTTTCGTTTATCCAGGCTGTCATTTCCGGACATGATGTCTGATAGTAATCCTGCATTTTGGAAACGCCCTTAACAGGGTCCATCACCAGCGCTTCCGGAACATACTGGTCACCACTGTATCCTAAAAAGATTCCATTTTCAGCGGCGCAGGTGACATTGGCGCCGTCGGCACAGGTGTATGTCTTGTAAGAGCCGTCTTCGAGATTGAACACAAATGTTGTGGCCGTAGTGTATTCAACGCCTTCTTCTCGTGACACCTTGCCGGCATTGCGTGCGCCCTTGTTCATAAAGCGAGAATATTTAGGAGATATCTTGGCTGGAGCCAAAGGACCGAAACCGGCGTCGGGAGCATAAGTGGAGGCAAAGAGCTTGCCGTCGGCCGACAACACCACATTATTGAACGTCAGCGTGATACTACCGGCAGTAGCCTGTTCTATGGCGCTGTCATAGGCCTCCTTGTCACTCATGTATTTCGTACATGCTGCCTCGTAAGCTGCTTTCTCTTCGTCCGTCATGAAATCATCAAGCTGAGGATAATTAGCCCAGTCGTTACCTCCGGCTGCCTGCCATGCAGCGAGGGCGTCATTATAAGCCTTTTTCTCTTCGTCTGTCATAAAGTCTCCCATTGACGGATAGTCTCCCGGATCTGCAGGTACGGTGACTTCCGGATGAGTATAGAAGAGATTGAGCGACGGCAGAGTGTAACTCCACTCTCCTGTTGACACATCGCGCTTGTAAACGATGGGGTAGCACCAGAATCCGGATGTAGCGGTGATGGTTCCGGCAATGGTATTGCCGTCAGCGCTGATGGCATTGGCCGTTACATACTGCGGTGTACCGCCGAGAAAGTCGGTGTCTGGATGCGGCAGCAGGACGGGGTTGTCGTAACCGCCGGCAGCGTTGCGGTACCATACCGCGGGCACCATCATGATTTTCTTTGAATCGAGTCCGAAATTGTCATTACCGACATTTCCGCAAATCACACTTCCATCGGGTGTGATGGCGTGTGCCATGTTGAACAGGTCGGGACGGGGTGAAGGCAGAATAGTGAGCTCGCCGTTGGAATAGACAACGGCATTGTCTGTCGAAGTGTAAGTCGTTTCGCTGGTAGGCTCATATAAAACGGCATTACCTACAGACGTACCGTCATTGGCCACACAGGTACCGTATCCGGGAAGATACTCGTTCTGATAATAGTCTGAGCCACGATCATCCATATAAATGGCTGCGTTCTCCGGATTCTCCAGGTCTATGATGCCAAGCATAATGCCGTCGATGGTGAATATGCCATATTTGCCGTTTTCGGAGACACTCATGAACGGAGCATTCTGCATCATCTGTGCCTTGAAGTCTGCGAACATCTGCATTGATGTCATAATCAGCGCACTGAAAAGAAGTAAAGTTTTCTTCATACTCGTTTGATGTTAAGTTACTATATAAATTATTAAAAAACTGTTCCCGCGTTCTTTGTCTTGCAAGACTCCGCACAACATTCCAACGTTTGGAAACGCAGCGCTGCCAATATAGCAAAATGCAAGCTAAGGTCCACTTGCAACTTGCCATTATGACAATAACTGGCAGCAAAATTAAACAATTTAATATAAAAACACAAATATTTCCAACATTTTTTTACTCAACCATCCTCATAATGTATCAAATGTCACTTTCGTGGAATGATTTGTTTTCACCCAAAATACATTTTGCCACGTCCTTATTGTTGCAAGTGTCGGAAAAAGAGAGTAACTTTGTCGCCGGATTGCCACTGCAGGTGTTTCCGCGACAAAGCGACCACACTGCCGCGTAAAACGGCGACCCGACCATAATTCACTTAAAGATATGCACATCATGAGAAATATCCTTCGCACAGCCGCGGCTGCAATGGCCGCAATATGTATCACGGCATGTGACAACAGCCCCAAATTCCACGTCGAGGGCAATATCACCGGAGCCAAAGACTCGCTCCTGTTCTTCGAGAACATGAGCCTCAACGGTCCCGTCACGATTGACTCCGTACGGCTCGACGAGGAAGGACGCTTCGCTTTCGCCGACAAGGCTACGCCCGCACCGGAATTCTACCGCCTGCGCATCGCCGGACAGATCATCAATATCGCGGCCGATTCGACAGAGACCGTGACCGTCAAGGCCGGCTACCCGACGATGGCAACCGATTATGAGGTCGCCGGCTCGACTGAGTGTGAACGCATACGCCAACTGTCTCTCAAGCAGATCGCCCTCCGAGAGAGCGCCCTGGCGTTAGAGCGCAACACGGCTCTGACCTCCGCACAACGCATCGACAGTCTGGAGAAGATGCTAAATATATATAAGGAGGAGGTCAAGATGGAATATATCTCAAAGGACCCCAAGGCTGCTTCATCCTATTTCGCACTCTTCCAGACACTCGGAGACTACCTCATCTTCGACCCGCGCGCCATCGGGGAGGACGTCAAGATGTTTGCCGCCGTGGCCACAAGCTGGGACACATACTACCCCGGGGCCGAACGCGGCGAAAATCTGCACAACATCGCCATCGAGGGATTGAAGACGCAGCAGATCATCAAGCAGAAGAATGAAGTGTCACTCTCTCCGGCACAGGTGACAACATCGGGCATCATCGACCTCTCCCTAACCGACAACCGCGGGAGAAAGCGCTCCCTATCTTCGCTCAAGGGGCGTGTGGTGCTGCTCGACTACCACCTCTTTGCCTCGTCAGAGTCGCCGCAACGCATACTGATGTTGCGGGAACTCTACGGCAAATATCATGACCGCGGACTGGAAATATATCAAGTTGCCATCGATACGGACGAGCATTTCTGGAAGCAGCAGACATCCTCTCTGCCGTGGATCTGCGTGCTGGCGCCCGACGGACCGGCATCATCGTGCGTGAGAACATACAACGTCAGCTCCGTTCCCGAGTTTTTCCTCATCGACCGGGAGAACAATTTGGTCAGCCGGTCGGCACAGGTGAAGGACCTCGAGGCTGCGATAGAAGCTCTGCTGTGATGCCGGAATTGCAAATGAAAAAGAGATTGATACTTGAAGTGCCCGGCGGAGCCACGCGGGTACTATTGCATACGTGTTGCGCTCCATGCTCATCGGCCATCATCGAGTGCATGATGCAACACGGCATCACGCCCGTCATATACTACTGCAACCCCAACATCTTTCCGGCGGAAGAATATCGGATAAGGAAGGACGAGTGTACGCGCTACGCCCGGTCGCTCGGACTGGAAATCATTGATGCCGACTACGACCACGCGGCGTGGCTGAAGGACGTCGCCGGCATGGAGAATGAGCCGGAACGAGGAGCCCGTTGTCTGCGGTGCTTCACCATGCGGTTGGCCGACACGGCGCGATATGCCGCCGAACACGGGTTCACGGTCATCACGACGACGCTGATGTCCAGCCGCTGGAAGAGTCTCGACCAAATCAATGAGGCGGGCCGTCGCGCCGTCGCGCCCTATCCCGACGTGGCGTGGTGGGACCACAATTGGCGCAAAGGCGGACTGAACGAACGCCGCGCGGCCATCATACGCGAATACGGATTCTACAACCAGCAGTATTGCGGATGCGAGTATAGCATGAGAGTGAAGAGTCTTGAGAGTTAAGATCCTTAAAGTCTTTAAAGTCCTTAAGGACCTTAGTCACAATAAAAAAGCGGGGCATTGTCGGTTTCGACAATGCCCCGCTTTCTCTATTCTAAAATCTTAGAGATTCGGATTGATCTTGCTCCACTCAGAGATAGCGGGCACGATGTTGAGCGTCACCAGTTCGTCGCGCATCTTGCAGAGGTGTGCGTAGCTTGCGTCGAGTTTGGCGTTCTCCTCGTCCGTTCCCTGCGGAACGTTGAATGTGCAGCCGTCGGCACCGAGCGTGGTGTCCATTGCCATCATGATGTGGTTATACTTGTTCGTGTTCACGTATGTACCTACGGGGAAGCGGAAAGGCTCACCGCCCATTGCCGAACGAATCATTTCGACAGACAGATAGGACGGGCTCTGGAACGAAGAGCGGCCGCGCAGCTTGATGATGGCGGCACCGCCCTGGGTTACGTCCTTCTTCATCTGCTCCCACTCCTCTGCGGTAAACTCATCCGTGCCTATGATGTCGGTCAGCTTGCGGCCGGCTACGGTCACGTGAGAACCGAACACTGCCATCTGCTCACCGTGGCCGCCGTATGTTGCACAGCCCTTGATCTCATTCTGCATCACGCCAAACTTCTTTGCCAGTGCGCTCTGCAGACGTGTCGTGTCGAGGGCGGCGAGTGTCGTCACCTGACCGGGCTTCAGTCCGGAGTAGAGCAGCGTCACCAGACCGGTGAGGTCGGCGGGGTTGAAGATGATGACGACGTGCTTGACATCGGGACAGTAGGTCTTGATGTTCTTACCCAGCTCCTCGGCAATCTTGCAGTTGCCGGCGAGCAGATCCTCACGTGTCATGCCCTCCTTGCGGGGTGCGCCACCTGAAGAGATGATGTATTTGGCGTTTGTGAAAGCCTCTTTTACGTCTGTGGTAGCCGTAATCTTCACGTCTCCGAAACCGCTCTGACGCATCTCCTCTGCCACTCCTTCGGGCAAGAAGACGTCGTAAAGACAGATTTCACTTGTCAGACCCATCATGAGGGCGGTCTGAACCATGTTTGAACCAATCATTCCGGCTGCGCCGACGATTGTGAGTTTCTCGTTAGTTAAAAATGCCATAGTCGATTATTATTTTACTTTTTATAGAATATTTCTTTTGCATCGTCCGCTATTTTCCGGCCGTGAACGGTCGTCAGGACCTGACGCAGACAGCCACGACAGAAGATAACGTCAGGACCGCGGCGGCCTTGACATACAGACGGATTGTCCTGAAAACCACCGCAAAGTTAGCAAAAAATAGTGTATCTACGGCACTTGTGCCCTGCATAAAAATGTTATTATTGTATAAACTCCGTTTCAAATCATGTTTTCCGCGGCCGGCATAGCGCGAATTGCAATCTGCGGATAGCATATCGAGTGGCGGGCGATGGTGTTTTTTCATGACCAACGGGGCCCTTACGGCCTCGATGAACCATTTTTTTATTACCTTTGCATACGATAGGCTGCACTCGGCAATTTGTGAACAAGTTCACATTGCACTCTTTGGCACTATCGCTACAACAACAAAGCATAACGTCAACGCAACAATTATGATACAGACATTATCCATCACTACACGCCCGGGAGCCGTCCTTGCCATTGCTCTCGTACTCGCATGCACCACAGCTGCGGCACAACAGCGTCCCCGACAGACCACGGCGCAGCGCATGGCGGCGGCCGGCTATGTCGACATACGCGACGTCGACCCGTCCATCAAGGTGAGCCTGATGTACGCGCGGGCTGACAATTTCACGGGCCGCGTGCTCTACGGAGACCTCCGCGAAGCCTATCTCCACCCGCTTGCGGCCGCGGCACTCAAGAAGGCGCAGGCCCGGCTCAAGGAGTTGCGTCCGGACCTTTGCCTGAAGGTGTATGACGCGGCACGCCCGATGGCCATCCAGCAGAAGATGTGGGATGCGGTGAAGGACACCGGCCACAGCTTCTACGTGAGCAACCCGAAAAACGGCGGCGGGCTCCACAACTACGGACTGGCTGTCGACCTGACCCTTTGCCGCGCCGACGGCGACACCATTCCTATGGGAACGAAGATAGACAACATGACCTCCGTGTCGCACATTGACCGCGAGGAGGAGTTGGTCGCTAAGGGCAAGATGAGCCGCGAGGCGCTCGCCAACCGCCGGCTGCTGCGTCAGGTGATGAAATATGCCGGCTGGAAACCGCTGCGCACGGAGTGGTGGCACTTCAACCTGCGCTCGCGGGCAGAGGCAAAGAAGAACTTCAAGGTCATCAAATAACATCTAACATCTTCCTTCTAACATATCTGACATCCCCTTGACTACCGAAGAGTTTATATCCTTACACGCCGACGACGACGTGCGCCGGCTCGCCCTGAAGGCACGCCCGACGGACGACATCGACCTGCCCTTTGCCCTCGACCAGATAGCCGGGCGGCAGACGGCACGCCGCAAACTGCCGTCATGGGCCGCCACCGACGGCATCATCTATCCGCCTCATCTGTCTCTGGAACAGTGCTCGGGCGAACCGGCGGCACGCTACAAGGCCTCCGTGGCCACCCGCTTGGGACGCGGCGGTCTGCTCGTGGACATCACGGGAGGCTTCGGCGTCGACTTCTCCTACATGGCCCGTGAGTTCGACCGCGCCGTATATGTGGAGCGGCAGGAGCACCTGTGCCGCATCGCGGAGGCCAATTTCCGCCGGCTCGGGCTGGCGCAGGCCGTGACAGTATGCGGCGACGGGCCGCAACACGTCGCCTCGATGGACGGACGGGCGACGCTGATATATGCCGACCCGGCACGGCGTGACGGCCACGGGGGCCGGACATTCGCCATCAGCGACTGCACGCCGGACATCATCCCCATCGTCAGCATGCTCCTCGACCACTCCCGCCACGTCATGCTCAAGCTCTCGCCGATGCTCGACTGGCGCAAGGCGGTGGACGACATCCGCCGGACCGGTGAGACGGTGAGCGAAGTCCACATCGTGGCGACGGCCGGAGAGTGCAAGGAGTTGCTGCTGGTCATCGGCCGCAAGACGGCCGACCGCCTGCGGATGTATTGCGTCAACGACGACACCGTCGTCGACTATGATGTCTCCTCGGTCACGGACGGCTGTCCGACGGCCGCGGACGGCGACATCGTCCCGCCATGCTTTGTCTACGAGCCCAACGCCGCCGTGATGAAGGCGGGATGCTTCGGTCTCGTCGCCACCCGCTACGGGGTGCGCCAGATCAGCCGCGACAGCCATCTGTTTGTCTCCCGCGACCTTGTCGGCGACTTCCCCGGCCGGCGCTTTGAGGTCACGGCGGTGACGTCGATGAACAAACGGGAACTCCGTCAGACGCTCGGCGGGCTGACCAAGGCCAACATCACGGTCCGCAACTTTCCCATGACCACAGACACGCTGCGCCGACGGCTGAAGCTATCCGACGGCGGCGACATCTATATCATGGCCACCACGACGGCCGCCGGCGACCACATCCTCCTCGTCTGCAACAAAACATGAAGTCGCAGGATGACATAAAAATGCCGGCCTTTCCTCACGGAAAAACCGGCACAAATTACTAATTTCGATTTATCTCTGTTATATTCTTTACTTTATTCGGCAGCGGGCTCTGTCACCGTCTCCTCGATGGTCTCGGTAACAGTCTTCTCTGCCTGGCCCTTGACGATGACGCAACGGTTCTTGTCGTTGTCCTCGAAAGGCTGAACGGTGTCACCCTTGCTGTCGGTGACGATGCGTGAAGCGTCTGCTCCGTAGTCCTTGACCAAAGACTCCTTGTACTTGTCTGCACGCTGCTTGGCGTACTTGACGTTGAGCTTGGGATTGCCCGTGCCCTTGTCAGCATAGCCGACGACAGATATCGTAGCCTCCGGATATGACTTCAGGAAGTCTGCCACGCGCTGCATCTGAGCCTTCTCTCCTTCTGCGTCGGCTTCGCGCAACTTGTAGAAGCGCACTTCGTTCAGCTCCACCGGCACCTTCTTCTCTACCGTACGCTTGACCACGCGGGTCACGGGTTTCGGAGCGGGTTTCGGAGCGACGGGCTCTACCACGGGAGCGGGCTTCGGAGCGGGCTTGCGGTACTTGTGACCGAAGCGGTAGCTCAGACCGAGCGATGCGGTGATCATCCAGTCGTCGGTGTTGTTGTACTTGGAGTTGAAACGGTCATCCAGACTGTTGGCTGCCACTTCCAGCGCTACGCCGAAAGGCTTGGTCACGTTGGTCTCCAGACGGAGGCCGGCGCGGATGTTGTGGCTCAGACGGTTGCCGTCCCAGACGAGAGGCATGTTGAGGTCATGGTTGGCGGCTGCCATCTTGTTGGCGTCGTCGTTGCCCCAGGCGTTGGTCAGACCGATACCGCCGACGAATATCACGTTGAGGGGATGAGCGCCGTCGCCTTTATGGCAGACGAGGTTCGTCAGGTTGAGGAGCAGGTCCGCATTGGTCGTGATATAATTGTACTTGTAGTATCCCACATTGTCAAATCCGCTCTTCGACTCCCATCCACTCACGTGGAGACGTGCGCCGACCACGGGCGTGAAATAGTGGCCGAAAGAGATTGCGCCCATCGGCGTAATCAATTTGTCCATCTTGGCATCGGTCAGCGTGATCTGTCCGCCACCTTGCACTTCCAGGTAGCTATATGACTTCAGCTTCCCCTTGTCGCTCTCCTGTGCACTCACTACACCGGAAGTCAGCAGGCACATTGCTGCTGCAAACATTGTCTTTCTGTACATTTGTTTTTAAGTTTATTATGTGTTAATTAACGTCTTGTGGACAAAATTATGTCATATTATTGAAAAAACCAAATTTTACGACGTTTTTTTTAACCGCATTATTGGTGTCCGGTAAATAATTTCGGATTTTTCCGGCATCGGGAATGATTCGCCACAGCAGGGTCGCAACACTGCAAAATTTCCTTCACCCGCCGGCTCCTCCCATTTGGAGAAAGGTCGGAAGGGCCCCCTGTCCTGTCATAATAATATCAAATATTTAACACTTCGTTTTCCCGAAGTTTAAACGGAATTAAGCAAATATCTTGACAATTCCGCTCCGTTTCCAACCGTCGCCCGACCCATTTCCGACCAACGGGGCCCTTACGGGGTTGCAACGGGCACGCCGTTGTCTTCCAACGGGGCCGCCGCGGTGATGCAACAGCGGCCCCGTTGCAACGTCGCGGGGCCCTTACGGCAAACCGCTAAAATCTCCATCAGAAAGCCACTACACGTAAGTTTCTCTGTAACAGCAACTTGCGAAAACCGCTCAAAAATCGCAAATTTTGACCCGAAAGTCAGAAAATGCAGAGCCACGCGGATTTTGCGAGCGTTTTGTCAGGATAATTCCGAGTTTTTAACACTTCATCATCATGTCACATGACGGCCCATTCGATATGGCAGATGTTATATGGCAGAACATTTTCCCTTCATCTCGCAGGCACCCTCCCCTTGGGGAGGGCCGGGGTGGGGCCGGTACCACGCGACGGGTCGCTACTTTTCGACATTTTCTTCGGTCGTTGAACGATATTCGAAAATAATGTTTATCTTTGCAAGTAATTTGACGAAAGCAAGACAGCGTTTATAACAGACAAACCGGACCGAAATGTCACCAATAGAGATAAGAAAAGTAGAAAACAGGAAGGACCTCGAGACCTTTATACAGTTTCATTATGACCTTTACCGCGGCGACGCATACGACGTGCCAAACCTCCACAGCGACGAGGTCAACACGTTGAGCAAGGACAGAAACGCGGCTTTCGACTTTTGCGAGGCCGAATATTTCATGGCCTTCCGCGACGGACACATCGTCGGCCGCGTGGCCGCCATCATCAACCGGAAAGCCAACGAGCGCTGGGGACGCAAGAGCGTGCGCTTCGGATGGATAGACTTCATCGACGACATCGAGGTGTCGACATCGCTGCTGCGGGCCGTCGAAGACTGGGGACGGGAGCGCGGCATGACCGAGATCGTCGGACCGTTAGGATTCACGGACATGGACCCCGAGGGAATGCTCATCAAGGGTTTTGACCAGCTCGGCACACAGGCCACGCTCTACAACTATCCCTACTACCCCGAGCACATGGAGCGCATGGAGGGATGGCGCAAGGACAACGACTATGTGGAATACAAGCTCTATGTCCCCGACGTCATACCGGAGAAGTATCGCAAGATAGCCGAGATGATCACGACGCGCTACAGCCTCCACGTGAAGAAACTCAAGAAGAAAGACGTCTTCGAAGGCGGCTACGGACAGAAGATATTTGAAGTCATCAACGAGACCTTCGGACATCTCTACGGATACTCCCAGCTCAGCCAACGACAGATAGACCAGTATGTCAACATGTATCTGCCGATGGCAGACCTCAATCTGGTGACGCTCATCGAAGACCGCAACACTCCCGACAACAAGGTCGTCGGCGTGGGCATCACCATACCGTCGCTGGCACACGCCCTGCAGCGCTGCCGCAACGGACGGCTACTGCCTTTCGGATGGTGGCACGTGCTGAGAGCGCTGAAGTTTCACAAGACCGACGTCGTCGACCTGCTCCTTGTCGGCATATTGCCCGAATACAGAGCCAAAGGAGCCAACGCCCTGCTCTTCTACGACCTCATCCCGTGGTATCAGAAGTACGGATTTAAGTGGGGCGAGACACACGTCGAGATGGAGACCAACGAGAAGGTACAGAGCCAGTGGCAGTATCTCGAACGCGAATGTCACAAGCGCAGAAGGTGCTACGTGAAGGATATTTAGGGGCCCGGCCCCACCCCGGCCCTCCCCAAGGGGAGGGTGCCTGCGAGGTGAGACATGATCTTCACGATAGTAATGCTATATAACAAGATATAAACTTAATAAATACCCCATAGGTCTTTCCCTATAAAAAGAGAACCGCAACTCACTCCCCCCTTGGGGGAGTCGGAGGTGGCCATTCCGCAGTTCTCTCCCCCTTGGGGGAGCCGGAGGGGGCCTAAATATGACTGACGAACTACAACCCATCGTCGAATACACCGACGACAACATCCGGCACCTGTCGGACATGGAGCACGTGCGCACCCGGCCCGGTATGTACATCGGCCGTCTGGGCGACGGACAGCTGCCCGAAGACGGCATATACGTATTGTTGAAGGAGGTGACGGACAACTCCATCGACGAATTCAAGATGAACGCCGGCAACCGCATCGAGATTGACATCAAGGACAACCTCCGCGTCTCCGTGCGCGACTACGGCCGCGGCATCCCTCAGGGCAAACTGATAGAAGCCGTGAGCGTGCTCAACACCGGCGGCAAATACGACTCGAAGGCTTTCAAGAAGAGCGTCGGACTCAACGGTGTCGGTGTCAAGGCCGTCAACGCGCTCAGCACCCACTTTGAGGTGGCCTCGTTCCGCGACGGCAAGGTGAGACGTGCCGTCTTCGAGCGGGGTGTGCTCAAGAGTGACGTGACCGAAGACTCGGAAGACGAGAACGGCACATATATATACTTTGAACCCGACGACACGCTCTTCCTCAACTACTCGTTCCACAACGACATCGTCGAGACCATGCTCCGCAACTACACCTATCTCAACACGGGGCTTGTCATCATGTACAACGGCCGGCGCATCATCAGCCGCCACGGACTCAAGGACCTGCTCAACGACACGATGACCAACGACGGCATCTATCCCATCATTCACCTCAAGGGCGAGGACATCGAAATAGCCTTCACCCACACGGGACAGTATGGTGAGGAATACCACTCGTTCGTCAACGGCCAGCACACCACGCAGGGAGGTACCCATCAGAGCGCTTTCAAGGAGCACATAGCCAAGACGATAAAGGAATTCTACGGCAAGAACCTCGAATACACGGACATCCGCAACGGACTCGTGGGCGCCATCGCGCTCAACGTCGAGGAGCCGATGTTCGAAAGCCAGACCAAGATCAAGCTCGGCTCACTCACAATGGAGCCGGGTGGCGGCGTGAGCGTCAACAAATATGTCGGCGACTTCATCAAGAACGAGGTGGACAACTATCTCCACAAGCACGCCGACGTGGCCGAAGTGATGCTCCAGAAGATACAGGAGAGCGAGAAAGAGCGCAAGGCTATGGCCGGCGTGACCAAGCTGGCACGCGAGCGCGCCAAGAAAGCCAATCTCCACAACCGCAAGCTGCGCGACTGCCGCATACACTTCAGCGATGTCAAAAACGACCGGAAGGAGGAGAGCTCGATATTCATCACCGAGGGAGACTCGGCCAGCGGAAGCATCACCAAGAGCCGCGACGTCAACACGCAGGCCGTGTTCTCGTTGCGCGGAAAGCCGCTCAACTCCTTCGGACTGACCAAAAAGGTGGTCTACGAGAACGAGGAGTTCAATCTCCTGCAGGCCGCGCTCGACATCGAGGAAGGCCTCGACACGCTCCGCTACAACAAAGTCATCGTCGCGACGGATGCCGATGTCGACGGCATGCACATCCGTCTGCTCATCATCACGTTCTTCCTGCAGTTCTTCCCCGACCTCATCAAGAAGGGTCACGTCTATGTCCTGCAGACACCGCTGTTCCGCGTGCGCAACCGTCGCACGAAGATCAAGAACAAACAGGTGCTCGCCGAGGCCGCCGCGAAGCCGGAGCAGAAGAAGAGCGACTTCATCACACGCTACTGTTACAGCGAGGAGGAGCGCGTCAATGCCATCGAAGCGCTTGGCCCCGACCCTGAGATAACACGATTCAAAGGTCTCGGTGAGATTTCACCGGAGGAATTTGTCAACTTCATCGGCCCCGACATGCGCCTCGAGCAGGTGACGCTCCACAAGACCGACCAGGTGCAGAAGCTCCTCGCCTACTACATGGGAAAGAACACACCGGAGCGCCAGAACTTCATCATCGACAACCTCGTGGTCGAAGAAGACCGCCCGGAAGAGGAGGAAGAACGTTTTTAGAAGTTAAAGGAGTTATCGCTCCCTGCGGTCGCTCAGAAGTTAAAGACAATAGCAGACATAAAGACTTGGAAGTGTTTTTACGATAAACATTCTTCCGTTATATCTTTATGTCTGCTATTGTCTTTAACTTCTGAGCAACCGCAGGGAGCGATAACTCCTTTAACTCCTCTCTCTACTCCTTTACAGAAACCTCCTCCGGAAGAAAAACATCCCTCCCACGGCAGCCAGCATGACGCCCACCGCGTTGGCCGCGAGATCAAACCAGTCGCCGCTGCGACGTCCGTCGGTGCAATATTCCTGAAGCAGTTCGATGACGCCGCTCATGACGATGGGGGCCAGCCACGCAAACAAAAAGAGACGCCGACGGTCGGCAACACGGTGACGACGGAAGTATTCGCCCCAGATGACGGCACAAGTGCCGCCATACATCACGATGTGCGTCCACTTGTCGATGAAGGCCACGTTGTCCAGTTCCGTCTTGGGAGGAGTGAAGAACGACAGATACCAGACAACACAGATGAGCAGCGACGAAAGCGGGTAGTTTCTTACTGTTTGATACAAATATTTCATATTAGCTTCCTATTTTGGCGCAAAAGTAAGAATTATTTTATACTTTTGCAACTGATTCTACCACAAATTAAAATAACCGGCATATTACGGAGATATCACAATGGAACATTCTGAAAGAGCAAGTTTCGGCAGCAAGATAGGCATTGTCCTCGCAACAGCAGGCTCGGCAGTCGGCCTTGGCAACGTCTGGCGCTTCCCATACATGACAGGAGAGAACGGCGGAGCCGCGTTCATATTCATCTATGTGGCCTGCGTGCTGCTGCTCGGCATACCGTGCATGGTGAGCGAATTTATCATCGGCCGCCACGCCCAGGCCAACACGGCCCGCGCCTACGGGCTCATGGGCGGCGGCAACGGATGGAGGGCAGTGGGCTATCTCGGCGTGCTGACGGGCTTTCTCATCACGGGCTACTATGCCGTCGTCTCGGGCTGGTGTCTGCAATACATCTGCGCATCGCTCTTGGGACACCTCAACGGCGACCCGGACTACATCCGCAGCTACTTCGCCGACTTCTCCCAAAGCCCCGTCAAACCCATCATCTGGACCGTGGTCTTTCTCGTCATCACCCATACGGTCATCGTCCGCGGTGTCCGTCGGGGCATTGAGCGAGCGTCAAAGATGATGATGCCGACGCTCTTTATCCTGTTGCTCATCATCGTCGGCGCATCATGCATGCTGCCGGGAGCCGGCCGCGGCATCGAGTTCCTGTTTCGCCCGGACTTCAGCAGCGTCGACAGAGACGTCTTCCTCGGCGCTCTCGGCCAGTCGTTCTATTCGCTCAGCATCGCTATGGGCTGCATCTGCACCTACGCATCCTACTTCAAGCGCAGCACCAACCTGTCGGCCGCAGCCGTACAGATCAGCGTCATCGACTGCGTGGTGGCCATCCTGGCCGGCCTGATGATATTCCCCGCGGCCTTCTCTGTGGGCGTCAGTCCCGACAGCGGCCCGTCGCTCATCTTCATCACCCTGCCCAACGTCTTCCGCGAAGCGTTCGCGGCAATGCCGTTGGTGGGCTATGTGGTGTCGCTCCTGTTCTACGCCCTGCTGTCGCTTGCGGCCCTGACGTCGCTCATCTCGCTCCACGAGGTCAGCACGGCGTTCCTCCACGAGGAGCGGAAGATGTCGCGCCGCGCGGCCGCATGGACGGTGACGGTGACCTGTTCGGTGATCGGCGCGTTGTGCTCACTGTCCCTCGGCGGTTCGGACGGGCTGCAGGTCTTCGGCCGTCCGCTGTTTGACGTGTTCGACTTCGTCACCGGCCAGATATTCCTGCCCGTCGGCGGTTTCCTCACCTGCCTCTTCATCGGCTGGGCCGTACCCAAAGACATCGTGCGGGACGAGTTCACCAACGGCGGCACACTACGCGGCAGTCTCTTCGGACTCTATTTCCTCAGCGTGCGCTACGTCTGCCCCGTCTGCATACTCGCGATATTCCTCCATCAGATGGGCATCATCTGACATCCACAACCGCCCCAACCACATTTATTATATATAAGACATGACACAATCGGACAGAGGCAGTTTCGGCACAAAGATAGGCGTGATACTCGCCACGGCGGGCTCGGCCGTAGGCTTGGGAAACATCTGGCGCTTCCCGTTCATGACGGGCCAGAACGGCGGTGCCGCCTTCATCGTGATCTACATCGGCTGCATCATGCTGCTCGGTCTGCCGGGTATGATCAGCGAGTTTGTTGTCGGCCGCAATTCGCGGACCAACGCCGCCCGCGCCTACATGAACCTCTCCGGCCGGCGCCGCTGGGGTGCGATAGGCTATATGGGCATCATTACGTCGACAATCATCCTCGGGTTTTATGCCGTCGTGGCCGGATGGTGCCTCCAATACCTGTGGGCGTCGCTCACGGGAGAGCTCAGCGGCGACGCCGGATACGTCAGCCGCTATTTCGCCGAGTTCTCCTCCCACCCCGTCAAACCCGTCCTCTGGGGTCTGGCGTTCATCCTCATGACCCATCTGGTCATCGTCCGCGGCGTCCGCAGCGGCATCGAGCGCGTCTCGAAGATGCTCATGCCAACGCTCTTTGTGCTGCTCCTGATACTCGTCGTAGCCTCGTGCATGCTGCCGGGAGCCGGTCGCGGCATCGAATTTCTGTTCCGTCCGGACTTCAGCCGTGTCGACAGCAACGTCTTTCTCGAAGCCCTCGGCCAAGCCTTCTTCTCCCTTTCGCTCGGCACTGCCTGTCTCTGCACCTACGCATCCTACTTCGGACGCCGTACCAATCTCATGCGCTCGGCCTTCCAGATAGCCGCCGTCGACACCGTGGTGGCCATCCTCGCCGGTCTGATGATATTCCCCGCAGCCTTCTCCGTGGGCATCAGTCCCGACAGCGGCCCGTCACTCATCTTCATCACCCTGCCCAACGTCTTCCGCGAGGCGTTCTCGGCTATGCCTCTGGTCGGCTACGTCATCTCCGTCTTGTTCTACGTGCTGCTCTCTTTGGCCGCCCTGACGTCGACCATATCCATGCACGAGATCGGCACGGCTTTCTTTCATGAAGAGTGCCACCTGACCCGTCGCCGTGCGGCATGGATTGTGACGGGCGTGACAGGCGCCATCTGCGTGATCTGTTCGCTGTCCGTCGGCGCGCTGCCGGCCCTCCGCGTGGCCGGCATGTCGTTCATGGACGCCTGCGACGCGCTCACCGCACAGCTGCTCATGCCCGTCGGCGCGTTTCTCACTTGCCTTTACGTGGGATGGTTTGCGCCCCACAAGACCGTGCGAGAGGAACTGACCAACGACGGCACACTGCGCAACCGGTTCTTCCATACCTACCTCTTCGTCGTCAAATACGTCTGTCCCGTGTGCATCACGATGATATTCCTTCATCAGCTCGGGATAATATAGGCATGGCCGCAACGACAATACTATGAGCCGACTTTACTACCGAAAGACTGACCGCAAAGCCATCCTGACACTTCTGAGCGTCATCGTGGCCGTCCTTTCGCTGCTCCACGCTTTCGGAGGTAAGCTCGGAAAACAAACCGACAGCACTCCCGCGGCCGACTCTTTGCAAGTCAGAACAGCCGGCGTCCATAACGGCAATGCACGCGGTATGACCGACGGAACGCGGGACAACGACGCGAAAGGATCTTATTATGCCGCCGAAAGCCACCACCCGGAACTTTTCTTTTTCGACCCCAACACGGCCGACAGCACGGCGTTGCTCCGTCTCGGGCTGCAACCGTGGCAGGTGAGGAGCATCTACAAGTATCGCAGCCGCGGCGGAATATATCGTCGTCCGGGCGATTTCGCACGCCTCTACGGCCTCACCGCCGGCCAATACAACCGTCTGCGACCCTATATCCGCATCTCCCCTGACTTCCTTCCCGCATCACTCCTTCCGGAAGCGGCATACGAAAAGCCCGACACGGTGCTGCAACCTAAGAAACTCGCAGCAGGGGAACACATCGCGCTGGACACGGCCGACAGCACGACACTGCTCCGCGTGCCGGGCATCGGCCGCTATTTCGCGCGGCGCATCGTGGTCTACGGCAAACGATTGGGTGGCTACGTGAGCGTCAATCAGCTCGATGAAATCGACGGTTTTCCGTCCGAAGCAAAGCAATACTTCACCATCGGCGACCACACCACACAGCAGTTGGGCATCAACAACCTTTCCGCATCGGAGCTGCGCCGTCATCCCTACATCACATTCCGCCAGGCACAGGTCCTCACCGACTACCGCCGCATGCATGGTCCGATACGCGATATGAACGCCCTGAAGACCCTGCCGGCATTTACGCCCGATAACATCGAGCGGCTGCGGCCTTACGTCAAGTTCTGAAGAAAGACCGGAAGGATATGTGACAACAGCCAAAGAAAAACCAAACCGCTTACACGTCATGAACATACCACGCCCCTTCGCCCGTCCGTTTTACGTCATGCTGAAACCCGCCGGCTCCCGCTGCAACCTCTCATGCCGCTACTGCTACTATCTCGAGAAAGGCAAATATTACGCTCCGAAGGGCAAACATCACGATGAAATCGACGATTTCTGCATGTCGGACGAACTTCTTGAGGACTTCACGCGCCAGTACATCGAAGCTCAGACGACGGCCGAAGTGCTCTTCACTTGGCACGGCGGCGAACCGCTCCTGCGTCCCTTGGACTTCTACCGCCGCGCCTTGACCCTGCAACGGCGTTATGCCGGCGGTCGGCGGGTCGACAACTGCATCCAGACCAACGGCACGTTGCTGACCGACGAGTGGTGCCGCTTCCTGCGGGACAACGGTTTCCTGGTCGGCATATCCATCGACGGGCCGCGCCATTTCCACGAAGGCGGACGCGGACGGACGTTCGACGCCGTCATGCGGGGCATCGAACTGCTGGAGCGTCACGGTGTCCAGTGGAACGCGATGGCCGTGGTCGACAGCCTCAACGTCGCCCACCCGATAGAGTTCTACCGTTTCTTCCGGTCCATCGGGTGCCGTTATCTCCAGTTTACGCCCGTCGTCGAGCGTCGCGACCCCGCCACCGGCATGCTCATGGAGGGCTTGACCGAGGGCGGGGAAGTCACAAAATGGTCGGTTTCATCGGACCAATGGGGCCGCTTCCTCGGCGAGATGTTCGACGAATGGGCGCGTCGCGACGTCGGCGAGATGTTCGTCCAGATTTTTGACGCGACACTCGCCTGCTGGGCGGGAGAGCCACCCGGCATCTGTTCCTTAGGCCCCGTGTGCGGCCATTCGGCAGCGATGGAGCACAACGGCGACCTGTACAGCTGCGACCACTTTGTCTTCCCCTCCCACCGTCTCGGCAATATCCGCGAGACGCCGCTCACTGAGATGATGTACGGACCGCAGCAGACAGCGTTCGGTAACGCCAAGCGAGCCACGCTGCCGCAACAGTGCCTCGAGTGCCGGTGGACGTTCACGTGCAACGGCGAATGTCCCAAAAACCGCTTCATACGCGACTGCTACGGCAATCCGGGCCTCAACTACCTGTGCGACGGCTACCGCCGTTACTTCGCCCACGTCGCTCCCGCTATGGATTTCATGAAGGCGGAACTCGATGCGGGACGCGCTCCGGCGAACATCATGGGACAGTTTTAGGAGTGTGTGTCAAAATGCAACGGAAGCAACTTGGTAGCCATTTTTACACACCCTCCTGCAAATCGATTGAAAACTCCTAAATTCTTGCAGTTCTGCCACTTTTCCACTACCTTTGCACAATAATATCAAAGAAAATAACATTTATGAAGAAAACAATCTGTGCGGCGGCATGCTGTCTGATGATGATGCCGGGCCACGCACAAAACAAGATTACGATAACGAAAGACAGTCCGCTGTTTAAACTTCAGATAGCCGAAATGGCCATCAACAATATGTATGTCGACAGCGTCGATGAGAAAAAGCTCGTCGAAGACGGCATCAAGGGCATGCTGGAGAAGCTCGACCCCCATTCGGCCTATTTGACGGCAAAGGAGGTCAAGGCCGCCGACGAACCGCTATCAGGCGGTTTCGAGGGCATCGGGGTCCAGTTCAATATGATTGACGACACGCTCATGGTCATCCAACCGGTGGTCAACGGGCCCTCGGAAAAGGTCGGAATCATCGCCGGCGACCGCATCGTGGCCGTCAACGACACGGCCATCGCCGGAGTGAAGATGTCGCGTGAGGACATCATGCGCCGTCTGCGCGGCCCGAAAGGGACAAAGGTCCGTCTGGGAGTGGTGCGCAGCGGTATCACCGACACGCTCCGGTTTACCGTCACCCGCGACAAGATACCGGTCAAGACCGTCGATGCCGTCTACATGATACGCCCCGAGGTGGGCTACATACGCATCGGCAGCTTCGGCGCCACGACCCACGAGGAGTTCATGGAAGGCATGAGACAGTTGCGCAAGAAGGGCATGCGGAGCCTCATCCTCGACCTTCAGGAGAATGGCGGCGGCTATCTGCAGGCGGCCGTCGAAGTGGCCAACGAGTTCCTCCAGGGCGGCGACATGATTGTCTATACCGACGGGCGTAGGGCGCCGAAAGCGGAATATCGGGCACGCGGCAACGGGTCGTTCACCGAGGGACGCGTCGTCGTGCTCGTGGACAGCTACACGGCGTCGGCCGCCGAAATCGTCACGGGAGCCATTCAGGACCACGACCGTGGCACAGTGGTCGGACGGCGCACGTTCGGTAAGGGACTCGTCCAGCGGCCGGTCGGTCTTCCCGACGGGTCGATGATACGCCTGACGGTCTCCCACTATTACACGCCGGCGGGCCGCTGCATACAGAAGCCCTACACCAAGGGTGGCGGCAAGGATTACGCGATGGACATGATGAACCGTCTGAAGAGCGGCGAACTGACCAATGCGGACAGCGTCCACTTCGCTGACTCGCTCAAGTATTACACCCTCCGCGAACACCGCACGGTCTACGGCGGCGGCGGTATCATGCCCGATCACTTTGTCCCGCTCGACACGACACGCTACACCAAGTTCCACCGCCTGTTGGCGGCCAAGAGCGTCATCCTCAACGCCAACCTCCGATACATCGACGCCCATCGCAAGGAGCTGAAGAAGACGTACAAGTCGTTTGCCACCTTCAACGCTTCCTTTGAGATTCCACAAAGCGTCATCGACGGCATACTGAAGGAGGGCGAACGCTTGGACATCAAGCCGAAGGACGACGAGGAACTCGCCACCACCCTGCCCTATCTGCGGTTGCAACTCAAAGCCCTTGTCGCCCGCGACCTTTGGGACATGAGCGAATATTTCGCCGTGATCAACGAGAACAGCGACATTGTCAAAAAGGCGATTGAGGTGATCGGGGCCCCCTCCGGCTCCCCCAAGGGGGAGAGACCTGCGGCTTCGGGAATGTGATATATGCTTATAAGTCATTACTATAAGTAAGTATTCATTATTACTTTATAATAAGTTTTTTGAACACGGAGACACGGAGACACAGAGGACAATATTACTCTGTGTCTCCGTGTTCAAAATATAAACTAATTGTTGCAACGTATTTATGTTTACAAAATTGTGCTCGGGAAAACGCTCAAAGATTTGCGTTTTCCCGAGCAATAAGGGCCTTAAAGCTCCGGACGGCCCCCTCCGGCTCCCCCAAGGGGGAGAGACCTGCGGCTTCAAACAACCCTTTAAGGGCCCCGCGGCTCTTCATTTTTGAAAAAGTTGGCGGGTTTTTGATAGTTGTTTTAGGGTCAAAAAGAGGGTTTTGTCGAGCAACGGGGCCCCCGCGGGGTTGCAACGGGCACGCCGTCATGTTGCAACGGGGCCCCCGTTGCAATGCAATAGCAGCCCCGTTGCAGAGCAAGGAGGGCCTTACGGGAGGGCCCCACCCCGCCCTCCCCAAGGAGAGGGAGACCTGTGTGATTGTAAGTGGTTGTGTAATAGCAACTTGCAAAAGCGACGGTTTTTTGTCCGGAAAAATCGCGAGATTTTGACCTTCGTGAGATTTAAAAATTTGAGAGCGTGGCAGAATAATTTTGAAAAGTGCCCACGGATTTTGGCGTTAAATTCAGAATTAATTTGACAAAGGGATATTTAATTTAAACGCAAAGACCGCAAAGACGCAAAGTTCTTATTAAACACAAAGAAACGAAGGGACTGAGTATGTTATAGAAGTCGCATGGAAGCCTTTAAGTGGGATAATCTCACTTAAAGACTTCCATGCGAATTCTGTAACTCCTCTATCTTTGTGCAGCTCAACTCGTAATTGAACAACTCATAATCGGCCGTAGGCCGACTAACTCATCATTCACCATTCCCCACTCACCATTCACCATTCGTAATTCGTCTATCTCATTGCGAGCGCGCGGTTTTCCTCCGCTTCCATTATCTCGCGCTCTCCCGGTCCTTTATCGTTGATGCCGCAAAGGTGGAGTATGCCGTGGATGATGACGCGGTGGAGTTCATCATCATATTCCTTGCCGAAGAGTTCGGCGTTGGAGCGGACCGTATCAAGTGAGATGACGAGGTCGCCGCTGATGACGTCACCTTCGTCATAGTCGAAGGTGATGATGTCCGTATAGTAGTCGTGACCGAGATACTCCCGGTTGACTTCCAGTATCTTCTCGTCATCCACAAACATATAGCCGATCTCGCCTACACGACGTCCGTGGGCGGCAGCCACGGACTTGATCCATGCCGTGACCTCACGTTTCTTTATCTTCGGCATTGCGATGCCGTCTGAATTGTATGTTATCATAATTAAAAAGCGGCCCCCTCCGACTCCCCCAAGGGGGAGAGACCTGCGGCTTCGGATGGGTGAAACAAGTTCATGACGCCAATAAATCCGTAATTAAATAACTCTTAATCATAATTCGTAATTGAATAATTCTTCATCGGCCGCAGGCCGACAACTCAACATTCAACACTCAACATTCGGCAGGAACGCGCTCACGTCGCGACCGAAGTGCATCAGTTCCCTGACCATGCTGCTGCTGACGCTCTCAAACTGTGGCGCGGCGTAGAGCAGCAGGGTCTCGACGCTGCCTATCCGGCGGTTGATGTCGGCCTGTTCGCGCTCATACTCAAAGTCCTTGACACTGCGCACGCCCTTGATGATGAATCCGGCCTGTTCGCGGTGGGCGAAATCGACGGTCAGGTCACTGTAACTGCGCACTTCTATCCGCGGTTCGCCGGCATAGAGTGCCGCGATGGCGGCCACGCGCTCGTCGGGCGTGAGCATCGTCTTCTTATGCTCATTGACACCGACACCGATGACAATACGGTCGAACAGCGGCAATGCCCGGCGGACGATGTCGTCGTGGCCGACGGTGAACGGGTCGAAACTGCCCGTGAATATTCCTGTCTTCATATCTTTCCGTTCAAATAAGAAACTATTCCTGCGGCAAAGTTAGCATTTTTTTTAAAGGCAGAGACAGTATTTTAAACGCAAAGAGCGCAAAGAGGCAAAGTTTTTATTGGATTCAGGCAGAAACGTTCAAAAAAAGCGCAAAGAGGCAAAGTTCTCAAACCCAATAAGAACTTTGCCTCTTTGCGCCTTTGCGTTTAATAAAATCCTCTGTATCTTTGCGTTCAATTAATTACATAGTAACAATAAACACACGATAGCTTATGAAAATCTGCGTTTTCTGTTCGGCCAACAGCGCTATTGACCCGGACTTCTTCACTGCCACCGAAGAGTTAGGGCGCTGGGCCGGAGAGTGCGGCCACACAATAGTGTTCGGCGGCTGTGACATGGGACTTATGGAGTGCATCGGGCGGACGGCCCGCAGTCATGGAGCGACGACCGTAGGCGTCGTCCCCACCAAGGTTGAGCAGCGCGGGCGGCGGAGCGACCATATCGACGTCCACATACCGTGTGACAATCTCAGCGACCGCAAGGAACTGATGGTTGCCCAAAGCGATGTCTTCATCGCTCTGCCGGGCGGCATCGGAACGCTTGACGAAATATTCACCGTGGCCGCAGCCGGCACAATCGGGTATCACTCGAAGCGCGTGATTCTCTACAACATGAAGGGATTTTGGGATTCTCTCGTCGCTCTCCTCGACGACCTTCAAAACCGCGGAATGATTCGGGGTGACTGGAGAGAACGCATCCAAGTGGCAGAAAGTCTTGAAGAGATAGTCTGTCTTTTGAAGAATTGAGAATGGCCGCTCCGTTCAGCTCCTAAGAAGAGCGACTATTCTCAATCCCTATAAGCCCTACAAGAGTGCCTCTGCCATCTCTCGTCCTAACTCCACACACTGCGCCGTGGTCTCCTCGTTGAGACTCTGACGAATCTCCACGGGTGTGCCGACGGGCGTGAAGTGGAGGTGATGCTCGTTCCAGTCGGCAATCTTCGAGACGGCTTTGCTCGCCCAAGCGTAGCTGCCGAACCATCCGATGAGGTGGTCCTTGATGTCGCGTCCGGAGAGCTCGTCGAGCAGGACGTCCATCTCGTGGTAGAGGCCCGCGTTGTAGGTCGGCGCACCGACGATGAGTCCGCGGTAGCGGAAGACGTCGCGGATGATGTAGGAGTGGTGGGTCTTGGAGACGTTGTACATGACGATGTTCTTCACACCCGCCTCACTGGCTGCACGGGCAATGACCTCAGCGGCCCGTTCGGTGTTGCCGTACATCGTTCCGTAGCAGATGACGAGACCCGGTTCCGTCTCGTAACGGCTCATGCGGTCATACATGTCGACGACGCGGCCGATGTGCTCATGCCACACGGGACCGTGAGTGGAGCAAATGTAGTCGAGTCTGACGCCGGCGAGCTTCTTCAGCGCGTTCTGCACGGGGACGCCATATTTGCCGACGATGTTGGAGTAGTAGCGCACCATCTCGAGCCAGAATCCGTCGCAGTTGATCTGTGAGTCGATGATGCCGCCGTTGAGCGCGCCGAAGCATCCGAAGGCATCGCCCGAGAAGAGGACCTTGAGCTCGCCCGTCGTCGCGTCCGCACCGGCTGTCGTCAGAAGTGTCATCATCGTCTCAGGCCAGTGGACCATCGGCGTCATGACAAACGAGAGGGTGTGGTGACCGAGGTCGATGGTATCGCCATTTTTGACCTCGACGCGGCGGTCGGTGATGCCGTAGAAACCCGCCATCATGTCAAACGTCTTCTTGTTGCCGACAATCCGGACATCGGGATAGTACTTACGTATCAGCTCGATGGCTCCGCTATGGTCCGGCTCCATGTGGTTGACGACGAGATAGTCTATCTGACGGTCTCCCAGGACGTCACGGATGTTCTTGATGTAGGCCATGAAGAAGTCGACTTCGACAGTGTCGACGAGACACACTTTGTCATCGCAGATGAGATAGGAGTTGTAGGAAACTCCGTCCGGCAACGGCCAGAGCCCCTCGAATAGGTTCTTGTTGCGGTCGTTGACACCGACATAGAAGATGTTGTCTGTAATCTTTTGCATGATTATATAAAAATAAGATGGAACAATCAAAGAATAACAAACACGCACTACCACACCACCTAAAACCCCAACCCAACCCTCCCGAAGGGAGGGAGCTGGATATGCTTTATTCCCTTGTCACCACTCAATGACATACTAAGCTCCCTCCCTTTGGGAGGGTTGGGGTGGGTTTTTAGGTGGTGTGGTGGTGATTAGGTGGTGTGGTTTTTTAGGTGGGTTATCAGTTCCCTTTTCATCCTCTCCCCGAACTCCGGGTCGATGGAGTTGTTGATGCTCTGGCAACAGTTGGCAGAGAACATCTGGGCGCAGCCGATGACGTTGTCCCACTGCTCGGCGGTCAGTCCGGCGTCGATGGTGTCGCGGGTGATGCCGTAGCGGATGAGTCCGTAGACGAAACCGGCGTTGAAGTTGTCACCCGCTCCGATGGTGCTCACGGTGGATGTCTCGATGACGGGATACTCCTTGGACAGCCCGCCCTCGGCACGCAGGGCGACGGGATGTGCTCCCTGGGTGCAGATGAACTTCTTGGTGTAGAAGGCCACTTCGCTGCGGTAGATGACGTCGGGGTCTGTCTTGCGGAACATGATATCGAAGTCGTCGCGGCTGCCGCGCACGATGTCGGCATACTCGAGGTTCTCAAGTATGTTGGGAGTGAGCTTCATCACCTCACTGCGGTGGGACGCGCGATAGTTGACGTCATAATAGAGGATTGCGCCCCGGCTGCGGGCGTGCTCGAGAAAGCCGGCGACCTGTGGTCGGATGACGGGATTGACGGCATAGTAGGAACCGAACATGACCACGTCGTCACGCCCGATGTCGGGATATGTGAAGTCCAGACGGTCGTGAGGATGGTCCTTGTAGAAGATGTATTCGGCATCGTTGTTGTCGTCGAGAAAGGCCAATGAGACAGGCGACTTGCTGCCCGGATAGATGTTGATGTTGTCGGCGTCGACACCGTTGGCGCGGAGAAAGTCCAGGGTGTTGCGCCCTATGCGGTCGTTGCCGGCTTCGCCGATGAAAGTAGTATTGATGCCGGCACGTCCGAGCGATATGATACCGTTGAAGACAGAGCCTCCGGGTACCGCACCTATCGGTCTGTCATTCTTGAAAATGATGTCGAGAACCGTTTCTCCTATTCCTATTACCTTACGCATAGTGTGATTGAATGTTAGCCAATCCGGCGTATTTCCCATCAGACAAAAGGCCGGATGTATTACAAATTTTTTGCAAAGATACTGTAAACCATGTTAAGAACAAAGCAAACAGACCGTTTTTAAGACCATTTAATACCGTTTTGTCAGCACGATTTGTTATCTTTGCAGTCCGAACAAAGAAAGATTGAACAGCAAAATATATGGCAAGAACAAGGTCGCATATACTTACGAGCATGTACGCATCACCCTGCGGTACGCTCATACTCGGTTCGTTGGAGGACAAATTATGCCTGTGTGATTGGGAGAACGGCAAGTCTCACATACATATCACACGCCGCACGGAGCGACTCACGGGGGCTACGGTGGTTATGGGCGAGAGCGACGTGATAGATCTGGCTGTCCGACAGTTGGACGAATACTTCGACGGCCGTCGCCGTACGTTTGACCTCCCGATGCTCTTGGCCGGCAGCGACTTCCAGTGTAACGTATGGCGGCAGCTGCAAACGATAGACTACGGCACGACGGTGAGTTACACCCACGAAGCCTCACGGATGGGACGGGTCGACGCCTTGCGTGCGGTATCGGCGGCGATAGGGTCCAATCCGCTGTCGATCATCATCCCATGTCATCGTGTGATAGGTTTCAACAACCGTCTCACGGGCTACTCCGGCGGCTTGGAAGCCAAACGGTTCTTGATCGATTTTGAGAAAAAGAACAAATAAGAAACGACATACAACAAAAAACCTCCCGAAGGAGGTTTTTTGTTGTATGTCGTTTTCGTGATTATCTTTACTTCGCGTTGATTTCCTTCAGCAGACGGTCGGCGTGGCCCCAACGGTCCATCATGAAGAGGACGTAGCGGATGTCGACACCGATGCAACGGGCCAGATGGGAGTCAAAGAGCAGGTCGCTTGAGAGGCTGTCCCAGTTGCCGTCGAAGGCCAGACCGATAAGCTGGCCCTTGCCGTTGAACATCGGCGAACCGCTGTTGCCGCCCGTGATGTCGTTGTTGGTGAGGAAGCAGAGGTGCATGTCGCCTGTTGTCTTGTCGCTGTACGGAGCAAAATCTTTTGCCGAAAGGAGCTCGTGCATGATCGGTTCGGCGAAATAGTCGGCCATGCGGTCACCCTTCTTCATCTTCTCCACAATGCTCGGAGCGGCCGTATAATATCCCGAGGGCTTGCCGCCAAGCAGGAATCCGCCCACCTGGCCGTAGCTCAGACGCATCGTGAAATTGGCATCGCTGTAGTGGGGCATGTCCTGCTCCATGCGCAGCTTGGCCGCGCAGAGCCAGCGCTCCTGCATGTCGATGGAGTCCATCGGGGCGGTGATGGCACTGACGATGTCGGCCATGATCTCCGTGATGTCCATTCCCATCTTGACGCCGCAGTCCTTCATGAACGACTTCTTGTTGACATAGAGCTTCTTGCCGCTCTTCATCAGGTCCGACTCGGCCCATACGTAGTCGACATATTTGGCGTAGTCGCCGCCGAAACGGCTGTCGATGGTCTCGTAGAAAGCCGGCAGATATTTTGCGTCGACCTGTTCGCGATAGTTCTTCAGCAACGTGGCGTAGACTTCCTTGTCCGTTGCCTCGTCCCATGTGTCGCTGTTGTCCTCAAACAGTGCGTATTGCTTGCTCTTCTTGTTTTCCGGTCCGTTGACCTTCATGCCGTTGTGAACGCGGATGGCGCGGGTGGCCAACTCGTTGGTGCGGAAGAATGTCTCTCTGAAGAAAGTGTAGGCGCGGCGTGCGGCCATGCGTTTGTCGTAGAGCCGGCCGAGCACGTCGAAGTCCAGCTGGCCTTTCAGGTAGCCCGTAGAGTCCTGATAGTGGCGTATCTTCTGCTCGAAATCAGCCTTCTGCTTGATGAGTTGGATGCTGTCGATGCACTTGTTCATGCCGATGGAGTTCTTCCAGTAGTTGGAACTTTGGGCGTACTTGGAGTCATACTTGATGCGCACGGCCTCGTCGGCACGCATGTGCTTGGCCATGACTTCTTGCTTGACACCGCGCACCTGGGCCATCGGTTCGTTCATGGCGTCGCGGCGGGTGCGGATGCCGTAGGACGACAGATAGCGGTTGGTCGAGCCGGGGTAGCCGATTGTCATGGAGAAAGAGCTGTCGCGATAGCCCTCCAACGATACGGGAGCCCACGATGCGGGATGATATGGCACGTTCTTCTCGTTGTATTCGGCCGGGCCGTTGGTCTTGGGATCGGCGTAGATGCGGAACACGGAGAAGTCGCACGTCTGACGCGGCCACATCCAGTTGTCGGTCTCGCCGCCGTATTTACCCATCGACTTGGGGACGGTGAAGACGAGACGCAGGTCGCGGAAGTCGCGATAGGTGGTGGCATAATACTTGTTTCCCTCGTAGTATGGCTTGACCTCGAGGCGCAATGTGGAGTCATTGGCGTGGACGGCTTTTGACCATGCGTTCTCAATCGAGTCGAGGAAAGCCTCCTGCTCGGACGGTTTCAGGCTGTTGATGCCGAGGCTGTCGAGCTTGTCGGTGACGTCGCTCTGTTCCACCATGAAGCTGACGAACATGTCCTTGTTGGGCAGTTCTTCTTCGAAAGACTTGGCGTAAAAGCCGTTGAGCATGTAGTCGTGCTCGACGGTGGAGTGGCTGCGGATGGCCTCGAAGCCGCAGTGGTGGTTGGTGAAGACGAGACCGTCGGGCGAAACGACCACGCCGGAGCAGTAGCCGCTGAAGTTGACGACGGCGTTCTTGATGGCGTTCGGGGCACTGTAAAGCCCGTCGTAGGGCATTTCAAAACCTTCCGCCTGCATCTGCTGATAGACAGCCTGCGGCAGATCGTAGAGCATCCACATGCCTTCGTCGGCCTTCGCTGAGGCTACGGCGAGGAGTGATGCGATTGCTAATGTGATTTTTCTCATTTGAGTTTATTGTTTGGTTCTTTTTTATGGGAGGGTAATGGGATTTTGATGGGAGTCATGGGAGGTCATGGGAGGATTCTCATTTCTTCTTGAACCGGCGGCCGATGACGGGCAGTGAGGCCAACGGGAAGTCGCGACGGACGATGACGGCGGCGAAGATGCCGACGAGCAGCGTGTTGACGGCGATGGCGGCGCCGAGCGGCAATCGGTCGTTGGACACGCTGATGGCGCCGAAGAGCACGACGGCCAGAGCCACGTAGGACATGATTGAGCCCACGGGATAGGCTATCGGATAGTAGCGCTGGCCCACAAAGTAGGATATGAGCATCGACGTGCCGTAGGCGGCGAAGCCCGCCCATGCACAGGCCATGTAGCCGAAACGCGGGATGAGCAGCACGTCGATGGTCACAAGGATGACGCAGCCGATGCCGGAGAACCATGCGCCCCAGATGGTGCGGTCGGTGAGCTTATACCAGAACGAGAGATTGAAGAACACACCGAACATTATCTCGGCGGCCATGACGATGGGGACGACACGCAGTCCGGGCCAGTAGCTCGGGCCGATGATGTAGCGCAGGATGTCGATATAGCCCATGACGCAAAGGAAGGCCAGTAGTGTGAAGATGACATAATACTTCATCGCGGCGGCGTAGGTCGTGCGGTTGTCGCTGTCCTTTGACTTGCCGAAGACGAACGGCTCGTAGGCGAAGCGGAAAGCCTGGGTTATCATGACCATGATCATGGCTATCTTGATGCACGCTCCGTAGATGCCGAGCTGCGTGCCGGCTTCCTGTGGCGTTCCGTCATAGAGGTAGGGGAAGATGATCTGGGACACGCACTGGTTGAGCTGGCCGGCCAGTCCCATCACGAGGATGGGCCACGTGTAGCCCAGCATGCGCCGGCAGATGCCGCTGTCGAAGCCCGCCGTGATGCCGCGCAGCTCCTTGTAGAGCAGCAGCAGTGTTGCCGCGGTGCAGAAGAAGTTGATGTAGAAGACCCACGCGACGTCAAGACGGAAGTCCGCGTTGTAGATGCCGAGCGGGTTGAGGCGCAACGACGGCAGTATAATAAGGTACAGAACATTGAGCGTCACGTTCATCAGGATATTGATGATCTTCAGCGACGCAAACTTCACCGGCTTGTGGATGCACCGCAGATAGGCGAAGAGTATGGCCGAGAAGGCGTCGATGGCGACGGTGACGAAGAGCACCCACACATATTCGGGGTGGTCGGCGTAACCCATCAGCGTGGCTATCTGATTGCGGAAGAGCACCACCAGGGCGCAGAATAGGGCCGACGTGACACCCACCATGCGCAGCGTGGTGGAGTAGACGCGGCGCGGGTCCTCTCCCTCCTTGTTCATGAAGCGGAAGAAGGTGGTCTCCATGCCGTAGGTAAGGATGATGATGAGCAGCGCGGTATAGGCGTAGACGTTGGTGATGACGCCATATTGGCCGCCGTCGGCAGTGAAGCGGGCGGTCTGGATGGGGACGAGCAGATAGTTGACAAAGCGCGCCACGATGCTGCTCAGACCGTATATGGCGGTGTCTTTTGCTAAGGATTTGAGTGATGACATAGAATCGGCCCCCTACGACTCCCCCAAGGGGGAGAGACCTGCGGGGTGTTTTTTATATTATACTTGTTATATTATATAATTGTATGAACGGACTTGTTGCAATATTATTGCCCGAAGAACATGTAGGCAATGGCTATCGCGGCTATGACGCCGGCCAAATCGGCGAGCAGTCCGCAGACGACGGCGTGGCGCGTGTGGCGGACGCCGATGCTTCCGAAGTAGACGGCGAGGATGTAGAACGTCGTATCGGTCGAACCCTGGAAGATGCAGCTGAGCCGTCCGACGAACGAGTCAGCGCCGTAGGTCGTCATCGCGTCGACCATCATGCCGCGCGCACCGCTTCCCGATAGCGGCTTCATGAGAGCCGTCGGCAGTGCGCCGATGAAGCTGCTGTCGCCTCCACACATCTCCACGGTGCTGCGGATGGCGTCGATGAGCATGTCCATTGCACCCGAGGCGCGGAACACTCCCACGGCGACGAGTATGGCGACGAGGTATGGAATGATCCTGACGGCGGTCCCGAAACCTTCCTTCGCGCCGTCGATGAAAGCGTCGTAGACGTTCACCCGGCGGCGAACACCGGCCACGATGAAGCCCGTGATGATGGTCATGAGCAGGACGTTGGCCACGCTCGTGCTCACGGTGTTCATCGTCTCGCCGTCCATACGGCTGAACAGCCAGATTATGGCGGCGACCATCGTGCAGAGCGACCCGAGCGTGATGAGCATCGTGCGGTTGATGAGATTGATGCGCTGGTATATGGAGGTGACGATGATGCCCGTCAGCGTCGAGAAGAATGTCGTCAGCAGGAGCGGGACGAAGACGTCCGTGGGCTGCGCGGCACCAAGCTGTGCGCGATAGACCATGATGCTGACGGGGATGAGTGTCAGTCCGCTGGTGTTGAGCACGAGAAACATTATCATCGGATTGGTCGCCGTGTCCTTTTTCGTGTTCAGCTCCTGCATCTGCTCCATCGCTTTCAGTCCGAGCGGTGTGGCGGCGTTGTCGAGGTTGAGCATGTTGGCGGCGATGTTCATGAAGATGCTTCCCGTGACGGGATGGCCTTTGGGAATGTCGGGAAACAGCCGTGTGAAGATGGGGCTGAGCAGGCGTGCGAGCATGTCGACGACGCCTCCGCGTTCGCCTATCTTCATTATGCCGAGCCACAGCGAGAGCACACCGGTGAGTCCGAGCGAGATCTCAAAGGCTGTCTTTGATGATGAGAATGTCGAGTCAATCATGGCCGGAAAGACATCCGTGTCGCCCAAGAAGACGAGGCGCACGAGGCCGACGGCAAATGCCGTGATGAAAAACGCGATCCAAATGTAGTTCAGTACCATGCCGGACGAATATAATTAACGCACAAAATTAGTCAAACATGGCGAACCTGCCAAATATATCGAGGAAAAAGAGCGTAAATACTCACCTAAAACCCACATAAAAACCCACCCCAGCCCTCCCAAAGGGAGGGAGCTTGAAAGGAAGGGAGCTTGAATACCTTAAAGCATATCAGGCCCCCTCCCTTTGGGAGGGCTGGGGTGGGTTTTAGGTGGGGCTTTTGTCTTTTATTTCTTATACCAGTCTATCGCCTGTGTGGCGTCGTTGGCCCAATTCTTAAACAACGGGTACTTCGCGGTGATGGCCTGACGCTCTGACGGGTAGTCGAAGTCGTCGGCTATGCGGAAGGCGTAGGGCACCGTTCCGGGTGTAAAACCACCTGCCGTAAACTGCGGGATGGTCACGTTGTTGCCGGTGGTGACGACCTCAAGCCAGAAGTTTCCGTCGTCCGTTATGTTCCAGTCCTTGCCGACATTGATGGTTGTCGTCACGGGACTTGCGCTTGCCAGACCTGTGTTGACCATCACGTCCGTAGCTACGCCGAGCACCTGATGCAATTCCTTGCCGCCGAAGAGGGGCTGCTCTCCGAGCCAAGCCTTCAGCTGATATGTAGCTCCGACAGCTGCCAGTGTGACGTCGATGTTGCCGTCGGCGTCGGGTGCGGTCACCTTGAGCACGCAGTCGTTGATGTCATAGTCGCCGCCGTCGGTACTGATGTCCTCATAACAGTATGTGAACACCTGAACCTCGGGATCGGGATCCGGGTCATCAACCTCGGGCACGAAATCGAAGTTTCCGTTCACACTGAAGAGGAAGTCGTTGTAATCAAAGTCGGCGCTGTTGTAGTTGTTGGCATCCTCAAAGCCTACGATGATGTTGTCGCCCAGCTTGAATGTCGCAGCATGTGACGTGGCGTATGTCTGGTCGTTCCATCCTTCAGCATAGTAGTTGCTCTTGCTGTAGTGGGGCTCCACGTTCATCTTCGAGAACGAATAGACGGCCGTACGTGAGTTGATATATCCGGTGTTGTGGTCAGCCTGAGCGGCAGGTACGATGAAGAAACCTATCTTTGTTCCTTTGGGGAATGTGGCTGACGGATTTCCGTTCTCATCATAGTATGTCAGCTGTATCTGGCTGCCGTTCTGCAGTCCGGCGTTCTGCATGTTCTCGATGATGACATACTTGTTGCATGTCTTCAGGTCAGACTTGTCTGCCGTGGGGTTGGCTGTTATCTCGCCGTCGTTACCCCAATCGCCGTCTTGAACAGGGCGTCCGAACTTGTTCTCTGCCAGGAGGTTGAGTAGGTTGTCCATACTCATGTCCATGTTCTCCAGCGTGTTGGGGTCATCCTTGTAGATGAAATAGCCGATGGCAGCCTGATTGCTTGACTGTCCGAAGATATAGTTGACGGAGACAGGGCCGTCCTCGGCCACGGTGAGACCATAGTCCTGCACGATGATTTCGCGCGTCTCTGCGGGGAGTTCGTTTTCCGGAACGACAGTCTTCACTTTCTCTACGAAGCGGTCTGTAAACGGGTTGACATTGCCGGTAATGGCTCCGTCGACATAGTAGAACTTGTGAGGCCATACGTACGGAACTACTCTTCCGCCGTTTACGTATTTCTGTCCCCAGGCCCATCCCCAGTCGCTGTTACCGTCGACAGGATAGACCTTGGTGTAGGCGTTGTCTGCCATATATTCGATAGCTCCGCTCGGGGCGGCTGCTCTTGTCATCGGGGCCTTGGCCATCGTGCTGCCGACGGGCAGTTTCACAACCTTTCCCATGCCTTTGTCCGTAGAGAGCGATATCGAAATCTCAGTGGTGTATGACGGTACGGCCAACTTGCCTTTGAGAGTCTGACCATCGGCAACGGTAGTTGCACCGACAATCTTGTTGTTTGCATAATAGACTACCTTGAACGTACCACCAATGCCGTAGTTGACCGGCATGTTCACCTCAACGCTCTTCACTGTCTCCCATGTCTGGTTGGGGTCGATGTTGCCCACCATGCCCATGAAGTTCTCAGCTGTCTTGTCCGTCGATGCTCCCGGTTTCTCACCTTCGTAGAGGTTGTCGTCGTGGGAGCATGCGGAAAAAGTCATTGCACTTGCTGCTATCGCCAGCAGCATGCTTTTTCTGCTAAAAATATCCATCATTTGTATTATTTAATTTAATATTTCTTTTTGATTAGCTTTTTCGTAATCAGATGACTGTCAGCGGCTATCTATGTGCGACAGCCGACCTGACAGGTCCATAATTCGGTGACAAAGATAGATATTTTTCATTTTGGTTGTATTACAAAGACGTTAAAATAATTTAAGAATATCATTTTTTTGATAACTTCGTGGCTTTTGCGATTGGAAAAGTCCGTCCGCGATTTGGTCAGGTAGCGAGTATTGCAACACCCTCAAGCGCCAAATCGTGGAATTCAGAAAAAAACCGACATGAAGGCTCAAAATCAGGCCGTCTTTCCGAAAAAAAAGTCTCTCGGTCGAAAAAACGCGAAAATACGGCGTTTTCGTTAAGTCGTTGTGGTTGTGCGAGTTATGCTAATTTAGGACGTTGCAGCTACTTTTTTGTCTTGCCGTAAGGCCCTTACGGCTCTCCAACGGGGCGCCCGTTGCGTCACGACGGCAGCCCCGTTGTCACCCGACGGGCACGCCGCGAGGACCCCGGGAGGCCCTCGCGGCTCGGAGAAAGGTCGGCGGCGATCGTCTCATAGGCACTTTTTGTCGGTTTTTTTGCTTTGCGGCGCTCAAGAACGGAGGTTTCTGAAGTGTTAAATTTTGACCAATTTCTCTGACAAAAGCCTCGTTTTCGGCATAGTCGGGAGGGCCTTACGGCATCGGCGGTTAACCAATATTAACCAATCATACCGCCGATTGAACATTATGTGCACGCGCCGGCGGTAGTTTTGCATCAGAAAAACGGCGTTTTTTCAGCGGCCCGAAAAATCCGACAGAAACGAGCACTTTCATGGCCGCAGACAACGCTCTGAGAGACAACGGGTTGTATGCCGGTTGATGGTCGCCGCGAGAATTGACGATTTTTATGGTCATCAGAAAAATCGACGCTTGCGGACCATCGAGGACGGCGAAAAACCGACGACGACAAGAGACAAGAGAAAACACACCCATCCGGTCGACAGGAGGCCGCGGTGGAGATTTTTTAACTAACAAACATAAAGTAAAACACAGGAAAAATGAGAAAATCAATCTATTACATCGACGGGGCGCAGAGCCGTACGTGCGTCCGCACGGAACAGACCGAGAGAGAGCGACAGATGAGGTTGGCCCGTGAGCGGCTCACGGAGGAGTTTGTCGAACTGCTGTCCATCGACCCCGAGGACGGCACGTGCTGGACTGGCACGGTCGCCGATCTGGTCGAAGTCGCTCACATAGCCTACGTGCAGGGGACGGTCTGCGGCAGTCATGGGACGGCATGCACCTTTCGTGAACTGGTCAACCGCGCCTGCGCTGTGCTCCACGTGAAGGTGCCGCGCAACCCGCGGGCCTGCGTCTATCAAGCATCCCGACGCAAGGGCGTCCGCAGCAGCCCTTATATAGAGAGGTATGCGCGTAGGCTGATGATGAGACAGGGCCCCACCTGGCAGGGCCCCACCCCGGCCCTCCCCAAGGGGAGGGTGCCTGACGGGATGACACGCGGCCAGTCATTCCTCATGTCGGACACCAGCCGGAGGCGGTCGCGACCCGTCGCGACCGCCTTCGTGCCACATGGCCAACCACAATAAACAACCATATAATCAACCACACAAACAACCATATATATATTACGCCGGCCGTGCAAGCCAAACCAACCGGACACGGAGGCGGTCGCGACGGGTCGCGACCCTACTTGGGATAGAGTCTTGCGACACCTCCTGACGGGATGACACATTATTTAATATAACATCTACCATCTAACATTTACCATTCCTTCATGAACAACCAAACCCTTTTGACCGAGCATTTTTCGCTCGAAGAGATGGTGCGCTCGGGCGTTGCCATCCGCAGAAAGATAGACAACAGTCCTTCATCGTCGGACGTCGAGTGCCTCAGACAGCTCTGCGTCCATGTGCTCGAACCCGTCAGACGCCGTTTCGGTGTCACACGCATCTCCAGCGGCTATCGCTCGGCGGCGCTCAACGACGCCGTGGGAGGTGTCGCCACGTCGCAACATCTGCGTGGCGAGGCCGCCGACATCCACATCTCCGACATGGAGACGGGCCGCCGGATCTACGACTACATACGCCGCAACCTCGACTTCGACCAGCTCCTCTTTGAGCATCGCATGTCCAACGGATGCCGATGGCTTCACGTATCCTACACCACGCGGCGTCCTAACCGACGCCAGGCACGCCCCGTGGAGTGCTGAAAGAGGGCCGCCGGGGATGTGTAGCGCGAAGTGTAGCGTGAAGTGTAGCGCGATAATGCTTGACATCGCTTGCGAAATGTTGTACCTTTGCAATGTCTTCCGGATAGACATAGTGACTAAACAACCAAACATTCAACCAATTAAAAAAACAAAGAAAGGAAACAAAATCATGGCAGTACTTTACAGACTCTATCAGAACAATCAGCCGACCAGTGAGCAATATAAGAAGTGGTACGGACGCTCGGTCGCAATCGAAAAGGTGACCACGGACCAGATAGCCGCCGAAATCGAAGCCAACTGTACGGTCAAGCGGGCCGACATCCTGGCCGTGCTCAGCGAACTGGTGGTGGTGATGAAGCGTGAGTTGCAGAACTCCAAGCGCGTCTGTCTGGACCGTTTCGGCGCGTTCAAGATAGGCATCAGCACCAGCCCGGCCGAGGCCGCCAAGGACTTCAACGTCAACGACAACGTTCGCGGTGTCCACGTCATCTTCCAGCCCGAACTGCACATCGACTCTACGGGCCGTCGCATACGCTCGTTCCTCGACGGCTGCAAGGTGGCCGAGCTGCCGGTCAACACCAAGGCCGGCGCCGCCGACACCTCCGGCTCCGGCGCATCCGGCTCCAATGTTGCCGGCGCGTGAAACAGATACACGCGACGAGAGGCACATCTCTATTCACTGACATCTATAAACCAAACAAAAGAAAGAACAACATGAACACAAAATTGACAACAATCCTCAAGATCATCGTGGCCATCGCCACCGCACTGCTCGGAACACTGGGCGTAACGCAGGCGATGAATTAGAAAAAGAGCTCCCGCTTGCTGCGGGAGCTCTTTTAGGAGTTAGAGGAGTGATAACTCCTTAAAAATAATTCAAAAAGGCGCATTTTTGAGTTATTTTAATTATATTTGCCGTCAAATGACGATGACAAAACGGACAAGGCCTGCGGCCGGACGCATGGAGCGCATGGGTGAGATAGACTTCATGAAGTGTGTGTGCATACTGCTGATGGTGGTGTTCCACATTATATATATAGGTGACACATACCCGACGGCAAAGCTCTTTGTGTACACGTTCCACATGCCCGTGTTCCTCATCATCTCCGGCTGGCTGACCACAGTCGGCAAGTCGCCGCGCGGTTTCGCCCGCCACGTGTGGTGGCTGTTCGTCCCCTATGCCGTCATGGAAGTGGCCTACGCCTCGGCGGCCACGATGATGCCCGTGCGCGAGGCGGTCGGCGAGCTGTCCCCCGGGATGCTCGTCAGTTGCGTCTTCGTCGCGCCTGTCGGCCCATACTGGTATCTGCACACGCTCATCGTCTGTCTCATCGTCACATATGGCGTGGCCCGCGTTGGCAGCCGGTGGCACTGCGGACTTCTCACGGAACTGATTGTGTCGGGCGTGTTGCTCGGCGCTGTCGGTCAGTGGCTCTTCGGCGGGTCGTTTGCCGCCAACTCGATGTATTTCCTCGGCGGCTTCGCCCTGCGTCGGTGCGGCATTAGCTTTACGTCCGTCTTCCGTCCTTCGTGGCTCGCCCCGATGGCCGTAGCCGTGATTGTCGCCGTCGGCGGTGAGGCAGTCATGGACCGTACGGTGACCGTCGGCGTGATGATAGTCTTCCTGATGATGAGCACGATGGCCGCCGTCTATGGCCTTACGGCCGGACGTCTGCGCGCCGCAGCACTATATATAGGTCGCAATACGCTCGTCATACTGCTCTTTTCGCCCATCTTCACGGCTCTCGCCAAGCTATGGCAGCCGTGGTTTGTGGCTGTCGACGGGACGGGAATGACGTTCATGCTTGTGACATTGGCCGTCGCCGTGGCCGGTAGTTTGGCCATAGCACGCCTCATGGACATCATTGGAGTGGCGCGATGGATGGGAATACCCAGCCCCAAAACCACCTAACACCCACCCCAACCCTCCCCAAGGGAGGGAGCTTGATTAGCTTTAAGGGCTGAGTAAAGGGATAAAGACATATTAAGCTCCCTCCCTTGGGGAGGGCTGGGGTGGGTTGTTGGTTTTAAAAGACGAATTATGAACGACGAATTTGACATACACAAGGAACGCGTCACGGTCGAGAAAGACTTTGAGAACGCTCTCCGGCCGCTGCGCTTCGGCGATTTCAGCGGCCAGAAGAAGGTCGTGGAAAACCTCGAAGTGTTCGTCGAAGCGGCCAAGTACCGCGGCGAACCGCTTGACCACACGCTCCTGCACGGTCCTCCGGGACTGGGAAAGACGACGCTGAGCAACATCATCGCCAGCGAACTGGGCGTGGGATTCAAGATTACCAGCGGCCCCGTGCTCGACAAGCCGGGCGACCTCGCCGGAATACTCACCTCGCTGGAGAGGAACGACGTGCTCTTCATCGACGAGATACACCGGCTATCGCCCGTCGTCGAGGAATATCTCTATTCGGCCATGGAGGACTACCGGATAGACATAATGATAGACAAAGGCCCGTCGGCACGGTCCATACAGATTGACCTCAACCCCTTCACGCTCGTGGGGGCGACGACCCGCAGCGGTCTGCTGACAGCCCCGTTGCGTGCCCGTTTCGGTATCAATCTGCATCTAGAATACTACGAGCCGGAGACGCTTCAGCGGATTTTGAAGCGCTCGGCCGGCATACTTCAGGTGCCCATTGACGACGATGCGGCGATGGAGATTGCGCGCCGGAGCCGCGGAACGCCACGTATAGCCAACGCCCTGCTGCGCCGTGTCCGCGACTTCGCACAGGTGAAGGGCACCGGACGCATCGACACCGCCATCACGCGGGTGGCCCTGACGGCGCTCAACATCGACCAGTACGGTCTCGACGAGATTGACAACAAGATTCTGCTGACCATCATCGACAAGTTCCGCGGAGGACCGGTGGGCGTCTCGACCATTGCCACGGCCATCGGCGAAGATTCCGGAACGGTCGAGGAGGTGTATGAGCCGTTCCTCATCATGGAGGGCTTCATCAAGCGGACACCGCGCGGACGCATGGTGACGGAGCAGGCCTACCGCCACTTCGGACGCAATCCCTACACGGGAAACATCATGCAGCCGGACTTGTTTGAATAGCCGGCATGCCCAGACCGGCCGTCCATCACACATTAATAATAATGACATCGTTACCTTAAGACCCAGCCGATGGCCCTGCTGCTGATCATACTGACGGCGCTGTTTTCTTCCGCAGCATACGGAATGGAGGCGGAAGACTACGTGACGGACAATCTTGACGATATGTCCGACATGTCCCATCAGCACATAACGCAGATTCTTCAGGACTGCAAGGGCTTTCTGTGGCTCTCGTCGTGGAACGGACTTTACCGCTTCGACGGCTACGGTTTCGTGGCTTTCAAGGCGACGCCGGGTGACGGAAACAATATGGGCAGCTGTCGCTTTCGCAATATTGTGCTCGACTATGACGTGACGCCGGCGTCGGCCGTCGGCAATATCTATTGTCTCGTTGACGACGATGTGTTCCTCTTTGACGTGCGGACGGCGCGGTTCGTCAGTGTCAGAGGCTCTCGGGAGAGGACAGCGCGCAAACTCTTTAAGGACAACGGCTCCCGGACGGGCGGCTTTGAGGACGGCAGGGGCATACATTGGAAGATAACTTCGGACGGTTTTTTCCGCAGTGTGCCGCGTGAGAGGAAGTGGCGGCGGTTGGACGCCGTGCCCGGGTCCGTAACGAGATTGATGTACCGTGACCGCCTTGGGAGGGTGTGGATTGGCACGAGAGACGGACGGCTGACGGTGCTCGACGCCGACCTTGGGCTGCTCGGATATATGGGGAAGGACGGACGGCTGCATGACAGCGACGCGGAGTTTTATCCCGTGTACAGTCTTTGCGAGGACAGCGAGGGCGCGATGTGGCTCGGAAGCAAGCCTTTCGGCCTGTTCCGGTTGCACGGCGATAGTCTTGAACACATCGGCGGGCTTAACTCCGGGAGCGTCTATGACCTGAAGACGGACCGCCGGGGACGGCTGTGGGTGGCCACGCATGTCGGCGGAATCAGTGTCGTGAGCCGCAAGGACGGACGCTATGTCATTGAACCGATTGCTGCGACAAAGGGTCTCCGCGTCAGAAGACTGCTCATCCTTGACGACGGAACGCTGATTGCGACAACCACGACCGGCCTTCTTGTAGCCGACAATATATATCGGCCGTCGGACCGTGTGAGATGGCGGATGCACGTCAGGGAGGCCAATCGTGCTGAAAGCCTGTCCGACAATGCTACGATGAACGTCGTAAGAGACGGCCGGGGACGTGTGTTTGTGACGACGGAGAGCGGCGGTCTCAATCTTCTGCTCACAACCGACATTCACGCCGACAGGTTTTCTTTCCGTCATTACGGTCTGGAGAACGGCCTCGGGTCGGACGTGACGATGGCCTGCGCCGGGCTTAATGACAGTGTTCTGCTCGTTCAGTGCAACAACGTGCTGTCGTTATTAAACACCAAAACGTCTCGGATGGAGAACTTCGGGAAGTCGTTTTGGGGCGAGAACCTGCAATTCTCCGACGCCGAACCGTTGCTTTTGCCCGGCGGGCGTTTGCTCATTTCTCTTCAGACAGGCGTGCTTGCCGTTGCAATGGACGACCTGTATGCCGTCGATTACAAACCGCGCATCGTGTTGACGGGACTTCGCGCGGCCGGCATTTCCTCCGATTACATTGTTGATTATACCGTCGATTACAGGGACACAATAGTAATCAACCCTTCCCAACGCGACTTTACTCTCAGTTTCTCAGCCCTCGATTTCACCGGAAACCGATACATCCGCTATGCGACGAAGTTGGATGAAGACAGCCTTTGGAGCCATCCTACGGCCACAAACAGCATCGATTTCCGTGACATTGCGGCCGGAACGCACACGCTGAGCATACGTTCGACCAACGCTCTCGGCCAGTGGACGGACAACGTGCGCACCGTGACGATTGTCGTGGAGCCGACTTTCTTTGAGACTTGGTACGGCCGGATGTTCCTGATGATTGCCATCGCCGGGCTTATCGTGCTGCTGACATACATTGTCATATATGTCCGCACGCTGGAGAAGCGCCGTAAGGAGACGCTCGAAGCCTATCTGCTGCTGCTCGACCAGAAGGAAGAGGCTTCCGGCAATACACCGGCCGAGGCGAAACAGCACGCCGAACAGCGTCCCGCCGAGCCCATTGTCATTGCTCCCCGTCTGTCGGCCGAAGACGAGGCTTTCATGAAGAAGATAGCCGATTTCACGGAGCGGAACATCTCCAACAGCGACATAAACATTAACGACATGGCTGCCGCAGCAGCCGTGAGCCGCTCGGGACTGAACCGCAAGATGCGCCAATTGCTCGGCGTCACGCCGGCCGACTTTCTGAAAGAAGCGAGGATGAAGCGCGCCGTGAAGATGTTGAAAGAGACCGACGCACCTGCCGCGGACATAGCATACGCCTGCGGCTTTTCCGATCCGAAGTATTTTGCGAAATGCGTAAAGGCGTCGACGGGCATGACGCCGCGCGAACTCAGAGACTCTAATCCATAGTCGTCAAAGCACATCCATAACCGTCAAAACACATCCATAATCGTCAAAGCACAATAAAAGTTCATCATTGACATGACAATTCCGCAATAAAGGGGCGTTTCCTGCGACGGAAAACGCCCCTTTATTGCGTTTTGACGCGATTTTCCCCTCGAAATGACACGACTTTACCCTCTCTTTTCATGCCGCAGCAATAATTTTGCAACGTTCAAACTAATCAAATTAAAACAGCATGAAAAAAACCTTTCTGACACTGATGTGTCTCACAATGCTTTTCGTCGTACCGGCTGACGCCGTGCGCAAGGTGTGGATTCTCGGCGATTCCACCGCGGCCTTGCAGGACGAGAACGGCAACAAGCGCGGTTGGGCGCAGATGCTCCAGCAGTTCTTCAATGCCGATGAGATAGAGATCATCGACAAGGCGAAGTCCGGAGCGTCCAGCAAATCCTTCTATAAGGAGACCGCTTTCTGGCCGACCATCAAACCGCAGATTGGTCCGGGCGACATCGTCATCATCCAGTTTGCCCATAACGACGAGAAATGCGGCGGCGCGGACGGCGACGCGCTTGAAGAGTTCTTCAAGGCAAACCCGTCCCAGAAACCTGCCGACTGGGACTATTCCAACAAATATCGCGGCACCCATCCGTCCGAGACCTTCCCTACCTATATAAAAGCATATATCGACGAGGCCAAGGCGGCCGGCGCGACGCCCATCGTTGTCGGCGCGATATGCCGCAAATACTTCTCCGGAAGCACTATAACGGCGGCCGGCCAGCACAATCTTTGGCAGAAATTCGACAAGATCGAAAACGGCGTCTACACGGCCAACTACACCGGAAAGACGTCCGACGACGGCACGATGAACTATCCGCTTCAGGCGAAGAAGGTGGCCGACTCATACGACGATGTGCCATACGTGGACCTCACGGCGGCGACGAAGACGATGTATGAGAGTTTCGGAGCCGACTATTGCACGGAAAACATCTTCTGCGTCACCGACGAACAGAAGGGATGGCAGAGTGACGGCACCCATCCGTCGCCGTTCGGTGCGACGCTGATTGCGCGCCAGTTCGCACAGCTCGTGAAAGACCGGTGCGCCGCAGAGACGGACACAAAGAAGAAGGCCGTCCTGAAACTCCTCGCCGACCACACCAATCTCTCTTCCGAAATCACATTCTCACCCTCGACGGGCAATCTCGGCAAGGCATACGTCGGCCAGACGCTGACAAAGACCGTCAACGTGTCGGCCTTCTCGCTGCCCTCTGCCACGGGGACGTTCACGTTTTCGGCCACGGGCGGCTATCTTGTCTCCACCGACGGCACCAACTACTCGACGGAAGTGACAGCCGGCTATACCGGTTCGACGCTCATCCAGACACTCTACATAAAGCTCGACGTCACCTCACAAGGCGTCATCGCCGGCAAGCTCACGGCGTCGTGCGGCTCCCTCACGGGCGAAATGGACCTCACTGCTGAGGCCATCTCGCTCGAAGGCGGCACGGCCGTAAAGGTCCTCTACGACCTTTCCTCAAACACCGACGTGACGGTGACCGGCCCGTGCAATGCGCTTCCCGAGACATACAGCAACATGTATGCGCGCGACTACAACACCATGAACGCGAAGGCCGACTGGAGCGGAACGGCATACGAGGGCCAGAACCCGCGGGTCCAGCGCAACTGCATCACGGGCGACCAGTGGCCGGCCGGCGAGGAAGACGAGAACAGCAACCGCTACATACAGTTCGGCATGACGGCTCCCGCCGACATACAGATTGCCGTCAACAAAATCTCGTTCTACGCCGGCGGTGCCGGTGGAAACGGAATGAGATTCAAGGCTTATTACAGCACGAGCCCCGACTTTCCCACAGGTGAGGCCAGCACCACCAACTTTCTCTGGCAGACCAACATGACCTCCAACAAGGCGTACTATGTATCGACCGTGCCGGTAGTTTCCATTTCCGACGGCGAGACGATATATGTGCGCCTTTATCCGTATTACGGCTCCGCGGCTTCCGGCAAGACCTTCTGCCTGAAGGACGTGACGATAGAGGGCGTAGCCACCGACGCGGCCTCCTCCGGTGCGAAATACACCTTGACGACGGCAGTCTCTCCGGCCGACGCAGGAACAATCACCGCCGTTCCGGCCGGCAGCACGGTGAAGGAGGGCAAGACCGTCACGCTGACGGCCAGCCGCAACTTCGGATACCGGTTCAGCAAGTGGACGCTTGACGGCCGTGACTATTCCACCGACGAGCAGATCCGTTTCACGATGGACGCCGACAAGTCTTTCGTGGCCGAGTTTGAGACCATACCGGTCTACACCGTCAGGACATTCGTCAAGAACGACGCCGAGCTTTCCGTCGGTTCCGTGACACTCTCGCCCGACGAGCACAACGGCAAATATGAGGAGGGAGAGGAAATCACGGCAACGGCCGAGGTGTCGCGCATCCTCAACTTCGTGAAGTGGGAGGACGGTTCCTCCTCCAACCCGCGCCTCATCCGGGTCAGCGGCGACATGGACCTGACGGCAGAATATGAGGTTCAGGACTTCATCGCCGTTTTCGACGCGAGCAAGACCCAGGTCTATGCTTATCCCACAACGACAAACTATCCTTTCTCGGCCGACATCACGTGGGACGGCGAGCGCAACGCCAAATCTTTAGTGGTCAAGGTTGCCGACGGTTCTCCCGCCTACACCCAGGACGGTGGAACGCCGGTCGTGCGCAACCGCGTGGGCGTCGTGACGGCCGGACTCAACGGTCTCTATCAGAACGGCTACCGGACGACGGACATCGCGTGGCAGTATCAGTTCTCCACCCGTAAGTTCACATCGGCAACGTTTGTGTCGCAGATGTGCGCCAAGAACAACGCCGACAAGACCTATAAGGCGCAGTATTCGCTCGACGGAACCCTGTTCACCGACATCGACGGTGCCGTCTGCGAGACCCTTGGCGCAAGCAAGATAACCGATTTCAGTTTCGCCATCCCCTCCGACGCAATGGGCCGTGACCTCATCTACATCCGCATCACCGGCACGGGTGCGGCGACATACGGCACGGACAGTCCCGTGGGAACATTCGACGGACTTGACTACTATCAGCACTCGGAGTCGGGCGTGGGCAATGTCTACGTCATGGGCACGGCCGAAGTGGAAGACGACAAGGTCGCTCCCGTCGTCACGGGCACCGTCCCTGCCGACAAGGCTACGGGCATATCGGCCTCGGGACGTATCATCATCTCCTACGACGAGCGCATCCGGGCCGGCAGTCTCGTCAACGGCGAGGCCACGCTCGGCGGCAAGACACTCTCTCCGGTGTGGAACACACGTTCGGTCGAGTTCGGCTACGTAGGCCTCGAGTACGGCCGGACATACACCTTCACGATGCCCGAGGGGTATGTGACCGACCGCTCGGGCAACAGTGCTCCGGCCCTGTCGCTGACATTCACCGTCATGGAGCGCAGCCGACCGACGGCAAGGATATTTGACGCCGTGGTCGACAAGACGCTCTCCTTGGGTTACGGCGAGAGCATCGCCGCGACGGAGCAGATGCCCCGCCAATACCGCTACATCCAGGACGCCATCAACGATGCTCCGGCGGCTTCAGCCAAGCCTTATCTCATCTATGTCAAGGAAGGCTACTATGACGACCCCAACCCCTACTTCAATTCGAGCTACGGAACCCGCTGGACCGACGAGACGATGACGACCACGGAGCGCATCGGCGGCAACGGCAAAAGCCTGGACGGCACGGTGGCGTATGACGACTGCCGCATCGTCAGCGTCAACAAGCCCAACGTCCACCTCATCGGCCAGGACGTCGAGAAGGTGTTCATCGCCTCCGACCGTCAGGACGGCGGCGACAAGAACAACTGGCGCAAGCCGTGGTATCACGTCAACGCCGGTGCGACAATCGAGGTACAGGCCGGTGGCGACGGTTTCCTCATGTCGGGCGTGACTGTCGACAACGAGAACTGGACCAAGGACCGCAAGGCCGGTCCGCAGGCGCTGTGCCTCAACACCGATGCCGACCGCATCGTCTTCGACGGCGTGAGGGCACGCTCCTATCAGGACACCTACAAGACCAACGGAACGTTCAAACGCTCGTTCTGGCTTAACTCGACGATAGAGGGTTCGGTGGACTTCATCTACGGCAACGGCGACGCATGGTTTGAGAACACCACGCTCGACATCAACCGCGACAAGGGCGGCTGGATCGTCGCACCGAACCATGAGAAGGAGACCCGCTGGGGCTACGTGTTCAACAACACGACCGTCACGACCCACTATGCCGCCGATCCATCGACCTATTCCATCTCGCTGGGCCGTCCCTGGCATGAGTTCCCCAAGACCGTCTTCCTCCACACCGTCATGGAGCTGACGCCCATCAGCGGCTACTGGTCGGAGACGATGGGCGGTCTGCCCGCTCTATGGGCTGTCTATGACATACGCGACAAGAACGGCAACCAGCTGCCCGACGACCTCGCCGACGAGGACGGCAACAAGGTCCATCAGGACGCTTCGCGCAAGGACTACTACTATATGGACAATGGAACTAAGGTCACCGGCGAGTCAAAGAACTGGCTTTCGCCTTCGGACATCGCTTCCTATACCGTCGAAAACGTGATGGCGGGTGACGGGACGGCCGATGCCTCCACCGGCGTGTGGAATCCGCTGCCGGCAGTTGAGAAGACGCAGACTCCCGAGGTCACGGTCAACGGTAATGTTGCCTCGTGGACGCCCGACGCTTTCGCGATATGCTATGTCGTGACGGTCAACGGCCGCCCGCAGGCTTTCGTCACCGAACCGACATTCACGGGCAACGCCGGCGACATCGTGACCGTCCAGTCGGCCAACGAGCACGGCATCCTTTCGCCCATGTCCGCCCCTGTCACCCTCGGTCCGGCGACGTCCATCACGGTCGTCGCGCCTGACAAGAGCGGAAGCATGGCCGGTGAACATGCCTATAATGTCGGCGGACAGCACGTCAGCCGTTCGGCCAGAGGGCTTGTCATACGCGACGGCGGCAAGTATGTGAACCGTTGAACTTGAAGAAGGTCGTTGCACCTTCCAAGAACATTAGAAGTTCCCACATCTACTTACATCGCTTTTTTATGTCAACGTAACAAGTTCATTTAAAGACTTCCAAATGAGCTTGTTACGTTGATATTAATTTATTGCTGTCCGGTAAAAAAATGATAGAACTTCATATCTGTCACAAATACATCATGTTACATCAGTTTTGCAAAAAGGGGCTTACCTTCTACGCTACATCTGAAAAGCCCAATCGGTTGTAGGGACATAGTCTTGTCTTTGTCCGCAAGCAAAAGATTGGATGTCAATATGTTATTTGCGGACAAAGACAAGACTATGTCCCTACAGAAGATTGAGCATGCCGTACGTAAATCTGTTTCATCGGACAGCAATAATATTAATTACAAGAGGAGAATGTTGCAGAACTCGCTGAGGAAGTCTTTAAGTGGGGTAACTGCAACCCCCTCCTTATGAAAGCTATTTTTATGTCATAATAATATCAAAAATTTAACACTTCAGATTTCCGAAGTTTAAGCAAAATCAAGCAACAATCTTGACATTTCTGTTCCGTTTTCACCCGCCACTCGACCCGCTTCCGAGCAACGGGGCCCTTACGGGGTCGCAACGGGCACGCCGTCATGTCACAACGGCAGCCCCGTCGTCATGCAACGGCGGCCCCGTTGCAATGTCGCGGGGGCCTTGCGGCAAACCGCCAAAATCGCCGTTTCATAGCAACAAAACGTAAGTCATTCAGTGACAGCAACTTATGAAAATCGTCCAAAAATCGAAAATTTCGGCCCAAAATACTGAAATTTCAAAACCATGCGAATTTTGCAAGCGTTTTGTCAGGATAAATCCGAGTTTTTAACATTTAGCGATTGGATATGAACATAAAATAAAAAGCTATTAAAATTCCCTTCTGTCAAGTTAGAAGTGCAACATCCCCTCCCCATCCTCCGCCCTTGGAGCGTAGCGGAAAGGACGGAGGATGGGGAGGAAAGCGAAGCTGTGAGTCATCCGGCAATACAAAAAAC
>CABUXJ010000010.1 GCA_902495455.1 uncultured Prevotella sp.
CCCTATACCCGCATCATCGAACACAAGCATTTCGAGATGTTCGGCGACGGGGTCTACCGCTGTCCCAAGACGGTCATCTCTCGCGAGTATTCAACGGAATGGCGCGACGGCATGGAACCCTACTACCCCATCAACAACGACACCAACAATGCCATCTACGCCCGCTACAAGGAGCTGGCCGACCGGGAGGAACGTGTCATCTTCGGCGGACGGCTCGCAGAATATAAGTATTATGACATGGCGCCCATCGTGAAGAAGGTGCTCGAGATGTTTTAATAAAAAAGACCCTCTTATTTATCACCACCTCACCCTCGCCTGCAGCTCAAGGTCAACGGCTGACGAGGCATAGATGGTCTGCAGACTGCTGCCGATGGTCTTACGGTCAAAATAGTCAGTCACGCCGAGCTTGGCCATGAACATGAAGCGACGGCCTATATCGGCACGGGCGACGGCAGCATAACGGATGCCGTCGCCGCTGAAAGCAGGAAAGGAGAACGTGTTGAGCAGACTGTGTTCGTAGGCATAGAGGCGGCTGTAATAGCTGTCGGTATCAAAATAGGCAGCGTCAAGGCTGAGACGCAACCACGGGAGACGGCAGGTCACGCTCTCCGTAAACATCCAACCGCGGTCGCGTTCACGGTATTCCGTCAACGACAGGTCTGTCCGGGTGTGGAATGTCCACCGGTTGTCGACCGTGGCGTAAGTGGCATAGAGGCGCAGCCGGTGGTCGTTGTAGGCGATGAGAGCCGTTTTACGGGCGTTATTCCGCTGGCGGAGGCGGAGACGGTAACGGCTGCCGAAGATCCAGCGGCGCGTGGTGTAGGTGGCCGAAAGCATGTTGTCAAACGTATGGGACGAGTGGGAAATGAGATATTTGGGCCAATATGAACGTGACCAGTCGGTGTAAGCATAGATGTCAAGGTGGGACAACGGGCGCCACGACGCGCTCAGGCAGAAGCCGTGCTCGTTGCGCACGTGGCCGCCGTCGCTGAAACTGCCGGCATAAAGCGATGTGTAACGGTGGGAATAGTAACGGTAGAGGAGCATGAGGGTAAGTCGGCGGGAGATATTGGCTGAGACGCTGTTGATTGTGGCGAGTGCCCCGTGGCGGTCTGTTGCGGTCTCGCCGCCAAAGGAAAAGATGGGATTACGGTAAGCGTAGTGCAGTCCGAAGTTGGCGAAAGTGTTGCCGGCGGGATAATATCGGCGGTAGTCTCTCGACGTGTCGGGGCTGAGATAGCGGTCCATACGGGTGTAAGCGGCCGTCAGTCCGATGGTCAGAGCATCGGAGGACCAGCTTATGTCGGCTCCGGCGGCTGTGGCATGGGTGTTGTCTTTCTTTTCCATCTCTTTCGCCGTGCGGTGATAACCGGACGTTATGAGAGTCGCGACAGTGCCGTCTCTATTGAGCGTGGCATCGAAAGGGCGGTAGGAGACGAAAGCGCTCAGTCGCGTATCGCGCGTCAGAGACAGTGTGGCGGCCGCTCCCTGGAAATAGTCGGCCTCGGAACGGGACGAATGGACGCGGATTGTCGTGGCTCCGCGACCTTGGGAGGAGAGCATGGCGGTCTTGCCGAGATTGAACGAACTGCCGAGGACGAGTCCCTGACCGAACGACAGGCGATAGCGGCCAAGGACGAGATTGTCTAACCGTCCTTGGTCTTTCAACTGAAAATAGAATGAATAGTAGTCATAACCTTGGCCATTGCCGGCGGTGAACATCGGTTCTCCGGCATCCTGTGAGGCCACGAGTCCAAAACGCAGACGGCCGGAATAGTTGTAGTCGTAAAGCAACCAGTGTTTGTATTTATATCCAAGATAACCATTCGCGTCGCCTTTGCGGTCATAAAAGGGCAGCTTGGCCGTTGCCATGAGCGTCGTGCGGCCACGACTCAACATCTCGCCAAGCGACGGCCGGCGTCCGGGGTCGGGCGGACCGACGTACAGGAAGCATTGGAGGAGCTGGCGCCGCATGTAGTCAAGCGACTCGATGAGCCTCAACTCGCCCATCGTACGCATAGGACCATAGCGACAAAGATATTCGCTCAGCTCCTCTATCTGGCGTGCGGTGAGGAAGGGGAACTGCTCAAAATCTTCTTGTCCGGCGGTATTGATGTTTATGGGATGGACGGCCAAATCGGCCAAAACGTCGTGCATGCTCTCCCACTCCATCTCGCCGGCATCATCGGTGACGGCCATCAGTGCGGCGAAACAGTCTTCCCAGTCAAGACGGCGGATGGTGCCGGAAATGCTATCGGACGGCAACGGTTGTGCTTCCGGCCTGATTTCTGAACATAGTGCATTAGCATTGATGCTGTCTGTTGTCATCAAAGAGATGGCTGCAGACAGCATCAATGTGCATAATTTGTTCATAATAAAAAAGTATTGCCTTACTTCAACTTCGACGTCATCGGGTTGCGGATGCCCTTGTATCCTTTCAGGAAAGCCTTGGCGGAACCGAAGCTGAGGAACATATCGAGACGAACGGGTATGTGGTTGGTGTCGTCGGTGATGTAGAAGCGTATGAGTTCGTGGTTTTTGCCGTCCTCCCGCTCTATGAAGGAGAAGACAAGGCAGCGGAACTTCTCGTTGGAACCTTCCACCTTGAACGTCTCCTTGCCGACGTATTTCAGCCACGAGTTGGACAAATGCTTGGCATCACTGATAGGCATGGGGATGTTCTGGCCTTTCTTCAGCTTGCTCGCGTCAAAATTGCGGGCGCGGAGGAATATGCTCATCATGTCGTATATGCAATCCTGATATTCCGATTCCTTCCAGACGTGGCGGCCGTCGTGCTCTATGCGGTGCTGACGGAGGTGGCAGTTGCCCTTGGGATAGCTGTACCACAGTTCGTCGACGTAATAGCGCTTGCCCTCAAGCGCACCCTTGCGGAAATACAACGGTGTGATGTTGTCGGTGCAATAGGACAGCAATGTGTCACGCATGACGAAGAATTTGTCCAGCTTGTTGTTTCCGCGGGTTATGAGACTGGTGCGGAAAGCCGACTTCCCGTCATACGTGGAACTGACGGTGCTCATCGACGCCGTGCCCACTTTGACCCATATAAACTTCCAATTGAAAAAGAGATCATAATATAAGAACTCTCCGGATTTGAAGGCTTTGTTTTCTATTCCGCATTGCGCCGATGTCGTGGCAAAGGCCAACGACATAAGCAATCCTGTCAATAATGTCTTCAACTTCATCTCTTTCGTTATTTTCTTAAAGTCAGTAATCAATTTATCCATATCTCCCTGCCATTTCCGTTGCAATGTTGTCTTATTGCGGTTTATACTCTATGCCTTTCTCACGGGCACGGTCCGCATTTCTGTTGCGCAGTTTTTTCTCTTTGTCCGGCTTCTGCTTGACTATCGACAAAGGTTTCTGCCGCGTGAGCGGAACGGCCGTCAGATTCCACGACGTGGTCAAATCCCACTTCGGTTTGCATTCCACTTCCTTCGGATTGTAATATACCTCCTCCGGTTGCAGGTCCTTGGTGTAGTCTCCCGTGTCCCATACACCGTTGCCGTTGCGGTCTACAAAAGCGCTCAGATAATACTTTCCGGGCTGCAAATAGTAGAATTCGGCAACACCGGCGGATGCTTTCGATTGTTTAACGACATTGCCGGAACTGCTCAACAGCTGAACTACGACGCTGAGCGTGTCGCTCACTCCGCCGAGATTGACCACCAGCGAGCAGTATTCGTCCATCGAACCGACCCTCAATCCCTGCTTTATCGGTCCCGAAACGGTCCCGTAGATGTCTTCAAAGGCGGCTGAGTCTATCTCCAAACTGTACTCCACGCCGGGCCGCCACTCTGCTCTCAATTCATAGAAACGCAGCTTTCCGGGCACATCCGACAGTTCTATCTGCGACCTGTACCACAGCGTGTCGTGTTTGGAATAGAGGTGTATGGCAGCAGTGTCGAGCCTTGCCAGCGGCACGGGAACCTCTATCATGACGTTGCGGTCGGGAGCCATCATCGACGGTATGCCGATTTTGAGCGCCATGTTCTTCACCGGCATGATCGAGTCATACGGTTCACCCTTTTTCTTGGCTTTGTCGCGGGCCTTTTCCCACTTCTCTATCTCATCCTGAAGCAGCTTCTGCCGCTTCTCATACGGCAGCTTGGGGAACATGCCGACGGTGTCGGCTTTGTTCACGAGCGCGCCCGTCGAGTCCGTCATGAGATACTTAATCTCCATCTGCAACGTGTCCTTGTTGACCAGCGACGTATCTTTCAGCCAGTAGAAGACGGTGTCTTTCTTCTCCGTGGTCTCCACGACGAAAGCTCCTTCCGCGTCAAAATCAAGTCCTCTGACCTCCGGCAGCGAGTCATTTCCGTAGCTGAAGTACATTCCTATCTTCCGTTCGTCGTTTCTCTCCGTCTTCAGCAGATACCTGTCTGTCTGAGGAGCGGTGAAAGCACGTAGCACGATGTCGTCGGGATAGAAGTGCATGTAGGGCACGCGGGCGATGGAGTCGATGCGCAGCTCGTCCCTCCAGATGGTGTCCTGACGTATGTCCGGTTTGCAGGAAGGCGAGAATGTGTCATGACTGAAGGCCACCATCTCTCCCTTCTGACTGAACACGTAGTCGCCGTCCATGTCCTTCAGGGCATAGATGCGGTAGTTGCCGGGGGCCACACCTTTTATGACAAAGCGTCCGCTACCGTCCGTTCGCGCCACACGGGCCATCGGTTTGGTGGCAAACGCCGTGTCCGTGAGGTCGTCGTAGAGTCCCACGAGTATTCCCTTGACGGGCTCCAGGTTTTCCGCCTCAAGCACATGACCCGACACTTCGAGCGTGTCTATCCGCTCTCCGGTGGAGAAACTGTACGTGTAGTTGCCCATCGGATTGCCCTCGTTGTTGTCCGTGATGGCGTCGGAAAAGTCTACCGTATATGTCGTGTTGTCCTTCAGCGTGTCCTTCAGTTCGACGACAATCTTCTTTCCGGCCGTCTTTATCTCCGGCATTTCCAACTGCGGTGGCGATACGACGACATTATTTGTTGCGTCTTCGAGCTTTATGAATTCGTCAAATGCAATGGTTATCTTCCGCTCTTTCACACCGACGGCCTTGTCCCGGGGCGACGTATGTACTATGCGCGGCGGCGTGTCGTCATACCATCCTCCGTCAGGTTGTCCCATGCGGGCACACGAGGACAGGATGATGGCGAGAAGAAAGACTATCTTCCCGGACAAGAGATGGCGCAAAGATGGAAGTGGATGTGACATGTTGGAGATGGGAGATGTTAGATGTTAAATGTCAGATGTCAGACGTTGAGTGACAATATCTGTTCTATCATGTCGCGGCTGTTGCTCAACCGCGGCACCTTGTGCTGTCCGCCGAGCTTTCCTTTCAATTTCAGCCAGTCGTTGAAGAGCCCCTGACGGGCTTCGACGACCTCCAGATGCTGGAGCGTTATGTCCTTGTAGCGCTTGGCCTCATAGTCGCTGTTGACCTCTTGCAGGTGTTTGTCGAGCAGCGAGGCAAAGCGGGCCATGTCGTCCGGGCGCCGCGCGAACTCGATGAGCCACTGGTGGCGGCACTTCGCGTGGTCGTCCATGAACACCGGCGCGGCCGTATATTCGCTCACCTCGGCACCGGTCTCGCGGCATGCGTAGGCCAGTCCCTGCTCAGCGTTGTCGACGATGAGCTCTTCACCGAAGGCGTTGATGAAACTCTTTGTGCGTCCGGTGATGACAAACTTATAGGGATTGACGGACGTGAAGCTGACCGTGTCGCCCAGTATGTAGCGCCACAGGCCGCACGAGGTGGAGATTACCATCGCGTAGTTGCGGCCCTTCTCGACACCCCACAGCGGGACGACGGTGGGCCGGTCGGTGCCGAACTCATCCATCGGGATGAACTCGTAGAACACGCCGTAGTCCGACATGAGCAGCATCGACTTGTCCTCCGGGTCGCTCTGTATGCCGAAGAAGCCTTCGCTGGCGTTGTATGTCTCCATGTAGTGCATCGATGGCGACGTTATGAGCTGCTCGTACTGGCGGCGGTAGGGTGTGAAAGCCACTCCGCCGTGGAAGAACACTTCGAGATTGGGCCACACTTCCTCCAGATGCTGCTTGCCCGTCAGTTCCATCACGCGCGTCAGCACGGAGAGCATCCACGACGGCACACCGCTCAGATTGGTCACGTTACGGCCGATGGTCTCGCGGGCTATGCGGTCGCGCTTCACCTCGAAGTCGCTCAGCAGTGCCGTCTTCTTTTTCGGGACGCGCACGAGATTGGCCATCGGGTTGATGTTCTCGATGAGTATGGCGCTCAGGTCTCCGACCAGCGAGTCCTTCACATTATAGTTTGGCGCGTGGCTGCCGCCGAGTATGAGTCCTTTTCCGTCGAACATCCGGCTCTTGGGGTTGTTCCTCAGATACATCGCCACGACATCCTTTCCGCCGCGATAGTGGAGGTTCCGGAGTCCGTCGCTGCTGACGGGTATGAACTTGCTCTTGTCGTTTGTCGTTCCTGACGACTTGGCGTACCACCTGACCTGTCCGGGCCACAATATGTCGCGTTCGCCGTGACGCATGCGGTCAATGTCGCCTTTGAGCTCTTCGTATGTGTTTATGGGTGTGTTCTTTGCGAAATCCTCATAACTCCGCGCCGCTCCGAACAGGTGGTTCCGCCCGTATTCGGTATCCTTCGCACGGTCAAGCAGATATTCCAGCGCCTCGCGCTGCAGTGTCTCCGCCTCATTGTTGTGCCGCTCCAACTGTTTCTGCCTCGGAAGAAACAGGTTGCGGGCTATTGATGTTATGCTCATAATGGATGCAAAGATACATATTTTAAATGAAGAATAAAGAAAAATGGAGAATAAATAAACGACCAACAACCCACCTAAAACCCACCCCAACCCTCCCGAAGGGAGGGAGCTTGATTACTCTTTGAGCTACAGAACGGACTCAATGACATATTAAGCTCCCTCCCTTCGGGAGGGTTGGGGTGGGTTTTCCGGTCTTTAATTTTTTTATTCTTTATTTCAGATACTCCCCAAAGTCCGTCAGGCGCATGTCGCCCTTGCGTCCGAGCGTGTCGTGCATGGCGAAGGCGGCGGGCAGACAGTGCTTCGTGTGACCGCCCTTGGCAATCTTGAGATAGTCCCAGAGCAGCTGACGGTAGTCCGGATGGGCACAGTTTTCGATGATGCACTCGGCGCGCTGCATCGGGCTTTTGCCGCGCAGATCGGCCACACCCTGCTCCGTGACGATGACGTTGACATCGTGCTCCGAGTGATCCTGATGGCTGACGAAAGGCACAACCGAACTGATCAGTCCGCCCTTGGCCACCGACGGGCATGTGAAGATGGAGATGTAAGCGTTGCGCTCGAAGTCTCCCGAGCCGCCGATGCCGTTCATCATCTTCACGCCGCTGATGTGTGTGGAGTTGGCGTTGCCGTAGATGTCGACCTCAAGAGCCGTGTTGATGGCGATGACACCGAGACGGCGGATGAGCTCCGGCGAATTGGAAATCTCGCTCTGACGCAGCGTCAGGTGGTTCTTGAAGTAGTCGATATTGTCGTAGACCTTCATCAGACTCTCGTTCGTCACCGTCAGCGAACATGCCGAAGCGTCCTTCACGCGGCCATCAAGCATCATGTCGACCACGGCGTCCTGAAGAACCTCGGTGAAGATGTTGAAGTCGGGCACGTTCTTGTCCTGGCTCAGTGCGGCGAGGATGGCGTTGGCCGTCGAACCGACACCGCTCTGCAGCGGCAGAAACGACTGCGGGATTATGCCGCGGCGCATGTCCTCAACGAGAAATTCGGCGACGTTCATACCTATCTTTGTCGTCACGGGGTCGAGATCCTTGAAGGCGCGTGCCTCATCGGGTATGTGGCACTCCACCACGGCAACGATCTTCTTGGCGTCTATCTCGACATACGGCTTACCGATACGGTCGCCGACACCGGTCAGCGGAATGGGCTGACGCAGTGGCGGATCCTGCAGCTCGTAGACATCGTGAAGCAACTTCGCACCCGTACTGTGGAACGTGTTGTGCTCCAGGATGACATGCTTTGCCAGACGTGCGGCCGTGGGGCTGATACCTCCGGCTGATGTCAGATACGCACGGCATGTGTCGCCACATTCCTCAAAATCGCAGACTTCGAGTATAGCCCAGTCGACCTGACCCATGAAACCGTAGCGCAACTCCTGTGCCATCTGGCTCAGGTGGATATCGTTATAGGCTATCTCGCCCATGTTGACATGCTTGCGGAAGTCGGGGTTGGTCGTGTAGGGAGCGCGGTAGCGGATGGCCTGCGCGTTGGCAAGGTCACCGTCAGTGCTCTGTCCGGTCGATGCTCCGGTGAAGATGCCCACCTGAAACTCGCGGCCGGCGGCATGCTCCGCCTCGGCTATCTTTGCCAGTTCTTTAGTCACAGCCTTGGCGGCACCCGAAGGTGTGAAACCGCTGAGGGCTATATTCTCTCCGTTCTTGATCAGTGCTGCGGCCTCGGCAGCGGTCATACGTGTATATGCCATGTATATTTATAAAGTTTAAATTATTCAAATGCGAACGTTTGCAAAATTACCGAAAATCAACGGGACGGCAAAATAAATAAGGAGAAAAACTAAAACACACCCTAAAAGCCACCCTAAAAGCCAACCCAAAAGCCAACCACCTAAGACCCACCCCAACCCTCCCAAAGGGAGGGAGCTGAATATGTCATCGAGTGACTTGAAGGGAATAAAGCATTTCAAGTTCGAGGGTATTGCGGAAGCACACTGTCGGGAGGGATTGTCAGGTTCATTCTTAGGGCTTAAAGCATATCCAGCTCCCTCCCTTCGGGAGGGTTGGGGTGGGTCTTAGGTTGTTGGTTGTTAGGGGCTTGTCTTTATTTTACAAAACCTCCTCCGCAAAAACTTCCATTCCAGACCATTTCAACCTCCCGTAAGGGCCTCTTTGCTCGGTTTCGCTGACGATAGCCATGCGGAAAAATCACAAAAATGCGGCGAAGATGGAGCAATAAGGCCCTTACGGCTTTTCCGGAGCAGAGAAAACGCCGTGTTTTTGATGCTGAAAATTGTCTGAAAAAGCTACCGTTTTCTTGCCGTAAGGGCCTCCCGGGGTTGCGGCGGGGCCGCTTTCGGCTTCCAACGGGGCCCTTGTTGCAATGCCGCGAGGGCCTCCTTGCAATCCCGTAAGGGCCTTATTGCACGGCCGCGACCATCCTATCATAAAACAACGGGATGGCGGCCGTTTGTATATAGCTATGAATGAGTGGGTTATAAAAAGTGTAAACAAATCGTCATAAATACCCCTGATTTTTGATACGCGCATGCTTGCGATATTTGGAGGCGGGGAAGAATTTTTTTGGAAAGTGCCTCTAAAAAACGGCATTAAATTCATAATTTATTTGACAAGGATGTAATTTTCAAATGATTAACACCCCATCCCCATTCGGAGAGGCCTGGAGGAGCTCTTAACAAAAACTCTGTTTGTTTGCTTGCGTATCAAAGTTTTTGCTTACCTTTGCAGCGGCAATGGTTCACTGCACAAGTGATCAAAAGGGAATCGGGTGAAAATCCCGGACAGTCCCGCTGCTGTAAGTTGTCTTTCAGGCGACGGAGACAAAGCCACTGGTCAAACATCGGAAAGACCGGGAAGGCCTCCGCACCGGACAACAAAGTCAGAAGACCTGCCTTGCCGAAGCTCCATAGCGGCCCCGAGGGATGGGCCCGGAGTGAAATAAGAGTGACATACAAGCCCCCACCGGCTCCCCAAAAGGGGGAGAGCCATGCGGCTTCAGATTTCTCTGCATGCCTTCAAGAGCAAGCAGGGATTTCCGGGCTGCGGGCACCAATCGTTTATGCCCCTCTATATGCGGTCATTCAAATAACAGTTCTTTTATACAAGGCCCTTCACCCGCGGGTTCCTCCCCTTTGTGGAGGTCTGGAGGGGCTTCATTTTTTAATATTCATATTATATGAAACAGAAAATCAAAATCATGATGCTGTCAGTCGCGGCACTGTTCGCGTCTGTGTCCGTCACGGCGCAGGCGCAGGACACCGGTGGGCCCATACTGCAGCCACAGTTCGGAAAACAGACGGTTACGGTTCCGGCGGACGGAGAACTGACGTTCTACGACCCGAAGGGAACGGACCGGATGTCTTCGAGTTCGTCAAACAACACGCTGTCGATGACGGTCTTCAAGCCCGCCGTCGAGGGAATGTCGGTTCAGGTGACGTTCGATTCGTTCGACGTCCGGAATGACAACACGTCTTCCACGACAAAAAACTATCCCGGCGAGGTGACCGTCTACAGCGGCGAGCCTGACGCCGACAATACGTTCTCGTGGCCGACGACGGCCTACGGCGTCAAATCAACGACGCTGCTGCCCGAAGGCAACGTCATCGAGACGATGGACGGAACCTACACCGACCATACCCTTTGGTCGACATCGTCCGACGGTGTCCTTTCCGTGGGCATGCACTGGGTCTACGCCAAAGCCTGCGAGGGTTGGACGGCGCGCGTCCGCTGCGTGCGCCTGGAGAATATGACTGTCACCGGCGCCGGGTCGGCATACGCCGGTGTGACCGCCATGCCTGCCGACAAGCAGTCGGTGGCGCTGGCCGGAGTCTACGTCGACGCCTCGGGCGTGATGAACGCCGACCGGCTGACCCGCATCGCTTTCCGCCTTCCGGTCAACGAGGGCGTCGTCGACCCGCTGTCGCTCCGCCTCTATGAGGGCGAGGGAAGCAGCTGCAAGGGTCTCAGTCAGGTTCATGCCACGGTCGAGGCAGACGGCGACGGCTATGTCTTCGTGCTCGACCGCCAGCTCTCCAGTGGTCACAACGTCCTGACCATCGGCGGCGATTTCCTCGGAACGGCTGCCGTGGGCGCCAAGGTTGCTGTCGCCGTGACATCAGTGACGACGGTCGCCCATCCCGACGGTGTCACTCCGTTTGCGGCTGCAGAGGCCGTGACGGTGACCAATCCAGCACTTGTCATGATGACCGCCGATGCGCAGACAATCACCGTCGGCGACGTTCCGCTGGCTTTCTATGACGACGGCGGAGTGGACGGACAGGTGACCGGCGGTTTCTCCGGAACGGTGACATTCCTGCCCGGCGCCGACGGCAAGAAGGTGCAGGTGGACTTCACGAAGGTCAAGCTCTTCGAAGGCTCGATATATTATCAGTATCTCAATGTCTACAACGGCACGGAGGCACGCCCCGACCGGCTCATACGCCGCATCATGAGCGGCACGACGGCCCTCATTCACTCCACTTCGCCCGACGGCGCACTGACCGTCGAGCTCGCCAACAACGGCACGTCATCGACCTCCGACGGATTTGAAGCGACCGTGAGCCTCTTCACTCCGCTGCCGATGGCAGCCGGAAACATTGACGTCACGCAGGTGACGGAAGGCACGGTATGCGCCGGTGACACCGATCAGCCCATCCTCCGGATGAACATCCTCACCGAGGGCACGGAGCCGGTGCTGACCGCCGACCGTTTCCTCATGACCACGGCGGGGACATACGAAAACATCACCCACGCCACATTATATTATACGGGCTACGCCGACGACCTCTCGACTTCGGTCAAGGTGGGCGAGACTGACGTGACAGCCGACGCCTTCGAAATCGTTGCCGCCACTCCGGTACAGCTCGCTGAGGGCGACAACCGCTTCTGGTTAGCATACACCGTCAGCGACATGGCCGTCAACGGCCAGACCATCGACGCCGCTCTGACCTCCGTTGTACTGGGCGGCGAGACCGTCAGCGTGGACAACGGCAACCCTGATGGCGTGCGCACGGTCGAGAACATCGTGCTCTCACAGACCGGTCAGGGAACGGTGACGAAGAGCGTCAACGGCAGTATCACCTTCCGCACAAAGACGAAGAACGAATATTCCTCGGACTATGAGGCCGGCACGGACGACCGTATCAACGTCTTCCGACCCGTCCACGAGGGCATGGTATGCCAGATTGACTTCTCCAGTTTCGACCTCTACTACGCCTCGACGTCCTACGGTTCGAAGTCGAAGTTCCGCATCTACAGCGGCAGCGGCACCGACGGCGAACTCCTCTGGGAGCTCACGTCGGCCGACATGAAGTCCGTCGGACCTGGCCGCGTGCTGCGTTCGACAGCTGCCGACGGCGCCCTGACGGTCTATTTCAATCCGAACGAGAGCGCTTCCTACTACACATCAAAGGGCTTTGAGGCCACGGTGAGCGAATATCGCCAGCAGCCTATGAAGGTCGAGAGCATCGCCGTAAGCCAGTCTTCCACGGAAGTCATTCCGGCAGGAACCGCCGGCCACGACCTGCTCGCAGTCAACGTACGCACCACGGGCGACCTCAGCCGTTGTCAGTTGGAGGCCATGAACTTCGACCTGAAGGGTCTGCAGGGCAACATCGCCTCCGCTTCGCTCTACTACACCGGCCGCAGCAATACCGCACCGACGGCTTCTTCCGCTGCCTCAGCAGCCTCAGCCGTTCTCGTGGCCACGTCTGAAGTAAGCGGCGAAGCATCTTCTCTGACCCTTACCGCCGCCTCTCCGGTGACATTAGATGAGGGCGACAACTGGTTCTTCCTTTGTGTCGACCCGTCGGCAGCAGCCCAGAGCGACGCCATCATCGACGCCGCACTGCTCTCCGTGACCGTCGACGGCCAGACGACGGCCGTTGAGAACGGCGACCCCGAGGGCGAACGCACGGTCAAGAACATCTATCTGATGAAGCCGGGAGCCAACGGCGAGGTGGTCATTCCGGCCGGTGGACACATCGACTTCTATGACGACGGCGGTCAAAACGCTTCCTCGTCGAAAGACTTCGAGGGTGTCGTGACGTTCGTTCCGGGCGCCGAGGGTGAGGTGATAAAGCTCGACTTCAACGCTCTTTCGCTCAGCAACAAGGACACATTATATATATATAACGGTTCGGAGGTCGCTCCGGAGAATCTCATCGCGACCTACCGCGGCTCAAGCGCGTCGCCGGAATATCACGTTTCGGACGCTGCCGACGGCCGGATGACCGTCCGTTTCGCTTCCTACAGCGCCTATTCGCAGCCTGACTTCGCCATCACGGTAAGCTCTTACCGCAAGAAGCCCATGACCGTCATCGGCGTTCAGGCCACTGCCGTGGCCCCCGCCACGATGCTGCGCGGCCAGACCTGCGTCCCCGTGGTACGCTTGGACGTGACCGCCGAGGGCGACTATGACCCGCTGCACATCAGCTCCATCGCCATCGAGGCAGCCCGCGAGGCCGGCCTTAAGAACGTGCGCGTCTATGCGACCGACACCATCAGTACGTTCTCCGACGCCAATCTCTACGGCACAGAGACGCTGACGGAAGATAACGCCGGCGAGAATGACGCCGAGGCAGCCGGCAACGGCGCTGTCACGGGCGACTATGAGATCAGCCGCAACGGCGTCTATAAGTTCTGGGTGACGGCTGATGTGGCTACCGATGCTGCCGACGGAGCTGTCCTTACGGCCCGCGTGACATCGCTGACAACAGCCGCCGGCGACGTCATCGAGGTTCCCGCCGACGCTGATGCGACGGCACAGGCAACGGTTAAGAGCGGTTTCCACGGTGTGCTGACCGTCGGCGCAGGCGCTGACTACGGCACTATCCAGGGCGCGGTAGACGCCATCGCCGGCGGTATTGACGGTCCGGTCGTCATCCGCATCGCCCGCGGTATATACAACGAGCAGGTCAACGTGCCCGAGATTGCGGGCGCGTCGGAGCTGAACACCATCACGATTGAGAGCGAGACGGGCTTCTGGGGTGACGTGAAGATATATCACGACAACTACACGGAGCCGGCATATTCGGACGACAAGATGTTCCACGAATACGGAGTGTTCACCATCGCCGGCGCCGACTGGCTCACCCTGCGCGGCGTTGAGCTGACGACGACCGACGTCCATTATCCCGGTGTGCTCCACATCAAGAACATGAGCCGCCATGTGACGGTGGACAGCTGCTACATCCACGCCGAGACGACAACGTCATACAGTGACGATATCAACCTCATCTACACCTACGCGAAGAGCGAGGCCAACGCCAACAACGACTACCTGACCGTCCGCAACTGTCTGCTGGAAGGCGGATATATCGGCGTCCGGCTCGCGGGAACGAGCACTGTCAAGCTCCCGAAGCAGCGTGGAGGCGTCGTCGAGAACTGTGTCCTGCGCAATCAGGGATCAAAGGGCATCTATTCGTATGACGAACTGGGCTCGCGGATTGTCGGAAACACATTCGAGAACAACGGCGTCGCCACGGCGTCGACCTACTACGGCATTGACATCAACGTCCGCGAGGCTTATTCTGTGGGTACCGTCATCAGCAGCAACCGATTCGCACTGGCCACGGAGAAGACCGTCAACGCCCTCTACGTACGCCAGAACATCGGTACGGAGGATGCCCCGATGATTATAACGAACAACGAACTGAACATCAACAGCAGCAGCGCGTCAACCTACGGTATACAAGTAGGCTCGCCTTCATCACACATAGACATAGCCAACAACACGGTGCGCCTCACCGGTGAGGTTGCCGGCGCTGCACTGTGGTTCAACGACGCCATGAAGGAAAGTGTCAAGGCGGTCAACAACATCCTGCAGAACGAGGCCGGCGGCTACGTCTACCGGTTCTACAAGGAGGGCAACGAGCAGACCGTCACGTTCAGCAACAACGTCCTGAGCACTACGGGCAGCGTGCTGGCGTATAACAAGACGGACATCGCGACATTTGAGGACTGGACCGCGCTCACGGGAGAGAGCAGCAGCCACGCCGAGACCGTGGCGTTCCTGAGCGACGACATCCTTGAACCCGCAGCCGAGGGCTCGCTCCTCAGTGCCCTGCCGCTGGCCTACGTGCCGACCGACATCTGCGGCACACCGCGTGCCGCTCAGCCTACCATCGGAGCATACGAGTATAACGGTTCTACGGAAGCTCCCGTCGTAGCCGACGGCTATCCCGTCGCACGCCACCTGACGGACACGACCGCCGTAATCGGTGTACGCTCCGACATGAACGGACGGGCCTTCATCATGGTATGTCCGGAAGGTGAGGCAGCCCCCGAGGCAGCCGATGTCGTGGCCAATGGCATGGCAGTGACCATGCGTGCGGGTGTTGAAGCTCAGGCCAAGGCTGAAAATCTGGTGACCGACGGACGCTATGTCCCGTATGTTGTGGTGCGCAGTCTGCGCGGTGCGGAAAGCGGTGTGAAGGCCGGCGAGACGTTCGTGGCCTCCGGCGAGATAATCGTCGAGATACCAAATGCCGCCGTCACGGCCTCGGGTGCTACCGTCGAGGCAGGTTCTGCGGCTGTCCTGCGGGCCACGGTGACGGCCGGTACGGCTCCGTTCACACTCGTATGGACCAACGGCCGACGCGAGGAGATAGGCACGGAGACAGCCGAGGCCATCGATACGGAGGTCACTACGGAATATGTTCCCGCAGAATGTGACGACTATGTGGTGACGGTCATCGACGCCAACGGCAAGACAGCGGCCGACACCTGCCGCGTTGTCGTGACGGGCGAGGCTGTGACGGCAACGTTCGAGAACCTTTGGTTGGACAGCGAGAGCGCATGGTCCGGTCCTGACACAAAGGGCGAGACCATGACGGGAGCATACGGCGACACACAGTTGGCCGGCTCGTTCGTCAGCGGCTCATACAGTTTCAGCAACGCATACAGTCTCGACTGGAGCTCATGGAGCGGCTTCGCATATTCCAACAAGACGGCAAGCACATTCGAAACGCTGGCGGATCAGTATAACGCCGCAACGGGCGGAGGCCACAACGGCTCGGAAAATTTCGCCGTGGCATTTTCCGGTGGCGACATCCGGGTGCTCAACAGAGCCGAGGGCGACTCGCTGCGCGGATGCTATGTGACCAACAGTGCGTATGCCATGAACTCCATCCTCAACGGCGACTCCTACGCCCAGAAGTTCACTGAAGGCTCATGGCTGAAGATTGTCTTCACCGGCTACCATGCCGACGGCACCACAGCCGACGTCGAATACTATCTCGCCGACTACCGTCCAACGAAGGAGGCAGACCGCTACTACCTCGATACGTGGCAGTGGGTTGACCTGCGGCCGCTCGGCAAGGTGACTTCCGTCAGCTTCACCATCGACGGAAGCGACAAGAGCTACGGCTATCTGAACACTCCGGCATACTTCTGCATGGACGACTTCAATGGCCATCGCGTCATAGCCGAAGCTCCGACGCAGAACGTGACGGAGTCCATCGACGTCTCCTCCCTCTTCTCGTTCGACGACACGGAGGCCACCGTGACATACGCCTTGGCCGACGAGCCCGTGACAGAGGAAGGTACGGAAGTGACGCTGACACCCGACGGACTGCTCACCGTCAGCGGCCGGTCACGCTCACTGAGCGTCGTCGTCAGTGCGACACAACGCGGACGCATCAGCTATCTGCGCATTCCGGTTGACTTCACCAGCGCCATCAGCGACGTCACTTCATTATCAACTGTTAACAAGGAGATGTACGACCTCAACGGCCGCCGCATCGCCACACCGCAACGCGGCGTCAACATCGTGAGAACAAAGGATGGTAAATTGAGGAAAGTTGTGGTAAGGTAAAATAAACGCAACCCACCAAAAAACCACCCCAACCGAGGGTGTTGCAGAACTTCCATGCGAGTTCTGTAACACCCTCGAGTCTTATATGCTGTTTTAAGATATTTAAGTTCCGAGTTCAACAAACAAAACACATATAGAGGATGTTAATTATTAGCAGAATGTATGCAAAAGCCAGGCAACCGGTCTGCTGTTATAAACCGGTTGCCTGGCATGCTAATAGCTGTGAAATGATTTCTGATGCGCCGGTAATCCTTTATTCCTCAAGATATACCGTTATGCTTCCACTGATTTGTCGCAGTGATATTTCACATAGCTTGGTGTTGTATTCAGCTTCGAGTATCCGTTCTTCAGTGTCGAGCAGACTCTGCTGTGCCTCTCTCATCTCTATGCCAGACAGATCTCCAAGCATGTAGCGCTCGTATGCAATATAGTGGTTTTCCTGCGCGGTGAGCAGGTTTTGCCGTTCGAGTGCGAGCAGCTGCAGGTTGTTCTGATATGCCTGCCATAGGTCGGCCAGGCTGGCTTTCAGCGACTGTTCGAGGTTGAGGCGTTCGAGTTCGGCATTTTCAATGTTTATCCTTGCATTGGCACGTTCGCTGCGTCGGCTTCCGTCAAAGATGTTCAATCCGATTTTCACTCCGAAGTCGGCTCCCCAGTTGTCCCTTGTCTTTGTGCTTCCAGTCCCGTATATATTGTGTGAGTAGTTGTATCCTGCTCCAAATTTCACATACGGAAAGTCGCGGCCCCTTATGCTTTTCAGGTCAAGTTCTGCCAATGTCTTGTTCTGTGCGGCCCTTATCAGTGATGCGTTGGTGCGCAGGGTGGTGTTCCAAAGAGAGTCGAATACAAGTCCTGCGTTCACGTTTATAGCCGTGTCGCGTACGGCTATTCGACTTTCGAGGTCTTTCACGGCCATGAGACTGTACAGTCTTATTCGTGATGAGGCAAGCAGTTCGTGTTGCTTCAGACTTCGTGTGCTGTCGGCATTGAAGTCTACCTGTGCCTGTTGCATGTCAAGCCGCGAGGCGCTGCCTATGCTGTATCGTTCAAGCACTATGCGCAGCCGTTCTTTCGACAGTGCGACTGCATGGTTGAGGTTTTTCATCCTGATATGCTGCTGTATGAAGTTGTAGTATTCCGCCGTAAGGTCTGCAATATAGTCTTCTATGGCAATGCGTGTCTGTGTGGCGCTTTGTCTGCGCAATTCCTGTAACCTCTTATAGTTTGTCTGGATTTTGAAGCCGTCAAACACTGTCCACTCCGCGTTAAGTCCGGCTGACAGGGTGTGGTCGAACGTGTTGCGGTTTTGGGTTGTGCCGCCTGTCTCGCGCGCCGTAGTGTTGCGGTTGTATGCCGAGCCGTCATATCCTGCGTTGGCGGTTATTGTCGGAAGATACCCCGCATTGGCACGTGTCGCGCTTTTTTCAGCTATGTGCTCCTCGTTTCTTACTATTCTCAGTCCGTAGTTGTTTCTAAGTCCTGTGGATATGAAGTGCGACAGCGAGGCCACTTCCGGTTTTTGCTGTGCTTCCTGTGCGTGCATTGATATTCCCGGAGCCAATATCCCCAATATCGTTATGATATATGATCTTGTCAGTCTGATAAATCTCATTTGCTTTCTTTTTTAGATTGGTTTGTTGAGATGTATGAGTATATTGCCGGCACGATAAACATCGTGAGAAGCGTTGATATGAACATTCCTCCCACTACGGCCGTACCCATAGCAATACGTCCGTTGCAGCCTTCTCCGGATGCAAACATCAGAGGTAGCAGTCCAAGGATTGTCGATACGCTTGTCATGAGAATCGGGCGCAGGCGTTGTGTTGCGGCCTCATGTATCGCAGTCATCTTGTCTTCGCCGTTCTTTTGCCTCTGGTTGGCAAATTCTACTATAAGTATTCCGTTCTTAGCAACAAGTCCGATGAGCATGATGATACCGATTTGGCTGAATATGTTCATGGTCTGTCCGCCTGCAGACATGAATATCAGCGCTCCGCATATTGCCAACGGAACGGTGAGCATTATTATGAGCGGGTCCTTGAAACTTTCAAACTGTGCTGCGAGGATGAGATATATCAGCAGCAGTGCGAGGCCGAATGCGAAGAGCAGACTCGACGAGCTTTCACGGAATTCCTTGGAGTCGCCGGCAAGTGCCGTGCGGAAGGTGTCGTCGAGTGTTTCTTTGGCAATCCTGTCCATGACATCGAGTCCCTCGCCAATGGTTTTGCCGTCGGCAAGTCCGGCAGATATCGTGGCCGACACGAAGCGGTTGTAGCGGTATAGCTTCGGGGGAGCCACGTCTTCTGTAAGCTCGACAAGGTTTTCCATCTGAATCATCCTTCCGTCAGACGACCTCATGTATATGGCCTTCAGATTGTTTGGGTCGTTTCTTTGCTGCCGGTTTATCTCTCCCACGATTTCATATTGCTTGCCGTTCATGTAGAGGTATCCCATTCTCTGTCCGCTCAGTCCGTATTGTAGTGTCTGCGCGATATCCTTGGTGCTCACACCCATCATGTTTGCCTTCTCCCGGTTAACGCTGAGGCGTACTTCCGGCTTTGAGAATTTCAGGTCGACGTCTGCCATCTGGAATGTAGGGTCGTCGTATACCTTTGCCATGAATTCGGGCAGCACTTTCTGCAGTTTCTCAATGTTTGTGGCTTGCAGTACGTACTGTATGGGCATTGACCCCCGCCTGCCTCCGAAAGTGCTTTGCTGCTGTACGAAAGCGCGCGCATCGGTCTTTTTGCGCACGGCCTTTGACAGCTTCTCTGCCACTTCCATCTGTGTATAGTCGCGTTCCGTAATGTTTTTGAGTGTAATCTGTATGTTGCCCACGCCTTCTCCCACGCGTGCGGTGATAAACTCGGCGTCAGGCATGAGCGTGTCTGCGAGGCGGTTTATGTCTTCCGTATAGTCACGCATATATTCGTATGTGACTCCCTCCGGTCCGGATGTTCTTATCGTTATGCTTGAGCGGTCTTCGAGAGGTGCCATTTCTGCCGGTATGCTTGTCCACATAAGCACGCAGGCAACGAGCGCAACGCCCATTATGGCAATAGCCGTCCACCTGTGTTTCAGGAATGATGAAAGCCACTTGGAGTATATCCTGTTCATTCCGTCGAAGAAGGGTTCCGACTTGCGGTAGAACCAGTTTTTCTGCTTGCGCCTTACAAGCAGCTTTGTGGCGAGCATAGGGGTGAATGTCAGCGCGGCGAATGATGATATTATTACCGAGCCTGCCACCACAAAGCTGAATTCCCGGAACAGACGGCCGGTGGTTCCTTCCATGAACACTATAGGGAAGAATACCGCAACAAGTGTTATGGTTGTTGATATTACGGCAAAGAAAATCTCCTTGGCTCCTTCTATTCCCGCATCAAACGGCTTCATTCCCCGTTCGATCCTTATGTAGATGTTTTCTGTCATCACGATGGCGTCATCCACCACAAGGCCCACCGAGAGTACTACAGCCAGCATTGACAGCACGTTTATGGAGAATCCGCATACGTACATGATGAAGAATGCTCCGATGAGCGATACCGGTATCACGATGCAGGGTATGAGTGTGACACGCCAGTCGCGCAGGAACAGGAAGATGATGATAATCACCAGTATGAAGGCTTCGTATACTGTAGACTCAACCTCGCTGATGGATGCGCGTATAAACTTGGTATTGTCGAAACCATAGTCGAAGTGCACGTCTTGAGGAAGGTCTTTCTTCATTTGCTCCATGCGCTTGTGTACGGCATCGGCAATGTTTATATGGTTTGCTCCCGGTTGCGGCACCACCACCACTCCGACCATCGGAATACCGTTCATCTTCATATAGCTCTTTATGTCGCGTGGGGCCAGCTCGGCACGTCCTATGTCGCTGAACCTCACTATACGCCCGTCTTGTTCCTTGATCACGAGGCTGTTGAACTCTTCCGTGGTGTGCATCTGACCCATTGTCCTGATGCTCAGTTCCGTGGTGTTTCCCTCAATCGAGCCGGAAGGCAGTTCAACGTTTTCTTTGTCAAGTGCGGTCTTTACATCCATAGGAGTTACTCCGTATCCAGACATTCTCACCGGGTCGAGCCACAGCCTCATGCAGTATCTCTTTTCTCCCCATATTGATACGCTTGATACTTCAGGTATTGTCTGCAGCTGTTCCTTTACGGTGAGGTCTGCAATCTCGCTCAGTTCCAGGAGCGAGCGCTTGTCGCTCTGCAGTGCAACCATAAGGATGGGCCGTGCATCGGCATCGGCTTTTGATACCGTTGGCGGGTCGCAGTCGCGCGGCAGCCATCTTTGGGCGCGCGACACCTTGTCGCGCACATCGTTGGCGGCTGTTTCAAGGTCGACTGAAAGTTCAAATTCCACTGTTATGCGACATGAGCCCTGCTGGCTCACGCTTGTGAGCGAGCGTATGCCGGGTATTCCGTTGATGTTTTGTTCCAACGGCTCTGTTATCTGGCTCTCAATCACATCGGCATTGGCACCGGGATAAGAGCATGACACCGATATGATGGGATTGTCTACAGACGGATATTCGCGTACTCCGAGAGTGGTGTATCCGATAAATCCGAACAGCAGGATTATAAGTGTGAGTACGGTGGCCAGCACCGGACGCCGTATTGACAGTTCCGATATGTTCATGGCTTATTTCTTTATGGATACGATAACTTTCTGTCCCTGTCTAAGCTGCATCGTACCGCTTGTTATCACAGTGTCGCCTATGTTGAGTCCGCGGAGCACCTGCACCTGGGCGTCTGTACGAAGGCCCTTTGTTATTTCAGCCGGTTCTGCTGTCCCGTTCTTGCAGATGAACACTTTGTCTATACCCATCTCCGATACAATGGCCTCGCTTGGCACGGCAAGCGTCCTGTCGTATTTGCGTGTGGTCAGGTTTACGTTTACGTATCGTCCGGGCACAAGCTTGCCGTCTTTATTGGCATATAGTGCCCTGATGGTATATGTCCTTGTTTCCGGGTCTACCCTTGAGTCGGATGCGTACACTTCCGCCTTGCGTGGTGTGAGGTCGCCTTCTGCCGTGAATGTGAGCGGTGTGCCCGGTGCCAGTGTTCCGGCATACCGTTCCGGCACGCTGAATTCCACTTTCAGAGGACTCATCTTGGTAAGCGTAGCCACGGTTGTTGATGTTGTTGCGAATGCTCCGGTGCTTATTTGTCTTAGTCCGATTGTGCCGGAGAACGGTGCGCGCAGTTCTGTCTGTTCAATCTGTGCCTTCACTCCGTCAATCTCAGCTTTCAGGGCTGCAAGATTTGCCTCGGCTTCTTGAAAAGACTCCTTGCTCACGGCCTCTTTTGCAAGAAGCGCCTTGGCACGGTAGAGCCTGTCGTTCATGAGTTTCAGCTGTGCCTTTTTCTTGCGCAGTTCGGCTTGCAGCGGTGCATCGTTGATTTTTGCAAGAAGCTGTCCTTTCTCCACGTGGGCACCTTCCTTGAAGAATATTCCGGTTATTTTGCCGGATGTCTCAAACGACAGGCTCACCTCTTCATCAGGAATAAGGCTTCCGCTCACGAATATCCCGTCTGTGAGAGACTGCTCGCCCAGGACTACGGCCCTGACATTTAAAGCCTTGTCCTGTCCTTTTTTTCCTTTACCGTCTTTGGAGGCTTCTTTCAGGTCTGAATTCTCATGCGGTACAAATGTTTTTATTCCCAGTCCGGCAAGTCCTGTTACGATAATGCCGATAATTCCTATTCTTGTATATTTATTCATGTTGTTTATATGTTATTTCATTGCTATATGTTTTAGTACGACTATGCTATTGTTTTTGACAGCTTTTTTATAAAAAGGCTTAATGGCAACTTGCCGTTTAATGAATATTTAACAAAATAGAGAGTGTTGCCTAACTCACATAGATGGGTTTTATATGGACGTTATGCATTATATTTTTTTACAAAATCATGTTCATAAAAATGCTCAAAGATGTGCGTTTCCATGAGCAATAAGGGCCTTAAAGGACCCGACGGCCCCCTCCGGCTCCCCCAAGGGGGAGAGACCTGCGGCTTCAAACACCCCCGTAAGGGCCCCGCGGCTTTCAAATTTTGCAAAAGTCGGTGAGTTTTTGATGGTTGTTTTTGGACCAAAAAGCGGGTTTAGTCGAGCAACGGGGCCCCCGCGGGGTTCCAACGAGCACGCCGTCATGCTGCAACGAGGCCGCCGTTGCAATGTAATAGCAGCCCCGCGGCAGAGCAAGGAGGGCCTTGCGGGGCCCCTCCCCGGCCCTCCCCAAGGGGAGGGAGAGCTGACGCCGTTCATAAGTCATTAAGGATGAGCGTGTTGTGAAAACGATGATTTTTTTGTCGGAAAAACCGCAAGATTTTGACCTTCACGAGATTTGAAAATTTGGGAGCGAGGCGGGAAAATTTTGGAAAGTGCCTCCGGATTTCGGCCTTAAATTCAGAATTAATTTGACAAAGGGCGCTTTTTAAATTAAATGCAAAGGTCTAAGACCTGACAACCCGAGGGCCCCACCCCGGCCCTCCCCTTGGGGAGGGCCGGGGTGGGGCCGGTACCTGTTGATAACTCTGTTGATAACTATTTCATTATCCACACTTTTCCCGCACGCCCTTGTGGACAACGGGATATCAACATAGTTATTACATGTTTATAATCAAGTTTTCAACAGATTGTTGATGAAAAAAGATATAAACTTATTAAATTTGCACCGAAATGGGATATTGTGGATAACTGCGTGATACGTCTCATTATCAGCAAGTAAGTATCAACAACAGATGTTGGTAACTGCTGACCACAAATTGATAACGTAACGGCCAAGAAAAAGGACGAAAAGTTATTCACGTATCAACAGCACATCATACTTAACATTCTATTTTTAAGATAAAGAAAAAGAAAATTATAATTATTATAAGATGTTGAAAACCGAATGGCTCGAAAAGGGCTACATTGATGAGCCCGTTGCCGAAGGCACGGACTTGAAAGGCGAAATCAGACGGATGTGTCGTGAGAAGAAGGCCGTGATCATGGCCCACTACTATACGCAGGGAGAAATCCAGGACGTGGCCGACTTTGTCGGTGACTCGCTGGCGCTGGCGCGCAAGGCGGCCGAGACGGACGCACGGATCATCGTCATGTGTGGTGTCCACTTCATGGCCGAAACGTGCAAGATACTCTCGCCGGACAAGCTCGTGCTCTGTCCCGACCTCAACGCGGGATGCTCGCTGGCCGACTCCTGCCGCGCCGAAGACCTGAAGCGTTTCAAGGAGGAGCACCCCGGCCACACCGTTGTCAGCTATGTCAACACGACGGCGGCTGTCAAGGCTCTGACCGACGTGGTCGTCACGAGCGGAAACGCGCGCAAGATTGTAGAAGCGCTGCCAGAGGACGAAAAGATCATCTTCGGGCCGGACAAGAACCTCGGCTCTTATATAAATAATGTGACAGGACGGCAGATGTTGCTCTGGAACGGCGGATGTCATGTCCACGAGCGTTTCTCCGTGGCCGAGATACTGAAACTGAAGGCCGAGCATCCCGGAGCCAAGGTGCTGGCCCATCCGGAGTGCAAGGGCCCCGTGCTGCAGGTTGCCGACGTCGTCGGTTCGACGGCCGTGCTGCTGAAGTATGCCACGGAGAGCGACGACCGGGAATTTATCGTTGTCACCGAGTCCGGAATACTCCATGAGATGAAGCGTCAGTGTCCGGACAAGACGTTCATCCCCGTGCCCCCGGAAATCGGCGAAGGCACGGTCGGCTGCTCCTGCAACGAGTGTGACTATATGAAGATGAATACGATGCTGAAGATATACAACACGCTTCTCCACGAGTGGCCTGCCGTCGAGGTTGACCCGGATGTGGCCCGCGAAGCGGTCAAACCCATCACCCGGATGCTGGAGATGAGCTGATGGGAAAGGCTGTGCACACAGTATTTCCTTGTTTGGGTAATCGTATGAGATGGTATTACTTTATAATAAGTTTTTTGAACACAGAGACACGGAAACACAGAGGACAATATAACTCTGTGTCTCCGTGTCTCTGTGTTCAAAATATAAACTAATTATTGCAACATACTTATGCAAAATATCGCTGATAAGAAAATAGGGTATCTCGTTGCGATATATATAGTATTATTGTTGTTAGTCCTTTTCTTCTTCGGATATACACCATATCCGGATAGTGAAGGATATATATACTGTGCGCAGGAGTCTTTGCGTCATAATCAGTTTTATCCTTTCAAGGAAGGACTGTACGAGCTGCCGTTTCTCTGGAACATAGGAGCTATAAATGCGGTGGCAGCGTCGCTATGGCTTTTCAACTCCGTCACACCGCTCCTGATCATATGTACGCTGATGAAAGGCTTCAGTCTGCTGTTGACCTATAAGATAGCCTTGACGTGTTTTGGAAAGAGGGCGGCGAGTATAGCATGTGTCTTGTATCTGCTTTATCCTGCCAATTACGGAGAGGGCACGAGTCTGCACAGTGAGGTGCCGTTTGTCTTCTTTATTCTTTCGGCCGTCTGGTCTTCGTTGAAAGGACGATACGTTCTGAGTGGGTTATTGTTTGGCTGTGCCGATTATATAAGGCCTTTTGCACTGATTTTCATTATGGCGGTGGTACTTAAAGACCTGAAAAACTACAAGGCGTACTGGAAGATGCTGGCGGTATATGTGGCTTTCATAATGTCGATAGGACTTTCCAACTACTGCAGCAAGGGAGAATTTGTATATAAGGCCAAGACCGGATGGATGGCGCTGTCACAATATCATTGGGATCATGATAGCGAGAAGACAACGCCAAACCCGCAATGTGTGACCGGAAACGATAAGCTCACTTACACGCAAAAGGATGAGTTGTGGAGAGATATGTTCTTCGATTGGCTGAAAGACAACAAGTCGGAATACGTCAGACAGCTGCCCGTTAAGGTATTCAACACGTACGTATCGGATAACATAAGCATGTGTACTTTTCTCAGTCAGGAAGAGAAGCAATCGCAATATATGTATCAGTCTTTGTCTCTATACGCATTGATAAGGGATTTTCCACATTATTCGGCAGTGCAGTGGCTGACGGTTGTCAATCTGTTGTTCTATTATGCCGTTATGACAATGTTCGTGTTGAGCATAAAGTACATAAAGGAACTGCGGCTGCAGTGGCTTATTATCATTCTCGGCACATTGTTCATAGCTTTTGTCGGACATGGTGAGAGCAGGTTTCATATCCCTTTTATGCCTTTTGTCATCATGGCCGTTTCTTATTATATAAGTAAGATGGGAATAATGCGCAGTGAATAGGATGCGGTCATAGAACCATTGACAGGCCTGTCGCGGTGTATGTCCGGTCTGTCCTTTTTCCATAATTGTGGTCTTTGATCATCTTATGACGGCAATCTTGCAGACCGTTCCTTTCTTTCCTTCGCTTGTTGCCGTGGCCACCATATAGACTCCTGAGGCTACGCGACGGCCGTTGAGGTCTTTTCCGTCCCATTTGAACGTTCCTCCGACAGACGTTCCTTGGGCGACAATCTGGCCGGAGGAGGTAAGAATTTTGACGTCGGCGTTGAGTGACAGACCCACGATGGTGATATATCCGGTGTGCTCCGGCTTCACGGGATTGGGATAAGCGTAGACGTTGTCCTTCGTCATTTTGTCGTTGGGGGTTGTGGCGTCGCTCATATAAGAGCACAGTCCCTTCTCCGTTCCGATGAAAAGTTCACCATTTGAGCCGTTGTAGGCGATGTCGAGGATATTGTCCGAGATGATATCGCTGTTGACGGTAGTGAAATGCTGCTCCTGAGTAAGGTTGTCACTGCTGATGAGATAGACGCCGTTGTTGTCCGTTCCGAACCATTTTCGGTTGCCTCCGTCGATACAGATGGACTTGATAGGGATGCCGGCGAGCAAGTAGTCGGCTTTGTTTGTTCCGTCGTTTCTTGGTACTTTAAACTGTGTGAAGACGTCGTTACCGCTCATTATATCGTCATTGGTCAGATATAAAGGGCCTTTTTCGGTTCCGATCCAGATGTTGTTTTCGTGGTCCTCGGCAATGCACGGGATTGAAAATATTTCGAGTTCCTGTCCGTCCTGATTGACGAATTTGTCATAAACCTTTATTGCGTCGTTAGCCTTATCATAACAGATGAGTGCCGGATATTCCCAGTAATTGGCTGCAAACCATAACAGATTGCGGCTGTCGAACATGAGTCGGCACATGTTTTTCAAACTTTTGTTTTTGTATAAGAGTTCCGTATGGTCTTTAGGCTCCCACGTTCCGTCTTTCTTATATACCAGAAGAGCATGGCCACGACATTGGCTGTTGGTGACCCAAAGATTACCGTCAGTGTCGAATTTGATACCGTTGATGATGACATGGTTGTTGCTCAGTTCTTCTCCTTCATCCGATATGGCCGACTTCAGCGGGCTGTTGTCCTTGTTGAAATAGTTTTTGAGTTTACCGTCATAAAATTCGTAGAGTCCCGTGCGCCCTCCGGCAAAGACATGTCTCGGGTCGGTCGGGTCATAGTCGATGCAGTCGATATCCTTGTAAGTGTAGCCGGTGATTTTGTCGATATCGTCCTGATAGATAGTCCATGAGCCGTTGTTGTCAAGCGTCTGTATCGTTCCGGGATACTCCATGTCGACTAAGCCTTCAAAGACACCGCCACAAGAGTACAGTGTCTCGTTGGCGTATTTCAGTGAGTAGAAGTAGTTGTACTTCGGCCCTCCGGGAGTTATATCCCTGCGTGTGATTGTTTGAATCCCGTCTTCTTCCGTCTCCGTATAGCTTTGCAGCCGACCGTCTTCCTGATTGCTCCACCAGCATCTGTTCCTCCGGTCGTAAATGCGGCGTTCGGTATAACCGTGTTTCGTCGTGGTCTCGATGCCGTCGTCGGAACGGAATATATCGGCTGTCACGCTGCCGTCATGATGCCAGTTGTTGCGGTCAAGCAGATTGGCGGACATGTCGGCGCTGTAGATACCTGCTTGTGTATGTGCATATATCTTGCCGCCGGCTATGGTGCATGCCGTTATTTTCATGTTGAGAATATACGTATCGCTGATTTCGGCACTGCCCATGTTAATCTTCAGTATGCCGAAATTGGTGTATAAGTAGGCGAACTTGCCGTTGATATATATACCGTTGACGGTTTTGTCCAGATTGACGGGCTTGGTATAATAGTCGGAGATGTTGATTACGTTGCCGCTGTTGTCGAGCAGGTCGATGTTGTAGTTGTCGTAAACGATGAGCAATCTGCCGGCGGCCATGTTCCACGCGATGTGGTTTATGGTGCAGTCACTCAGGCTGTTCACCTTATTATATGAGCTGACTTCTCCGTCGTCGGCATTATACGCGAAAAGACCGCCCGAGCTGAGCACGTACACCATGTTTCCGGCAGGTCGGATATCCGTAATGTCGTGATACGCCATGTAAGCGTTCCATGAACCTATTTCTGCGGCAAGCGCTCTGCTCTGTGATAATCCAAGACATATAGTCAGGTTCAGGATGGCTGTAATGATGATTCTCTTCATGTCTTTCGTGTATAATTGTTATTATGTGACTGTCTCTGATTATAAAGTATTCAGATATTCCGCCAGTCTCTCCACGGCCTTTGCCCTGTGGCTAATTTTGTTCTTGACGTCAAGTCCGAGCTCGGCGAAAGTCTTGTCATAGCCCTGTGGCATGAATATAGGGTCGTAGCCGAAGCCCTCCCCTCCCCTTCTTTCACGGATTATCTCCCCTTCGGCGATGCCTTCAAATAACTGCTCGTCGGGTTTCGTCCGGTTATTGTCGGCGGCAATGTCGTCTTTCAATAATAACGCGATAACGGTGCGAAATCTTGCCTTCCGGTTGTTATTTTCTCCTAATTCGGCCAAAAGTTTGGTCATATTGGCCTCGCTGTCGTGGCCTGCGCCACCTGCATAGCGTGCGCTGTATATGCCCGGCGCACCACCGAGGGCATCCACTTCAAGACCGGTGTCGTCGGCGAAGACGCTCAGTCCGTAGTTGTCGTAGATGTAGCGGGCCTTCTGCATGGCATTCTCTTCGAGTGTCGTGCCGGTCTCGGGGATATCGACATCGCATCCGATGTCCTTCAGTGACACTATCTCAAACCTGTCACCGAGTATGCTGCGTATTTCGGCGAGCTTGTTTCTGTTGTTTGTTGCAAATACGATCTTCATGTATTAGTAGAATAAAAGTAGGGACATATTCTTGTATTTGTCCGCAAGTAATGATTGATAATCATTGCGGACAAATACAAGAATATGTCCCTACGAATTGTTTCATCTGTATATTGACACACCATTATCTGTGTGCATCCTTATATATACTCCTGTTTCGGAATGTTTTTGAAAGGTTTTCTATTTGATTACAACGTTCACCATGCGCTTCGGCACGACGATGACCTTGACCACCTGCTTGCCTTCCGTGTACTTCTTGGCACGTTCGTCGGCCAGCACGGTGTCTTCAATTGTCTTGTTGTCGGCGTCGGCGGCAAACTGCATCTCGAAGCGGCGCTTGCCGTTGAAGGCCACGCCGAGCTGTACGGAGCTTTCGACGAGATACTTCTCTTCACACTTCGGCCACTCTGAGTCACAGACACTGCCTTCTCCTCCGAGAGTTTCCCAGAGTTCTTCGGCTATGTGCGGAGCGAAGGGCGCGATGAGGATGACGAGCGTGCGGAGCAGACTGCGGTCGTTGCACTTCAGCTGCGACAGTTCGTTGACGCAGATCATAAATGCCGATATGCTCGTGTTGTAGCTGAAGTTCTCGATATCCTGCGTTACTTTCTTTATCAGTTTATGGACGGACTTGAGCTGTTCGGGCGTGGCCGTGCCGTCGTTGCAGACGATTGTGTCGCTGCCTTTGGGATAGAACAGACCCCAGAACTTCTTCAGGAAGCGGTGGCAGCCGTCGATGCCGTTGGTGTCCCAAGGCTTGCTCTGCTCCACCGGACCGAGGAACATCTCGTACAGACGCAGCGTGTCGGCACCGTAGCGCTCGACGATCATGTCGGGATTGACCACGTTGTACATCGACTTCGACATCTTCTCGACGGCCCATCCGCAGACGTACTTGCCGTCTTCGAGGATGAACTCGGCGTCGTTGTACTCCGGACGCCATGCCTTGAAGGCCTCCACGTCGAGCACGTCGCCGCTGACGATGTTGACGTCGACGTGTATCGGGGTCGTGTCGTACTGGTCTTTCAGGCCGAGAGAGACAAACGTATTGGTGTCTTTTATTCTATAGACGAAGTTGCTCCGACCCTGTATCATACCCTGATTGACCAGCTTTCCGAACGGTTCCTCCTTGCAGGAGTAGCCGTAGTCGAAGAGGAACTTGTTCCAAAAGCGGGAGTAGATGAGGTGGCCCGTGGCGTGTTCCGTGCCGCCGACATAGAGGTCGACGTTCTGCCAGTATTCATCCACCTGCTTGTCGACGAGCGCCGTGTGGTTGCGCGGGTCCATGTAGCGCAGATAGTAGGCTGAGGAACCGGCGAAACCGGGCATGGTGTTCAGTTCGAGCGGGAAGACGGTGACGTTGTCGATGAGCGTGTTGTCAACAACCTTGTTTTCCTTTGTGTCCCATGCCCACCGTGTGGCGTGCCCGAGTGGAGGCTCGCCCGTCTCTGTCGGCAGGAACTTGGCCACTTCGGGCAGCTCCAGCGGCAGACACTCCTCGGGAATCATGTAGGGCATGCCTTCCTTATAATATACCGGGAAAGGCTCGCCCCAATATCTCTGACGCGAGAAGATGGCGTCGCGGAGGCGGAAGTTGACCTTCACGCGGCCGAGATGGTTCTCCTCTACATATTTTTTCGTGGCGGCGATGGCCTCCTTGACGGTCAGACCGTTGAGGGAGAAGCCTCCTATGGCGGTCTTGCCTTCGGCCGGTGAGTTCATCACGGTGCCCTCCTTTGCGTCGAAGCTCTGTTCGCTGACGTCGGCGCCCTCGATGAGCGGGATAATGGGCAGACTGAAATGTTTGGCGAAGGCATAGTCGCGGGAGTCGTGGGCAGGAACGGCCATGATGGCGCCCGTGCCGTAACCGGCGAGTACATACTCCGAAATCCACACTGGAATCTTGTCACCCGTGAAGGGATTGATGGCGTAGGAGCCTGAGAACACGCCCGTCACGCGGTGGTCGCTGATGCGGTCGCGTTCGGTGCGCTTCTTGACGTAGGCTATATATTCGTCGACGGCGGCGCGCTGACCGGTTGTGGTCAGCTGGTCAACAAGCTCGCTCTCGGGTGCGAGCACCATGAATGTGACGCCAAAGATGGTGTCGGCGCGGGTCGTGAAGATGGTGAATTCTATGTCGCTGTCGGCCACCTTGAACTGCATCTCAGTTCCTTCGCTACGGCCGATCCAGTTCTTCTGCGTCTCCTTCAGCGAGTCTGTCCAGTCGATTGTCTCCAGTCCGTCGAGCAGACGCTGTGCGTATGCCGACACGCGGAGACACCACTGGCGCATTTTCTTCTGTATGACGGGATAGCCGCCGCGCTCGGATACGCCGTCGACGACCTCGTCGTTGGCCAGTACCGTGCCCAGCTGCGGACACCAGTTGACCATCGTCTCACCGAGATAGGCTATGCGGTAGTTCATCAGGACCTCCTGCTGACGCTTCTCGTCCCATGAGTTCCACTCGTCGGCGGTGAACGTCAGTTCCTCGGAGCATGCAGCGTTGAGACCCTCCGTACCGTGTTTAGGGAAAGCTTCGAGGAGCTCTTCGATGGGGCGGGCACGCTTGGTGTCGTTGCAGTAGTAGCTGTTGAACATCTTCTGGAAGGCCCACTGCGTCCAGTGATAGTATTCCGGGTCGCAGGTGCGTATCTCGCGGCTCCAGTCAAATGAAAAACCAATCTTGTCCAGCTGCTCGCGGTAGCGTTTGATGTTGGCCTCGGTCGTCACGGCCGGATGCTGTCCAGTCTGGATGGCATACTGCTCTGCGGGCAGTCCGTAGGCGTCATATCCCATCGGGTTAAGGACGTTGTAGCCCCGCTGACGCTTGTAGCGGGCGTATATGTCGCTGGCGATGTAGCCCAGTGGGTGGCCCACATGCAGTCCCGCTCCCGAGGGATAGGGGAACATGTTGAGCACGTAGAACTTCTTCTTTTCCTTGTTTTCCTCCACGCGATAGGTCTGCTGCTCGACCCACCGCTGCTGCCACTTCTTCTCGATTTCTCTAAAGTTATATTCCATCGTCGATATGATTGTTTATCCTTCTATATATAAATAATGTGCAAATGTAATACAAAAAAACGAGAAAAGGAGATAGTTTCGTATATTTTCGAGAATGAGGATGAGCCTTGTCATGACTTAAAACCGGTCAAGTCATAAAGTAAAATAAGTTATATTACTTTATGATACGGTCTTTATCATGACTTCATGTAAGCTTTTTCGCATTGTGTAAATATCGCAGTTTTTTTATAAAAGGATGTTGAGAGGCAAAGCATTATTGCACGTAATAATGGCAGAGCGACTGCTGTAAAGAAACTTTGCGTTTTAGAGTCTTTGCGCTTTGGCGTCTTTGTGTTTTTTTCGTATATTTGCGGGCAGACAAGTTATAACCGACCTAACCTTTCGACGAAATGGCTAAACCGACAAATTGGTCAGACGAATACTGGCTGTTGCTGCTCCAGTTGTATCTGAGTCGCCCCGTGGGTGTGAAACCCGCTTACAGCCGCCCGATGGTGGATTTGAGTCTCGAACTCCATGTCCACCCGCAAGTGCTTCACGAGCGCATGATTGCCATCGCCCGACTCGACACACCGCGCGTGGAACACATTTGGCGAACCTATGGCAACAATCCGCGACGACTGGCTCGTGCTGTGAAGATGATCAGGAGTATGAACGGATTCAACAATGCCGGCGATTTCTACGACGGCGTGGATACCTGTGAGACATTTGAGCTTGACTTCCGTCCCATCGACGGATGTGACGGGTTGACACCGGTCGTGCTCATCCTCACGCTCGACCTCTACTTCCGGCTTGTGCCCGACACGATGGTTGCCGCCACTCCCGAAGTTGTCGCTCTGGCGCGCCTCACGTCGACGCCCGTCGAAACGATTGTCAAGGTGATGGCTTGCTTCCGCAATCATGACCCTTACTACAGTCGCTATGTCGGGCGTCCCGCCTCCGAGACCGACGGGACTCCGCTCGATGCCGCCTGCCGCTCCGTCTGGCTACGTTTCGGCAACGGCAATCCTGAGGAACTGGCGACATTCGCAAAAGAGCTGGAGGAATACTACAGGAAAATTAAAAATTAAGAATTAAGAGAAATATTCACAGGGGTTGTCCTTAAGGACTTTAAGGACCTTAAGGTCTTTAAGGACTCCCTTAAAAAAACAACAAAAAAAAATGAAGAAGAACATCATCACCATCATCCTCTCTCTGCTCATCGCCATGCCCTCGGCTGCACAGCAGGCCCTCACCCATCCGTGGCAAGGCAAGCGTGTCGCATATCTCGGCGACTCCATCACCGATCCGCGCAACAAGGCTGCAAAGAAAAAATATTGGAACTGGTTGCAGGACTGGCTCGGCATAACGCCTTACGTATATGCCGTCAGCGGTCGCCAGTGGAACGACATACCGCGACAGGCCACGCAGCTCAAGCAAGAGCATGGGGATAATGTCGACGCCATTCTCATCTTCGTCGGAACCAACGACTATAACAACGCCGTGCCGCTCGGACGTTGGTGGGACGAACGTATGGAGAGCGTCGAATATGGTCATGGCTATGCCAAGCGCAAGGAAGACCGTATGCGTCGTATACCCGTGATGGATAAGGACACCTATCGCGGCCGCATCAACATCGCTCTCGACAGCCTGAAGCGCATCTATCCGACCAAGCAGATTGTGCTCCTCACGCCCATCCACCGCGCCGGCTTCTATGCCAACGAAAAGAACTGGCAGTGCACGGAGGACTATGCCAACCGCTGTGGCGAATATCTCGATGCTTACGTCAAGGCTACATGTGAGGCCGGCGGCGTCTGGGCTGTGCCCGTCGTGGACCTCTATTCGCTCTGCGGTCTGATGCCTATGCTCGACGAACATGCGCAATACTTCAACCGCGCCGACACCGACCGCCTCCATCCTAACGACCGCGGTCACGAGCGTATCGCCCAAACACTGATGTATCAGCTGGTTTCATTGCCCTGTGGGCAATGAAAATGTTGAATGTTGAGTGTTGAATGGTGAGTTGGTCGGCCAAAGGCCGATGTTGAATTATTAAATTATGAATTAGCTACGCCATAAATTTGTGTTGATCATTGCCTATAATGAAGGGATGGGTCACTGCGCAGCCAATTCGTAATTAAATAATTCAACATCGGCCTTTGGCCGACCAACTCACCATTCAACACTCACCATTCACCATTCACCATTCAACATTCTCTTTATCACCACCTGTGCCGATATCTCGCGGTTGGCGGCTTCGGGAATGACGAGTGAGTTGGCGCTTTCGATGACATCGTCGGTGACGATGAGACCGCGGCGCACGGGCAGACAGTGCATGAACTTGCCGTTGTTGGTCACGGCCATGTGCTTGTCGTCGATGGTCCAGCTCATGTCGCGGGACAGGATTTTGCCGTAGTCGGCCGGATTGGTGACGCCCGGACAGCTCCAGTTTTTCGCATAGACGAAGTCCGCACCCTCCAACGCCTTCATCTGATCATATTCCACGCGCGCGTTTCCCACGAAGCGCGGGTCAAGCTCGTAGCCCTCCGGATGAGTAATGACGAAGTCGACGTCGGCCGCGTTCATCCACTGAGCAAATGAGTTGGGCACGGCCTGCGGCAGTGCGCGGCAGTGAGGAGCCCACGTCAGGACCACTTTCGGGCGGCGGGGAGACGCCTGAAGGTCGAAGTGCTCATTGATTGTGATGAGGTCGGCGAACGCCTGAAGCGGATGGACCGTGGCCGTCTCCATCGCGAAGACGGGCTTGCCACTGTACCGGATGAACTGATGGAGCACGGTTTCGGCGTAGTCATACTCCCTGTCGGTCAGTCCGGCAAACGAGCGGACACCTATCATGTCGCAATAGGACGCCATCACGGGGATGGCCTCGAGCAGATGCTCGCTCTTGTCGCCGTCCATGATGACGCCGCGCTCCGTTTCTAATTTCCATGCTCCGGCGTTGACGTCGAGCACGATGACGTTCATGCCGAGGTTCATCGCAGCCTTCTGCGTGCTCAACCGTGTGCGCAGAGAGTTGTTGAAGAATATCATCAGCAGCGTCTTGTGCTTGCCGAGATGTTCATATTTGAATCTGTCCTTCTTTATTTCCTGTGCCTCGGCCAGCGCTGTGCGGAGGTCGCCGAGGTCTTCAACGTTGATGAATGTTTTCATATAGCCATATAGTTTGGTGATTATTGTACTTTTTTCGAGGAGGGAGGAGTGTGGAGGGAGGAGTGAGAATAGTTTTGTTGAAGAACCTTTTTATCAACGTTGTTGAAGAATTATACAACCAATAAGACTATTCTCATTCCTCCCTCCACACTCCTCCCTCCTCGAAAATATTCGAACTCACTTCTCGCTGAACAGCACCTGTATCACCGTCTGCCCCACGGCCTGCAGTGTTCCGCGGTCGATATGTGCCATGTCGTCGTTGACGGTGTGCCATGTCGGGCCGAACGAGCTTGCCTCGCAGTCCGGATAATACGGTATGATGTCGATGGTAGGGATGCCGGCGATGCGGTTCACGGGCACGTGGTCATCGTTGACGCCGCCGCCGTCGGTTGCCGGGAATATGTTGCCGTAGCCTATCGCTGCCGCTGCCGCCCACACCTTGTCGACGATTGCCGGTGCGAAATGCTTCGAGACGAGTTCCTTGTGGAACCGCGCCTCACTGCCGCCGACCATGTCGAGCAGTATGCCGTAGCGTGCCTCGTAGCCTTGGCGATGCGGATTTGCCGCCCAGTGTTGTGCTCCCAAGGCCCATGTGTCACTGTCGTCGCCTGTCGATTCGACCCACTGGGGCGTCCCCCAGTCTTCCGCGTCGAAGCAGACGAAGTCCACTCCGAGGGCGAGCGAGTCGCCTCCGGCTATGAGCCGGGCCAGTTCGAGCATCACCGCTATGCCGCTCGCGCCGTCATTTGCCGCCATGACAGGCTTCCGCCAGTTGGCTTCGTCAGGATCGTTGTCCGCCCACGGCCGGCTGTCCCAATGGGCGCAAAGGAGTATGCGTGTGGTCTCCTCGGGCCGATAGCTTGCTATTATGTTCTTGCAGCGTAGCGGCGTGCCGTCATATCCCTTGACGGTGGCGTTCTGTTCGATGACTTCGAGGCCGTAGCCGCGGAACTTTCCGGCTATCCACTGTCCGCAGCTGTCGTGCGCCGCACTGTTCATCGTGCGCGGGCCGAAGGCACATTGTGCCTCGCAGAAGGCATAGGCACTGTCGGCGCAGAACGTCGGGCCGACTGGTTGGACACTCTCCGAGCCTACTGAAGAGGATTTCTTATTGCTGCAACTGATGAGACATAGCAGAACTAAGACCCACCCCAACTCTCCCGAAAGGAGGGAGCCTGATATGTCTTTGAGGCTTCTCAAAGCGGATTTGGGTCTCCGTGTCTCTGTGTCTCTGTGTTCTGAAAACGAAAATATATTGTTCATTTGATTGTCTTCGCTTTATATCAATAATGTATCAGATTACATTTTAAACGTATCCGATGATGCTCTTTTATGTATCAGACAACATTTAATATCCCGTTTCCGGTCACTTTCCGCCTTCGCGGGACCGCTGTACGATGGTCATGATGCGCAGGAAGTTGCCTCCCCATATCTTCCGGATGTCGCGTTCGCTGTACCGGCGGGCTAAAAGCTGTCGCGTGAAGTTGATAATTTCCGACGAGTCGGCCATGCCGCGGATGCCTCCGTCGCCGTCGAAGTCGGTACCGATGCCCACGTGGTCGATGCCCATCACGGCGATGGCGTGTTCCAGATGGGCGATGACGTCGGTGATGTCGGCCTCTCCCGCCGTGCGCAGGAATCCGTGATAGAGCGTCGTCTGGGCCACTCCGCCGCTCTTGGCGAGCGCGCGCATCTGGTCGTCGGTGAGGTTGCGTGGATGGTCGCACAGGGCGCGGGCGCTGCTGTGGCTGCACACTATCGGTGTGGCGCTCATCTCGATGGCGTCATAGAAGCTCTTTTCCGAAGCGTGGCTGAGGTCGACCATGATGCCCTGACGGTTCATCTCGCGTATGACCTGCTCGCCGAAACGGCTCACTCCGTTGTGTGTGTTGCATCCGCGGGCACTGTCGCAGATGTCGTTGTCGCCGTTGTGGCATAGTGTGATGTAGACCACGCCGCGCTGTGCGAAATGCTTTATAGTCGCCGCCGAGCCCTCGAGAGCCAGTCCGTTTTCGATGCCGAGCATGATGGAGCGGCGTCCGCGCCGTTTGTCCTCGTAGAGATCGGCAGGCGTGCGGGCTATGCTGAGGTAGTCCTTGTTGTTGCGGACGATGTCTTCTATCTTGTCGAATATGAGGTCGGCATATTCCGTCGGGCCGCTGACATCAAAATAGACCTTCTCCGAAAACTTCTCGCCAATCTTCGGTTGCGGCAGATAGGCCACCATGATGGTCGCGTCCTGCCGTCCTTCGGTCATCTTGTGGAGGTCGACGAGCAGCTGCGGGTCGCGGTGGTCAAATCTCACCCCTTTCGGGAAGAACATCGGCGTGTCGCAGTGGGTGTCGAGCGTGAGCACACGTTCGTGCACGTCGCAGGCCTCGCGAAAAGCCGCCGCCTGTCTGACAAGCCACCGGAAGAGCGGCTGTCCGTTGTCGCCGAGACATTCCGGATGCCACTGCACGCCCATGATGGACTTATATTCGCTGCTCTCGATGGCCTCAATCACACCGTCCGGCGCCACAGCCGTGACGCGGAAACGCCGGCCCGGGTCGCTCACCGCCTGATGGTGAAACGAGTTGACGGCGATGCGTCCGCTATTATATAATGTATATAGTGTGCTGTCGCCGTCGATGATGACCGTGTGTGTCGGTTCGCTGCGGTCGGCTGTTTGGGAGTGTTTGATACTCGAGGAGAGAGGAGTGTGGAGGGTGGATGGAGAAATGTCTGCGTTGCTTGTGGTTTTGTTGCTTCCCAAGCCTATGCCCAAGCCTTTTTTATTAAGGCTATTCTCACTCCTCACTCCACACTCCTCCCTCCTCCCTCCACACTCTATATCCTGTGCCACCCTGCCGTCCAGCGCCATAGCCAGTGTCTGTATGCCGCGGCAGATGCCGAGCATCGGTATCTGGCGGTTGTATGCCAGTCGCGTGATGAGCAGTTCCGGCAGGTCGCGCTTGCTGCAGATGCCGCCGAGGCGTGGTGACGGTTCTTCGCCGCAGTAGAGCGGGTTGTAGTCGGCCCCGCCGCTGAGCAGCAGTCCGTCGATGTGTTCCAGTGTGTTGATGATGACGTCCTTGTCGGCCACCGGCGGTATGATGACGGGCACGCCACCGGCCGCCACCACCGACTCGTAGTAGCCTTCGGCGATGCGGCTTGTAGCCTCGTCATAGTTGGCCGTGATGCCGATGACGGGCTTGCGCTTCGCTTCCGGATATGTCGCGTAGATGTCATTCAGGCGCGACTGCCAGTCAAAACGATTCATGATTGTGCATTAATGGTTTGGCCTGTCGTGACGGTCTGTTGTCAGTCGACCTTGACCGGTATTTCGCGCTTGATGCTCTGTTCGAGCGAGATGAGAGTCTCCGTCGCCACGACGCCGGGGATGTCCTGGAGCTGTCCGTTGAGCAAGTGCATGAGTTGCTCGTTGTCGCGTGCGAAGAGTTTGACGAGCATGGTGTAGGGACCGGTGGTGAAGTGGCACTCGACGATTTCGGGTATGTGCACGAGTCGTTCGACGACCTCTTTGTACATGCTGCCGCGCTCGAGCGTGATGCCGACGTATGTGCATGTGGTATATCCGAGACTTCTCGGATTGACGTCAAATCCGCTACCCATGATGACGTTGCCGTCGATGAGGTGCTGCACGCGCTGGTGGATGGCTGCGCGTGACACGTTGCACTCAGCCGCAACATCCTTGAACGGGATGCGTGCGTTCTTGGACAGGATGCTCAAGATCTTCTTGTCCAGATTGTCTATCTTTTCTGTTGCCATGATGTGTGATTGTATTCAAATAGTTAGCAAAAGTACATATTTTTATTGAAGCTTACAACATATTGTCACCGAAAAAATGTGAAAACAGTGCAAAATGGTTACAAAAAGCAAAAACAGTCCTACTACAAACCACATACAAACCCACCCCAACCCTCCCGAAGGGAGGGAGCTTGAATACCTTAAAGTATATCAGACGAGAGGGTTGCAGAACTCATTTGTAAGCCTTTAAGTGGGGTATTCTCAGTCCCCTCCTTCCGAAGGAGGGGTTAGGGGTGGTTAGTCATATTCTGTTATCTAAAGTGATGATTTATAGAATGTTATTGTTTAACCACCCCTAACCCCTCCTTCGGAAGGAGGGGACTGAGATTACCCCACATAAAGACTTCCGGATGAGTTCACTTTTTGATACCGAATTTTGATACACCCACTACGAGTATTAACGACTACAAAAGTAAGAAAAAAAATCCGTATTAGTGACGGCGGGAGGGATAAAATTTATCAGTCCAGCTGACACCCACCTAAGACCACCTAAAACCTAAAACCCACCCCAACCCTCCCAAAGGGAGGGAGCTTGATATGCCTTGTTGTCTTCCTTCACCTCCCCCGAGAGTATCTAAGCTCCCTCCCTTCGGGAGGGTTGGGGTGGGTTTTAGGTGGGTCTTTGATGGGTCTTAGGGCTTGGCATCTAAAGTGTTAAAAACTCAGAACTATCTTTACAAACGCCTCAAAAAACGCGCATGATTTGGAAAAATCCCGCCCTCGGGCCAAAATTTACGATTTTCCGGCGGTTTTTATAACATGCTGACAATCAGTAAAATACGCAAGATTGAAAGATTATTACATATCGGGCGCCTTGCCGTAAGAGCCCCGTTGGTCTGCAACGGGGCCCTCGTTGCATTGCGACGGCGTGCCCGTTGCATGACAACAACCATGCCGTTGCGATGCAATAAGGCCCTTACGGCTCGGCCGCCAAAATTTTTCGGTCGGGAAACGACGTGGTGATGTTAAAATCACGGCGTTTTTGTCTCAATTTTGAAGGAAAGCGAAATGTTAAAAATTTGATATTATCCTGACGTTTCCGCATCACTTCCGTCACGCAGCGATGGTGTCACGGTGATAACGGAGTGTCTTTTGAAATCTTATTTTCGGGCCTGAATTGTGATTTGTAAGCATATCGTGTGGGTTTAATTACAATACCGAATTAAAACAGTCTGATATTTGCGGGATTGTAATCAAACGTTCGAAGTGTTGTTTTATCCGTATCGCGGTGTTGTCATAATGCAACATTTATTAGTACTTTTGCAAACAAAACGTAAGTCATTCGACGGTTAAGACAAACTTAATGCAACTAAATATGGTAAATGGATTGTACAATGCCGACTATGAGCACGATGCGTGCGGCGTCGGCATGGTGGTCAACATTCACGGTAACAAGAGCCACGAACTGGTCGACAACGCCCTGAAGGTGTTGGAGAACATGCGCCATCGTGGCGCGGAGGGCGCCGACAACAAGACCGGCGATGGAGCGGGCATCATGCTCCAGATACCCCATGAGTTTATCCTCCTGCAGGGCATCCCCGTCCCCGAGAAGGGCAAGTACGGCACGGGCCTCGTCTTTCTGCCCAAGGACGAGGCGGAACAGCAGAAGATTCTCTCGGTCATGATTGAGGAGATTGAGCGCGAGGGGCTCTCGCTGATGCACCTGCGCACGGTCCCGACCAACCCCGAATGTCTCGGACAGTCGGCGCTCGACAGCGAGCCTGCCATACGTCAGGTGTTCGTCACGGGCGTGACCGACGACCGGGTGCCTGTCTTCGAGCGTACATTATATATAATACGCAAGCGCATCGAGCGCCGTGTCCGTCACAAAGATTTCTACATCTGCTCGCTTTCGAGCCGCAACATCGTCTATAAGGGCATGCTCTCAAGCATGCAGGTGAGGCAGTATTTCCCCGACCTGACCAACAGCTACTTCACCAGCGGCCTCGCCCTCGTCCACTCCCGCTTCTCAACCAACACATTCCCCACATGGAGTCTCGCCCAGCCGTTCCGCCTTCTGGCCCACAACGGCGAGATCAACACCATCCGCGGCAACCGCGGCTGGATGAAGGCGCGTGAGAGCGTGCTCAGTTCCGAGGCGCTCGGCGACATCCGCGACATATCCCCCATCGTACAGCCCGACATGAGCGACTCGGCCAGTCTGGACAATGTGCTGGAGTTTTTCGTCATGAGCGGACTCTCGCTGCCCCACGCCATGAGCGTGCTCGTTCCCGAGAGTTTCAACGACAAGAATCCCATATCCGAGGACCTGAAGGCTTTCTTCGAGTACCATTCCATCCTGATGGAACCGTGGGACGGTCCGGCGGCACTGCTCTTCAGCGACGGCCGTTATGCCGGCGGCATGCTCGACCGTAACGGTCTGCGCCCGGCGCGCTACACCATCACCACAAAGGACATGATGGTCGTGGCGTCGGAGGTCGGCGTGATGGACTTCGACCCGGGCGAGATAGCCGAGAAGGGGCGTCTGCAGCCGGGCAAGCTGCTGCTCATCGACACGCAGGAGGGCCGCATCTACTACGACGGCGAAATCAAGGAGCGGCTCGCCGCCGAACATCCTTACCGCCGGTGGCTCTCCACCAACCGCATACAGTTGGAGAAACTCCGCAGCGGACGCAAGGTGCGCAATGACGTGGACAATCTTCTTGAGCACGAACTCATGTTCGGCTACGGTGCCGAGGACATCGACAGCACCATCGTTCCGATGTGCGTTGGCGGTCAGGAACCGACGGCGGCGATGGGCAACGACACGCCTTTGGCCGTATTGTCGGACCGTCCGCAGCTGCTGTTCAACTATTTCCGCCAGCAGTTCGCGCAGGTGACCAACCCCGCCATCGACTCCATCCGCGAAAATCTCGTCATGTCGCTGACCGAATATATCGGCCGCGTGGGCTCGGGCATCCTCAATCCGGACGAGTCAAACTGCAAGATGGTGCGCCTGCCCCACCCCATTCTGAACAACACTCAGCTCGACATACTCTGCAACATTCGCTACAAGGGCTTCAACACCGTCAAGCTCCCCATACTCTTCGAGTGCTCGAAGGGCGAAGACGGTCTGCGCGACGCGCTCGACGCGCTGTGCAAGGAGGCTGAGCGGAGCGTCGACGCGGGCTACAACTACATCATCCTGACCGACCGCGACATCGACCGTGACCACGCCGCCATACCATCGCTGCTGGCCGTGAGCGCCGTCCACCACTATCTCATCTCCGTCGGCAAGCGCGTCCAGACGGCACTGATCGTCGAGAGCGGCGAGATACGCGAGACGATGCACGCCGCCCTGCTGCTCGGTTACGGTGCGTCGGCGCTGTGTCCGTATATGGCCTTCGCCATACTCGACGACCTCGTCCGGCGCGGCAAGATACAGGAAAACTATGAGACGGCCGAGGCCAACTACATAAAGGCGCTCAAGAAAGCCCTGCTGAAGATCATGGCGAAGATGGGCATATCGACCATCCGCAGCTATCGCGGTGCGAAGATATTCGAGAGCATCGGTCTCTCCGAAAGCCTCCTGAAGACCTATTTCGGCACGGAGATGTCGACCATCGGCGGCATCGGACTGGAGACGATAGCGAGGGATGCCATCAGAAGAGTGGGCGGGGGGACCCCGGAGGGGGGCTTCCTTCCCAACCACGGCCAGTTCCACTGGCGCCGCGACGGCATACGCCACGCCTGGAATCCCGAGACGATTGCGACGCTCCAGCTCGCCACGCGCACGGGAAGCTACGAGAAGTATAAGGAGTTCACGCGGCTTGTCGACGGAAAGGACAAACCCATCTTCATCCGCGACTTCTTCAGCTTCCGCCGCAACCCCATCAACATCGACAAGGTTGAGCCGGTCGAGGCCATCATGAAACACTTCGTCGTGGGCGCCATGAGCTTCGGAGCGCTCAGCAAGGAGGCCCACGAGGCCATCGCGCTGGCCATGAACAAGATCGGCGGGCGCTCCAACACGGGCGAGGGCGGTGAGGACAGCGAGCGTTTCGCCGCGACGCGCGACGGCATATCGCTGTCGTCGAAGACAAAACAGGTGGCTTCGGGACGCTTCGGCGTGACGACGGAATATCTCGTCAACGCCGAAGAGATTCAGATAAAGGTCGCCCAAGGGGCCAAGCCGGGCGAGGGCGGACAGCTGCCGGGATTTAAGGTCAACGAGGTCATCGCCCGCACGCGCCACTCCATTCCCGGCATATCGCTCATCTCGCCGCCGCCCCACCACGACATCTACTCAATCGAAGACCTCGCCCAACTCATCTTCGACCTGAAGAACGTCAACCCCAAGGCTGCCATCAGCGTCAAGCTCGTGGCCGAGAGTGGCGTGGGAACGATTGCCGCAGGCGTGGCCAAGGCCAAGGCCGACCTCATCGTCATCTCCGGTGCGGAGGGCGGAACGGGTGCCAGTCCGGCGTCGAGCATGCGCTTTGCGGGCATCTCGCCGGAGATCGGACTGAGCGAGACGCAGCAGACGCTCGTCATGAACGGACTGCGCGGACAAGTCCGTCTGCAGGTCGACGGCCAGCTGAAGACCGGCCGCGACGTCGTATTGATGGCGTTGCTCGGTGCCGAGGAGTTCAGTTTCGGTACGCTGGCGCTCATCGTGCTCGGTTGTGTGATGATGCGTAAGTGCAATCTCAACACCTGCCCGATGGGCGTGGCGACGCAGAACCCCGAACTGCGCAAGCATTTCATGGGCCGCTATGAATATCTCGTCAACTATTTCACTTTCCTCGCCCGGGAAGTGCGCGAGTATCTGGCCGAGATGGGATACACCCGGCTGGAGGACATCGTGGGCCGGACAGAGCTAGTGGCTACGGCCCCCCTCAATCCCCCCAAGGGGGGAAGACCTGCGGCTTCCAACAGTACTTCTTCTTCGGTATCGGGAGAATCAGACACTGCGGGTTCATACCCAGTTTCAAGCACTTCATCCCCCCTTGGGGGGATTGAGGGGGGCCGTGGCCTCGACTTCACCCGTCTTCTACACCGTGTCGACAACGGCAACGCCATCCACCACGTGGCCGACATACCCGCCGACCTCGACGACGTGCTCGACAGCCGTATCATCCATTCGGCACAGCGCGCCATTGAGATGCAGGAGGAGGTGAATCTCGACTACGCCATCAAGAACACCGACCGCGCCGCGGGCGTCATGCTCAGCGGACTCATCGCGCGCCACTACGGTGGCGACGGACTGCCCGACAGCACCGTCAATGTCAAGTTCAAGGGTTCAGCCGGCCAGAGCTTCGGAGCGTTCCTCGTCAAGGGTGTCAGCTTCAAGCTCGAAGGCGAGGCCAACGACTACTTCGGCAAGGGACTCAGCGGCGGCCGCATCGCGATACTCCCGCCGGTGCGCAGCAACTTCTCCGCCGAGGACAACATCATCGCCGGCAACACCGGTCTCTACGGCGCGACGAGCGGCGAGCTCTATGTCAACGGCAAGGTGGGCGAGCGCTTCGGCGTGCGCAACTCAGGCGCGATAGCCGTCATCGAGGGCGCGGGCGACCACTGCTGCGAGTATATGACGGGCGGCCGCGTGGTCGTGCTCGGCGAGACGGGCCGCAACTTCGCCGCCGGAATGAGCGGCGGTGTGGCCTACGTGTGGGACAAGAACCACAACTTCGACTACTTCTGCAACATGGATATGGTCGAGATCAACCTCGTCGAGGACAGCAGCTACCGCAAGGAGCTTCATGAGCTCATCCGCCAGCACTATCTCTACACGGGTTCGAAGCTGGCCCGCACGATGCTCGACGATTGGAACCGCTACGTCGGCGACTTCATCCAGGTCGTGCCGATAGAGTACAAGCGTGTGCTGCAGGAGGAGCAGATGAACAAGCTGAAGCAGAAGATAGCGGACATGCAGAGAGATTATTGAATGGTGAATGTTGAATGATGAATGTTGAGTTGTCGGGCTTCGTCCGATGATGAATTATTGAATTATGAATTATGGCTGCGGGAACACAATATCAAACACACAACTGGAGCACCGACGTAAATTCGTCATTCAATAATTCAACATCGGGCGAAGGCCGACAACTCAACATTCATCATTCAACATTCACCATTCAATAATTCACCATTCAATAATTCACCATCGGCCTTTGGCCGACCAACTCATCATTCACCACTCACCATTCCTAATTCAAAAGATATGAACGACAATTTTCTGACAATCCACCGCCAGGAGGCGGGATATAGACCGATACACGACCGGATTCATGATTTCGGCGAAGTGGAGCAGACGCTCAACAGTAAGGACCGGCGGACACAGGCATCGCGCTGCATGGACTGCGGCGTGCCGTTCTGCCACTGGGCGTGCCCGCTGGGCAACAAACCGCCGGAGTGGAACGACGCTCTGGCGCGGGGCGACTATGAGATGGCCTACCGGCTGCTCAACGCGACCAACGATTTCCCCGAGTTCACCGGACGCATCTGCCCGGCGCTCTGCGAAAAGGCGTGCGTGCTCAATCTCATGGCCCACGAGCCGACGACAAACCGCGAGAACGAGGCCGCCATCACCGAGATGGCTTTTCAGGAGAACTATATACATGTTGTCCGACCCGTGCGCAACGGCCGTCGGGTGGCCGTCATCGGTGCCGGTCCGGCCGGACTTGTGGCCGCCAACCGGTTGAACCGCCGGGGCTACAGCGTGACGGTGTTTGAGCGCAACGAGAATGCCGGCGGACTGCTCCGCTACGGTATCCCCAACTTCAAGCTCAACAAGGCCATCATCGACCGCCGTCTGCGACTGCTGGAACAGGAGGGCATAGAGTTTCGCTACAATCAGGAGGTAGACCTCGCCGCGCTGCCCGAAGGCTATGACGCATACGTCGTGGCGACAGGCACGCCGACGGCACGCGACCTGAACGTTCCCGGACGTGAGCTCCGCGGCGTCCACCTCGCTCTGGACATGCTCGCGCAACAGAACCGCATCCTCGCCGGCATGGAGTTCAAGAAGGACGAGCTGGTCAACGCCCGCGGCAAGGATGTCCTTGTCATCGGCGGCGGCGACACCGGCAGCGACTGCATCGGCACGGCCCACCGTCAGGGCTGCCGCAGTGTGACGCAGATCGAAATCATGCCGAAGCCGCCCGTAGGACCGGACGACCCGAACAATCCGTGGCCGAACTTCCCCCGCACGTTCAAGACGACTTCAAGCCACGAGGAGGGCTGTACCCGCCGCTGGAACATCAATACGCTCGAATTCCTCGGCAAGGACGGCCGCCTCACCGGTGTGCGCGTTCAGGAGATTGCGTGGAAACCCAATCCCGACGGCGGACGCCCCATCATGGAACCCGTCGGCAAGCCCGAAGTCATCAAGTGTGAGCTCGTCCTGCTCGCCATGGGCTTCCTCAAACCCCAGCTGCCGGCGTTCGCCCCCAACGTCTTCATCGCCGGTGACGCCGCCACGGGTGCCTCGCTCGTCGTCCGCGCCATGAGCGGAGGCCGCAAAGCCGCCGAGGAGGTGGAAAAGTATTTTGAGTGAAGAACGAAGAGTGAAGAAGTTGCTGCCGCCGTTCTTAAGTGAAGAATGAAGAGTGAAAAACGAAGAAGTTGCTGCCGCCGTTCTTAAATGAAGAACGAAGAGTGAAGAACGAAGAAGTTGCTGCCGCCGTTCTTCACTCTTCACTTATTTTACGCACCTCAAATTCCTCTCCAGCTGTGCCGTGCTGCTTGCTCCGACCAGCACCGAGGTGACGGCCTTTTGTTCGAGCACCCACGACAGCGCCCTTTCGGCCAGCGTCTTTCCCTGCTGCTGCGCCTCGGCGTTGAGTTCGCGCAGACGGGCGAGCAGTTCGGGTGTGAGGACATCCTGCTTGAGGAACTTGCCGCGTGACATGCGGCTGTCCTCCGGCACACCGTTGAGATAGCGGTCCGTGAGCAGCCCCTGTGCCAATGGCGAGAACGAGATGAAGCCGATGCCCTCACGCTCACAAAGGTCCGTGATGCCCTCCTCGATAGGTGCGCGGTCGATCATGTTGATGCGTCCCTGATATATCAGCAGCGGTACGTCGCGCTCGCGCAGATATTTGATGGCCGTCTGCAGAGCCTCAAGCGGCCACCGCGATATGCCGACATACAGAGCCTTGCCGGCGCGCACGACGTCGACCAGCGCCTGAAGCGTCTCTTCGAGCGGCGTCTCCGGGTCGTAGCGGTGGCTGTAGAAGAGGTCGACATAGTCCAGACGCATGCGCCGCAGACTCTGGTCGAGACTGGCCATGAGATACTTCCGTGAGCCCCAGTTGCCGTAAGGGCCGTCCCACATGTCATATCCCGCTTTGGTGCTGATGAACAGTTCGTCGCGATAAGGCCGGAAGTCGTCGTCCATCAGCCGCCCCATCGTCTCCTCGGCACTGCCGTAGGGCGGTCCGTAGTTGTTGGCCAGGTCAAAGTGGGTGATGCCGTGGTCGAAGGCATAGCGCGTTATCTCGCGGCTGCGCGTGTAGTCGTCGACGCCGCCGAAGTTGTGCCAGAAGCCGAGGCTCACCTTGGGCAACAGCACTCCGCTGCGGCCGCATCTTTTGTATTGCATGCCGTTGTCATAACGGCTCTCGTTTGCAACGTATTTTTCCATAAGCAGTCAGTTGTTTTAGTACACATCGCAAAGTTATATAAAAATTTCGAGAAACATCGTCTCCGACGCAAAAAAGGGAAGACACCCCCAACCCTACAACCACCACAACCCTACAACCCTACAACCCCACAACCCACCCCAACCCTCCCGAAGGGAGGGAGTCTGAAATGCTTTAAGGTATTCAAGCTCCCTCCCTTCGGGAGGGTTGGGGTGGGTTGTAGGGTTGTGGGTGTTAGGGGGGTGTAGGGTTGTGGGTGTAATATATATTTACAAAATCATATCCGGAAAAATGCTCAAAGATTTGCGTTTTCATGACCAATAAGGGCCTTATGACTACCAACGGCCCCCTCCGGCTCCCCCAAGGGGGAGAGACCTGTGGCTTCAAACAACCCTTTAAGGCCCTTACGGCTTTCAAATTTTGCAAAAGTTGGCTGGTTTTTGATTGCTATTTTGAGGTCAAAAAGTGGGTTTCGTCGAGCAACGGGGCCCCCGCGGGGTTGCAACGAGCACGCCGCCATGTTGCAACGGGGCCGCCGCCAGAGAGCAATAGCAGCCCCGTTGCAGAGCAATAAGGCCCTTACGGGAGGGCCTCACCCCGCCCTCCCCAAGGAGAGGGAGACCTGTGCGATTGTAAGTGGTTGTATGATAACCAGTTGCAAAATCGGGTGGTTTTCCGTCAAAAAAACCGCCCGATTTTGACCTTCGTGAGATTTGAAAATTTGGGAGCATGGCAGGATTTTTTTCAAAAGTGGGCCTGAAAAACGGCCTTAAATTCAGAATTTTTCTTACATAGCCGTCCGGTCGCCGGCGTGGTGGCCGCCTTCGGCATGTCCAAATGCAGTGATGATGCGTCTTTCGCTTGTTTTCGGCAATCTTATCCAAATTCGTCGGTCATAATTCATAATTCATAATTTATAATTGGTTTTGTCCCTAAATTGTGCTACCTTTGCACCTTATTAATGTAGACAATAAGAAATCAATATACAAACCGAACGAAATGGAACATAAACAATACAAACGCACCACCGTCACGGCTGCGCTACCCTACGCCAACGGCGGTGTTCACATCGGCCACTTGGCCGGAGTCTATGTACCGGCGGACATCTACGTGCGCTATCTGAGGCTCAAAGGACAGGACGTCATCTTCATCTGCGGAAGCGACGAGCACGGTGTGCCAATCACCATCCGCGCCCGCAAGGAGGGCATCACGCCCCAGGACGTCGTAGACCGCTACCACTCAATCATCAAGAAGAGCTTCGAGGACTTCGGCATCTCGTTTGACATCTACAGCCGCACGACTTCGGAGACACACAGCAAACTGGCCTCCGACTTCTTCAAGAAGCTCTATGACGACGGCAAGCTCATCGAGCAGGTGTCGGAGCAGTATTACGACGAGGAGGCCCGGCAGTTCCTCGCCGACAGATATATCACGGGCGAATGTCCCCACTGCCACAACCCCAAGGCCTACGGCGACCAGTGTGAGAAATGCGGCAGCGACCTCGACCCGACCGAACTCATCAATCCGCAGTCGGCCATCAGCGGCTCCGCACCCGTTCTGAAGAAGACCAAGAACTGGTATCTGCCGCTCAACGAATATCAGCAGTGGCTCAAAGAGTGGATTCTCGACGGCCACAAGGAGTGGCGTCCCAACGTCTACGGACAGTGCAAGAGCTGGCTCGACCTCGACCTCCAGCCCCGCGCCATGACCCGCGACCTCGACTGGGGCATACCCGTGCCTGTCGAAGGCGGCGAGGGAAAGGTGCTCTACGTCTGGTTTGACGCCCCCATCGGATATATATCCAATACGAAAGAGCTCCTGCCCGACACGTGGGAGAAGTGGTGGAAGGACCCCGAGACACGCCTCATCCACTTCATCGGCAAGGACAACATCGTCTTCCACTGCATCGTCTTCCCCACCATGCTCAAGGCCCACGGCGGCTATATCCTGCCCGAGAACGTGCCGGCCAACGAGTTCCTCAATCTGGAGAACGACAAGATATCGACCTCACGCAACTGGGCCGTATGGCTTCACGAATATCTCGAGGACATGCCCGGCAAGCAGGACGTCATGCGCTATGTCCTCACCGCCAACGCCCCCGAGACCAAGGACAACAACTTCACGTGGCGGGACTTCCAGGACCGCAACAACAACGAGCTGGTCGCTGTCTACGGCAACTTCGTCAACCGCGCGCTCCAGCTCACGAAGAAGTATTGGGCGGGAGTCGTTCCGGAGTGCGGCGAACTGACCGACACCGACCGCGCGACGCTCGACGAGTTCAAGGACGTGAAGGCGCGTGTCGAGGAGAACCTCGATGTCTTCAAGTTCCGCGAGGCTCTTAAGGAGGCCATGAACCTCGCCCGCATCGGCAACCGCTACATCACCGAGTGTGAACCGTGGAAGGTCTGGAAGACCGACCCCAAGCGCGTGGAGACCATTCTCTACATCTCGCTCCAGCTCGTGGCCAATCTGGCCATCGCCTTCGAACCGTTCCTGCCGTTCAGCAGCGCCCGTCTGCGCCGCATGCTCAACGTGGAGAAGTTTGAGTGGGACAGCCTCGGCAGCACCGAACTGCTCCGTCCGGGCCACCAGTTGGCCGAACCGGAACTGCTCTTCGAGAAGATTGAGGACGAGGCCATCGCCTATCAGCTCAACAAGCTCGAAGAAGCCAAGAAGGCCAACGCCGCCGCAGCATACAAAGCAGAGCCCATAAAGGCTCCCGTGACATTCGAGGATTTCGAGAAACTCGACATCCGCGTCGGCCACATCAAGCACTGCGAGAAAGTCAAGAAGGCCAACAAGCTGCTCAAATTCACCATCGACGACGGCTCCGGCACCGACCGCACCATCGTCAGCGGCATCGCCAAGTTCTACGAACCCGAAGAGCTCATCGGCAAGGACGTGCTCTTCATCGCCAACTTCCCGCCCCGCAAGCTCATGGGCATAGAGAGTCAGGGCATGATTCTCTCGGCCGAGAACTTCGACGGAAGCCTCAGCGTGACGTCAATCCTGCGCGGGGTAAAGCCCGGAAGCAAGGTCTGCTGACGACATATCTGTTGCGCCGCCACGTAAAGACGCAACAAACGCCGGATAAAGAATCGGAGTGTTAAGCATCGTAGGGACATATTCTTGTATTTGTCCGCCATATAAATGTTGGTATTCAACGTATGGCAGACGGACAAATACAAGAATATGTCCCTACTTTTTGCAGTATTCTATCCTGACATATACTTATTGTATATACGTAATTAAATGTTTCCCATCACATCTTTGCCATATCCTCAGAGGCGTTCAGGAGTGTGGCGGCGTGGCGTTCAGGGCGAAAAAACGGCTTTTTTCTTTGATTATCACCCGATAAATATTAATTTTGCGCAGTAATCTTAACGTTATCCGGCTGCACGCGGATAATCGTCTGAACGGTAAACGATGGAGTCATTAAAGGAAAAGACAGCCAACAGCCTGCTGTGGGGCGGCATCAGCAACGGAGGGCAACAGCTTCTGGGATTGATCTTCGGCATAATTCTCGGACGTCTGCTGACACCCGACGACTATGGCATGATAGCCATGATAACGGTCTTTTCCATGATTGCAAATGAGCTGCAGAACAGCGGTTTCAAGGCCGCGCTGGCCAATCTCGACCATCCCACGGACCGCGACTACAACTCCGTGTTCTGGTTCAACATCCTGATGAGTTCCACGCTGTATGTCATTCTCTTTTTCGCGGCTCCGCTGATAGCCGCCTGCTATCATACGCCCGAACTGACACCGCTGTGCCGTTACGCTTTCCTCAATTTCGTTTTCGCCAGCCTGGGCACGGCCCAGGCCGCCTATCTGTTCAAGAACCTCAAGGTCAAGCAACAGGCAAAGACCGGTCTGACGGCCGTGCTGACCTCGTGCGTGGTGGGAACGGTGATGGCGCTGGCGGGCTTCTCCTATTGGGCTCTGGCAACGCAGAACCTTGTTTTCATCGCCGTCAACACCACTCTGCTGTGGCATTATTCCCCGTGGCGGCCCTCATTCCGCATCGACTTCGGTCCGGTCAGGCAGATGTTCCGCTTCAGCAGCAAACTCCTTCTTTCGGGAATAATAACCCAAATCAACACCAATGTGCTCAATGTGCTGCTCGGACTGTACTTCTCGCCGCGCGACACGGGCTACTACAATCAGGCTTACCAGTGGAACACGAAGTGCTGTCTGCTCCTTCAGGGAATGATACAGATGGTCGCCCAACCCGTGTTTGTGGAGCTGCGGAATGACAGCGACCGCCAGTTGGCCGTCCTGCGCAAGCTCATCCGTTTCACGGCTTTCATCTCCTTTCCGCTTCTGCTCGGTTTCGGGTTAGTGGCACGCGAATTCATCCTTATCACCATCACCGACTGCTGGGAAACCAGCGCCTCACTGCTCAAGATATTGTGCGTCTGCGGCGGGTTCATGCCGCTCAGCACTCTACTGTCCCAGATAATAGTGAGCAAAGGACGCTCGTCGGTCTTCATGTGGTGCAACGTCACCTTGGGACTTGTCCAGATAGCGCTCATGACAATGCTCTATCCCTACGGCATACGCACGATGGTGTCCGTATATGCCGCCCTCAACATACTTTGGTTCTTCGTATGGCACTACTTTGCCGGCCGGCTCACGGGCTACCGGCTCACGATGGTGCTCGCCGACATCCTGCCTTTCGGCCTTTCGGCTCTGGCGGTGATGACCGTCACGGGGCTCGTGACGTCGCCTTTAGAAGATCTCCGCCTGCTGCTCGCGAGCCGCATCGCCGTCGCTGCCGTGCTCTACTACGGTATCATGCGTCTGGTCAGCCCCGGGACGCTGGACGAGTGTCTGAAGTTCATCCGGGCGAAGATGGGGCGGTGACGTGGCTGACGGCCGACAACGGGAAGGAACAGACATCAAGAAAGACATAAAGAACATGGCAAGACTGGCATTTCTCATATCCGTACATACTGACGCAGAACATCTGCGCCGCCTCCTCGGCAGTCTGCCAAGGGAGGCGGACAAGTATATCCACGTCGATCTCAAGGCCGACATCGACTGCTTTACCGCCGTGACGGACGACCCGCGGGCACATTTCACGACCCGCCGCACGAACATCGTGTGGGGCAGTGTGCTGCAGGTGGAATATCAGATGCAGCTCATCCGTGACGTGCTGGACAGCGGACGGGAATATGACTACCTGATAAGCATGAGCGGACAGGACTATCCGCTGTGGGGCAACGCCCGCATCAACCGCTTCTTCGACGCTGTCGGAGGCCGCGAGATACTCCACGGGATATGTCTCGCGGGACTGGATTATGCCCGCCGGGACTACACCGTCTACCGCCCGCTGAACGACCGGCCGTGGCCGTTCGGGTCGTTGAGGAGCAAGCTGCGCGTGGCCCTGCGCCATCTGCTGAAGGCCGTCGGCGTGCGCAAACAGCTCTCGTTCACCGCCGGAGGCCGTCACTACCGTCTGCACAAGGGCGGTTCGTGGTGGGCCATAACGCCGCGGCTGGCACGCCACGCTCTGGCAGAGTGGGAGGGGAACAGCGCTTTGAGGAGATATTTCCGCACGTCGTTTGCCCCGGATGAGACGTTCCTGCAGACCGTGGCCTTCTCCAACAGCGAGTTTGCGCCGCGCTGCACGCTCCATGAGGGCGACTACCGGTCGCTGGCCGCGCTTACACCGCTGACGTACATAGACTACAACCCCGTGATAAAGATACTCACCGAGGAGGATTTCCCGACGCTTGTGGCCTCCGGAAAGATGTTCTGCCGCAAGACCGTCACGGGTCGCAGCGACAGCCTGATGGACATGATTGACGCCCAGCGGGCAGAGGAGGACGCGGCAATGGAAGGCGCTGACGAAATCAAATGAAATGTAAAAACACAACTGACATTATGATACAACAATATACTGACGACGAACTTTCGCGGCTGCACGACACTCTCTATGAGATATTGGCAGAGGTGGCGCGCGTCTGCGACAAGCTCGGCATACACTATTTCATCATCGGCGGCACCGGCATCGGCGCTTTCTTCTGGGACCGCATACTCCCGTGGGACGACGACATCGACATCGGCATGACCCGCGACAACTACGAGCGCTTCCTCGCCGAGGCTCCCGCCGAACTGGGTGAGCGCTATTTCCTGCAGTGGTTCAAGACGGACGGACGCGTGCCGTTCTTCTTCGCCAAGGTCAGAAAGAACGGCACGCTCTTCACCGAGAGCCTCGTCAAGGACATCCCGATGCACCACGGCATCTACGTCGACATCTTCCCGTTCGACAACATCCCGCAGAACCGCATGCTGGAGAAGCTGCAATACAATGCGCTGGGCTTCCTCAACGCCTGCTTCATAGCCAAGGAGATATGGCAGTGGCGCTGGTGCGGGCGCTGCTCGCTGCCGGAACCTCATCCGCGCGGCTTCATCCCCTGTCTCATAACGCGCATCATCAACACGCTGCTGCCGAAGCGCGCGATATTCCGCATGATGACGATGGTCCAGACGATGTTCAACGGCCGGCCGACACGCTACTGCAAGAACATCGTGACACCGTCGGAACGTGTCCTGCGCGAGCATGTCGACCATCCGCGCATGGTGACCCTCGGCCCTCTGACGGTGGCCGCGCCATACGATCTCGAAGCCTATCTGCACGACCATTACCCCGTTCTCGAAAAGCATATTCCGAAGGAACAGCAGGTCAACCACCGCCCCGACAGGTTGGAGTTTTGAGGGAAACAACCCACCCCAACCCTCCCGAAGGGAGGGAGTTTGATATGCTTTAAGGTATTCAAACTCCCTCCCTTCGGGAGGGTTGGGGTGGGTTTTTAGGTGGGTATTAGGTGGATTGTCGGTGGTCATTCATTGGTTTGTCGTATGATATATCTTTACAAAATCATGTTCGGGAAAATGCTTGAAGTTTTGCGTTTTCATGACCAATAAGGGCCTTAAAGGACACAAAAGCCCCCTTCGGCTCCCCCAAGAAGGAGAGACCTGCGGCTTCAAACAACCCTTTAAGGCCCTTACGGCTTTTCATTTTTGCAAAACTTCGCGAGTTTTTGATTGCTATTTTGGGGTCAAAAAGTGTCCGGCGTCGAACAATAAGGGCCCCGCGGGGTTGCAACGAGCACGCCGTCATGTTGCAACGGCGGCCCCGTTAGGATGCAATAGCAGCCCCGTTGCAGAGCAATAAGGCCGCCGCGGGGGCCCCACCCGACCCTCCCCAAGGGGAGGGAGGACCTTACTGATTGTAAATGGTTGTAGAACAACGCTTTGCAAAAACGGTGGTTCCACCGCAAAAAAATAGCGACAAAAATGCCCTTCGTGAGATTTGAAAATTTGGGAGCGTGGCGGGAATTTTTTCAAAAGTGCCCCCGGATTTTGCGGTTAAATTCCGAATTAATTTGACAAGGGATGTTTATTTTAAACGCAAAGGACGCAAAGACGCAAAAAGGGGGCCCCACCCCGACCCTCCCCAAGGGGAGGGTGCCTACGAGATGAAGAACGAAAGCCCTTACATATAACATATATAACCAGCGAGTAACATATATAACCAGCGAGACAAGGAGGCTGTCGTGACGGGTCGCAACCATACGATGGGATGTGTACACGGGCTTGGACATATCCGGCTCCCTCCCTTCGGGAGGGTTGGGGTGGGTGTTAGGTGGGTTGGGGTGGGTATCAGGTGGGTTGTGGGCCGTTTTTCATACCATATACTCCACAACGAGCCATCCATTGTATATCCACAGATAGACGGCCAGCGCGAGCAGGAGGCTACAGAGGCCTTTGCGGACATTGCCGGAGGTCGCCTTGAGCAGACAGCCGATGGCTATCGGGACGAAAAACATCCAGTGGAGCGTCATGATGTAGACTTCGAGAATGGCGAAGCCAAGAACAAGATGGAGCATGATGTCAATCGAGAACCACGCCAGACAGAGGTGTATCAGACGGTCATGGCGACCCGCCACGATGCCGAGCAGGAAGAGCAGCATCAACAGGAGCGGGACGGCATATTGGAACGTATACCGGTAGGAAACATAGTTGGGCCGCGTCTCGTTGGTGTCCTGCAGGAGATAGTCGCAGTGCAGCATGGCCGCCTCGCCGAAAAGATTTTCCACAGTAGCCCTCACGCGCGATGTCGACTTGTCCGTCCACTCAAAATAAGGGCTGTCCACGAGCTTGTCGCCGCCGTGGGTCTTGCGCCATTCCAGACTCTTTTTCCGTTCGGCGGCAAACTTCGGGTCGGTCTTCATCCGTTGTTCCATCCGCAATTCGTTCGCCCGGTCCTCCGGCAACTGTATGGCATAGTGCTGCCAAAGATACGCTCCAAGCAGCAGGACGGCCGGCAGGACAGCCGCCGTCAGCAGATAGCGCCACTCCCAAAACTTCCGGCGGGCGCAGAAGAGGGCGGCCAGCATCGTCTTGCAACCGTTGGTCAGGGTCACGCCCGTGGTCAGCAGAAAGAGCAGGGCGGTCCGCCAGCGGCTCATCGGGCTCCCGCGACGCAGCGCACGGCCGGCGGCATAGAGCGTGAGAAGAAGGAGGAAGTGGGACAGTCCGTAGTGGTCGGGAACAAAAGAGCCGACCATGACGTGGGCGAAAGAATAGTAGAGCAGCGTCAGCAGCAGCGCTTCCCAACGGCCGACACCGACCAGTTCGCGCAGGATGCGGTGGATGAGGACGACCGAACCGACACCGCAGACGACCAGCACGGCCGCAACGATATAGATGGCGAGGTTCATCCCCGTGTAGTCCATCTGCCAGACGTTCAGCAGATACAGCGGATACATCAGCACGGAGAGCAGCGGATGGCGGTAGAGGGGATAGTAGATCTTCCAGTTGGACAGCGTCACGTAGGTCAGGTCGTCATATCCCGACACGGTGTAATAACGGGTGAACATGCCCCAATAGCCGATGTTGCCGCCACGGGTGAAAAGCTCATGATGGTAGGCGACCATGAGCGCGTTGAGCGCCACCATGAGAACAAAAGCCAACGGAATGAGCCAACGCTCATCGCGGCGTATCTTCAGAATTGACATCATATACAGATACGGTTATATAATATGCGCTGCAAAGTTAATAAAAAATTGTCAGAAAAATCTTTTCAGGCCCTTTCCGCTGCTCCCCGCCCCTCTTTTGGAGCCTCTTTTATCGCCGCCGCGGTCAAATTATCGCCGGCGATTGCTATCCCTTTTTCCGCATTTTTCGTATCTTTGCACCATCAACAACCCATCGACAACAATGAACCGACTCATCTGTCTGATCGCCATCCTGGCCGGCCTGTGGCTTCAGGCGGCAGGCGTCACGACCGACGACTACTCCAAAGCGCCCAAAGAGAAGTATAAGGGCAGCCACAGATATATCTATCGCCTCACGCTGAGAGACAAGAGCGGGACGCCGTACAGTCTGTCACGGCCGCAGGAGTTTCTCTCCGCAAAGGCGCTGGAGCGCCGTCGCCGGCAAAATCTGGCCGTCGACTCCACCGACCTGCCCGTCAGCAGAGAGTATGTCGACATGATCCGCAGGCAGAATGTGCGCGTGGCGGGCGTCAGCCGGTGGCACAACACCGTGCTCGTGGCCACGGACGACACTGCCGACATCCGCCCCGTGATGGACCTCGGGTGTGTGACGGCATGCCGAAAGGTGTGGCAGGCGCCCGATTCGGTCGCCACACCGATGCATTACGGAGAGATACACGACACGTTCCGGAGCTGGGACACGCTGCGGGACGAACGCTACGGCGTCGCCGAAGAGCACATACGCCAATGCGGCGGCCACGCTCTCCACGACGCAGGCTACCGCGGACGGGGCATGACCATAGCCGTGTTGGACGGCGGATTCATGAACACAGACCGCATACCGGCTCTCGCCGCCATCGACATCCGCGGGCTGCGGGACTTCGTCTACCCGCACTCGAAAAAACGGGCTCGCGACATCGACCACGGTACCAAGGTGCTCTCGGTCATGGGAACCGCCGTGCCACACGTCTTTGTCGGCACCGCTCCGGAGGCCTCCTACTGGCTCCTGCGATGCGAAGACCCGCGGACGGAACAGCCGGTGGAAGAAGACTACTGGACGATGGCGGCCGAATTTGCCGATTCCGTCGGCGTCGACATCATCAACAGCAGCCTCGGATACTACAGTTTCGACGGCCACCGGGGCGACTATGCCTACCGCGACATGGACGGACGGACAGCCTTCATCTCACAATCGGCATCCATGCTGGCCGACAAGGGCATCATACTCGTCAACAGCGCAGGCAACAGCGGCATGGGCTCCTGGAAGAAAATAACCTTTCCGGCCGACGCCGACGACATACTGACCGTGGGCGCACTGAACACGACGATGGACAACGCACCGTTCAGCGGCGTCGGACCGACACAGGACGGGCGCGTCAAACCGGACCTCATGGCGCCCGGCAGCCCCACCAACGTCATCTCCGGACGCGGCACAATCACCCAGAGCATGGGCACATCGTTTGCCGCTCCCGTCGTCTGCGGGCTGGTCGCGTGTCTCTGGCAGGCCCGACCCGACCTGACGGCAAAGGAGATCATCCGTCTCGTCCGCTCCTGCGGAGACCGCTACGACTGTCCGGACAACATCTTCGGATACGGCCGGCCGGACTTCGGCAAGGCAATGGAGGCCCCCTCCGGCTTCCACAAAGGGGAAGAGAACGGTCCGTACACCTTATAATATATATATTAATAGCACTGACACCTACCATCTGACATCTACCATCCATCATGGAAAAGCCCCTCTCACTACTCGAACTCAACACTCTCGTGCGCCGCACGATCGAGCGAAGCATGCCCGAACGCTTTTGGGTAGAGGCCGAACTGGCCGAAGCGAGGGAGCGCAACGGCCACTGCTACATGGAACTGGTACAGAAGGAGCCGTCCTCCAACATTCCCGTGGCACGCGCCTCGGCCAAATGCTGGAGGCAGACGTGGATGCTGTTGCGCCCCCACTTCGAACGAACCACCGGCCGGATGTTTCAGGCCGGACTGAAAGTGAAGCTGCAAGTGTACGCCCAGTTTCATGAGACCTACGGCTTCTCGTGGATCATAACCGACGTCGACCCCTACTTCACGATAGGCGACATGGCCCGGCGCAGGCAGGAAATAATCAACCGGTTGAAGGCCGAAGGAGTGTTTGACCTCAATCGCGAACTGCCATTCCCGATGTTCCCGCAGCGCATCGCGGTCATCTCGAGCGAGACGGCGGCAGGCTACGGCGACTTCTGCAACCAGCTGGCAGACAACGAATACGGCTTCAGCTTCACCACACGACTCTTTCCCGCCATCATGCAAGGCGAGCAAGTGGAGCCGAGCGTGATAGCCGCGCTGAACCGGATAAACCTCTGCTGCGACGATTTCGACTGCGTGGTGATCATACGCGGAGGCGGCGCCACGGCCGACATGGCGGGTTTTGACACGCTGCTGCTTGCCGAGAACGTCGCCAACTTCCCCTTGCCGGTCATCACCGGCATCGGCCACGACCGCGACGAGTCCGTCCTCGACATGGTCGCCAACACCCGGGTGAAGACCCCGACGGCTGCCGCCGCACTGCTGATAAGCCGTCTCAAGGCCACAGCCGACCGCATCTCGGACTGCCGCGAGCGCATGGTTGCTGCCGTTCGCCGCCGGATGGAGACCGAACGGATGCGCCTCGGCCGTCTCGCGGAACACATCCCGGCCCTCTTTTCGGTGGTCAAGACACGCCACGAGGCGCGCCTCGACATCCTGCAGCGCCGCCTCACGGCCGCCACGACAGCCCGTCTGACCTCCGAGCAGCACCGCATCGCCATGCTTTCGCAGCGTGTCAAAGCCCTCGACCCCGCCCTTCTGCTCCGCCGCGGCTACAGCATAACGCTCCACAACGGCCGCGCCGTCCGTTCGGCCGATGACCTCCGGACAGGCGACGAGCTTGTCACGAGACTTGCCCGGGGCACAATCCGATCGACCGTCGCGGCGCCAGAAGACGACAATCGGGCCTCCATATAACCATCGGTCCATCCTCCCATCCCATTATTCCCATCATCCCCATCCCTCCCATAATTCCCATTAATCCCATCATCCCATGAAGAAATCCCTCAAATACGAAGACGCCGTCCGTGAACTGGAACAGATCGTCCGCCGAATGGAAAACAACGAGCTCGACATCGACACTCTCGGAGAGCAGCTCAAGACCGCCCAGGAACTCATCCGGCACTGCAACGACAAGCTGACCAAGACCGACAACGACATCAAGAAGATCCTCGCCGGCGAATGACCGCGGCCCTGTCTGTCAGCGACAGCCACGCCTCCAACCCGCGACAACCGCTCCGTAGCCCCGCGACAACCGTTCCGTCCATCCACGGATGCGGCTCCACCTACCCGCGCCTACCCCGCCGAAGAGTTGTCAATCGCACTCCGCACACGCCACTTTCCACCGAAAAAGTTTGTCAAAAAAGATTTTTTCGGTATATTTGCACAATCTAATGAGCATGTGACACCAACCTGCTGACAACGACATGGACAAGCTCCGAAGCATCCTGCACCGGACATACGACCTGTATGCCGACGGCTTCCGCCAGATGACCATAGGGCGGACGCTGTGGGCTGTCATCCTCATCAAGCTCTTCATAATCTTCGCCGTGCTGAAGATTTTCTTTTTCCCGGACTTCATCAAGACCAATGCGACTGACGGCCAAGAGGCCGATTTCGTCGCGACAGAGATGCTCGGGCGCGATGCGTCCGGGGCTCCCGAATAGTGGTTTGAGGTCAGTCATAATCCAATCTCCTGCCGACAACAACAAATCAAAACCAATATGACAAACATCTTGTTAAACATCGACGCAGCAGCCATCGACTGGGCAAGGGCCCAATTCGCCCTCACCGCCATCTACCACTGGCTGTTCGTGCCGCTCACGCTGGGCCTCGCGCTCATCATGGGCATCATCGAGACCATCTATTGGCGCACGCGCAAGGCCTTCTGGCGTGACGCCGCCAAGTTCTGGCAAAAGCTCTTCGGCATCAATTTCGCGATGGGCGTAGCCACGGGCATCATCCTCGAATTTGAGTTCGGCACCAACTGGAGCAACTACTCATGGTTCGTGGGCGACATCTTCGGCGCTCCGCTGGCCGTGGAAGGCATCATCGCCTTCTTCATGGAGTCCACGTTTGTGGCCGTGATGTTCTTCGGCTGGAAGAAAGTGTCGGCCGGATTCCACCTCACCGCCACGTGGCTGACCGGTCTCGGGGCCACATTCTCGGCCTGGTGGATACTCGTGGCCAACGCCTGGATGCAGAATCCGGTCGGATGCCGGTTCAATCCCGACACCATGCGCAACGAGATGACATCGTTCCTCGACGTCGCGCTGTCCCCCGTGGCCGTCGACAAGTTCTGCCATACCGTCACCTCGGCATGGATCATCGGCGCAATCTTTGTCGTCGCCGTCAGCTGCTACTACCTGCTGCGCGGCCGCGAGAAGAAGCTGGCCGTCGAAAGCATCAAGGTCGGAGGCATCGTCGGACTCATCGCCTCGCTGCTCGCCGTACACACCGGCGACGGCTCGGCCTATCAGGTGGCACAGGTCCAGCCCATGAAACTGGCCGCTATGGAGGCCCTCTATGACGGCGGCGAAGCCCAGGGACTCACCGTCATCGCCGCCGTCAATCCCTTCCGTCAGCCCGACTACAAGGCCGGCGGCGACCCGCCCCTGCGCATCGCCATCCCCTACGGCCTCTCCTTCCTCGCCACACGCGACATCAACGGCTACGTCCCGGGCATCAACGACATCATGCGCGGCGGATATATGCTGGAGAACAACACCCGCGAGATATCTATGGATGAAAAAGTGCACCGCGGTCAACTGGCCATCCTGGCTCTCAAGGAGTACCGCGAACTGAAAGCCAAGGGCCGCAACGCCCTCCTCTCCTCGGACAAACGTCCCGACATCGACCCCGCTACGGGACTGACCATAGCCGAGGCCAACCGCATGCGGGTGCTCGAATACGGCATCAACCAGAACATGCGCTACTTCGGCTACGGCTATATCACCAAGCAGTCGCAGCTCGTCCCCTACATCCCCCTGTGCTTCTACGCCTTCCGCGCGATGGTCGGACTGGGCGCGCTGTTCATCCTCTTCTTTGCCGTCGTGGTCTTCTTCGCCTTCCGTCGTGACATCACCCGTCCGCGCTGGCTCCACCGCGCCGCCATCGTCATGCTGCCACTGGGCTACATCGCCAGTGAGGCCGGCTGGCTCGTGGCCGAGTTCGGCCGCCAGCCGTGGGCCATCCAGGACATGATGCCCACATGGGTCGGCGTGAGCGCCATCGGTAGCGGCAGCGTCGCCACCACGTTCTTTGTCTTCCTCGCCCTCTTCACCGCACTCCTGGCCGTGGAGATCAGCATCATGGTCCGCGAGATCAAGAAAGGCGGCAAGGAGTCCGCCACGGCAGCCGCCACGCAGTCCGTCGAAGACGGGCAGAGACCGGAATCAACAACCCAACAAAAATAAAACAATCAAGTCATCATGACATACGCATTTCTTCAACACTACTGGTGGTTCCTCGTATCGCTGCTGGGAGCCCTGCTCGTCTTCCTGCTCTTCGTCCAGGGAGGCAACTCGCTGCTGCTGTCCATCGGCCGCACCCCCGAAGAGCGCCGTCTGCTGGTCAACTCCACCGGCCGCAAATGGGAGTTCACGTTCACCACGCTCGTCACCTTCGGCGGAGCCTTCTTCGCATCGTTCCCGCTGTTCTACAGCACCAGTTTCGGCGGAGCCTACTGGCTGTGGATGATCATCCTCTTCACCTTTGTGGCCCAGGCCGTGAGCTATGAGTTCCAAAACAAACTGGGCAATCTCGTCGGCCCGCGCACCTTCCAGTGGTGTCTCGTCGTCAACGGCATTGTCGGCCCGCTGCTGCTCGGCGGGGCCGTGGCCACATTCTTCGACGGCAGCAATTTCATCGTCAGCCGTGACAATCTCGTCGGCGGTGTCCAGCCCATCATCAGCCATTGGGCCAACGCCTCCCACGGTTTGGACGCCCTGCTCGACCCGTGGAACCTCATCTTCGGCTTCGCCGTCTTCTTCCTCGCCCGCTGTCTCGGCCTGCTCTACTTCATCAACAACATCGGCGACGAGACCATCCGCAGCCGCTGCAGCGTCCGGCTCATAGGCACATCCGTGCCCTTCGTCATACTGTTTGTGGCCTTCCTCGTGCGCACCCTGCTCAAGGACGGCTTTGCCGCAGACCCCGCCACAGGCCTCATCGTGATGAAACCGATGAAATATCTGCACAACCTCGTCGACATGTGGTATGTCGCCGTGACACTCCTCGCCGGCATCGCGCTCGTGCTCTACGGCATCATCCGCACCATCCTCAGCAAGACCTACATCCGCGGCATCTGGCCGGCAGGCGTCGGCACGGTCCTGACCGTCCTGTCCCTGCTGCTCTCGGCCGGATGGAACTCGACAGCCTTCTATCCCTCGACGGCCGACCTGCAGAGCTCGCTCACGATAGCCAACGCCTGCAGCAGCGAGTTTACGCTCCGCACGATGGCCGTCGTCAGCCTCTTCATCCCCTTCGTGCTCGCATACATCATCTACGCATGGCGCGCCATCGACAGCCGCGAGCTCACACGACAGGAGATCGAGAACGACGAAGCCTATTGATGCGGAACGCGACAAGCGCTTTTGTCCGTAAAATTCTGAATTTAAGCGCATTTTTTCGGGGCACTTTCTGAAATTTTCCCGCCGCGCTCTCAAATATTCAAATCTCACGAAGCTCAAAATCGGGCGGTTTTTCCGGTGGGAAAACCGCCCTTTCTATAAACCATTGTCATACAACCACTTACAATCGCACAGGTCTCCCTCCCCTTGGGGAGGGCGGGGTGGGACCCTCCCGTAAGGGCCTTATTGCTCTGCAACGGGGCTGCTATTGCTCTCTGGCGGCAGCCCCGTTGCAACATGACGGCGTGCTCGCCAGGATGCAATAATGGCCCCATTGCTCGCCGACGACCACTTTTTTGCCCTTTTCCGGCAACCAAAAACTCGCCGACTTTTGTGTTTCAGAAGAGCCGTAAGGCCCTTACGGGGTTGTTTGAAGCCGCAGGTCTCTCCCCCTTGGGGGAGCCGGAGGGGGCCATCAGAAGTTTTAAGGCCCTTATTGCCCCCGAAAACGCAAATCTTCAAGCATTTTTCCGAACACGATTTTGTAAAGATATGTCATACGTAATACCCACCTAACACCCACCCCAACCCTCCCGAAGGGAGGGAGTTTGAATACCTTAAAGCATATCAAGCTCCCTCCCTTCGGGAGGGTTGGGGTGGGTGTTGGGGTGGGTGTTGGGGGTGGGTGTTAGGTGGGTTGTAGGAAGCGGATTTTTATTTTCCAGCCTTTAAAATGTCCAACATCTGTCCACAAAACCAAAAATAACTACTATAAAATCCCTCTTTTCGCCATTTTTTGTTAATATTTCTACCCTCTTTTGAAAAACATTAACTACCTTTGCCAATATAATCGGACTACCGAAACTATTAACTAACCAAAATAATAAACAATGAGAACAAAACTATTTAAACAATTAGTTCTTGTCTGCTTTGCGCTCCTATTGGGGGGGGGTAAATCAGGCATGGGCGCAACAGACAACATTGTACAAAATGGGAGAAATTTGGAATAGCACAACTTTTCCCACTGTCGAAGGAGCAACTGTACAATCAGGCATATTCACCTATCACGGAACAAAAGGTTCTTATGAAACGAAGACTGCGACCTTTGGTGACGAAACTTTCACTGGCATACTCAGAATAAGTGGAAAGGGTAGTTATAGCAAGAATAAACTAAATAGTGTCTTATCTTTTGACGTTAATAACAATTGCACAATCAAAGTCTATGGTACTGGAGCTGGAAGTGGTGAAAGAAAAATGTTTATGACCCAAACAATAGGAAACATAAAAGTTCCTGCTCAAGACCCTATAGCATCCGGAGTGTCTACCGATTACTCTTCCGCAATTATGGAAGGCAAAGTTTCTGCAGGTACAGTATATATATGGGTAGATAACGGTTTCAGAATATATGCAGTAAGCATCACGCCCGAAGCTACCGGTCCCACCCCGGCTACCGTATCCATCGCCGAAACGACATTGACCACAGGCGTAGGAATTCCCAAGACCATCGAAGCTACAGTTGGCGGAAATCCCGCTCCCACGGTTCAGTGGTATCAGTGCGATGATGCCAACAAGACAAACGCGACAGCCATAGATGGAGCGACTGCTGCCACATACGAATATACACCGTCTGCCGCAGGCACATATTATTTCTATTGCACAGCAACAAACGAAAGCGGCGAGGCTACGTCTGATGTCGTGACCGTAAATGTTTTAGACAAAATATTGAGCGCTGACGCAACAATCAGCAGTATTGTCGTTAATGGACTTACTACTGAATTAAAGAACAATATTTATACCGCAACAACCATCGGAGCAACAACAATAACAGCCGTTATCACCACCACTGACGAAAACGCGACCGTGACCGGTGGAAAAGAACAAACCATCGAGGCCGGCAAAGCCACAACAATAACAGTCACTGCCGAAGATGGAAAGACTACTGCCACATATACCCTCAATGTGACAAACGTGGGCAACGTGACACGCACCGCCAACGCTTTCTATATCGGTAGCGGCAAGCCATACGCCGCCGGCCAGACATTCACCTGTCCGGACATCGTCGCCACAATAGCAGCAGAGAGCAATCCGTCAGGCAACATGACAAACGACGGTTCTAAACCACACTATATCAACAGCAACTATGTATCAGCTGTCAGCGGAAACGTAAATGGAAAGGCTGACAGCAAGACCGGAAAGCCGACAGCCGGAAGCTACTTCACATTCACTCCGAGCAAGGACGGTTCACTGGAAGTGGGTATATATCTCAACGCAAATAAAGAATTATGGATTTCCGACGGAGAGAAACGTCTCGTGGCCGGTACTGACTTTACGGCAGCTTTCAAGAGCAACGAAACTACAGAACAAGTTCTTACTGACAACAAACTTTCAACTGCAGCAGCAGGAACAATCACTTTTGACGTCATAGCCGGCAAGACATATTACGTCTACTGCACCGGTTCTAAGATGGGCTGGTATGGTATGGAATTCACTCCCGCAGCTGAAAACTACGCCCTCACCACCGCCGACGCCGACTTCTACACTCTCTATCTTGACTACGACGCCACCATACCCGCAGGCATAGAGGTATATAGCAGCGTTCTCAGCGAGGACAAGACCGTGATGACGGTCAACAAGGTAGAAGGCACAGTGTTGCCGGCAAACACCGCCGTACTGCTGAAGAGTCCGGCAGGAGCCGGTGAGTTCACCTTTGAGCACGCCTCCGAAGCTGCCGCAACAGTAGAGACAGCTCTCCTTGGTGTGACCGAGACTACTCCATACGCCGAATTGACTCCGGAGGGCAAGACCCTGCTCACGCTCGGAACGAAAGACGGTGTCGTGGCTTTCCGCAAGCCCTACGCAGCCGACGGTTCGCTCGCAGCCAACCGCGCATATCTGCTCCTCGACAACACCACGGGCGAGGCCAAATCTATCCGCGTGGTGATCGGTGGTGACGACACGACAGGCATCAGCGAAGTCAACGCAGCCAAAGCCGAGGCAGAGGCCCCGATATACAACATGGCAGGACAGCGCGTCGCAGCCGGAACAAAGGGATTGCTGATAAAGAACGGCAAGAAGTATATCAACAAATAAGAAAAACGACAGTATTAACATATAACAAGAACATAACAACATGAAAAGATATATCAAACCGGAAGTGACGGTCATCGAAATAGAGACAAGCGCAAACCTCATGCAGGCATCCCTCGATGTTGACAAGGATGGTACGCACGACGGACCGGAGGACCGCGCTAAGGGCGGCCTCTATAAGTTCGACATCTGGGACCTTGACGAAGAGGACGACTGAGACTTTTCTTCTCACATAAACAAAAGAAACCGCGGGAAGCAGACTTGGTGCTGCTTCCCGCGGTCGTTTTTTTTTGGGGGGCCTCACCCCGGCCCTCTCCAAGGAGAGGGTGCCTACGAGGTGACAAGCGGCTGCGCCTTGTGGGAGAGACAAGGGTCCGAAAGCCACTAAAGCATTTCAACACAGCAAAATCACAATCTGTCGTAGGGACATAGTCTTGTCTTTGTCCGCAAGCAAACGGTTGTATATCAATACGTTTTGCGGACAAAGACAAGACTATGTCCCTACGACAGATTGAAACCTGCGGCATGGAAGTCAGTTTTACCGGACAGCAATAATTATCTATAAGTCACAAAAGGGTATGTTTTTGTTATCTATAAGTCACAAAAACACACCTTTCTTGTTATTTATAAGTCACAAAACGAGGATTTTCCACGATACGGATGGAGCGCAGAGACATATCAAGCTCCCTCCCTTCGGGAGGGTTGGGGTGGGTATTAGGTGGATGTTAGATGGGTGTTAGGTGCGTGTTAGTCTTTAACGAACGTCACGTCGTCAATGAGACACTGTGCCCCGGCCTCTCCTTCGGCCACGAAACCGACTTCCGCACGGCCGCCGCTCACACGGATGCCGGTGATGGAGACGGTCGTCCAAGCGGTGGCCGACGGGCGGATGGCGCACTTCCTGCGGCGGCCGGCGCTCTCGGCGTACATCTCGAGACGGCTGAAACGGCCGCTACGGCGGACACGGGCGCGAAGAGTGTAACGTCCGTCGGGCAGAGGCACGGACGGCGTGGATGTGACGGTCTGGGAGACGCGGCGTGAGAACGGCTCGCGGTCGCTGATGCAGAGGCTCTTCTCACCGATGACGTGGCGGCGGTCGTCGCGCGTGTTCATATAGTTCAGACGCGGCGAAAGACTGTCGTCGACAGAGACATGACGGCCGCGGAGGATGTCGGTCTGCCAGCCGAGCAAGTGCTCCTGACGTGGTTTGACAGGATTGGGGATGCTGCGGCGGTCGGCCTCAAAGCTGCCGTTGAGCACGTAGTTGTTGTCTAGGCCCACGCGCCACTCGCCCGTGGCGGCATTGAGCGTCCACGAGGACAGCGAATTGAAGACGGGACTGCCGTCGGCAGCAAACGACAGGGGCACCCACTGGTTGTAGCCGAGGCCGTTGCCGGCGAAATCGCACCAACGGTCGCCACAATAGATGACGGTCTCCTCGCGGCTGCCACGCAGGGTGACGAAGAAACCGGTCTGGGATACGTGGGCGTAGTCGGACTCGCAGCCGCGCATGACTTGCATATCGTTCACGGGCTGATAGGGGCCGCGGATGTCGTCGGCCATGAGCCAATAGGCGTAGGAACCGTCCCAGCCGTAGATGTTGGAGGCGCACATGTAATATCGGCCGCGGTACTTGAACATGCAGTTGCCCTCGCGGCTCGCGCCGTGGAATACCTCTGTGCAGTCAAGAAGGTCGATGCGGTCGCCACGCACACCTATTTCCGATACGTAAATCTTGTTGCGGCCTCTACCATACGAATAGATTAGGTATGAACGCCCGGTATCTGGGTCGGTGAAGACGGTCTGGTCGCCGGTGTTTGGAGTACCTATTATATTGGTCATGTCCTTACGCCAGCCCCAACGAAACTGTCCGGTGGGACTGTCTGACGTGGCTATCAGCACGCCGGCACCTCCACCATTACCATGTTGTACGAAGAGAGCATACTGGCGTTTCTCCTTGATATAGACCACACCAAGACGCCCCATCCAGCCGCCATCCTCATGCTTTTCCACTTCTTCACGGGTGAGAACGTCACCCTCGTAATGCCAATCGGTAAGATTGTCGGAACTATAGCACGTCACTGCGCTGAACACGGCATGCTCGACAGTCACCGTAGGGTCTTTGCGATACTCTTCGGATCCCTTATATCGCATACCATACCAATAGTATCGCTCGCGGCCGGTCTGCGGGTCGGCGAAACGGAAGATGCCGCCGCCCTGACTGTAAAGTGGCTCGCCGTCGGCCGTATTCCAGAAGACATCGTTGTGAATCGGGCGGAAAGCGCCGATAGCGTCTTTGACTGTGTCGGCTGCTGCTTTGATTGCATTTGCCGTGAGGGCGAGAAGCAATATCAATGTTACGAGATAGTTATTATTCATAAAGCGTTGTGGAATGTTTGCGGCAAAGGTATAAAAAAACAAGCATGACGGCAAAGTAATATCGTCCGCATTTCGGTATTTTCGTCCGCAAAGCGGTATCATCCCCGCATCAGACGGGGCTTTCTTCCGCAACAACACCCCACCACCGCATAACAACGTCGCCGCTACAACACACATTCATGTAGGGACATAGTCTTGTCTTTGTCCGCAAGCGACATATTGACATTAAACATTTGCTTGCGGACAAAGACAAGACTATGTCCCTACTTGGTGGAGAAACCAAGGGATGCATTATTTATCGGGTGAGCACAGACCACTCTTTACAGACCACTCCAAATGCCGGACAAGCCGAAAATAAGTAGGCTTTTGTTTCGTCCGTTCGTTTTTTTACAGTACCTTTGCAGCGCTAATATCATCATTGCCCTGATAGTTCAATGGATAGAATAGCTCTCTCCTAAAGAGTAGATCCGAGTTCGATTCTCGGTCGGGGTACGCAGAAGCCGGAGTCTCACCGCAATGGAAAGGCCCGGCTTTTGTTTTTTCATTCTTCGTTCTTCGTTTTTCATTCTTCACTCAAGAACGGCGGCAGCAAATTACTCGCTGCGCTCATCAACACTTCTCCATTCTTCGTTTAATGGGAAGGGCGGCAGCAACTTCTTCTCTCTTCACTCTTCATTCTTCACTAAAAAAACACGGCGGCATCCCGATTGAGATGCCGCCGTCTGACGTTTATATAATTGTTAGTGTCTATATACCTTATTATATATAGGCTTTCATGCTTCCGGCTTAAGCCTTCTCTTTCTTCTCAGCGCGCTTGCCCATGATGAGGTAGGCCGTGGGAGCTGCGATGAATATTGAAGACAGCGTACCGAAGAGCACACCGAGTATCATTGCGAACGAGAAGCTGCGGATGCTGTCACCACCGAAGATGAAGATGCACAACAACACGAGCAATGTCGAGAGCGAGGTGTTAATCGTACGGGCCAACGTCTGGTTCAATGAGTCGTTGAACAGCACCTTGCGGTCGCGCTTGCTGAAGAGTTGGAAGTTCTCACGTATACGGTCGAAGACCACCACCTTGTCGTTGATCGAATAACCGATAACGGTCAGGATGGCACCGATGAACGTCTGGTCAATCTCCAGTGACATCGGCACGATGCCCCACAACAGAGAGTAGAAGCCGATGACGATGAGTGTATCGAAAGCAAGTGCAACGACAGAACCGACCGAGAAGGCCCAGTTGTGGAAGCGGATGAGGATGTAGATGAAGATAGCGATAAGGGCGAAGATGACGCTGACGATAGCACCGTATGTGATATCCTTAGCCACTGAAGGACCAACCTTCGCACTGCTGATGATTGAACCACCGGCACGAACGTCCGGATTCTTGAAGGCCTCAACACTCTCCTGTGTAACCAGTCCGGCGGCAGAGAGAGCCTTGTAGAGGATGTTCTCCGCCTCGTCGTCGACAGTCGGGTTGTTGGACTCAATCTTATAGTTAGTCGAGATACGGATGCACTGACCGTCCATGACGCTCTGTGTGGCGATGACGCTGACGTTGGCCTCGCCGAATGCGCCCTGCAAAGCCTCGCGAACCTGCTCCGGCTCAACATTCTTCTCTAACTTGACAACATAGTTGCGGCCACCGGTGAAGTCGATGCTCTGGCTCAAACCTTTGAAAGCGAACGAAGCAATGAAAATCAATGCAGCGACGCCCCAAATGGTAAAAGACTTCTTGGATGCACCCATAAAGTTGTAATCGGTGTTGCGGAACAACTTCTTCGAGAAGCCGGTGGCGAACGTGAGGTGCTGCCACTTGTCGCGGCTCATCTGATGATCAAACACAAGACGTGTCATATAGACGGCTGTGAAGAACGAGCAGCAGATACCGATGATGAGCGTTGTGGCGAAACCGCGGATAGGACCGGTTCCGAAGACGTAGAGGATGACACCTGTTATGATTGAAGTCAAGTTTGAGTCGAAGATGGCCGAGAAGGCGTTGGCGTATCCTTTCTTCATTGCCTCGCGGACATTGAGACCTGCACGCAGTTCCTCCTTGGTACGCTCGTAGATGAGCACGTTGGCATCGACGGCCATACCGAGCGTCAACACGATACCGGCAATACCCGGCATGGTCAGCGCGGCCTGGAAGGATGTCAGAATACCGAGCGTGAAGAAGAGGTTGAAGAGCAGGGCGATGTTTGCCAACATACCGGGGATGACGTTGTAGAGCAACACCATGTAGACCATCAGCAGCACAAATGCTACGACGAATGAGATGAATCCCTGCTGGATCGACTGTGCTCCGAGTGAGGGACCGACCACTTCTTCCTGAACGATGCGGGTCGGAGCGGGCATCTTACCGGAGTTGAGCGTGTTGGCGAGGTCCTTGGTGTCCTCGATAGTGAAGTTACCGGTAATCTGCGAATTGCCACCGGTGATTTCGGAGTTGACACGCGGTGCGCTGTAGACAGCGTTGTCGAGCACGATGGCCACGGCCTTGCCGATGTTCATCTTTGTGAGCTGAGCCCAACGACGGGCACCGTCCGTATTCATTTCCATTGTCACGCAGGGTGAGCCCATCTGGTCAAATCCGTCCTTGGCGCTGACAATCACATCGCCTTCCAACGGAGCACGGCCGGAAGGTTCGGTCACCTTGATGGCGTAAAGCTCATATACCTGTCCCTTCTTGTCAAACTCGGCGGGCTTTGCACCCCAAAGGAGTTTCAGGTCTGAGGGCAGCACCTGAGCGGCGATGTCCGAATAGATAATCTTGTTTACCTCGGCAGTGTCACGCGACATGGCGTATCCGACAACGCTGAGTCCCTGTCCCTGCACGGGCTGGAAGACGGTAAACAGCGGGTTCTGCTTCTTCATCTCCTCCAACTGCTTGCTTTCATCACCCTTGGCAGCCTTCTTGGCTCCGAGCACGGCTCCGAGACCGCTCTTTGCTGCGGCGGAATCAACAGCGGCAGTGTCTGCCTTTTCGTCGGCGGGGGCGACAGCGGCTGTCGTGTCGGCAGCAGCTTCTGTTGTCACGTCACCACCGAGAGCGGCATACTTCTGATTGAGCTGAGAGAGCAGGGGAACGATGTCCTGACTGTTGAATGTCTCCCAGAACTCCAGGTTGGCACTTCCCTGAAGGAGTTTGCGCACACGCTCCGGCTCCTTGATACCGGGCATTTCGACCATGATACGGCCGGACTGGCCTTCCAGTTTCTGTATGTTGGGCTGAACGACACCGAACTTATCTATACGGTTGCGGACCACATTGAATGAGTTGTCCACAGCCGACTGCACCTCCTCACGCAGGGCACGCTCCACCTCGGCGTCGCTGCTCTGTGTGCTGACCTTGCCCTTCATCTGCTGAGTGGCAAAGATTTCGGCCAGACGGTGGCCCGGTGCGTTCTGCTTGTAGCGCTTGATGAAGAGCGAGATGAAGTCGTCCTGACTCGTCTCCTCGTCTTTCTTGGCTTCCTGCATTGACTTTACGAACGCATAGTCGGTCTTGTGGTCGGCCAACACGGCTACGACGTCAGGCACGGAAACCTCAAGAATGACATTCATACCGCCTTTCAAGTCAAGTCCGAGACCGATTTCCATCTCACGACACTGCTTGAACGAATAGATGTTGAAGAACCACACCTTCTCGTTCATGATGGAGTCGAGATACTCCTGACCTGCTTTTTCGCCCATTGCGGCCGCCTTATTCTCATAATGGCGGGTAGCAAAGGAGAAAGAAAGGTAGAAGATACACACCAGCATGAGTGCGGCTGCGATAAACTTTACAATTCCTTTGTTTTGCATTTTATTATTATGTTATTTTAATTATTATTTCCTATATTAGGCATTTTAGCTTGCAAATATAGCTATTTTTTTACACTATGGAAAATTTATTGCCGTTTTTCATTCATTTTTTAAGGTTTATCCTGCTTTTTGAGCCAACAATAGATAGGATAATGGTCCGATGCGTCTATTTTGTTGTCTACCTTGCAGTTATAAGGCTTGAAATCACCGGAGCACATCAGGTTGTCTATCCTCACGTAAAAACCGCTCTGATTGTACGACACGCCGACACCCCTTCCGGTGGCCACATAGCAGTCAGTGAGCCCCTTGGCGACAGTCCGCCGGGCGTAGGATATGGGGTTGTCGTTGAAGTCGCCGCACAATATGATGGGAAGGTCGGCATGGTCTGCTATATACTTTCGGACGGCGTCAGCCTGCGGCGCTCTGATGGCGGCGGACTCGCCGAGCCGGTTAATGAGCTTCTTCGACTCCTCGCGGACGGTGTCCTGCCTGACGTTGCCTTTGAGCATGCTCTTGTACATGTGGCGGTCCTCCAGCGAGAGATGGGTTGTCTCCAAGTGGTTGTTGATGACGATGACCGTGTCACCATCCACGTCGAGAAAGAAGGCCACGCTGCCGTTGCCTTCCGACTCATATTCGATGCGCTCTTTGCGGAATATGGGATAGCGGGAGTATATGCCGAGGGCGTTCATGTTGCGCGTTCCGACATGGACCGTATCCCTGTGGGCATAGAGACTGTCCATGCGTTGCAGTATGTCGGCCCGGGTCATGTCCTCCTGCAGGCAGACGATATCGGCCTCACTGTCGCGAATATAGTCGACAATCATATCTGAGGTATCATCATAACGGGGTTTGCCGTTATACGCCTGAACGTTGTAGGACAGCACCTTTATGACACCGTCAGGCATGTCTTCGGGCAGATTGACGGGCATATAAATACGTATGGGCACGTATGCAAGCACATAACCGGCCACCGGTATCAGCGCCATGCGCTTCTTAAACATCAGCCAAAAGAAGAGGAAGGCCATGTTGACAATCAGCACGGCGGGAAACGTCAGGCCGAGACAGGACAGCAAGGGGTGGCTGACGGGATTGACATAGTCGGCAAATCCCACCATGAGCATGATGATGACCGTGGCCACATTGGCTCCGGCCATCATCCTGATGGTTATCGTCTTGAGCATGTTGGCCATGACCGTCTCAATCGTTGTTGCTGCTGTCGAAAAGTCGTTTCTTCTCTTCCTTGGTCAGACTGTCATATCCACTCTTGCGTATCTTGTCCAATATCTGGTCCACTTCGTCCTGACGGGCTTTCTTGCGGGCATTATATTCCCAGTCGGATTCACGGCTGCCGCCCTGTTCGACGTGCATATCGGCGAAACGGCCGTCGTCCGGCCGCCTGTCGCGCGAGAACATGCGGCGTATCGAGTCCGTCAAGGAACTGCCGCCGGAACGACCTCCACCTCCGCTGACACCGGACTGACGTCGCCAATAGCGTATCATCAGGAAGCCGAACAGCATACCGCCGAGGTGGGCCGTATGGGCCACGCCGTCGCCCGGAGAGCTGAGCGTGTAGAAGAGTTCGATGACGACATAGAACGTTACGAACCACTTGGCTTTTATCGGGATGGGCAGCGGAAAAATGAAAATGCGCTCTTCGGGAAATATCATGCCGAAAGCCAGCAGTATCGCATAGACCGCGCCGGAAGCCCCGACCGTGGTCCAAAGATTCAGTTGACGGGAGACATAGTCGGGCATGGAAAACATGTCGAGCAGCCCCGCGGACGGCATGTTCTCGGCGAAGATGGTATAGAACTGGACCAGCTGGGCCACCTCCTGCATCAGTCCGGCACCAATGCCGCACGACAGATAGTAGAACAGAAAGCGGCGCGGCCCCCAGACGCTCTCTATCACACGTCCGAACATCCACAGGGCAAACATGTTGAACAGGATGTGCGTGAACCCGCCGTGCAAAAACATGTACGTCAGAAGCTGGTAGGGGTGGAAGTCACTCGCAAGAAAGAAATGGAGTCCACCAATAGAGGTGAGTCCGGGCATCACCAACGTGGCAAGAAATGCGATAACGTTGATGAGCAGCAGATTTCTGGTCACCGTCGGTATGTTGTTGAACATGATGATTATACGTCTTTTTTCTTAGTCAATAAATATACTCGTTACAGGCGCAAAATTACGAAAAATATCCGTCAAACGGCATGAAAAGCCCTCAGTACAGACTAATTTTCCATAAAAATATCATTTTTTTTACGTTTTTGTTTGTTTTTCGGAATGTTTCCTCTATATTTGCGAAGAGATTTTGACAAATCGTATCTAATTATTAATATCAAACTAAAACGAAGATTATGAACAAGACAGAATTAATCGAGAAGATTGCAGCCGGTTCAGGTCTGACAAAGACTGACGCAAAGAAGGCTCTCGATGCAACGGTAGCAGCTCTGAAAGAGGCTCTCATCGCAGGTGACAAAGTGGCCCTGATCGGCTTCGGAACATTCAGCGTCAACGAACGTCCGGCCCGCGAAGGTATCAACCCCGCTACGAAGCAGAAGATACAGATCGCTGCCAAGAAGGTTGCCAAGTTTAAGGCCGGCGCTGAACTGGCTGATGCCATCAACTAAGATAAGCAGAAAACTCTCTTCTGAAATCAACGAAGAAGAAACAGAGTGAGGTTTCGCCACAGGGCGGAATCTCACTTTTTTTGCTGTTACGCCAACATCCCGTCACTATGACGCCAACACCCTGCACGGCGGGAAGCATGGCCCACGGAGCGCCACGTGACACGACGGAGAAAGAAAAGAGGAGTGGAAAATCCCGAGCAATGGATTTTCCACTCCTATTGTTTAGCCAGTTGACTGTTCAGCCCGTTGTGTCGGCTCTGCTTATGATCAAAACACAAACGCTTTGTTTTAAAGTTACCCTGTTACCTATTTACAATCTCTATACGATCCTATATGGTTCAGGAGGAACTTCCCTCTATTTCACGACCGTCTTCTGACCATTGACGATATACACTCCGGCCGTGAGCGAGTCAATGGCCGTGGCCATCGAAAGGACGCGCTTGCCGTCGACGGTATATACATTATATATCGGTGTGCCCTTGTCGCTGATAGTCTTGTCGACGGAGGCCTGATTATCAAGGTCGATGAGATTGTAGGCCTGTGTTCCCAGCCCGATCTGCTCACCATATTCCACCGTCCACGTGCCATGAAGATTGGTGATGCGCTGTTGCAGCGGCACGGCGGTGTCGCCGGTGGTGTTGTCGTGGTTGAAGACGAGATCGAGACACGCCTTGTCGAGCGCGATGGGGTCGGTCGAGGCAAGGATACCGACGTCGGCCATCTGCGGCTTCGACGGATTGCCGTCACAGTCGCAGTCGACGGACAGGTTGTTCATGACGTTGATGTAGAGCACCTTTCCGCCGAAATAGTCGTGGACGCCCTGCGCCGCTGCGGCCATGCTCTCAAGGAACGGGTCCTGCTCCCCACCCCACGGATTGGTCGTCGAGCGGCCGCCGGAATGAATATAGCTCTTTCCGCTCTTCGACGCCACGCCGATGGAGGCGTTCTTCAGGACACCGCCGAAACCGCCCATAGCGTGGCCCTTGAAGTGGGCGAGATTGATCATGAAGTCGTAGTTGGCCAGGTGGCTGCCGACGATGTCATACTTTATGTGCTTCGTGTCCTTCACGGGGATATTCATCGTCCCCTCCTCGTCCATGATGTCGACCGTGGCAATCCGGTCATAACCGCGCTCGCTGATTGCGCGGCGGTGGGCCTCTGTGGTCGAGCGGTTGCCGCCATAGGCCGTGTTACACTCCACGATGGTGGCCTTAGTCTCGTCGACCAGCGGCTTGATGAACGCCGGACGCAGATGATTTGAACGCTCGCTCTCGCCAGTACTGATTTTCAGGGCCACGCGCCCCGTGGCCTCAACGCTCAGCGCGCGGTAGATGCTGACGAGCGATTCGGGTGTGATGTTCTTCGTGAACAGCACCGTGGCCCGCTCCTGAGCCGCTGCCGGAATGGCCAGCAGGACGGCCGCTGCGATAATAAGTCGTCTTTTCATATTCTCGTTTCTCCTTATTTAATTGTCATTTTCTCCCTCAGCTTCTTCGCCTCCGCGCGGCTCGTCGCCATGCCCTCATAGCTGAAGCCGTACATCTTTGCAAAACGGCTCATGCTGTATTCGCCGTCATCAATCATCATCTTGGTCGGCGCGGCGCCCTGATAGATGAAGAAAAGGCGCTTGCCCTTGAACACTCCCTCGGGTATGGTGCCGTAGAAGCGCTCCATCAGCGTGCGCACCGAAGCGCAGATGTTGTGCCAATAGACCGGCGAGCCCATCACGACGATGTCGGCCTGACGCATCTTTGCGACGACATCGTCAAATTGGTCGCCGTCGAGCGCCTGTCCGTAGAAGTTGATACGGTAGTCGTTGAGGTTGAGTGTCTCAAACTCCCGACCCTCAAGCAGCACGCCCGCCATAGCCGCCGTGTTTCCGTCGCGGTTGGGACTGCCGTTGATGAAGAGAATTTTCTCTGTCTTTGCTGTCTCTTTCATTGCTGTTTCATTTTTGTTCTCACTCTTGCAGTTGGCTCCGAACAGCGTGCCGAACAGCACGACGAGAGCCATCGATAATCTCCTGATGTTCATAAAAGCCGATATTTTATCTTGTTTCATTATCGTTGTAGTCTTCGCTGCATATCCGTCCCGTGACTTTATCACGCCTGTTCCGTGGCGTCACCGCCAGCGGCCTGTTGTCTTCATCACACCACGAGGCAACACCCTGATAACCAGCGGTCTTTCGTCACCTCACCGGCCACGCTGCAAAATAACGACAAATCCCCGAAATTGCCATTATACAAATTTCGGGGATTATTACCAATAATACGTTTTAAGGCCGCCGTTGGATGACACGATGGAAGCGACGGGCCGATTTTTCTTTCTCCTTTCTCAATTAGGAGAACGCCTGACTATTCCCTGAGACACCCCACCGGCACGACCCAGACACCATCGGCGCGGCGGTATGCGTATTCACCACCGGTGAGAACCATGAGAAATGACGGCGCTCCCATCTTATCGGAGTCTACCTTTTCCGCCAGTTTCTTCAGGTTTTCAGCCGCCTCTTCTATCTGCCGGCTTCCGAGTTTGACCTCTACAGCAGCCCATCGTCCGTCGCGGAGCGCCACAATCATATCCGCTTCAAGATTATTCCGGTCGCGGTAGTGAAAGACATCACCGTCGTTGGCCTGAGCATATATCTTCATGTCACGATGGCACAGCGACTCAAAAAGGAACCCGAACGTATTGAAGTCTTCGAGCAGCCTGTCCGGCCCTGTACGCAACACAGCCGCCGCTATCGACGGGTCGACAAAGTTGCGTTTGACCGACGTACGCAACGCGCTCTTCGACCTCATGGCCGGAGACCACGCCGGTGTGTCATCAATGACAAAGATGCGGCGCAAGGCGTTGAGATAGGAATCGAAAGTTGGGGCTGTCATCGAGGTTTCCGATGCTGCCATGTCCTGAATTATCGTCGTATTTGAAGCCATCGTGCACACGTTCCGGGACAGCGATCTCAGCAGATTGAAGACCCGCTGCGGATTGCGCTCCACGCCGTCAACCCTTGAGACATCCTCTTCAACAATCGCATCCACATAGTTTCGTGCCACCTCCAAGGCGTCTTCCTTCGGAAAGGAAAGCGACGCCGGCCACCCTCCGCGGCATATCGCGTAGGAAATGTCCTGTATCGAGAGCGAGGACATGACCCCGTCGTCCTGCGTACCGGCAAAAAGCCGCCCCAACGAGATTTCACCCGAAGATTCTCCGGACTCAAACAGGCTCATCGTACGCATCATCACACGTGATATGCGCCCCGTTCCTGTGTGGGCCGTAGCGTTGTCTCTCGGCACGGCGGACCCCGTGAGGATGAACTGCCCCGGTATCCGCCGCCTGTCAACCTCGGCACGGACGGCATCCCACAGCACGGGAGCCATCTGCCATTCGTCGATTAACCGCGGCACGTCACCCTTCAGAAGCATCGACGGTTTGGTGTCGGCCATCACCATGTATGCCCGCGAGTGGTCCACATCCTGCATATAGATTACGCTGCCGGCAAGCTGCTCGGCACTCATCGTCTTCCCGCACCATTTACATCCGGTTATCAACAGTGCGCCGGAAGAACGGAGCTTCTTCTCCAGCAACCTGTCGCTGATTCTCGATATATACTTCGGTTCTTTGCTCATAATCAGGCTTTTAGATTGCAAAGATAACAATAATTTTATGATTTGACACCCTTTTACTTTAAAGTTTGACGGGATTTTACTTTAAACTTTGACGGTGTTTTACTTTAAAGATTGACGGAACGTTCCGCTTGAAACAATGCTTTACTTCCTCTTCTTCTGCATCTCTATCCACAGTTCGTCGGCAAGATATCTGTCACTACGGCAATGAAGGTCGGCAACACCGTCCTCGATGAGTTCGGCCGTGACCGATTTGTAGTAATCATCGGCAGCTTCTTCCAGCGGGACACCATGTTCCTTGCTGTAGATATCGATGATGCGCGCTATCTTCATATCCAGCACAATGCGCTTTCCGCTATCCTCTGTTTTCATAATCTTATGGCTCCAACACTCCTTTCTTCCTCATGAAGTCCGTGATATCGTCCACGATATATCCGGAACTGAACGTGTGAAGCACGTCGTAGCTCGGTATTATATAGCCGTAGAGTATGCCGGAAGTTTTCAGCCGGCTGTAGACATCGTTGCGCGAGAGGCCATGACGGCCGGCCACGGCCCCGATACAGAAAGTGACAAATTCCAGTACGTCCCTGTTCATAACGGTTTCTCCGCACGCGCTTTATCGCCCGCGGAGTATCGGCAAAAATACGAAAAATAATTCAGAACATTGCTGAAAGGAAAGGAAAACAGCCGTATTATGACACAAAAAAGATTGAAGCGGCGGCCGGAGGCCGACGTTTCAATCTTTTTAAATTATTAATTCTTTTTAAATTATTAATTCTTAATTATAATCAGGGCTGCTTGCCGATGTAGGCGAGGATACCGCCGTCGACATAGAGGACGTGGCCGTTGACAGCGTCCGAAGCCTTTGAGGCGAGGAACACGGCGGGTCCGCCCAGCTCCTCGGGCTCGAGCCAGCGGCCGGCCGGAGTCTTGGCGCAGATGAATGAGTCGAACGGATGGCGGCTGCCGTCAGGCTGCTTCTCGCGGAGCGGAGCCGTCTGGGGAGTGGCGATATAACCCGGGCCGATACCGTTGCACTGGATGTTGTACTCTCCGTATTCTGAGCAGATGTTGCGTGTGAGCATCTTCAGACCGCCCTTTGCTGCGGCGTATGCCGATACGGTCTCGCGGCCCAGTTCCGACATCATTGAGCAGATGTTGATGATCTTACCCTCGCGACGCTCCATCATTTCGGGCAGAACGGCCGAAGCGACGATGAACGGTGCGACGAGGTCGACGTCGATGACCTGCTGGAACTCTGCGCGCTTCATCTCGTGCATGGGGATGCGCTTGATGATGCCGGCGTTGTTGACGAGAATGTCAATCTGGCCGACCTCGGCGTGGATCTTCTCGACGAGAGCCTTAACGTCGTCTTCCTTCGTTACGTCGCAGACATATCCGTGAACGTTCTCGATGCCGGCCTCCTTGTAGTTGGCCAGTCCGCGCTCAAGGGCTGCTTCGTTGATGTCGTTGAAGATGATGTTCTTGATGCCGGCTGCAACAAACGCCTTGGCGATGTTGAATCCGATGCCGTAGGAAGCGCCTGTAATCCAAGCGTTCTTACCGGCTAATGAAAAAGGATTGTTCATTTCTTTATGTTTTAAAGTGTTTATATTTCGATTATCTTCTCAATCCTGCCACCTCATCATTTCAAGTCCGTGATGAGCGAGAAGTCCTGATCGCCGTAGTCGAGGTTCTCGCCTCCCATACCCCAGATGAAGGTGTAGTTGTGGGTTGCGGCGGCGGAGTGGATGCTCCATTCGGGTGAGAGCACGGCCTGGTCGCCCTTCATCCAGATGTGACGGGTCTCGTCGACCTCGCCCATGAAGTGGCAAACGGCCTGATCCTCGGGCACTTCAAAGTAGAAGTAAGCCTCCATGCGGCGGCTGTGTACGTGCGCCGGCATCGTGTTCCAGACGCTTCCGGGAGCCAGTTCGGTCATACCCATCTGCAGCTGGCATGTGGGCAGCACCTGACTGACGAGCATCTTGTTGATGTTGCGCTCGTTGCTGGTCTCCAGCGCACCCATGTGTGCCACGACGGCGTCAGCCTTGGTCACCTTCTTGCAGGGATATGCGGTGTGTGCGGTGACGCTGTTGAAGTAGAATTTTGCGGGTTTTCCGCCATCCTTTGACGCGAAGACGACGTCGCGGTCGCCGCGGCCGATGTAGAGGGCCTCCTTGAATCCGAGCTCAAAGACTTCGTCTCCGACCTTCACCGTGCCTTCGCCTCCGACGTTGAAGATACCGATTTCGCGGCGTGTCGTGAAGTAAGGAGCCTTCAGCGGGTCGATTGCTTCGAGCTTCAGCTCTTCGGCCACGGGCATGGCACCGCCGACAACCATACGGTCGTACATCGAGTAAACCATGTTGACCTCGTCTGCGGCAAACACTTTCTCGATGAGGAAGTCGCGGCGTATGCGGGCGGTATCATAACTCTTTGCGTCCTCCGGATGGGAGGCATAGCGGATTTCATAATTTGTTTTCATAACAATTATTTTTAATTCGTTTTATTATAGTCTGATTGCAAAGATACAAATTTTTATCGAATGACATGCTGCAAGATAAAAAAAATGAAGAACGAAAATTAAATGAAGAGTGAAGAACGAAAGTTAAATGAAGAGTGAAGAACGAAGAGTGAAGAATTTGCTACCGCCTTTCCACGTTGTGCTTCCTATTAGTGAAGCGACTTGTGAACGGCGGTAGCAACTTCTTCATTCTTCACTCTTCATTCTTCATTTATTTACTTTTCTCCCAGATAATATGAAGTGACGGGCGACTGGGGATACCCCATGCTGCCGTGCATTATGTAGCTGCGGTACAGCGGGTCCTGCATGAGCGTCACGCGGCGGTCGAGCGCGGGGATGCTTGTGCGGTAGACGCGGAGTTCTCCGGGCAGTGAGGTTATTATCTCCTCGCGCCAGTCGCCGTCGACATCGGCAGTGACAATCACACCTCCCTCGATGCCGTCAGTGAGCACTTCGCCCTTCCACTTCCACACGCTCTGCCCGCGATGACGGTCCTTGCGGCCGCCGCCACGCGTGAATGTCTCGCGCAGCAGGTCACCGTCCCACCACACCCACGGGTGGCATCCGGGCACGTCACCCGGCTCTACGTCCATCTTCCTGCCGTCGGCCGTAAGCAGATATTTGGCCGTACTGCCGCCCTTACGGTCTTCGCCGGCAAAGCACTCCAGTCCCGGCCACTCGGGATTGAAGTCGGCCACCATGCCGCTACCGACATGATATGTCGTGTGGCCGATGTTCCATATCTGCCGGCCGCTCTTGGCGTCAACCACGCACACGCCACGGCCCTGCTCGTTCTTCGGTTCAAGGGCGAGAAAGACCTGAAGGCCCTCGCTGTCGGGACGCAGCTTGCAGAGATAAGCCTTGTCACTGTGGCCGAGTCCCGACGACCACAACAGCGTGCCGTTGTCGTCGAGCATGCACGAGCCGAGCAGTATCTCGTCGCGCCCGTCGCCGTCAACATCGCCGGTGACCATGCTGTGGGCGCCCATGCTGCGCACCAAAGGATTTTCCTCGTCGCCGTCCCAGCGCCACGCACGGGTGAGTTTTCCGTCACGGAGCATCCACGCATCGACCGTCATCAGCTTGTAAGTGCCGCGGGCGGCAAGTATATACGGAGTCTTGCCATCGAGAAAAGCCACACCCATCTGGTTGCGGTTCTGCCGGTTGACATCGCCGTAACGATAGTTGCGCTCCGGCCAGGGGACGGAAGCGATGACCTTTCCCGTCATTCCGTCGAGCACGGTCATCGACTCGCTTCCGCCGCAGACATGTCCTCTCGCGTCTCTCACGAAGTCGTCGCCGGCGGTCTTCAGCGCCACCTCCGCGCGGCCGTCGCCGTCGAAATCGTATGCCACGAAAGGCGAGAACCATACGCCCGGCTCTATGCCGTGACCGAGGTCGACGGTCCACAGATATGTGCCGTCGCTGAGATAGGCCGATATCTTATATGTGATGCCGGTCTTGTCGGCGGGCATACCGGGGTCGACGTTCGACGCGGGAGTGCGCACGATATAGTCGTAGACGCCGTCACCGTTGAGATCGGCCAGAGCTATCTTGCCCGCACGGTCGCCGTCTTTCAGTTTTATGGAAGTGTAGTTTTTGAGCGAGGCCAGCTCCACCACCACCGTGCCCGCGGCGCCCTGGCCTTTAGCGGGTTTCACACTGTAGACGGCCTTGGCCACAGGCTTGCTGTCGATGAAGTCGCACGTGCGGGTCACGGGCTTGCGGGTGAGGCGACGTGTCTTGCCGTCGGACTCTCGATATACGTGAAACGCGACGTCGGAGGCGTCGTCGTCGAGCAGTCGCCAACTGAGATATACGCTCCGCCCCTCATCGGCCGGCACGGCGACAAGCCCGCGGCCGAGATTTTCCTTCACCCTCTCGGCAGCATATCCCGCAACCTTTTCCTTGTACTCGTGCTTAGGTTCGAGTATCTCATAGTAGTAAGTTCGCTCGCGCGGATCTTGCGCGTAAATTCGCATAACTGCGCAAAGCAGCAACAGCAATGCCATGAAACGGTTTTTCGATTGTTCAGTCATGATTTCTCTTTTTACGTAATACCTGAATAGTTTGCTGCTACAAAGATAGCGGTTATTTGTCTTCCGGCAAAATAAAAGCACGTAAAAGCGACGGTCTCACCCCGGCCCTCCCCAATAACCCACCCCAACCCTCCCAAAGGGAGGGAGCTTGATTACTCTTTGAGCTACAGAATGGACTCAATGACATACTAACCCCGAGGGTGTCGCGGCCCTACTTGTGGGCGGACTTCCACAAGTTTTCCGAGACAACGGGCGAATTTTAACAATTCGGAATAATTTTTACAAGAAGGCTCGCATACGTGAAGAATTTAAAAATGAAAATCTTTTGGCCGCAAATTTGCGAGTTTTGCGCGTGCATCTTTTATCGTCTGAGCTACAAGATGTTACGACAAAAACAGTGAAAGTGTGCAATAAAATCGCCGCCGAGGTCCTGCCGTAAGGGCCTTACGGCTCTGCAACGGGGCCCTCGTTGCATTGCAACGGCGTGCTCGTTGGAGTGCGACGGCGGCCCCGTTGCGACCCCGTAAGGGCCCCGTTGGTCGGCCGAAGAGCGGAAATGAGGATGTCGGAGCGTGGAAATGATGACGCGGAAGGGCTTTTTTCGCTTTTTCGGACAAAGTTTTGAGCAATTCTGAAGTGTTAAATTCTTGATAGTTTTTATTACATTTAAAAAGCCAACCACCTAAAAGCCAACAACCTAAAACCCACCTAACACCCACCCCAACCCTCCCAAAGGGAGGGAGCTGGATATGTCTAAGCCCGATGTTCACTTCCCTTTGTAGGGTCGCGACCCGTCGCGACCGCCTCCGTGCCAACTATTTCAAC
>CABUXJ010000011.1 GCA_902495455.1 uncultured Prevotella sp.
AAGACGTCCAAATGAACATGCTATGTTAGTATAAGCCGGGGATAAAGATGTGTGCAGAGAGTAGCCTTCGAAAGGAGGGGACTGAGATTAGCCCACGTAAAGACTTCCAAATGAGGTTGATATATTGGTTTTATTTGAAATATCACTCCAAATGTCGGATGAACCAAAAATGAGTGCTTTTTTCAAAGAGAGACCTAATTCCTTATCCCATCAGTGGACGAATATGGAATTTTATGTTTATCTTTGCCAATCAGACACTAAAGACATATCGTTATGGAACAACAGAAACTGAGCCGCTGCCCGGTGGGCATACAGACCTTCGAGGATATCCGCGAGGGAGGTTACCTCTATATAGACAAGACGGAATATGTGTACAATATGGCACACGATGACGCAAAGTATTTCTTCTTGAGCCGGCCACGCCGCTTCGGCAAATCGTTGTTGACATCGACCCTGCGCAGTTTCTTTGAAGGACGGCAGGACCTGTTCAAAGGACTGGCAGCCGGCCGCCTTGAGAAAGAATGGACGGCCTATCCCGTGCTGCATTTCGACATGAGCCTTGGTAAACACATGGACCGTGAAGGATTGGAAAGGTATTTAGGCAACCGACTTGCTGAATATGAGAAGGTTTACGGTATAGAAGCCCCATCCGTGGACACTAACGACCGTTTGACAACCCTGATAATGCGCGCATTTGAGCAGACCGGCCACAAGGTTGTCGTGCTCATAGACGAATATGACGCCCCCTTGCTTGACGTGATGCACGAAGAGCGTGACCTGCCGGTGCTCCGCAACATCATGCGCAACTTCTATTCCCCGCTGAAAGCATGCGACCCTTACCTGCGGTTTGTGTTCCTCACCGGCATTACAAAATTCTCACAGCTGAGCATCTTCAGTGAGCTGAACAACATATCCAACATCAGTATGCTCGAGCCGTTTGCCGCCATCTGCGGTATCACAGAAGATGAAATGCGCTCGCAAGCACCGGAACACATTGCCCGACTGGCAAACACGCTCGGCCTGACAGTCGACGAGACCATGTTGCGTCTGAAGGAAAGATACGACGGATATCATTTCACGTGGCCTTCGCCGGACATATACAACCCGTTCAGTCTGATAAACGCATTGGCGTGGAAAAAGATAGATGACTACAGGTTCGGCAGCGGCACACCTACTTATCTTATCGAGATGCTGCGCAAATATAAGGTCGTTCCGTCGCGCATAGGAGACTTGAAGGCTATGGCTTCCGCTTTTGACGCTCCCACGGAGCGCATGACGAGCATCACGCCACTGCTCTATCAGAGCGGATATGTGACGATAAAGGACTATAATCCGATGGGAAATCTCTACACTCTCGACATCCCGAACAAAGAGATCCGCGTGGGGCTCATGCAGAGCCTCATACCAAACTATCTCAATGAGCGTACAGAAAACGGAATTACCACCGTGGCACTGATGGCGATAGCTATCCAGGAAGGACGCTTCGAAGACTCACTCGGTCTGCTTCAGGAGCTCCTACTCACCGTTCCTTACTGTGACAACACCGACTACGAGGGGCATTATCAGCAAATGCTTTACATCATCTTCTCACTTCTCGGCATGTTTGTAGATGTGGAGGTACGCACGCCACGCGGTCGTGTCGACATGATGATGCGCACGGCAGACACGCTCTACGTCATAGAACTGAAACTTGGCAGTGACGCGGCTACGGCCATGCGCCAAATAGAACTGAAGGACTATCCCTCACGCTTCACACTTTGCGGTCTGCCCGTGGTTAATGTCGGAATCAACTTTGACCGTGAGAGACGGACCATCGGCCGCTGGGAGATAAAGAGCGGCTCCACTGCAAACTGAAGACACACCACAGTGTATGTACGATAAGATAATGGCTTAAAAAAGTATTTGTTGTGTGAGTTCTGAGAAAATCAGGCAAATACGCCGAAAAGTAGTCTCCCCATGCAATATTTACATAATTTTTAAGTTATTATTTAAAACATCGTATCTTTGTAACATCATGAACAAGCATAAGGTTTCCATAATATGCCCTATATACAACGAGGAAAAATACATTGCGAGATGCATTGAGTCCATGTTGGGACAGGACTACCCGCAGGAAGGCATGGAAATACTGTTCGTCGACGGTATGAGTACGGACCGAACGAGGGATATTGTTTCTGATTATACAGCTAAATACAACCACATCAAACTGCTTGACAATCCTCACCATACCGTACCCTACGCACTGAACGAGGGAATACGCCGGTCCGAGGGAGACGTGGTGATGCGCATTGACGGACATTGCGTCTATCCGGAAAACTATGTATCAACGCTGACGAGATATCTCCAAGAACTTGATGCGGACAATGTGGGAGCCGTGTGGAATACAGTTGCAGCCCGTGACACGACCGTGTGTCATGCCATTGCCATCGCATCAAGCCACCCTTTCGGCGTAGGAGGTTCTAAGCACAAAATCGGCGTGAAAGAGCTCACGACGGCCGACACCGTACCGTTCGGATGCTACCGGCGTGAGGTATTCGACAGAATCGGTCTGTTTGACACAGACCTCACGAGAAATCAGGATGACGAATTCAACGCCAGACTGACAAATCATGGCGGAAAAATATACTTGATACCACAACTTGTCATAAACTATACGGCTCGCGACACTATCGGAAAGATGCGCCGGATGTATTTTCAGTATGGTCTCTTCAAACCACTGGTGAACAAGAAGCTCGGCCATCCGGCCACCATCCGCCAGTTTTTTCCGATGCTGTTCCTGCTGGGAATAATCACAGGCGGCATGTTGAGTTACGTCTCCGACATCATATTGTGGATGTATGTAGCGGTGCTTGCCCTTTACGTACTCATCGGCATGGCGATAGGATGCAAGTCGGCCGCAAAGTTCAAGAAGCCGCTACTGGTTCTGATGATGCCATACGTCTTTGCGAATGTACACCTGAGCTACGGCTATGGATATTTGGCCGGCATATATAAGGTAGTAATGAATAAGAAGTTTAACGTCAAATCAAACAGATAATAGAATTATGAAAATACCGTTTTCACCACCAGATATAACAGAAGCCGAAGCAAACGAGGTGCGCGACGCCCTGCTGTCGGGATGGATCACCACCGGTCCACGCACAAAGGAGCTGGAGCGGCAGATCGCATCATTCTGTCACACGGACAAGGCTGTCTGCCTCAACTCGGCGACGGCATGTCTTGAGATGATACTGCGCGTGTTGGGCATAGGACCGGGTGACGAAGTGATAACATCGGCTTACACATACACGGCGTCGGCCAGCGTGATATGCCATGTAGGGGCCAAAATCGTGCTCATCGACACAAAGAAGGATTCATGGGAGATGGACTACGACTTGATGGCCGATGCCATTAATGAGCGCACAAAGGCCATCATCCCCGTAGACTTGGGTGGTGTGCCGTGTGACTACGACAGGATATTCGACATCGTCGACAGCAAGAAGCATCTGTTCAGACCCAATAACGACATACAGGAGGCCATCGGCCGGATTGTCGTGACGGCGGATGCGGCCCATGCCTTCGGAGCCAGCCGTCACGGACGGATGGTGGGAAGCATCGCGGACTTCACGTCGTTCAGTTTTCATGCCGTCAAGAATTTCACGACGGCAGAAGGCGGCGCCCTGACATGGAGACCGATAGATGGTATAGACAACGACGCGCTCTACAAGGAGTTCCAACTGCTCTCACTGCACGGACAGAGCAAGGACGCGCTGGCTAAGACACAGTTGGGTGCCTGGGAGTATGACATCGTCTCTCCGGCATATAAGTGCAACATGACAGACATCATGGCCGCCATAGGTCTGGTACAGATGAAGCGCTATGAGGGACTGTTGGCACGGCGACGTGAAATGATAGGCATGTACGACGAGGCCCTGAGAGGCCACGACATACAAGTGTTGGATCACTACAACGACGAGCACAAGTCGTCCGGCCATCTGTATCTCGTCCGTCTGCTCGGCAAAGACGAGGCTTTCCGCAACAACGTCATCACGGAGATGGCCAAAAGGGACATTGCCTGCAACGTCCACTACAAGCCGCTGCCGATGATGACAGCCTACAAAGCGCTGGGCTTCGACATCAAGGACTACCCTAACGCCTACGGACAGTACTGCAACGAAGTGACGCTGCCGCTACACACGAGACTCACCGATGAGCAGATAGACTATCTGCTGAAGAACTTCATAGACATAGCGTTTTGACAAGACTGCTTGACATATTGTTCTCTTTCGCGGGACTGGTAGTACTGTCTCCGCTACTCCTCGTCGTCTACATCCTCATCCGGATGGAAAGTCCCGGCGGCGGCTTCTATCGTCAGCAACGTGTGGGAAAGGACGGAAAGATGTTTGGGTTGCTGAAGTTCCGTTCAATGCGCACCGGCTCGGACAAGCAGGGACTGATCACCGTCGGTGGACATGACTCCCGCATCACGCGCATGGGCTACTTCATACGCCGATACAAGATTGACGAGCTCCCGCAGTTGCTCAACGTCCTGAAAGGCGACATGAGTCTGGTCGGCCCACGGCCCGAGGTGAAAAAGTATGTGGACATGTACACTGCCGATCAAAGGCGGGTGTTGAGCGTGAAACCCGGCATCACCGACTATGCTTCAATCGAATATGCCGACGAAAACGAGATACTCGGACGGGCGGCCGACCCGGACAAAGCCTACGTGGAGCAAATCATGCCCGACAAGATAAGGCTCAACATGCGGTATATCGAAAATCATAATTTAAGGGAATACTTCAAGATCGTATTCCTGACGATTAAGAAAATCATATAATTGGAAGAAAATAAGAGAAGATGAGCATATTAAACAAACTGTCACACTGGTATTTCTCAAAAGACGCGCTACCCTATTGGTGCGTTTTCATCTTCGACTGTATTGTTGTCATATTCTCAGGCCTGACATGCTACACACTTGACCACGGCGCCGAAACGACATCCATGCGGTTTATGCCGCTTGTCGGCACGCTGTCATTCTATCTTGCGTTCTATATCATCGGTTTCCGCATCATGCACACCTACTCGGGCGTGATGAGATACACATCGTTTTCCGACATAAGCAGGATAGCGATGGGCAACTTCATCGGTGTCGCGATAATTGCCATACTGCGACAGTTTTTCAATTTCGACGATTGGTTTGTGCCCATAAGGATGCGCGAACTGGCTTCAACATTCGTCCTCGCCACCATCATAATGTGGACGGCACGAATGGTAGTGAAGTATATGTTTGAATATTACCGCATGGACCAGGAAGCCCGGCCCGTATTCATCTATGGTGTAAAGAACGGCGGTACAAGCATCGCACGCGCCATCAATTCGGAAGAGACACGCCAGTTTCGCCTCTGCGGATTTATCAGCGATGCGGAAGACTTGGTCGGAAAGGAACTCATGGGAGTGAGAGTTTACCGCAATGACGGAAGTGTGGTACAGAAAATGACTGAGCAAAATGTCAATACGCTGCTCATATCTCCTCTGAAACAGAAAGCCCTCACCAACAATCCTATCATGGTGGACCAACTGATAGAGGCCGGCATATCGATACTGATAATGAACACCACGACCGAATGGGACGGCAAGAGCGACATCTCGACCAATCAGTTGAAAGAAGTCGAAATAGAAGACCTGCTGCCACGTGATGAAATACAGATCGACCTCAAGGCTGTCGGCGACCTGTTGCGCGGAAAGAGCATCATGATAACCGGTTCGGCAGGAAGCATCGGAAGCGAGATTGCCCGTCAGGTGGCGGAATTTATGCCGGAAAGGATTATCATGATTGACCAGGCCGAGACGCCTCAACACGACATGCGCCTGTTCATGAAGAAGGAGCATCCGCACATCAAGGCTGAGACCATCGTGACATCCATCTGCAACCAAAGCCGCATGGAGACGCTGTTCAAAATGTACAAGCCTGATTATCTCTTCCATGCCGCAGCCTACAAGCATGTCCCCATGATGGAAGACAACCCCTGCGAAGCAATTCAGAACAATGTCAACGGTACACGGATAATGGCCGACCTGTCGGTAAAATACGGCGTAAAGAAGTTTGTCATGATATCCACCGACAAAGCCGTAAACCCGACAAACGTGATGGGATGCTCCAAACGCATCTGTGAAATATACGTGCAGAGCCTCGACAAAGCGATCAAGAGCAACAGCAAGAACGGCATCACGCAATTTGTGACAACACGCTTCGGCAATGTGCTCGGCTCCAACGGTTCGGTGATACCTCTGTTTAAGGAACAGATAAAGAACGGCGGCCCGCTCACGGTGACCCACCCTGACATATTCAGATACTTCATGCTCATACCTGAAGCATGCAAACTTGTACTCGAAGCCGGCACCAAAGGACACGGTGGAGAAATATTCGTATTCGACATGGGAGCGCCCGTCAAGATTGCAGACTTGGCAAGACGCATGATAAAACTGAGCGGAGCCAAGAACATAGACATCAAGTTTACAGGATTGCGGGACGGAGAAAAACTGTATGAAGAAGTGCTCAACGATCAGGAAATAACCAAACCTACATTCAATAAGAAGATAAAGATAGCCACGGTAAGGGAGTATGACTTCGACAAGGTGAAGAGCATGATTGACAAACTAATCGCCGAAAGCTACCGGTATGACGACATGGAAACCGTAAAGGAGATGAAAGAGATCGTACCGGAATACAAAAGCAACCACTCCAAATACGAGGTATTGGACACAGAAAAACAAACCGTTTAAAAGCCGCATGACCCCATGACGCACTTCAACATGGTGCTCATGATTGCCAAAAGACAGAAATGGAAGATAAGACAAATTACATATATGACGGAATGAATGTGGTAGAACGCCATCTGAAACGGACAATAGACTTCATCGTGGCGTGTCTGTGCCTCATCCTGTTCTCTCCACTGTTTATCATTTGCTACATCGCCGTCCGCTTGGAAGACAACGGACCGGCCATCTTCAAGCAGGAACGTATCGGACTGCATGGCAAACCTTTCTATATATACAAGTTCAGAAGCATGAAAGTGGATGCCGAGAAGGACGAGCCGGAACTCTGTCAGAACGACAACGACACCCGGCTGACAAAGATAGGACACTTCCTCCGCAGACATCATTTTGACGAACTGCCACAGTTGTGGAATGTAATAAAGGGGGACATGGCGTTCATCGGACCACGCCCCGAACGCGAGTTTTATATCCGACAGATAATAAAACGGGACCCACGATATGTCTCTCTATACCAAATACGCCCCGGAGTGACATCCTATGCCACTCTGTATAACGGCTATACCGACACAATGGAAAAAATGTTGAGACGCCTCGAACTCGATCTCTACTATCTGGAACACCATTCATGGTGGCTCGACGCCAAGATACTGACAAACACTTTTCTAAGCATCGTCACGGGAAAAAAGCTATAATCACATCTTCTTGAAACTGAGCCGCAACTGCTCCGTGGCAATCGTCATACGACTGCCGCTGAGTTGCTCTATTCTAAACGTCTCGTCGAGAGCATTTATTCCCAAATGACTGATTTCCGATGAGTCTTCCACCTTTATGTCGCCATCGGCCCGTTTGTCCGCATACGGATCAAACAAACGCAGCGTGGTTTCACTCTTGTCGAAATGGAAGAAATAACCTCGGTATTGCCGGTCATAGTCAGTGGCATTGATAAGGCTTGACTGTACACTCCAAAAGACCCGTTTGCCGGACATATCGCACACGCCACCTGTTGTCAGCGTGTCGACACGCACCAAGTGCCAGTATCCGTCGAGGTATCCATTGCCCGACATCTCTATCTCACAAGACATCATGGCCGCAACAACGAGCGCCATGACCATAATAGACTTTACTGCTTTCATAATGATAATAATCCGGTCTTCGTTATCGTAATCTGCCCTCCATAATTGTCTCCGAGAATACCACCGAAGTCCATGCCATAACCACAACGAATACTCCAGCCTTTCAGGTTCTTGTAGTCAAAAGCATAGTTGGCTTCCAACAATATGCTCACATTGCTCTTTGCGCGGGTAAATGGACTTGTATATGTACCGAAACCGTCCTGATATGTCGCCAGAAGTCTGTAACTAAGATTGTCGGACGGTGCTCCGTACAGTCCGAGGTGAAATGCCATAAAACGATTGTTTTCCACCTCTATTGTTCCGTCAGTGTTGTATATAGGCGAGCGATATAGCGGATTGCCTATCACCTGCCCCCAGTGCTGCCATCCGGTGAATATGCCGTGATTATAATAATTGTCACGTCCACCCACATGATCAGACAAGGACGGAGTGCGATCATGATAGACCGGGCCGCTTTGGTATTTGGTATAAATGTATTCAAACACCATGTCACGCAGCCAACGTCCCCGTTTCAGATTGACCTCTATTCCGAGCATCCAATCCTTGAAGTCGTAAAGCAGATATTTGCTCTTTTTCTTTGTGTTCCATTCGTCTCCCGTTCCATATCCGTTATAATCAAGTTGGAACATGGAAGAATGGTCTTCAAAGAACTTATCCACGTAGAAATGTGCTCCCCAATCTTCATTCTCGTAATTGACGCGAACCATCCAACTACCCAACTGGTCTCCCTCAAAGTTTGTGTATTGTGTCTCGTTGGAGTCAAAACCGCCGGGAATGAACGCATTCCAATAGGCTTTCAGACCGGTTCCGTTTTTATAGACCAACACTTCATCATTATCCGGGATATAAGACGTGCCGCCAAAGAGAGAGGCCATCTCCAATCCCAACTCCAATGACCACTGACAGAACCGATAATCATTGCCTATTTTCAGATAGCCGGCCTTGCTGTGATACAAGACACCATCAGCATATTTGCTTTTCCGTCCCGTAAACTCATGCTGCCAGTTGTCGTCTGTCATGCGACCGTAGGCAATATGTCCTTTCAGACTCAGCCAGCCTTTGGTCAGCGGAACTTCCCAATAGTCCGGCAGAGCGAGCCGCACCTGCGGAACCGGACGGGCGTTGATGCCATACGTCTGGCCGCCGCTGGACAGCCGGTTGTTCTTCAACTCCATAGGCCTTTCCTTGCTGCCCACGGTCAGCACACCGTGAAGCCACCGACCCTCGACGTATGCCTGTTGCACAACGACATTGCTCGTGAAATGGTATGCCGCGGCCACGTCGACGCCATAGCCCACGCCCCAGCGTTTCATGGAGTCTGTCGCGAGAGGGCGTTGCAACGATGCACGCAGATAGCCGTTGACGTCCTCCAACGAACTGAGACCGTGCTTGTTTGCATTGAGCCACAGCGGAGTCTTGCCGGATGACAGCGTCGCCTGCATCTCGACACCATAGTGCAATCCATCCAAAAGTCCTTTACGTTCGGTATTCTGAGGAAATGCCTGCAAACCGAACAATATGGAAGATGCTATAACAAGGAGTATTCTCATCCTCTACATTTATTTATTATGTATAGCCGTAACCGTACGCATGTGGAAGTCTCACCGCACATCGCTTGGTTATTGGCAATCAAATTATATTGATTTCACGGCAAAGTTACTGAAAAAAACCAAAAACGCCATTCCTATCTGCCGAAAAAACACGAGATAGGGATTTTCCCTGCTCCGTTTAGGGAAAATCCTTTGCCGGTGACGTTTTTTTGATGTTACTTTGCAACAGATAAAAGACCGTCGGCTGTCAATGACACAAACGGTCAGAGAGAGAAAAAGAACAAAAGTTGAACCTTCATCAAAGCATAAAGATTATGAAACGGACGATTATGACAATAGTGGCAATACTGACGATAGCAGTATCGGCCAGCGCTATGAGCTACGAGCAGGCACGTCGCGAAGCACTTTTCCTCACGGACAAGATGGCCTACGAGTTGAACCTCGACGACAGACAATATGATGCCGCCTACGAGATCAATCTCGATTACCTCATGAGTGTCACCAGCCGCGACGATGTCTATGGCACTTATTGGTCACGGCGCAACCTCGACCTGGGCCATATCCTTCTGGACTGGCAGTGGAACGCTTTCTGCGCAGCCTCATATTTTTATCGCCCGCTCTACTGGCACTCCGGTTATTGGCACTTCGGTGTCTACGCCCGCTATCCGCGACGCGACTACTTCTACTTCGGCCGTCCCACCGTCTATATATCCTATCGTGGCGGCCACAGCTGGAGGAGCAACGGCGGACGCAGCTACTACGAAAGACATCGCCACGACTTCCGCCCGCATCCGGACCGTCACCAAGGTCTGCGCGACCGTTGGGACAGCGGTGACACACGCCACAACAACGGCAACAGCTTCAACAGTTCGACACGTGTGACTGTCAACAACAACGACCGCAACAACAACTCGTCACGTCCGAACATCGGCAGCAGCAAGACGGGAGGTTCGTTCAGCGGCAGCCGCACTACGGGGACAACCACACGTCCGTCATCAGGAACGTCCACACGTCCGTCCAACGGCACTGTCACCGGTTCGGGAAGCAAGACGGGAGGTTCTTTCGGTACATCACGCACAACAGACCGGAACATACATAGCGGTGCTTCGACCGTCAACTTAGGAACAGCCGATCGGGCGACGTCCGTTAAACCATTCTCCGACGTCCGCAGCACCAAAATACAAGGAACATCTTCCACTCGCAGCAACAACACGTTTGTCAAGAGCAGCAATTCCGCCGTGAGAAGCAGCAACTCCGCCGTGAGAAGCAACAGCAGTGGCACAAGAAACATGAATACCGCAGTGAGAAGCACGGGTACGCCGACAAGAAGCAACAGCAGTGCCATTCGCAGCAATACATCCGTAAGAAGCGCATCGCCGCACACATCGTCCTCCCACCATGCGACATCCGGCAGCGGAAGTTCAAAGAGGTCCGGCAGTTTCGGCAACCGCAGATGAGCCGATGCGGCACAAACAAAAATCAAGGAATCTCAAGCACCCTCACCTCGGCATTGTCCATGCGCGGGATGCGGTTCATCGGGAGATTGCGGAATACGGCTTGAACAGCTTTATTGATTATACCATGCCCCACGGCCAGCACACGCTGGCCGTGGTGTTTTGTTTTTATGTAGTCCAGGAAAGCGGCAGCGCGTTCCATCATCTGTTCAAGCGTCTCTATGTCGTCCGGCCACGGTGCGTCTTTCAGGTCCGGAATAAACCGGCCCGTAAATCCACCCCAGTCACGCTCACGCAACAGCGGGGTCGTCTCCACCTCCATCCCGCGGATGTCGGCCACAACCTTGGCCGTATCGACAGCCCGCTTCAGGTCGCTCGCCACGATGGCATCCAGGCGTTCGCCAGCCAGCGCGTCAGCCAATCCGCGAGCCTGCTCCACGCCACGGGCGGTGAGCCGTCCTTGCGTCTGCCCCTGCATGATTTGTGCCACATTATCCTCCGTCTCACCGTGCCGCACGAGATATAACGTCGTCATAAGCAATGTTTTTATTATGCAAAAGTACTAAAAAGATTTTTCTCTTACACTCTTATTCATTATTTTTGCAGCAAAGACAACCAAACAAGCATTTACATCATGAAAGTATTACAGAGTTCAATCTTCAGAGCAGCATGCTCCATCATCATCGGAGTACTGCTCATCAAATACCCGGCCGACACGGCAGCATGGCTCATCATCGCCATCGGGGTATTGTTCCTGCTGTCCGGTATCATTTCGTGTGCCGTCTACATCAGCGCCCGCCGCAAGGACGACGGTGTCACGATTCTTGACGCCAACGGCAAGATTGTGTCCGGCGGCGTTCCACCCTTCCCCATCGTCGGTGTCGGCAGCGTCATCCTCGGTCTGCTGCTGGCTCTGCGCCCCCACTTCGTCATGGACGCGCTGGGCTATGTCTTCGGAGCCATACTCATCCTCGGCGCCATCAACCAGATTGTCAATCTTGTTTCCGCCGGCCGCATCCGCCGCATCCCGGTGGTGTTCTGGATTTGTCCGGCGACCGTGCTCATTGTCGGTCTGATAGCCGTTCTGCGTCCCGTATGGATTGCCAGCGCCCCGCTCATCATCATCGGCTGGTGTCTGCTGCTGTATGGAGTGACCGACATCATCAACGCATTGAAGATCAATGCCGACCGCCGTCGTTTCGACCGGCTCATGCGTCAGGCTTCCGTCAGCAACGCCTCCAATCCCGGAGACAACGATTATAACGACGGCAAGGAAAACTGACAACACCATCGCAGCTTTTACATTATTATATATACGGAAAACGCGGATTGCATGTATGGTGCAATCCACGTTTTCCGTATCATATATTCCGATATATCGCCGACTTACTTCTTTACGACCTTCTTGCCGCCGACGATATACATTCCCGCCGGCAATGTCTCCAACGCCTCACCAGCTTTGACTCCGCTGCGCAACAGAGTGCCCGCCAGACTGTAGACGTCAACCTTGCCTGAGCCGAGTCCGCCGTCCGAAACCACGGTCTCGGAGATGCCGGACGCCTCGACCACCGTGAAACGGCTTGTGGCATACAGAGCCGGAGTGAGCAACGCTCCGGCGACATCGTCCTGGAGCTGCAACGTATATTCTTTACCTACGGTCAGCCGTCCGGCCAAGTCGCCGGTCATGACAAACTCGCGGGTCTCACCGGCGCTCATCGAGACGGTGGTCGAGATTGTCCCGACAGTCAATCCGTTTTCCTTCACCAGACCGACAACCTTACGGTTGGTCACATCCGATGCAGCAGAGAGTGTGAAATGGACTTCCACATTGTCAGCAGTAACGGTGTTGTCACCGTTGGCTCCCACGTAAGTCTCACCGGCAAGCATCAGTGTCGGACGGTCGCCTGTCACCGTGATGCGCGGTATTGTCGTTCCGGGCTTAACGCGCACCTGCTGCCACTCGTCATGCGAATTGGCCGCACGATAGACCGGCAGGACCTCATATTCGCCATTGGCCGTCACTCCGGCGGGAGTCGACTGAAGACCGGAAATGCCATACAACGGTTTCAGTTGCACTACAGTCGAGGATGAATAGCGCACCTCGCCCGTGGAGGTGTTGCGGAACATCATTCCGAACTCGACATCGACTGCCATCGACGAATAGCTGTAGATGTTGCCACTGAACGTCAATTGGCTATTGCGCGTCACCGTCGCTCCATTATTCCTCAGCGAAATTCCGTAGGGACTTGCCATGACGATATACGTCTTTGAGTCTCCGCGCTCTTTCTGCACGCCGAACAGACAGGACTGATATTCGGTGAAGCCATAGCCCACGGTACCGCCGCCCGTACCCGAACCTTCCGGATTGAGCGCGTTGGCTCCGGTGATGAGGAAGTCACCGTCGTAGCTGCCACCCCATCCCCAGTTGAAGTGATAGAGTCCGTCGCCGCTATATCCGTCGCAGACGAAAGCGTGGCCTTCGTTCTTGACAGTAGCACCCGAATAGTAGACCGGACGCCCCTCGGCCAGTTCGCCATAGATGAGGTCTTCCCACTGGCTGTCCGTATAGTAGATGCGGTCCTCATAGTGGAGACCCTTGTCATAACCGAAATACTGCACCAGCGCTCTGGCCACACTGATGCTGGTCGCACCCGAACCGGCAGGCGAATAGTCCATGTCGATGGCGACGCCGCAATGATAGACCAACGTGCCCGCCGCCACTCTTTTCGCACGCGGAGAGGACAGTGTGTAGCTGTCCAGCATGTTGTCCCAGTCGTATGTCGTCGAACCGAAGTCGGCGCTGAGCGAGATGCCATAAGTCTCTGTCGTATAGCTGTGGCTACCTGTCCCGACCTCCGGCCAACGGTGATGACGCATCACCTGAGCCATAGCCGTGGCGGCACATCCCGACACGCAACGGCTGCCGGACACTGAGGGACAATACATATTGAACGGATCGCTCTGGTCCCACTTTGTCGTCATCAGATGTCCGATGAGCGGACGTTCCTCGGCAGCCTGTCGTCTTATGGGTGTTCCCGTGCGCACGGCGTCGGTGATGTTGGTCTCATACAGACTCAGCCACCACTTCATGGCCGCAGGAGCGCTGTCGTAGTCAAACTCGCCTTCATCCACACGACCAAGCAGGGCCGGTGCGAGGTCGTCGGCACTGACGATGACAAATCCGCCTCGCTCGCTTGCATGACTGTCGAACACATAGTAGCAGTTGATGCCGTCACGCACACCCGTGTAGGCCAACTTCATCTCGCGGTCGGTCAGCGACGGCATCCCGTGACGCATGCTGCCGGCTGACGCACGTGCTCCGGCCAGCGCTTCCGCCGGTGTGAGCTGACGCGCCATGCCGTCTGCAACACAGACTATGGCCGCAAAGACGACGGCCGAAAACTTAATCAATCTTTTCATAATCAATCATATATTATTGTTTGTTTTTACATTCCAACCGCTTCTCAATATCCATGTCGCTTCAGGGACATTGCCAAAGTGGAATTTGTGCTGCAAAAATAATGAAAAATATCAAAACCTCGACCTTCATTCAGTCATTTTTGTCCGTATCCCACCGCTTTTGGATATATTCTCTACTCCGGCCTTGCGGTAACTATTCAGCGGTAGATAATCCAAGATCAGGTATAAGAGCTGCGATTGACGCGCGAAACAGCCAACCGCATCTCTTCCGCCGGCAAGGGAAAAGGCTCTTTCTCTTGGCCTATCAAACATTTTCTACATGCCATTTATTGGCAGAAGTAAAGACGTTACAACTACCGCTACTTTGTAAGACCTCCATACAGTTACCTCTTTTTTTATTTCTTAGACTTGGCCTAAGCGGGGGGGGGGAGTGAATAGTTACGTCTTGCGGACGCAATAGTTAAAAACTCGGAATAAACTTTACAAACGGCCTCCATTTTAACACAAATTTTCCGCAAGGTTGTCCCTCGGACGCAAATATCGCAAAATAGCGCGTGCATCTTTTTCTCCCTGAGACACAGAGTATTACAGCGATTTTCAGCGAAATGTGCAATAATTTCAGCCGTTTTTCCGAGCCGTAAGGCCCTTACGGCATTGCAACGAGGGCCCCGTTGCATCACGACGAGCGTGCCGTTGAGAGACAACGGCATGCCCGCTGCCGACCAACGGGGCCCTCGTTGGTCGGCAGCAGACAAAATCTTGAAGAGCAAAAGAGATTTTTCGGTCAAAAAACGACATTCCCGCCGTTTTTTCGGAGCATTTTTGAGATGTTAAATTAACAATCTTTTTCTGACAAAAGTAGGGTCGCGACCTGTCGAGGCCGCCTCCGTGCCGTTAATTCAGAACTTTTTCAGAGGAAACTCTAAACGCAAAGGCCGCAAAGACGCAAAGTTTTCTGTTCGCGGATTTAATACAATTGCTATGAAACTTTGTGTCTTTGCGGCCTTTGCGTTTAATTTCTGTTATCTTCGCATTTAAATATGCCGGTATGTGACAAGGAGGCGGTCGAGACGGGTCGAGGCCCTACTTTGAAGCGTTGTCAACCGCCCGGTCCCGGTCTATTATGACGGACAGCGACCTCGCTTTGTCTTCACCGCACTCTCGTCACGATGCCCTCGATGTATGTCTTGAGGATGTTGATGCCGGTCTTGTTTTCTCCTCCGAGCGGCACGATGAGGTCGGCATACTTCTTGGTCGGTTCGATGAACTGCTCGTGCATGGGCTTGAGCACTTTCAGGTAGCGGTCGATGACCATGTCGACAGTGCGGCCGCGCTCGATGACGTCGCGCTGGATGTTGCGGATGAGACGCTCGTCGGAGTCGGTGTCAACGAAGATTTTCAGGTCCATCATGTCGCGCAACTTCTTGTTGAGCAACGTCATGATGCCCTCGATGATGATGACTGGTTTCGGTTCGACGTGGATCGTCTCCGGGAGGCGGTTGCACTTGATATACGAATACGTCGGCTGCTCGACAGCTTCGCCGGCCTTGAGCATCTTGATGTGTTCCGTGAGCAGTTTCCAGTCGAAGGCGTCCGGATGGTCGAAATTGATGGCGTGACGCTCCTCGTCGGTCATGCCTGTCGTGTCGTTATAGTAGGAGTCGAGCGGCACCACTGCCACATAGTGAGGCGGCAGGGCCTCGGCTATCTTTTTCACTACGGTGGTCTTGCCCGATCCGGTGCCACCGGCTATTCCAATGATTGTCATACACTTATTTGTTTGAAGATTCATGATGTTTGTTTTCTTTGATATATGTCGCGGGTCCGAAGACCTCGATGGCGCATCCGACGCTCCCGTCGGGACTATCGCCCGAAGACCTTGCGATAGTAGTCCGCTTTCCACTCTATTGGCCGCGGATAGGCCCGCGACGACGACGGCATACGCCACAGGGTGAGCCGCCGTCCGGCAAAGTCTGCCTCGACACACTTGCCGACTTCGGGCATGGTCACGCCGACAACAGCTCCGAGTGTGTCGGCAGCTTTCTGTCCCGTGACGACCACCGAACGGCAGTCGGGAATGTGGCTGAGCAGAGCGGCAAGATCGGTGGGACGGACTATCCGGAGGAAGTTGTCGGACGCGTTGTTCTTCAGCCGGACGACCTCTTCGGCCGTGTCATAGAGAGCTATGCCATGCTCGCGGCAGAACTCCTCTATCAGCCGGCGGTCAAAACGTTTTTCGCCCGGACAGACGAAATGGTCTTTATCGCCGGTGAATATATATCCGAGGATGCGCCACATGTCGTTCTGGAAGTTGGGATAAAAGAAGTCCATCGACCAGCGCACGCGCTGTGGCGGAAAACTGCCGAGCATGAGCACACGCGCTCCCGGCGGTAGAAAGGGCTGCAATGGATGACGTTCGGTATTCATATCCGGATGCTGCGAATTTGGGCTTTGTCTGATTAATATATGTGACGGCGTATCCGCATAAACAAACATAGCGGCTTTACCGGATTTGCATAGAGTCAAACATGCCTGAGACTCTATCCGGTAAAACCGCTACGCCGTTATGTTTACACAGAGTGTGTCACGCCATTACGCTGTTACTTGGTTGCCTTCTGTTCCTTCACCAAATATACTATTGTCGGCAGGTGGTCGCTGAAGCCGTTGAGCCATACGCCGCCGGCATGTGTGCGGAGCGGATTGCCTTTGTACTTGCCGTCCTGCTGAATCATGTAGTCGCGACGGAAAATCTGGTGCTGGAAATATTTCAGCGTCGAATAGTCTTTCCGGCCGTCGCTGTTGAGCAGCGATGAGGAAAGGATGATCTGATCGAAGAGATTCCACGCGCCGTTGTACATCAGCGTCCCGCGGCCCTCCTTGGCCAGTACGTTCCACCACGGATTATACAGGTCGCCGTCCTTCACATTCTTAATCTCACGCTTTGCGCCCAGCGCTTCCGACATGGACTTGTCCATCGGGTCGTCATTCATGTCGCCCATGATGAAGATTTTCACGTTCGGGTCATCACGCAAGAGCGAATCCTTGAGTGCGCGCAGCTGACGGCCGCCCGTCTCACGATAGAACGACGTGGCGAAACGGCTTGGCAGGTGGTTGACGACGACAGTCACATGCTCGTCGGCCAACGTTCCGCTGACGGTGAGGAAACCGCGGGTGCAGTAGTTGCTGTCCTTCTCCAACTCAGGTACGTAGGGCACGAGCTTGACGTCACGGACGGTAAACAGACGCGGATTGTAAAGCATGGCGCAATCGACTCCGCGGCGGTCCGGACCCTCGATATGGCAGTATTTATAGCCACGGGCGGCCATTTCGGGCTGGGCGATGAGATCATCGAGCACCTTGGAGTTCTCTACTTCGCTCACTCCGATGATGGCGCAACCGATACTCTTGGGCAACTTGTCCGTACCCATGTCCGCAAGCACACGCGCCATGTTATGGAGCTTGTTGGAATACTTGCGGCCATTCCACTTGTAAGAGCCGTTGGGAAGGAACTCATAGTCCTTCTTGCCTTCGTCATGGCACGTGTCGAAAAGGTTCTCAAGATTATAAAATCCGACCGCATAGACGTTGTACTTTTTGTTCTGCGCCTGCGCCTGAAACACCCCTGAAAGGAGCACTAACAACAATAAATATACGTTTCTTTTCATACTTCTGTAAATAATTAATGCACAAATATCGGCATTTTATACGATAACAGCGCATTTTTAATAAAAAAAATAACGGGAATACTCTTTTTTGTCATATTAATTTCGTTACTTTGCGTCTGTAATTACAAACAATAATTAAATCGACTATGCAAAAAAAGCTGAAATTTGCAGTGTTAGCCTTTTGCTGTTCTCAGGCAGTCTTTGCACAAAACACAGACTCGCAGTTGAAGCAGAACGTCACGGAAAATGACGAACAGGCTTTCACTTTCACTGAAGCACAGCTTGGTGAGGATGACGACATGTCACAGAACGTGACTATCATCAACTCAAACAGCAACCTTTACGCGAGTCAGGTGGGCTATCTGTTCAGCCCTGTCAGATTCCGGTATCGTGCCTTCAATCAAAAGTACAATGAAATCTACATCAACGGCGCTCCGATGAACGACATGGAGTCGGGACAATTCCGATACTCCATGATCGGCGGACTCAACGCCCAGACACGCAATGTGGAGTTTGCCCTGCCGTTTGAGGCAAACAACTTCTCCGTGTCGGCTATGGGCGGTTCAAACAACTACAACTTCCGGCCGTCTTCACAACCCGTAGGCAGCCGCGTCACGCTGAGCGGAGCCAACCGTAGCTACACACTTCGCGCCGGTTACACTTACAACTCCGGCATAAACGAAAAAGGATGGGCCTACTCTGCAGCCGTCATGTACCGATGGGCAAACCGCGGCTATGTGGAGGGAACATTCTACAACTCACTCTCCTATTTCCTCGGCGTGGAGAAGGTCTTCAACAACCAGCACAGCCTGTCGCTCGTCACATGGGGCAACCCGACGGAACGCGCATCGCAGGGTGCTGCGACGGACGAAGCCTACTGGCTGGCAAACGACCGTTACTATAACCCGTATTGGGGATATCAGAACGGAAAGAAGCGCAATTCGCGCGTGGTCAACGATTTCGCACCGACAGCCTTGCTGACATGGGACTGGAAAATCAATGACTACATGAAGCTGACGACGGCGCTGACCGGAAAGTACAGCCACTACAAGAGCACGAAGCTCAACTACAGCAACTCCGACAACCCGCATCCCAACTACTGGAAGAACCTGCCGTCAAGTTTCTATGACGTCTGGGACGAGACTGACGTCACGAACCGCACGGACCAGAATCTTGCCGACTGGCAGTCGTCATACGAATTCTGGACGGCGTCAAAGGCCAACCGACAGATCAACTGGGACCGCCTCTACTACTCCAACCAGCAACTCGCAGCCCAGGGGAAGGACGCCATGTATTATATTCAGGCAAAGAACAACGACCAGCTGATGCTCACGCTGTCATCCTCTCTGAAGACAGAACTCACAAAAAAGTCATCACTCAATCTGGGTCTGGCCCTGCAGACGACAAAGGGCATGCACTATCAGACAATGGAGGACCTGCTGGGCGCATCGGTGTTCCACAATATAAATACGTATGCGCTGGGAACATACGCCGCCGGCTCGGAGCAGGTGCAGTATGACCTCAACAACCCCAACGGCGAGGTGCGCGAGGGCGACAAGTTCGGCTATAACTACAACCTGCTCGTAGACAAAGCCAACGTATGGGCTACATACAAGGCGGACTTCAACGCTATCCATACATTCGTCAGCGGACGTGTCGGAGCGACATCGATGCAGCGCGACGGTAAGATGCGCAACGGTCTGGCCGCAGACAACTCTTACGGCAAGAGCGGCACTGCCCGCTTCCTCGACGGTGGCGTGAAGGCAGGAGCAACGTTCAGCGACGGTCCTTTCACCATGACATGGGGTCTGGGCTATGAGTTGCGCACTCCCACGGCATCTACTGCTTTTGCTTCTCCGGAAATCAACAACGATTTTGTCAACAACTTGAAAAATGAGAAAGTATTCTCTGCTGAATTAGGATACTATTTCAAGTTCCCGTGGATTAACATTTCACTTAACGGTTACTACTCACACATTGCCGATGGAACCGAATGGCAGAACTTCTACTATGACGACATCAACTCGTTCTCATACGTATCGTTCACCGGCGTGAAGAAAGAGTATTACGGAGCCGAGCTCGGAGCGAACATCAAGATCAACTCCGCCTTCAGCGTCAAACTTCTCGGACAGATCAGCGACGCAAAATATACCGACAATACCAACGTGCGCTACATGAACTCAACATCGGCCGAATATATCGACGACATCTGCTACACTAAGGACATGCGCGAGAACGGTACGCCGCTCACCGCCGTGAGCCTCGGACTGAGCTATCACGCCGGCGGATGGTTCATCGACCTCAACGGCAACTACTATGACCGCATCTATCTGTCTTATTCACCCAGCTTCCGCTATGAGAAGAGCTTGAAGAACCGTCAGGATGCCTACGGAGACGTGTACGCTCCGGACGGAAGCATCGTCGACGGCGTGCTCGATCAGGCTGAGGGCAAGGGGGGATTCATGCTCGACGCTTCAATCGGAAAGTCGATTTATCTGAAGAAGGGTTCGCTGTCAATCAACCTCACGCTGACGAACGTCCTCAACAACCGCGACATCGTCACCGGTGGTTATGAGCAGAGCCGCAGCGACTACACTCAGAGCGGCAACACGCGCACATATAAGTTCTCGAAGAATCCGATGAAGTTCTACGCCTACGGAACCAACGGAATGTTGAACATTACATATAAATTCTAAACGCAACGAATATGAAAAAGATGAAATATATCCTCATTGCCTGCGTATGCGCACTGATGACAGGGTGCATGGCCGGAGAGGACTATGGCTTCGACACGGACTGGAGCGCTCCGAACACGGACAACGCATACGGCAATCCCGAGCTGCAGGAGACCAACGTCATCACGGTGAAGGAATTGCTCGACCGCTATGTCGACCCGATGACCGCCGCCAACGACACGACCATGATACGTGAGGACGTCCAGATAAAGGTCATCGTCACAGGAAACGACATCGAGGGTAATATATATAATGAGGTGGCCGTCAAGGACGAGACCGGAGCCATCCTCATCTGTATCGCTCAGGGCGGCCTCTACGGCTATCTGCCCGTCGGCAAGGAAATCCTCGTTGACCTCAAGGGGCTCCACATCGGACTCTATGGCAACCAGCCGCAAATCGGCGTGGCATACACCAACGCTTCCGGAAAGACGTTCCCCAGCCGCATGAACCGCAACATCTGGCAGAAGCACTTCAAGTATGTCGACGCCGGCTTCACCCACGAAGTAGCTCCTGAAGAGTTTGACGTGACACGCATGCAGGACGTGGAGTATGTCAAAGCTTGCCGCGGCAAACTCATGACCGTCAAGGGTGTGACGATGGCAGAGGCCGACGGAGTGAAGGTTTGGGCAAGTGATGCGGAGAAAGACGCAGGCAACGGTGTTAGCCGTTCGATAGCCGTCAACGGTAAAGTACCCATGAGCGGTCAGTATGCTTCTTTCGTTGTCCGTTCAAGCACATACGCCGATTTCGCCGCACAAGTCATGCCGAAAGAAAAGGTCAACCTGACCGGCATCTTCACCGTCTATGCAAACAATCCCGACCGCTACGGCTACACTTGGCAGATACTTCTCCGCCAAGGTACCGACGTTGAGATTGCAGAATAAGAAACAAATCAATAACAACAAAACAATAATATACATTTATGAAAAAGATATTTTTATCAATGCTCGCCATCACAATGGCCGCATTTACATTCACAAGCTGTGAAGATGTTCCCGAGCCCTACGGAATACCGGGAACTGGAGACAATGGTAGTGGATTGCCGGAAGGAACATATATCAATAAAGATTTTTCTCAGACTCTTGACGGCTTCACGCAAACAGGCAACAACTCCAATATATCATGGATAATAGACTACAGCAGTGCCTGCATCACCGGATATAAGGATTACGACGGTAGCGGCAGCAAGTCAAATCAAGCCGGTGTCACATGGCTGGTAAGCGATGCTCCAGCAGACCTCACTAATTCAGAAAAGGCTTATGTTGAAATCAACCATGCCCTCAACTATGAGAAAGGAGACATTAATGCCAACAACTCCGTGCTTATCAGCAAAGACTACAACGGTGATGTAAACGCTGCGACATGGGAGGCTCTTCCTTACAATACGGATGGGCTGAACAGCGGTTTCACTTTTGTGACCAAGAAGATGAACATACCGGAAAGCTATGTCGGCGGAAAAGTCTACGTAGCCATGCGCCACACATGCACTGAAACATACTCATCAACATGGGAGGTGAAGTCTATCAGTGTTAAAGAAGGTACCGCAGAGGAGACCAGCACTCCTCCTGCAGGAGACAGTTCCAAAGAAAATCCCTACACTGTGGCTCAGGCCATTGCCAACAATAGTGGCATGGCATGGGTGAAAGGATACATCGTTGGATGGGTTGAAGGTCAGGTTCTGAAAGATGGAGCACATTTTGACAATGCATCTTCTTCTACATCCAACATGCTTATCGCAGATGACGCAAACGAGACTGATTTATCAAAGTGTATTCCTGTACAGCTGCCCAGCGGTGACGTCCGCACTGCACTTAACCTGAAAGACAATCCCGGCAACTACAAGAAAGAAGTGATATTGTACGGAAGTCTCGAAAGATATTTCGGTACCGCAGGTCTAAAGAGTGTAACGGAATTTGTTCTCGACGGCAAAGAGGGTGGTAGCGGATCCGAAGAACCCACACCTGGAGAACCGACCGGTGACGGTACAGCCGCAAGTCCATACAATGCCGCCGGTGCGAACAAATACATATCTACATTGGCAGCCGGCGTTCCTTCCGAAATAGACATCTATGTGAAAGGCAAAGTTTCCAAGATTTCGTTTAACTATGCAAATGACGGATATGGAACCGCTACATATTATATCTCTGATGACGGTACGACAAGTTCAACACAGTTCTATGTTTACCGTTCATACTATCTCAACAACACGCCATATACCGAAGGAGACGTTCTAAGCGTCGGTGACGATGTCGTCGTTTGCGGTAAGGTTGTCAACTATATGGGCAACACACCTGAGACACAACAGAAAGAGAGCTACCTCTACTCATGGACAAAGAATGGAGGAAGCACCGGCGGAGGTGACGACAAACCGACGGGCGACACCGACGGCACCAAAGAAAATCCTCACACCGTAGCTTACGCCATTGCAAACAACAGCGGCACAGCTTGGGTGAAGGGATTTATCGTCGGATGGGTTAATGGTATGTCAATTTCATCCGGAGCCACATTCAATGGTAACTCCGAAAGCAAGACCAACCTGCTCATTGCTGACGACATAAATGAGACAGACGTATCCAAATGTCTCCCCGTACAGTTACCTTCCGGTGATGTTCGTAACGCCCTTAACTTGCAAGACAATCCCGGAAATTATAAGAAACAGGTTTCCCTCTACGGAAGTCTTGAAAGATATTTCGGTACAAGCGGATTTAAATCCATTACAGAATTCAGTTTTGAATAAAAGATTATAATCTAAACAAAAAGGAGGATGCCCGATGTGCATCCTCCTTTTTGTTTTCGCATATACGCCCAAAACACGGCCGGACATTTGGACAACACGGGGAAAATCGCTATTTTTGCATTTCAGAAACAAATGAAACAATCAAACTTATGATGAATATCAAGCACTTCCCCACTCTGCTGTTCTCCATTTTTATTTCCATTGCGACGGTTTCGTGCAGCAGCGATGACGACAATCAAAGCGGAAACGGCGGCGGAAATTGGATTGGCGACGGCGGTGCGAACAAAAATACGCCAACGGCCGGCTGTCCCGAAGCATCACGCATAGAGTTCCCTAAAACAAAAGGCGGCAACAGCATCATTCTGAAATATTACTCCGGCGACACTTACGGACTCAACTACTGCGTCGAATGGGACACGGAGAAGAAGTCACAGCGATGGTCCTGCTACTTCATGGTGGACCATCACCACTCCAACAACGACCGCGAACACACGTACTCAGGCAACGCCGGACGTTATGACCCGATGAGCAATCCGGGCAACCACCCCAATGACCGCCAATATCCTTGGGACCCGCAGCTGCCCCAGCAATACCGTTGGAGCGAAGACCTCTTCGTCCGTTCCGGCTACGACCACGGCCACATCTGCCCGTCTGCCGACCGGCAGTATTCCCGCGAGGCCAACTATCAGACTTTCTACATGACCAACATGCAGCCGCAGCGCAACGCTTTCAACGCCAAACTATGGGCCGTAATGGAGCAAAAAGTGCGTGACATCACGCCAAAGACCATCGGTGACACGCTCTACGTCTGCAAGGGAGGCACCATCGACAACGAGAGTCAGATACTGACGCGCATACAGGGCAAGATGATTGTGCCCCGATACTTCTACATGGCCCTGTTGCTGAAACTCGGCAACCAGTTTACGGCTTTCGCCTTTTGGGCCGAACACACCAACGCCGACCACTCCAACGACCCGTTGCGCAACTACGTCATCACCATCGACGAGCTGGAGCAGCGCACAGGAATAGACTTCTTCTGCAATCTACCCGACGACATCGAGGACAAGGTCGAGAGCAACGTCGCATACAACTATTGGGGATTCTGACGCTTAAAAAGTAACGAAGAAAGCCTTGAAAAGACGCTATACAGCAACGAAAACATGCCGATAACACCGAAAAGCAGTAAAAAAGAACCGCAATCAGGCCAAAATCAGCACAATAGGCCCACAAAAGCCACGGAATATTTGCCCGTTTGAGGAAAAACAATTAACTTTGCACCCCAAAAGAGAACTATATATAACATTACATATTTATTTAAAACTAAAATGAAAAAAGGTATTCACCCCGAAAACTATCGCCCCGTCGTATTTAAGGATATGTCCAACGGCGATATGTTCCTTACACGTTCTACATGCAAGGCTAACGAGACAGTAGAATTTGAAGGCGAGACTTACCCCGTGGTAAAAGTCGAAATCTCAAGCACCTCTCACCCGTTCTATACCGGTAAGAGCAAGCTGGTTGACACCGCCGGTCGTGTCGACAAGTTCATGAGCCGCTACGGTAAGGCTTCGAAGAAATAAGATATACACTCAAATTATTCTTCAGAAGAAACAATCGAGAAGGCGCACCGTGTAGTTGCATATGCACGGAGCGCCTTCTCTTTTTTTATGCACCCTCTCCATCCATCCTTAACGCAATAAAAAAATGCGGGCCGCATCATCACTGATGCAAGCCCGCAAACATTTCTTACTACTAACTACCAAACCAAATTACTACTAACTAAAAAACTAAAATGTCCTGCCACAATGCAGAGACTTATCATCTGAAAATCTTTTCACCTTGAAAGGCCTAAAACCCTATGTTTTTTTGTTTCTATGCTTTCTCCCCTCACGGGCTTATCTCTCAAATATCTCTTGTTCTTATAACTTCCTTTTGACGATGCAAATTTACAATGAATAGTCTCTCCATAATGTCATTTTTAAGTCCAAAAACATCAAATATTGATAGTTTTTGACTTATATCAAGAACTTTATGAAAGCGTGCCTGCCGTCATGCCAGTTTATGGCTTCATCCTCCATTTGGAATGATGGCGATGTGATGTATGCAGAGAGCAGATTCCCGAGTGGAGAGACTGCAGCTTCAGAGTATGATATATGTTTACAAAATCACATTCGGTAAATTGCTCGAAGATTTGCGCTTTTGATGGTCGGGAGGGCCTTAAAGGCTATCGACGGCCCCCTCCGGCTCCCCCAAGGGGGGAGAGACCTGCGGCTTCAAACGACCCTTTTTGGCCCTTACGGCCTTTCTGATGCGCAAAAGTTCGCGAGTTTTTGATTGCCTTTTTTGACCCCAAAAGCGCTCGTTTTCGTGCAATAGCGGCCCCGCGGGGTTACAACGGCGTGCCCGTTGGGTTGCAACGGGTCTGCCGTTGCAGTGCAATAAGGGCCCCATTGCAACCCCGCGGGGCCCTTACGGGAAGCCCAAGCTCCCCTTTTGGGAGAGTCAGAGGGGGCCGCCCGTTTGTAAGTAACTGTATGACAGCGTTTTGCAAAAATGCCGATTTCCCATCGGAAAAACAGTCCTGATTTTGACCTTCATGAGATTTGAAAATTTGGGGACGCGGCGGAATTTTTTCAGAAAGTGCCTCTGAATTTAGGCTTTAAATTCGGAATTTTTCTGACAAATATCACATCTTTTTTCCTCACGTCCGTTCCTACCCGCAACAGGGTTCCTACCATTATATATATGGTGTCGCATGCAATATGACAACAAACCTTTATGACTATCAAAAAAAACATAATAAACAATCAAAGATTTGCGGGAAAGGTAGAAAATGAGTATTTTTGTCTCACAAACGAATTTGATTTTTATCACGTAACAATAAGAAAACAAGTTATGAAAACTGTTTATGATTTCTCTGTCAAGGACAGAAAAGGCAAGGATGTGTCACTCAAGGAGTATTCGAATGAGGTCCTGCTCATCGTGAACACCGCTATCAAATGCGGATTTACACCGCAATATGAGGAGCTGGAGAAACTGTATCAGAAATATCACAGCCGCGGATTTGAAATCCTCGACTTCCCATGCAACCAGTTCGGGCAGCAGGCTCCCGGCACCGACGACTCCATCCACAGCTTCTGCAAACTGAACTACGGCACGGAATTTCCACGTTTCAAGAAGCTCAAGGTCAACGGTGACGACGCCGACCCGCTCTACAAGTTTCTCAAAGAGCAGAAGGGTTTTGCCGGTTGGGACATGAGCCACCCGATAGCACCGGTGCTCGACGACATGCTGTCAAAGGAGGATCCGGACTACAAGCAGAAACCGGACATCAAGTGGAACTTCACCAAGTTCCTGACCAACAAGTTCGGCATGGTCGTGGCACGATTCGAACCGACGGAAAAAATCGAGAATATCGAAAAACAGATAGAGGAACTGCTCGGGAAGTGAAGAGTGAAGAGTGAAAAGTGAAGAATCCCTGTGTCCGGTTCCGTGGCATGGTTCAGTCTGTCAGCGATGGCACGGGCACGGAGAGAATAATAATTAATAATTCAGAATTAAGAATTTTAGGAACTAATGAGCGATAATAGAGAACACGTCCGCTGTCTCATCGTGGGCAGCGGTCCTGCCGGCTACACGGCAGCCATATATGCGTCAAGAGCCAACTTGCAGCCAGTGGTCTACAGCGGTCTGCAGCCCGGCGGTCAGCTCACGCAGACGACGATTGTCGAAAACTTCCCCGGCTATCCGCAAGGTGTCGACGGCAATCAGATGATGATGGACCTGCGCGAACAGGCGGAGCACTTCGGTGCCGACATCCGCGACGGCGAGATCGTCAAGGCCGACCTGTCCAAGGCACCCTACGTCCTGACCGTCGAGGACGGAAAAGAGGTGGAGGCCGACACCGTCATCATCGCCACCGGAGCATCGGCCATGTATCTCGGACTTGACGATGAGCGCAAATACAACGGTCAGGGCGTCTCGGCCTGTGCCACATGCGACGGTTTCTTCTACCGCAAAAAGGTGGTCGCCGTGGTCGGCGGCGGCGACACGGCCTGTGAGGAGGCCATCTATCTGGCCAGCCTCGCCAAAAAGGTCTACATGATTGTGCGCAAACCCTATCTGCGCGCCTCCAAAGTGATGCAGAAGCGGGTGATGAATACCGAAAACATCGAGATTCTCTTTGAGCACAACACCGTCGGTCTCTACGGCGAAAACGGTGTCGAAGGCGCTCACCTCGTCCGCCGCAAGGGCGAACCGGACGAAGAGATGGTCGACATCGCCATCGACGGCTTCTTCCTCGCCATCGGTCACAAGCCCAACAGTGACGTCTTCCGCGAGTGGCTCGACACTGACGAAGTGGGATATCTGAAGAAGATTGACGGCACACCGAAAACAAAAATACCCGGTGTCTTCGTTGCCGGCGACGTGGCCGACCCCGTCTACCGTCAGGCCATCACCTCGGCCGCAACCGGATGTCAGGCTGCCATCGAGGCCGAACGATACCTCACTTTGTTAAGTGAAGAGTGAAGAGTGAAGAACGAAGAATTTGCTGCCGCCGTTCAAACGTTGCCTCAATATTGTAACAACGTGGGAACGGCGGCAGCAAATTCTTCGTTCTTCACTCTTCATTCTTCATTTAATAAGAAGTAGTTCCCCGAAATCGTCTATCAGAAAGTCGGCGTCTGCGAGACTTTCGCGTGTACCGTTGCCATACGTCACGCCGCAAGTCTTCGCTCCGGCACGTCGCCCCATCTCTATGTCAAACACCGTGTCACCGACCACCAAAGCCTCGTCGGCCCTGCATCCGACATGACGGAGGATGTCCAGCACCATGTCCGGAGCCGGCTTCGCGTGCTCCACGTCAGAGACCGCCACGACACGGGAGATATATTGCTCCAGCTTCATGTCACGAAGAAAGCCCAACAGTGTGTCACGGCCACGGCTGCTGGCGATCGCCAGTGTCACACCGCGGCCATACAGCTCCTCTATCGTCTCACGGACATGAGGAAACATCGGAACGGCTCCCGGCACATTGTTCAAGTCAAACAGTCTCCGGTAGACATCCGCACACTTATGCCCCATCTCCTCTGTCATCGGCATGAGACTTCTGAAACCTTCGTGCAACGGCAACCCTATCGTCGCCACACATTCCGCATCAGAACGCTGCGGAAGCCCCAGCTCCGCTATGGTCTGCTGCATCGTCTTCACAATCACGGCGCGGGTGTCCCCCAACGTCCCGTCAAAATCAAGTATTATTGTCTTCATATCTTTTGTTTTAAGTTTTCGTAGAGGGAGGAATGAGGAGGGAGGAGTGAGAAATGTTCCCGAAGAAACATTCCAGAAGAAACATTCCCAAAAAGACATTCCTCACTCCTCCCTCCACGAGATTTCCCGATTACCACGAGCCATCCACAACCCCGCGAACGTCAGCATGCCGTTCAGCAGCAGCAGCTCGTAACCGAAATGATAGCCCCACGCGGCGACGGCAACCTTGTCGAGCACGAAGCACAGCAATGGCGAGGCGATGGCGACGTAGGGCACATATTTGTCCCGCACACTGCGTCGCGTCAGCAATCCGAAGGCAAACAGACCGAGCAGTGGGCCGTAGGTATATGACACTAATATATAAATGGCGTCAATCACACTCGTCGAGTTTACCAGCCGGAACAGCAGGATGAACACCACAAACAGCACGCAGAAGCCCACATGGACACGCCTGCGCAAACGTTCGTCGTCCTCTCGGCGGCGAATGTCAACGCAATAGCTCGTCGTCAGCGATGTCAGCGCCGAGTCGGCACTGCTGAACGACGCCGCCACGATGCCGATAGTGAAAAGCACGACAACGGCCGTGCCAAGACTGCCCGTAGCCGCGAACATCGGCAGCAGCTCGTCACCCGAAGCCGGCAGCACCACACCCTCGCGCCCGGCCAGCATCACGAGCAGCACACCGAGCGAGAGCAGCAGCAGATTGGCCGGCACGAAGGCGAAGCCATACGTACAGACATCTTTCTGAGCCTCGCGCAGAGTCTTGCACGTCAGGTTCTTCTGCATCATGTCCTGATCCAGTCCAGTCATCACGATGACAACGAATATGCCGCTTATGAACTGCTTCCAGAAGTTTTGCGTCGACACCCAGTCGTCCATGACCAGCACACGGCTCATCGGCGAAGCGGCCACTGCCGAGACGGCTTCACCGACTCCCATGTCCAACGCACGGGCCACACCGACAAAGATCAACACGAGCGACGTGAAGAGACATGCCGTCTGCAGCGTGTCGGTCCACACGAGTGTCTTAATGCCGCCGCGATAGGTATAAAGCCATATCAGCGCCACCATCAGCGGCACGGTCACTTCAAACGGTACACCGACGGCGTCCAAAACAAATCTCTGGAGAATAATACAGACGACATAGAACTTCACCGCCGCACCTGCCAGCTTTGACAATAGGAAAAATGACGCGCCCGTGCGATAGGCCCGCGGCCCGAGACGGGCACCGAGATAAGTATAAATGGTTGTAAGATTGTGGCGATAATAAAGTGGCAGCAACAAAAACGCCACGGCAAAATAGCCGGGAATGAAGCCCATACACATCTGCAGATATGTCATGTCCGTCTTCATCACCATGCCCGGCACCGACACGACCGTCACTCCGCTTATCGACGCGCCGACCATACCGAACGCCACCATATACCACGGCGACCGGCGGTCAGCCCTATAAAAAGTCTCGTTTGTCGCCCGTCGCCCAGTAATCCGGCTCACGCCAAACAGTATGACGAAATAGACGAGCACTGTCAGAATGATTATCATAATGCAAAGATAACAAAAAACCCTCAGAGCAATATGCTCCAAGGGCAGTTTCAGTTGTTGTAGTCGATAGGGGAATCGAACCCCTATGCCAAGATTGAGAATCTTGTATCCTAACCATTAGATGAATCGACCATTATGTTTTTGCTTCACCTCGCGAACACCGCCGCAAGACTTCATCGCTCAAATGCGGTGCAAAGGTAATATATTTATTCCTTTCCCGCAAATTTTTCATAAATAAATTAAGCATTTCTGCCGATTATGAAAGATTATGAAAGAAACGGTATTAAAATATTGGTGTCCGGTAAAACTGATTTCCATGTTGCAGGTATCAATCTGCAGCATGGAAATCAGTTTTGCCGGACACCAATAATCAGATATCCGTATCATCTGACGAGCTTCCGCCCGCCGACGATATATATCCCTTTCGGCAGCTGGGATATTCGCGCGTTGCGCATCAGCAGACGGCCGTCGATGGAATAGACATCCGCATGCTGCGGCAGAACCGTGGGAGAAGAGATTGACGATGGACCTGTGATGCGGCGCGTGCCATAGACCTCAAACTCATAGATACTGTAGCCGTAGTCCATGTTGCGCTTCACGCCCTGCATGCGGACGAAGCGGGCCGGCGTCTCCGTGAAGCTGACCGTCTCCTCCTTCGGGCTGTCCTTGACCGTCTTCACCGTCTGCCACATCTCGCCGTCCGTAGAAACCTGCAGCTTATATTCCGAGGCACGGGCGTCCTGCCAGAACATCCTCACGCGGTCAATGGAATAGACAGCCTCAAGGTCGACCGTGATGCTCTGGTTGTCCTTCACCTCCTGCGTATAGCCGTCGCCCCAGATGCTTCCCCAGCGCGTTTCCATGTTGCCGTCGGTGGAATAGCGAGCGTCCATGCCGTCGTTCTCGCTGCTCGTCGCCACGGCCGGACGATGGAGCGCAAGGTTTATGTCGCTGAAGTTGCGGGCCTCAACGTATGCCGTGTCCACCGCCACACCGTCGATGGCAATCAGCGCGTAGCGTCCCGGAGCGGTGAACGAGAGCGTCATGGCCTCAATGTCCAGCGCGCCGTCGGTGGTCGGACTCATGATTCTGTCATCGTCGTACGTACACAGACGGTATTCGACATTCGCCGGATTGACCGTCATCGGCTCGCCGAACTGGTTCTTCACACCCACCTCAACGGCATAGGTCTCGCCGACAGCCACCTGTCCCGTGCGGGGAGTCAGCGTGATGGAGCCGGCGAAAAGAGCCTCCTCCACGGGCACTGTCTTGTCGACACGCAGGTCGCCGAGCGTTGCCGTCACCGTTGCCTTCGGATAGACGCGCGGCGTGAACGTGCCGTCGGCCGTGATGCGGCCGTCCTTGCTCGACCAGCGCGGGCTGACCTCCGTCCAGCGTCCGCCGACGGTATAGCCCTTGATTGTCATCCGACAAGGCTCATACTGATGGAGCACATCCGCTTCCGACGCAATCTTCACGCCCAGCAACTCGTCGTCGCCGGCGTCGGTATAGGCTCCGAAGACCTGAAGCTCATAGATTGATATTCCCCAAGCGTCGCTCTTTCTCTTCAGACATTCAATCTTCACGTGGCGCGCCTCACGGTCGCCGAGCATGATCTCGTCCCGGCCGCCCGTCGTCGCCACGCGCTCAGCCTCCGTCCATGTCGCGCCATCGGCCGAAACCATCACGCGGTATTCAGAGGCGAACGCCGCCTCCCAGTCCACGCACACCTTATATATACGAGCCTGTCGGCCGAGGTCGACGCTGAGCCACTGGCCGTCCTCCTTCAGGCTGGCCCATCGTGTCTTCGCGCTGCCGTCGACGGCCATCGCCGCGCTCTGGGTCATGTCGTTCTCGTTGCCGCTCGACGTCGCCGTGCGGTTCAACGCCAGATTGACCATAGCCAGCTCCGCGCGCGGGTCTTCCTCTGCCGGGGCGTCAGGCGTGATTTCCTTCACCGCCTTCGACTCCATTCCGCTGACGGCCATGCTGCGGGCAGCCACCGTCAGACGCGTGCCGTCGGAGAATGTCACCGTCTGCGCCTCATCCTTCGGGTTGAACGCCATATAGGTCAGCGTTCCGTCAGCCTTACGGTAAACGCGCGCCGTGGGCATGTCGGCGTGGATGGTCCAATCGATGTCACCGTGAGACAGATGCGAGTGGGTCACGAAATAGGTTATGCCATTCGTGTCGTAACTCTTGATTTCCGGCTCGCCGGCCTCCCAGCATAGGTCGAATATGCGTGCGGCCTCCTCCGGGTCGGAACGCTGAAGATACGACAGCGCCACGTTGCCCCAGCCGCCGGAGTTGCCAAGATAGCCGTCCTTCGTCTTCTCCGACTCCAGCCATCCGCCGATGCGGCGGTCGCTCCACATGCGGCCGTAGTCCCACGCAGCGTATGCCTTGTCCTCCGAGAGATAGTCGAGAGCCGGCGAGACGGGCATCCACTGTATGCCCTGCATGAAGATGGCGTCATAGCCGAAGTATGTCCACCAGCCCACACCGTGGCAGGTCAGGTTCGAGTTGTACGGCGGCGTGTTGCCCTCGCCGTCGCGGAAGATGGAGTAAGGGATGTTATAGTCGTCGGACGTCTGCGTGTGATAGCCCTCGCCGCCCGTGGCCGGGTCACTGTGACGGTCAAACCAGTATTCGGCCGTTCCGCGGGCCTCCGACAGCCATCCGAACAGTCCGGCGTCGCGCATCTCGTCGTCACCCAGCGCCACACCGAGCATATAGACACCGCCCCAGCCCTGCATGGCCTCCGACGTCGACTCCTGGCCATTGCCGTTGTCGTCGCCCATACCGCCGGCGAAGGAGTGGCCCGCCCACGGGTCGAACGTACGGAAGAGCGGGAAGCGCGTGTCCGTGCGGTCCCAGTTGGCGTAGTCCTTGGCTATGAGCGTCACCATGTCGCCGTAGTTGTTGCGGAAGTCGTCGTCCACCAGTGCCAGCAGCGCGGCGGCGTAGGTGAAGTAGCCGTAGTGGAAGTGGTGGTCGTTGAACGTGTCCGAGTCATAGCTCGTGCTGTAACCGACCATCGCGCCCCAACGGTCATAGCGCGCAAAGAAGAAGTTCTTCTCGCCCGGCGTGTATGTCATCCAGTTGACCAGCGCCGCTTTCAGCTTGTCACGGCACTGGCGGAACAGCTCCGTCTGACCCATCTCGCGGGCGAACATCATGTTGAGCGCCATCTGCGTCAGACCCTTGCCGCCCCAATAGGTGTCGGCGCCGAAGCTGCCGTTGGCTGCGTATGACGAAAGCATCTCCATCATCCGGTCCTCGCGGTAGGGATGTTCGCGACTGTCGCCGGCCACGGGAACGGCATAATATGGCAGCATGCCGTAGAAATTGTAGTCTATCTCAAATTCCCTGCCCTCGGCCATGCGCATCCGTCCGTGGGGCGTGGCATAGCTCATCTGCGTCAGCTGCAGTGTGCCGTCGTTGCCCGTGTCGCGGTAGTGATGGGGCATGAAGCCCTGAAGCACCTTCACCTCACCGACTTGACTGCGGCGCGGGGCGTGTGCCGGACCGTCATATCCGCCCTCGCCCGTGCCTACCGTCAGCGAGCCGTCGTCCTCCGGGCGTCCCGGCTCCATCGGCGGAACGGGAGGCGTCGCCGGGTCGCTGATGTCAGGGATGGACACACCCGTGCGCAGGTCATCGGCCGTCACCGTCCAGCGCGTGCGCATCTTGCCCGCTGCGGCGTCGTAGCGCCACGTCACGCGGGTATCACGGGGAACGCTGTAAGCATATTCACTCATCGCCGTGAGCTCGTCCACACTGTGGAGCATGCCGACGGAGACATACTGCTGGCTGCCGCTGAAGCTGACGTTGAGCCGTCCGCCGTCGAGCGTCACCGCCGTTCCCTCTGGCAGATAGACGCCGTAGACGTCGCCGCCCATCTTCATGGCCAGACGGTCGGTCACGACGCGCTCCGACGCCGCACCGTTAAAGAGCGGCCGGCCGTCAGTACCGACAAATTCGACCTCTGTCGCCGTAAAGTCAGCCGCAGTCCAGCTGCTCCGCGCGAGACTCAGCTGCGGCGTTATGCCGCGCATCTCTATCCACGTGAACGGCATGCCGTGGGCCATCGTGATGTACATCAGTCGCTCGCCGTCGCTCATCGAGAACTCCACGTCCCAGTCGTGCCACGACTCGGCGATGGCCGCCGTCGGGGCGAAATCCGTTCCTGCAACGGACAGGACGGTGTTGCTCTTCATCTCCGTTCCGTTGTCTATCCAGAACGACGGCGCCTGAACATCAACGCCGTAGGGCCGCGCCTGAACTATCTGCGGATAGGCCCACATACGGCCGGAGTACGGCTGCGTTATCAGGTTTGTCCACCAGTCGTTCGTCGGAATCGGCTGGCCGTCGCGCTCGTGGAGCCACAGCTGGCGATACTGCATGTATTTGCTCTGGTCGCCTTTCCATCCGTAGTCTCCCGGAACGTGATATTCCGAACGGCAAAGTTCCAACGGCGTATATGACGCGTAGCTGCCCTTTCCCACTTTCACGACTTCCTGCGCCCCGGCCGTCATAACCACGGCGGCCGCGCCAAGAAGCATCATTATCTTTCTCTTCATGTTTTCTATTCGTTGTAAGTAAGTATTCATTATTACTTTATAATAAGTTTTTTTGAACACAGAGACACGGAGACACAGAGGACAATATAACTCTATGTCTCCGTGTCTCTGTGTTCAAAATATAAACTAATTGTTGCAACATACTTATGTATATAAATGATATATCTTCGTCATGAGGGGCCTTATTTCCTCACGCTCTTCCGTCCCTTCTTCACGACGATGCCGCGGCCCGTCGTGCGGATGCCGCCGAGACTAAACTCCTTCACAGTCTCCGGAGAAGCAACCTCGCCGGCGACGCGCTCAATTCCCGTAACGTCACCGAAGACGACGCCCATCTTGGCCATCGAGGCGTCCTGTGTCGTCACCCAGGCGCGGAACGGCGGTATCTCAGCCGTCGCAGAAGCGAGGCGGAACTGACTCTTGTCGTCCAGAACATAGACAAACGTGCCCGCCACGGCTGCCGTCATGCGGCGATAGGTTCCTGTGAAGGCTGCGTCATCACCGCTGTCCGTCGTACACGTGAAATCAACCACGGCGTCCGTCGCCGTCAGTTCCAGCGCGCGGTTACCACTGATGATATAGGGCGTTCCGGCCGTCAGCGTCAGCGTCTCCTGAAAGAGCAGCCCCGACGACGTGCGGTCGACGAGCGAATAGGCCCTGAGGCCCGCAGGAACGGCAACAGCGAAGGGCACGACGAGGGTCTGGAGCTCGTCGGAGGCCGCGCGGACATAGCAGACCTCAGCCGCGCGGACGGTCAGAAGCGTGTTTACGTCACTGCCGTCGTGGAGCGTGATGCGGTCGGAGGCATAGCCGTCGGCCGTCACGGTCACGAGGTTAGGCGTTCCGGCGAGCGAAGTCTTCTGCTCCTCCGTGACGATAAACATGGCGTTCGGATTGAGCGGTGTTATCGTCATCGGCGTCTTCACCGTCACGTTGCGCATGTCGTAAGCAACGGCATTGTCCTCGTCGAAGAAGGCTGCCGTCACCTCATTCAGCTCACCGTCGAGCACAAAGGCTCCCGTCGTTGCGTCGGGCTGGACCGATTTGACTATCTCACCATCGACGGCACGGCCGAAGACGCTGAACTCACGAACCTTGACTCCATATTGCGTGGCGGCCTGAGTGCTCAGGAACTTCACGTAACGGACCCGCGAAGCATCGGCCGTGAAACGTCCCAGACGGTCCCTCCATGCGTTGATGCCCGCGGGATGGGTCACACTGGCAGCCTCCGTCCACGTCTCTCCGTCGGCGGAGAAGCTGACGGCGTAGGCCGACGACGACGCACCCTCAAAACATACGCTGACCATTGAGACGGCGTAGTCCTTGCCAAGATCGAGCACAAACCACGCGTCATACGTACGCTCCGCTTCCGAGTCACCCGTATTGTCATGGAGCACCCACTCGCCCGGGCCCTCGTTGCCGTCGAACGCCAAGGCCATCGTCGCGGCGTCGGCCTCGTCGTTATGGCCAGTCACCTTGTCGGCCGCGGCCACATTGCTACCGTCATAGCCGACGACTGACACCGGCTGGGCAGCCACACCGGCCGAGCGCACCGTGATCACGGCTGTTCCCGTCTTCAGCGGCGTATAGACATTGCCGTTGAAAACACCGGCATCGGCGGGGCTGACGTCATAGCTGACCTCAGTGAGGTCTATCGGAGCTCCATACTGATCCTCTGCCGTACAGTCTATCGTCACGCTACTGCTCAGACGGCACATATCCGCCGAGGCAACGGCCGTGAGGCGGGTGACCACGGGAGCCGTCTTCTTATAGACTCCGAACTCAAAAAAGCTGTAACCGTAGGGCAGAGCGCGCTCAATGCCGACGAACTTGACATAGCGGGCCGTGACAGGCGCCGCAAGGTCATACGTCTGCGTCAGCGACGTCAGCTGCTCGTCACGTTCGACGATGGTTACGGCGTCAGAGAAGTCGGCCGCACCCGCCGCCTCAATTCTGAAGCGACGGGCGTAAGCTCCCTCCCAGACAATCTGAATCATATCAAACTCGCGCGGTTCTCCCAAATCCACGCTCCACCACTGGTCGTCAGCGTCATCACCGTCGAAACGTGACTCCCAGCGCGAATCACCGGCCGGATTGCCGTCGACGGCCTTGTCCGCCGTGTGGGCTCCAACCTCAGACGAGGCCGTCGCAGGACAGCCCAACGCCATGTTTTCCTCCTGCGCCACTGACGGTACTGCCGCCACGAGCACACCGAGGATAATTCCAATTGCTCTTTTTCTCATGTCTCAAATAGTTGATAAATTAATTGTTTTTTTTTATTCCATTACATGATTCATAATATTACAGTCGCCACTGTTATCATTGTAGGGTCGCGACCCGTCGCGACCGCCGCCTTGCCAGCTAAACAACCAACCGCATAACCAATCATGTATATAAGCCAGCCGGTGAGTTAAATCACGAGGCATAGAGGCGGTCGCAACGGGTCGCGACCCTACTTTAGGCATGTCACTCCAAATCTCGGATAGACCTCATTTTACCGACCAATATAACTCATTTTATTGACCAATATAGCTCATATTACCGACCTATATGACTCATTTCATTTCCAAAATAGTCTGTTTTTAACCTCCCGATATAGCGTGGGATTATCATCCAAACAGATATGAAAAGAGGGCACGCAGTCCGTAACGCTACGTCTGTGTGCCCCCTTGACATTCATTCAATAAATATCATCTCGTGAAGATTAATCCTCTTCTTCATCGTCGCCCCAAACATTGAAACTGTGACCTTTGGCGTCTACCGAATTCCCCACGCCGATAGTTACATCTCCAAATGCAGCACCTACACTGTCGGGATCGCTTGCGGCCATGAAGGTCTCAGCCTCAACGTTCACAACCAGGATTTCCGGCTTTACATATATGTTCTTTTTCATGTCATTCGTTTTTTTAGTTAATAGACTCTTAAAAGGAATTACTTAATAACAACTTTCTTGCCGCTAACGATGTAGAGACCCTTAGCCAGACCATCAACAGAACCGTTGCTGTTCACGAAGCGACCGTCGATTGTATATACATTGCCAGCTTTTGCAGTTGTCTCTCCGTTAACAGAGCTGATGCCGTCTGTTCCACCGTTGTTGAAGATGAAGCGGATGTTCTTTGCAGCAGACTCATCACCGTTGACAGTGAAGTAGCCGCGGAAAGCGCCGATTGTACCACCGTCAACCTTGTTCAGAACAATGCTCTCAGTAGAGTTGAGCAGACCATACTGCGTGCCGTCACCAGCAAACGTGTCATAGTTGCCGTGGAATGTGAGGTTGCCACAAGTAAGATTATTAATCTTACCAGTATCATGTCCTTTCCCATCAGCCATATCGAGGTCACCGGTACCAGTCACTTCGAGCGTTACTCCTTCAGCAGAATAAAGGACGTAAGGTGTATGAGCAGCAAGCTGCTTGTTCTCTATTCGCTTGAAAGTATAGACATTTTCATTCTGTGCATCGAACTCGTAAGCAGAAATACCTTCCGGCAAAGTGATGGCCTTCGGAAGCGTTGTGGTCACATACTTACCAGCGGCAATATCACGGGTGTATTTGTAACCGGGAGTACCTGTTGATATGAAGAAGTTGGTGTAAACAGGATAACCGTCGGTAATCTCATACTGATTTCTCGCGATAAACCAGGTATTAGCCTGAATGTAGAAGAGATTCTTCATCTCAGTGAGCTGGGCAGCCTGCTCATCTGTAACGATAAACATTGCGTTGGGGTTGGCCGGAGCCAGAGTTGTTATACCTTCAGCTATCTCAAGTCCTGTAAGGTCATACGGCAACTTATTGATGTCTGTCAGCAATGTGTTTATCTGCTCTACATTAGTAGCTTTACCCGTGATAACGTAATACTGAAGGGTGCCTTGAGGCTCTGCAGATATCATAGGCTCCATGGGAGCAGCCTCTTTTTTTGAGAAGTAAACATTAGCAACAAGCACATCAGGATAAACGCCGTCAATCTTGTCCATTTTCAAAGTTATAGTATGAAGATTGACCGCTTTTGACACATCAATATCAAGCGAAGTCCATTTTCCAGCTTCTGTTGTAAATGGCACATCTGCTATTTGAGACTGTTCAAAATTGAATTTACCGGTAGATACATTTACCGTGAAAAGTTCTATGTGAAGCGTAGTAACATCGTTGTCTGCGGGAACAAAATCTGGAGTCCAACCTTTGAACGGCTCTTTAGTATTGCCTATAAACAAACAACCAGCTGCTCCGATATGTTTAAAGACTTTACCTCCAATAGTCAATTCATTCAAAACAGTAGCCTTTTCGTTATAGGCTCCTTCCCACGTAACGTTTCCATTATAAGTTGTAGTGGTATTGCTATAAACAGGTATAACGATTTCATCTTCAGAAGGAGCTGACGGAGCATCATTCTCACCAAGAGCATAGAGTTGGACAGTCTTAACGACGTCACCACTCGTTGCTTTTACCGTAATATAACCTGAAGCCGTAGTGTGCAAGACGTTGTTTTCATCAAGCGTTCCATTTTCAACTTCAAATGTTACATTTCCGTTCATAGCCAAACCATTCTGATCTATAGCCGTGACGTTCATTTGGGTATCTTGACCTGCAACAACAAATAAAGGTGATACAGCAAACGTTGTCAGTTCCGCTACAGAATAATTAAGATTGTAGACTTCAAATTCAAAGAACGTATATCCATAAGTTCCTTGTTTAACACCTTGTAATTTTACATATTTGGCCGTGACGACGTTATCCAATACAACTGTTTCATATTCTCCGCCAGGCGTCAACTTGTCAACAACAGAAGCAACTGTAGTCCATTCATTGCCATCAGTAGAAACTTCTATATTGTATGAGTGAGCTCCCATATTCATAGCACCTTCACACAACATTTTAATGGTATTGAAAGTCTGCAGCTCACTCCATTCCAATTGAAACCAAGCATCATCTCCTCCACCATTGCTACCCCATCGTGTACCATTATTACCGTCAATGGCATTGGACGCTATTAAATCACCTTCATGATATGAATCCGTTGCTGTGACAGTAACATCTTCACCAACTGGCTTAATCGCAAGATTATCCTGCGCAAAGGCCGTTGCTGTCGCGATAAACGCGGCTGCGAGTAATAATAATTTTTTCATAATAGTTTTAAATATTAAATGTTAGTTAATCGATAATTGTTCGTTGTTTTGCCTAAAAGTTATCACTTTATCACCATCTTTCGCGTTCCTCCGGATGTCAGGACGATGTAGATGCCGCGTTCGAGGTTCAGTTCGGACAAGTCGATGGTCGTGGCGATGTGGGTGCCGTTGACGCCGAAGATCTTGACAGGGCCCTCGTCGGTGGCAACCGGCGCCATGGAGATAGATGCCGAGGTGGAGACAAAGCTGAAAGAGTTGAGCAGAAACGGATCTGTTCCTGCGTTATAGATCATGATGGAGTGGTCGCCGGCGGTGAGTTTGGCCGTGAAGTTGCGGTCGGTCCATAAGTTTTCCGTTGACGTGAGCGACTGGGTGACACTCTTCTTCCCGTCAACATAAAGCCATACGGGCGTCGTTGCGGAAGAACTGAGGTGGAGCGTGAAGCGATAGTCGCCGTCAGCGGGAACGCTGAGCTGATATTTCGCCCATGCGCCGGAACGCATCTCCAGCTGGAGGGGACGGGCGCTGCCGTTCTCTGTGTTGGGACGCAAACGAACCTGCTGGTCGTCGGTGCTGGCGTCAACATAGTCTTTGGCATCGACGGTCTCGCCGGGCTGATAGAACCGGGAAGTGTCGAAAGACGACATGTAAGTGTAGACCGTTCCGAGAGTGGACAGCGGGCTGTCGCTACGATTGGTCTCGAAGATGCTGAAATAGGGATATTCGGCGGCGCGGGCGTTGGCCATGAACCATGCGTATCCCTCGACGAGGTCGCTCTGTTCGAGCTTCTGAATCTTCTGAGTCATTTGGTCAATCTGGAAGTCAACACCAGTGACGGTTCCGTCGTTCTCCCATGAGCAGAACTCGGTGAGCATCATGCGGGGGAAGTGGCCGTTGGCGGCGCGGTAGGCATCGAGATACTTCACGATGTTGGGATAGCGGCCGTAGACGTCTTTCTTCGACGCATCATAAAGGTCGGCGTAGAAATATTCCGTGGCAAACCACGTGTTGGCCGAAAACCAGTTCATGTAGCAATGGAGCGCGAGGCAGTCGACACGGGCGTCGGGATAAAGGCGGAAGAACTCGTCAAGCCACTCGTAGGGACTCCACGTGCGGCCGCCGACGCGCTCGTTGGTGAAGTTGAGCGCCGGAGCGACGAGCTTCAGGCCGAAGTCGGCAGCGATCTTCTCTAACTTGGGCCAAGCGGAGGCGGCCTGTGCGGGCGTCATGTTGGCCTGTGCGGAGAAGTTGGGTTCGTTGAAGCCGAGCAGATAGCGAACGCCTGGATTGGCGGCGAGCCACTGGCGCAGCTCCGTCTCATCAAAACCTGCGTTCCAGCACATCGGAACGAACTCCATGTCGCCCTTGGGGCCGAGGTTGGTAACGGCGTTGCGGGGTTTCGTGCCCCAGTTGTAAATCCACGACACGCCGGGTGCCATCTTGCTGACGGGAGACTCGGAAATGGCCTGAGTCTTCTCGTCCCAGCCGATCCCCCGCTTGGCGCTTCTTTCCTGCGCCAAGACGGGTACGGCCACGAGTAATGATAATATAGCTGATATAATTGTTTTCATCTTTACCTATATATAAAAGGTGTAGGATTGCTGTTGCCGGATTACTTCACTGCGACTTTCTTCACGCCGTCGGCCGTGCGGACGATATATAATCCGGGACAGGACATCGAGGTCACGCGGCGGCCGGCAACGTCGAAGACGACCACGGGGGCGGCACCGGCGTTTCGTGACGCCGTCACGGTCTCGATGGCAGAAACGCTCGACTTGTCACGCCAGAAGAAAATGTTGTCAAGCTGAATCTCGTCGCCCTGACCGCCACCACTCATGAACCAGATCAGATTGCCGCGATAGGCCGTCTGTCCGCCGTTGTTGTTGGGGAAGAGATTGGTGTTGAGTGAACGGATGGCGCTGAAAGGAATGTCGAACGAATACCACTCGCCGTTGCGAAGATAGTTGCCCAGCACGGGGACACCGCCGGCGAAAGGACGCGAGCCAATGGTGAACTTGCCCTCGGCGAAGCCAATCTGATGAGAGCAGTCGTCGGTGCCGCGCATGGCGAAATGGAGATGCCAGTTGCCTTCGTCGAGCACGGAAAGGTCGATGCCGTCGCCGTTGATGAAACCAGCACCGGTCCAGCCGCCGTTGGTAATGAAGTCGAGCCAGCTCTCATCGCCGCCGAACGAGTCGGCAACGGAGCCTGACTGGGTTCCGGGCTGATAGGTGTTTCCGTCACCCCAGTTATTGAACTTGTTGGCGCCGACGCCGTCGCGGCAGTCGAGGATAATGCTCTCCTCACCGTCCTGCTTCATCTTCTCGGTCACGGAACCGTTGGTACTGAAGATGATGAAGTCCTTAGCAGCGAAATCGAAATAGGACTTGCCCTCGGCGTCGAGGCTCTTCACGCCGTAATCACCAAGCTCGCTGACCTCGGGAGCGTCACCTTTCTTATAGAAGAAGACGTTGTCGAGGGAGAAAGAGCTACCGTAGTAGAACGTCGGCATGGTGTAGAAGCAGAGCACGTAGTCGGTATAAGCTGTCAGACCGCCGGCCTGAGGGGCCTCGTTCCAGAGCGCGCCGTACTTGCGCAGCTCGGCCACGGGGATATCGAACGAATACCACTCACCGTCACGGTTGAAGTCGGCGAAGATGGGTTTGTCGGAGTAGCTTCCGAAGACGAGGGCAGCATCCTCATCCTTGCTGCCCAAGCGGATCATCACCGGCACATGGGCGACGGCGGCGTCAGAGCGCAGCGAGAGGTGGAGGACATAGCTGTCGTCAATCATGGAGAGGTCTTTGGGCGTAGGGTTGTTGCCCTGTCCGGCGATGGAAGCCCAGCCGGCACCGTTCCATCCGGGATTGCGGGCAGACGTATAGGCAGAGAATCCACCGTAGGGAACGCGGCCAAAAGAGTTGGGCACTTCGGTGACGGAGCTGACGGTCATGGTCTGCGGGTCGCCCCAGACGAAGAAGTTGTTGCGTCCGCCCTGCTCGCTGTTGTCGTGTTCGGGACGGATGAGCGACTCGCCCTCGGCGTAGGTACCGCCGGCGGTGAGCGCCTCCCACGTGTCACCGGACAGCACGAGCGGCACGATGTCTGTCACACCGTCGAACGAGAAGACGGGACGGCCGTCGTCGTCGAGGCTCTTGTAGCCGTAGCGGCCGAGGTTGGCGTTGGTATCGGTATAGGCGGGAATCTCCTTTGACTTGCTCTTATAGAAGAAGATATTGTCGAAGCAGACCTCAGCGTCGGTGATTCCACCGCTGCTGAAAGCGATGATGTTGTCGTCAAAAGCCGCAGGGTTGTCGCCGAGAAGGGGATTGGCAAACTGGCGCAGGGCACGGACGGGAATATCGAAAAAATACCACTCGCCGTCGCGCTTGAAATCGCCGATGGAGGCCAGCTTTCCGTCGCTATTGCCGATGATGAACTGGGCGTTGCTGACTGTGATGGTGTGGGATGTGTGCATCAGCTGGTCGGTGGCACGCATGGCGAAGTGGAGCCAATAGCTGTCGTCAATCATGGAGAGGTCTTCGCCCTTGACATAGAATCCGAGGCCGGACCATCCCATCGCGCCCACGGTGAACTTGTTGTAACCTTCACCCCATCCGAAGGAGTTGGTCTCACCGTCGCGTGAAACGGCCACGTAGGTATTGTCCCATATATAAAGGTTGCGGTTGACATTGTTGACATTATAGTCAGTCACCGTTGCGCCAACCTCATAGAGATGGCCGCGCACGCCGTCGCTCGTGCTGATGAGCACGGCATCGGAAACGTCGCTGAAGTCGAACGTCGGATTGCCCTCGGCGTCAAGCGCTTTGGTGGCGAAACCGCTCAGCTCTGTCTTCGTGTCAGGCTCGGGTTCCGGTTCCGGCTCCTCGGGGATGTTGGTCTGGCGATCGCCGTTCTCGTCGACATAGAGGAACTGGGCTGCCTCGTCGGTGTCAGACTGATAGACGCGAACCCAGTCAACATACATTCTGGCCTCGTCACCGGCATTGGGCAGAGCTGTTATGCCGGCGGGATCGAGTATTCCGGGATACCATCCGCCCACGGCGAGGTTGAAGAGCAGGAAGAAAGGCTTCTGGAAATAGTGACCGGGAGCAAGCTCGGCGTCGGAATATTCCACGGAAGTGGTGAAATAGCGGGCGCGACGCTTGGCTGCAGCCGTGAAAGCTTCGAGGTCATAGTACATGGAGAGATTGTTGTCATCCCACTCGACGGTGATGATATGGTATTCGTCGTTGGTGATGGGATTGGTCTCGGGTGCGAGATATTCGATTGGAATCTGCTGGTGCTTCTCGGCGCTGGCGTCAGGTCCGTAGTGGAGTGTACCGCCGAAATAGCGGTCCTGCGTTCCGTCCTTGATACCGTTAGCGTGGCCCAGCTCGACGATGTCAATCTCACCGCAGCGCGGCCATCCGTATTTGTTCATGTCGTTTCCCATCATCCAGTAGGCGGGCCAGAGACCGTCAGCCGTGCGGGGAAACTTGATCCGAGCCTGTATGATGCCGTGTTTGAAAGCGGCTTTGTTCAGCGAATTGATACGGCCGGAGGTGAAACTGCGGCCCATATAGCTTTCGCGGCGCGCCGTAAGGACGAGACAACGCTCGCCGCTCTTCGGGTCAGCGCCCATTGAGACATTCTCGCGGCGGTAGTACTGCAACTCCTGGTTGCCGCCGCCGTTGCCGTTCACCTCAATGTTCCATATATTCTCATTGAGCTGATCGGTGTTGAACTCGTCACCCCACACGAGAGTATAGCCCGAGGGAGCGACATCTACCGGTGTCACCTGTGCCGCTGCGGACATAGGCGCTATGGCTGCCGTAAGTAACGCGGAGGTGAAAAATTTTGTTGTCATATTCATAGATTGTTCTTTTGTTCAGGTCGCATATATAATAATGTGTAAATCCATTAAGGTAACGAAAGGTTCTGGATGAGGAACCGGAAAAATCGTTCCGGTTCCTTTCCCAACTAACTACTAACTAACCACAAAACTGTTACTTTACAGTAACTTTCTTCATACCCTGGGCCGTCTTGACCACATAAATGCCGGGACGGTTCATAACGGTGCGGCGTCCGGACAGGTCATATACAGCCTCTATATCATCACTATTACTACTAACTTTCATTTCGCTGATTCCGTCAGATGTCGGAACATAGAAGAACACATGGTCGATGGACAGTGCCGAGCCGAGCTTGGTAATCTCGTAGGTATAGACGCTCTCACCGGGTGCCGGACCTGTCTTCTTTGCCGTTGAGCAGACGGGTTTGTTGAACGAAAAGGCGAAGACGCCGTCGGTGATGGCCTGTGAAAAATCGTAGGTGAAACCGAAGTCACCGTTTTCGTCAACGAGTGCGCTCACGGGGATGTCGAGATAATACCACTTTCCGTCGTTGCCTCCGGCTATCTTTCCTACGCCGACATATTCTCCGTCTTCAGCAGCATAGTCGATGTTGACCTCAATCTGGAAACCGTTTGTCTTGATGGTCTTCTGTGAGCCGATGGCAAACTTATACTGCGAAGGAGCGGAACCGAAGTCGCGCAGACCGATGTGGATGTGGTGGGCGTCGGTGACCTGAGAGAGGTCGTAAGACTTTGCCTTGGGAATGAACACACCTGTACCCCACTCATAAAGCGGCGTGGCGTTGATGTAGTCGTCCGTTCCGAACGAATTCTTTCCGCCCTCCTCCGGTACATTATATAATGTGAGGTCCTTCTTGTCCCAGTCCGTCACCCAATATTCGAGCAGGTTGTTCGTCTGGGTGGGATCCAAGTTGTTGTTGGAGATGAGCGTGGTTCCCATCGCGGAGATAATGTTCTCCGGAGCGTAAAGAACCACATAGTCCTTACCTGTAGTTACATCAAAACCTCCAGCAGGAGCTTCATTGATATACTGTGCGAATGTCGCGGTTGTGAGCAGCGTCATAGCTGCGGTGAGTAACGATTTATTCATTTTATTTGATTTTAAGTTTTTAGTCAATAGATTGATGTTCTCGGCTGCAAATTTATACTTTCAAGAGTTACAAATCAAGAAAATCACTACGCAAAAAACTCACTTTTCTATTTTTCTTACCTCACTTTCATTACGTCAATTCTCAGCTAATCCACTGTTTTATAGTTTAATATATCATAAAAATAGCCTCACTTAACTGCGAGTTCCACCTTTTATGACTACATTTGCATCAATGAATAACAAAACGCTTATAATTATCTTTTCATTCCTCCTGGCCGCCGTCACTTCATTGACAGCCCAGCTTCCTGTCTTGAGAAATTTTTCTCCGGCAGACTACAACTGTGGGACGCAGAACTGGTGTATATCCCAGACAGCCGACGGCCGTATGTTTTTTGCCAACAACACGGGCCTTCTTTGCTTCGACGGTTACCGATGGACACAAATGCCAATACCCAACCACACTTACATAAGGGTCGTATTCTACGACAACAAACGTGGCGTCATCTATGCCGGAGCAACCAACGAGTTCGGATATTACAGCCACGACAAGGTCTCAAACCGCCTGAAGTTCCACTCACTGGCTGCCAGTCTGCCGGAACGGGAACGAAACTTCGGTGAGATATGGGCCATCCACGACATGAACGGCGCCATCATCTTTCAGGGCAAGAACAATTTCTTCATCTGCCGGAATGACGGCCACACCGTCAATATCAAACAGAACGTGCGCATCGAGAGTTCGGCTGTCATCGACGGAAGGCTCATCTTCGCGAACAAAGAGGGAATTCACGAAGTCATAGGCAGACGTACCATCACACTCCCGGGAACAGAACTCATGCGCGGACGCACCGTCAGGGCCATCATGCAGGACGGCCAGCAGATGCTTTTAGCCACAGCAGATGACGGCATCTTCACATACGACGGAAGTACGACACGCCCCTACCTCATGGACATCACGCCCATTCTGTGCGAAGGGCAGATATTCTGTGCGGCGATAAGCGCCGACTACATGGCGTTCGGAACCGTCAGCAGCGGCCTCATCCTAAAGAACAGACACACGGGAGCCGTCACTTATGCCAATGTTTACACCGGACTGCAGAACAACACTGTGCTCTCGGTGGCCTTCGACCGGCAGAACAACGTATGGCTCGGACTGGACAACGGCATTTCCTACGTCATTGCAGACGCCCCCTACCGCGACTTGCTCGGATCGCGAAACAGCGTAGGAACGGGCTATGCCTCGGCCGTATACAAAGGAAGACTGTACATCGGAACAAACCAGGGACTATTCTCGCTACCCATGCCGCTGAGCAGCGAGCCGCATCCTCGCCGCCCACAACCCGTGACAGGCGTGGCCGGACAGATCTGGAACCTCCGCGTCATCGGCAACAGGCTTTTCTGTGCAGCCGATGGCGGAGCCTATGTAGTGGACGGCGGGCGATGTGAACGCATCGGGAAGCAAGAAGGTACGTGGAACTTCTGCCCGCTAAACTGCCATCCGGGATACATCATGACAGCCGACTATAAGGGGTTCTGCATCCTCCGCGATGACGGCAAGAGCCTGCGTCTGTACAGCCGGCTCAACGCTATCAGCGACATTCAGAGCGGTTCGCTCATGGAAAGCGAAGACGGAACGATATGGATCAGTCACTGGCAGAAAGGTGTCTACCGCGTACGGCTGAACGCCACGCTCACAGGCGCCACCATAATAGAACGGTACGGCAAGGGCCACGGGCTGTTGATGGACGACAACAACGTACTGTGCCGCATGCCCGACGGACTACGTATCTCCTCCGTGGACGGATTCTACCGATATGACGCGGCACAGAGGAAACTGGTCTACGACAAACCGACAAGCATGATATTCAACAACTACGGCACGCCGCTGAAGATTTTTCAGACGCCGGACGGCAAGATAATGGCTATGAAAGCCCACTTCGCCGCCGTAGCCAAACGCGGACGGGACGGGCATTATACCGTAGACAGCATTTCGCTGCGCGGCATAACAGACAGGCTTCAGCTCGGTCTCGGCGATGTCAGCCAGCTGGATTCAGCCCACACCATCGTCAACCACGACAACGGATTCTACATCATCGGAAGCAAGCCGAAAGCACCGACCGAAGACAATCGGCTCATCATACGGCGCATAACGTCAACCACCAAGACGGACAGCATTGTCTATCAGGCCGCACCTGCTGCCGAAAATCCCAATGTCAGGCTGCCCCATATTCTCAATTCGATAAAAATTGAGTTCGCTCTACCGGAATATACGGGCATGAACAGCGTGGAATACCGCTGTTTGCTCGAAGGATATGACAAGGAGTGGAGTCGTCCGATGAATTCACCATATAAGGAATACACACAGCTTCCACACGGGAAATACACATTCCGCGTGCGGGCACTCAATCGTATCAGCGGACGGACACAGGAGACGGAGGCCGTCATAGAGGTTCTCCCTGCATGGTATGAGACGTGGATAGCATACATTATATATATAGTGGCAGCCGGACTGGCTTGCCGATATATACTGAAAATAATCAAACGGCACACAGAACAAGAGCTCGTGCGCGTCAAAGCGGAACAGGAACGTCAGATGCGCGAGCAGGAAATCAAGCTGCAGGTGGAACGGGAGAAACGCAAGCATCAGCTCGCCGAAATGCGCAATGAGCAGCTGGACACGGAACTGAAACACAAGCAAAGCCAGCTGTCGGACTCGACGATGAACCTCATGCGCAAGAACGACATGCTCCAACAGATAGACGGGGAGATGGCGGAGCTCTCGGAAAGCATGAGGCGCGGCGACCCTAAGGTGCGCCTGACACGCCAGATTCAGGACATACGCAAGAGCATACAAACGAACATGAACGACGATGACAACTGGGAGAAGTTTGAGGAGAACTTCAACATGGTATACGACGACTTCATGAAGACGCTGACAGCACGCTTCCCCGACCTGAAGACAAACGACCGCAAGCTCTGCGCATATCTCAAGATGGGACTGAGCAGCAAGGAGATGGCGTCACTGCTCAACACGCCCGTGCGAAGCATCGAGACGGCACGCTACCGTCTGAGAAAGAAACTCAACCTCGACGGCGGCGAGAATCTGACAGAATTCATACGGAACATATAATCAGCATAATATTTGTATGGCTCATCACTCCAAATGTCGTATGAGCCATAAAAAAATCTCAATCATAAACCAAGAGAGTGACAAAGACTCTCATAATTTATAATTGAGATTTTTTAATTATCCAGTCGGAACTTGCCGACAAGCAAACTATCCGACGGTTATCTGACGGGCCACTTTGACCTTTGTCTCCACCACCTTAGGCAGTTCGACGGTCAGCACCCCGTTTTCGACACGTGCGGCAATCTGGTCCTTGTCTACGTCGTCCGGAAGAATGAGCGTCTGCTCAAACTTAGAATATGCGAACTCACGGCGCAAGTAGCGCATATTGCTGTTTTCCTCCTTCTTCTCCTGCTTGTTCTCCATCTTTATGATGAGGTTGCCCTCGTCATTGATATGTACGCAGAAGTCCTCCTTTGCCATTCCCGGAGCGGCCAGCTCCACGATGTAGCCCTTATCCGATTCCTTGACGTTGATGGCCGGTGCCGTAGCACTTGTCTTCGGCATGAAGTCCGTTGCAAAAATGTCGTTGAATACGTCCGGTAACCAAGCTGAATTTCTTCTTAACTGTGTCATAATCTTGTCCTCCTATTTTTACAATTGTTATTGTTTTATTTCTTTTTGATTGCCTTGCGAAAGGCTTTCGCTTATCTTAATGCAACAAGCGTACCAACGGCATCTTAACTGTCATTTTGTCTGTTTTGTGCGTCATTATGTCAGACACGAACCGTTCATATTATATATTAAGATATCTTTGATGAAACCATCCGAGCGTGAACAGACTTCAATCCGAATCATTCCGGAAAGTAAAATAACTTATTTTACTCACCAATATAACTTATATTACCAACCAGTATAAGTTATTTTACTTTGCAATATAACTTATTTTACTTCACCAAACAAACGAGACTGAAGTATAATAAACATGCGCCACTCCGGCTTTCATAATGCCGGCGACATATTGTTCCTGAAAAAAACATCAGAGAATGTTTGCCGGATGAAGAATAATATGCTAATTTTGTGACAACAAAAAAAAACTTAAAGAAATGCTCAACTTAGATAACTTCTACAAGGCACGTTATGTCCTCAGCAAAACCATACGCAAGACGGAACTGGTGAGGGCCCCGAAGATTAACCCCGAGTGTGATGTCTACCTCAAACCGGAAAATCTCCAAGAGACAGGCTCGTTCAAAGTGCGCGGCGCATGCTATAAGATTTCGCAGCTCACCGACGAGGAAAAAGCACGCGGCGTTATCGCCTGTTCGGCCGGCAACCACGCGCAGGGCGTGGCTCTCGGAGCTACGGCTCATGGCATAAAGTCACTCATCTGTCTGCCCGAAGGCGCTCCCATCAGTAAGGTGGAGGCAACGAAAAACTACGGGGCGGAGGTCTGTCTCGTGCCGGGTGTCTACGACGACGCCTACCGCAAGGCACTCGAACTGAAAGAGGAAAAGGGCTACACGTTCATCCACCCGTTTGACGACGAAAACGTCATCGCCGGACAGGGCACAATCGGACTCGAAGTGCTCGAACAGCTGCCTGACGTCGAAGCTATCGTCGTGCCCGTCGGCGGCGGCGGCCTCATCAGCGGCATCGCTTTTGCCGTGAAGTCGCTCAACCCGGCCATCAAAGTCTATGGCATACAGGCCGCCGGCGCAGCCAGCATGGTCCACAGTCTGGAGGTCAGACACAAGGAGGCCCTGCCTTCGGTGTCGACCGTGGCCGACGGTATCGCCGTCAAGGAGCCGGGCGACCTGACCTATGAGATATGCAGCAAATATGTCGACGAGATTGTCACCGTCACGGAAGACGAGATCTGCGGAGCCATCCTCCATCTGCTCGAGCAGGAGAAGGTGGTCGCCGAAGGAGCCGGAGCGACGAGTGTGGCGGCCGTGCTGTACAATAAGATACCGGTGAAAGGCAAAAAGACGGTGTGCATCGTCAGCGGCGGAAACATCGACGTGACCATACTCAACCGCGTCATCAAGCGAGGTCTGACAAAGAGTGGACGCTACTGCACCATCAACATCGAACTGGACGACCGCCCCGGCACGCTTGTCGAAGTGGCCTCAGTGATAGCCCGTTGCGGCGGCAACATCACCAGCGTACACCACAACCGCCACGGCGACAGCGAGAAAATAAACGCCTGCATCCTGCGCATCGTATGTGAGACGCGCAACGCAGAGCACATCGCAGAGATAAACAAGGCGCTCAGAGAGAGCGGATTCAAACTCCTGACAACGGAAAAGTAACAGAACTCCAAATCCTAAAGAACATTCATCAAACTAATAGAACAACAACGATTATGAAAGAATTACACACAGACAAGGCTCCCGCGGCCATCGGCCCGTACAGCCAGGCAATAGAAGTAAACGGAATGGTGTTCGCCTCCGGCCAAATTCCCCTCGACCCCGCAACGGGCAACGTCGTTGAAGGCGGCATCAAGGAGCAGACCCGTCAGGCCCTGACCAACGCCAAAGCCATCATGGAGTCAGCCGGACTCTCACTGGCCAACGTCGTCAAGACGACCGTCTTCATGGCCGACATGTCCGACTTCGCAGCTATGAACGAAGTCTACACCACCTTCTTCACCGAACCCTACCCCGCCCGCTCCGCCGTAGCCGTCAAGGCTCTGCCGAAGGGCGTGCTCGTGGAAGTGGAGTGCATAGCGGCGAGATAAAAAAACAAAGCACAGAGATACAAGAGGATTTATTCAAAGAATACAATATTTACAAACTTACTTCTTTGAATAAATCCTTTTGTAAGTATATTGCAACAATTAGTTTATATTTTGAACACAGAGACACGGAGACACAGAGTTATATTGTCCTCTGTGTCTCCGTGTCTCTGTGTTCAAAAAACTTATTATAAAGTAATAATGAATACTTACTTATCTCTGTCCCTTTACATTAAAAATACTACAGTCTCACTACGACTTCCTCGCCATCATAATCTACCGTCCGTATCGTCTGCAACGCTGCCGCTCCGCGACCGGCAGAATGATTGACCATCACGATATTGAACTTGCGGCTGCGCAACATCTCAGGGAAAGAGCCGTTGCGCCGGCCAATGGTAAGAGTGCGCTGCGCCTCGTCCCAACGGAACTCTATCTGAGTGTAGCGGCCGCGCTCATAGTCGTAGCCGTCGCCGCGGTCTTCATAGAGCGTGAAACTGCCGTCGGCACCGGGATATATGCGCATGTCGAGATTGTTCCACGGTTTCTCCGACGAATACTGCACCTCAGGACCCCACGGAAGTATGCTGCCGGCACGCACGTAGACCGGCATCTCACAGATGGGACACGGGCGCGGCACGTCACGGCCTCCGTCAAAAAACTCATTCGTCCAGAAGTCATACCATTTCGTGCCCGCCGGCAGGTAAACTCTGACGGGAGCGGCCGCTTTCTCCACCTCGGGATATATCAGATGGGCGCGGCCATTGCTCTCGCGCCATGTGTAGAGCGGGTCAGTGACGGGACGCACTAAGAGCGAACGGCCGAACATATACTCATCGTTGAGGTCCACGGCACGGTCGTCATCGGCAAAGTCCATCACGAGCGGACGCATCATCGAACCGTCATTCAGCACCACGTCGCCCTGCGTGCTGTAAATATACGGCAGCAGACGGTAACGCAGACGGATGAAGTCATGCTGTACGTCGTAGGCCCACTCGCCGGGCTTGCCGAACTCATAGAGCTCGCTCACCATCGGCGAAGAGCAGTGGTTGCGCATCAGCGGCAAGAATGTCGCCCACTGCATCCAGCGCACCTGCAACTCCTGCATACCGGGATTTCGTGGACTGTTGCGATAGTATTTGCCGAAAAAACCGCCGATGTCCGTGTTCCAGAACGGTACGCCGCAGATGACGAAGTTCAATCCCGACGGTATCTGCGCCTTCATCTCGTCCCACGTGCTGGCTATGTCGCCGCTCCACGAGAACGTGCCGTAGTGCTGTATGCCTATCTGTCCGCTACGTGTCATCTGCACGCTGCGCTTGTCGTTGCCCTTCATGCGACGCTGATGCTCGTATATGCCGCGGTTATGCTCTATGGCAAAGGCATTCTTCACGCTGCGCCATGAGCCGCGTGCCGTCATATAGTCATCGTCGCCGGGCTTCTCGAAGTGGTCGGGTTCCGACGAATCCGTCCACCATGCGTCGAAGCCTATCTTATAGAGATTTGTCAGATGCTTCCAGTAGATGTCGCGCGCCTTGGGATTGAAAGCATCGTATGGCAGCGTGCCGCTCTTTCTCGGCCACGTTTCAAAAGGCAGCAGCGCGCCTATCTTCTTCATTTCGGCATACGGCTCAGTCCACGGTCCGAAGTTGGCCCAAATGGAAATCATCAGCCGCGCATTGTTGCGGTGCACATATTCGGCCATATCCGCAGGACTCTTCAGCCGCGGCTCGGCCTGACGCGCCATCTTGCGCATGTCACGCGGAAGATATTTGTCCCATGCCGGGTCGCCCACCTTATTTATATAGTATGGATTCATGAAACGCATCGCGTTCCAATTTGAGTCGCATCCCCAATACTGCCAGTCCTGCACAATGGCGTCGAGCGGAATCTGCAACTCGCGGTAGCGGTCGAGCACTCCGGCCAGCTCGTCGGATGTCTTGTAGCGCTCGCGGCACTGCCAGTGGCCCATTGCCCAGAGTGGGAACATCGTTGCACGGCCCGTCAACGCGCGCAGTCCGGCGATGACACCGTCGGCTGTACCGTCACGATATATGAAATAGTAGTCGGTCATGTCAGCCACCTCACTCTTGAACGTCGTTCCGGAAGCATCATCATCGAAGAACGAGCGGCTCATGTTATCCCAAAACACGCCGTAGCCCTTGCGGCTGATGAAGACGGGGATGGTGGTGTATGTGTTGGTATTCCACAACTTGATGTGCTTGCCGCGCAGGTTGAGCGTAGGGTCCTTGCGCTGGCCGAGACCGAAGATGCGCTCGCCCTCGTCAAGACGCCACGTCTGCGAGACGATATACCGTCCCTCGTCGACGTCACCGCGGCGCATCTCGAACACCGGTGCCGATGTTTCGCGCAGCAACGTGTCGCCGGTAGCGGAGAGAAACAGTGCCGTACCCGCGTTGTCGTCCACCACCACGCACATGGCCTCCGTGGCATACTCCGTGCATCCGTCTTTCACTGCTGTCTTCACGTCCACCTTCTCCGGCTTCATCACCACCGTGAAGCTCTTCTTCTCCGGCTGCGTCTTTTTCGACAATGGATATTTCACCACCCGCACTATCTGCGGCGAATAGAACTCAATGCGTGTCTGCGTCCTGTCCTCGGCCGCCACACCACACGCCGCGCAACACGCGGCAATGAGCATAATCAGTTGTTGTTTCATCGTTATTATGTGTTATTGGTTTGGTTATATGTCTTTCCGTTTTCTGAAATCCCCGCTGCAAGCAACTTTAAAATTCAGTTTCCGTCTGCCTTGGATTTCCTGTTGCAAAGATAACATATAACCGCCGAAACCGCGTTGCACTCATGTTGATTCGGCCGGTAACGACGTTGAAAACCGCTAATAATCCGGCTCTTCACCGTATCATCTGCCCGTTCCCGTCGCCATTCGAATCACTCAGCCTCATATTCCGTGGGGCGGCAGCCGAACTCCTTTTGGAAGCACTTGGTGAAGTAGCTCGGCGAGCTGAAGCCTGTGGCATCGGACACTTCGCTGACGGTCATGCCGCCGGAGGCAAGCAGCTGGGCGGCACGGCGCAGACGGATGCTGCGGATGAACATCTGCGGCGACTTGTCGAGAATGGCCGTGAGGCGGCGATAGAGCCCTGTGCGCTCCATGCAGAGGTCACGGCTCAGTTGCTCCACTGTGTAAGCGGAGTCGTTGATATGCTGTTCGACGAACTGCGTGGCACGGTTGAGGAAATCCAGCTCGGCCGCATTCATCTGCGGTTTGTCTTCCGGTTCGTCCGTGTCTGCAAGAACCACGTTCACCGCACCGTCAAGCCGGCTGCAGCGATCCATCAGATCGCGTATGCGCATGAGAAGCATCTCTTCGCGAGCCTGTTGCACCATTCTCCGCTTCACGCCGCACACATATAACCACACGCCGAAAGCACCAAGCGTAACACACATTATTATATATATGATAATAGCCGCCGCAGAACGCCACCACGGCACTCCGACGGTGAACATCAGACGCCGCACGCCACCGGTCCACACTCCGGCACGCTGAGAGGCCATCACCTCAAGTTTATAGCTGCCGGACGGCAGATTGACATAAGAGAGTGTGAGCTGACCAAGGCCGTCAACCGAAGCGGAATGGCCTACGGCGGACGTAGTGGGTGTATCGGCATCGGCCACATGCCACTCTTCGTCAAGTCCGACAAGACGATAGCGCCAGCAGACACTGCGTGGCCGGACAAACTTCATGGACGATAGCGTAAAGGAGATGTCGTTATCCGAGTGACTGAGGGTGAGGCTGTCGATATATGGAGCCATGACAGAACCGTGACCGTCGCCTGGAACTATTGGGCGGCCGTGAAGATTGACGGCGGTTACCACAGGCGTGAGCCGGATGTCTGTCTCGCGCATATCGAAGACACCAGAAAGAGGCGAAAGATATAGCAGACCGCTGCCGTAGGTACCGAGCCACACGGCACCTTCGCGGTCGAGGCACACAGTGTTGATGCCGGTTGCGAGACGTGTGCCGTCAGGCAGACGCAGACTGCCGCGGTCATTGCGCCGGGCGGTGCTGATGTCGTATGTGATATAGCCGTCGGGGGTGGTGATGTAGGCCGTGGAACCGGATGCGACGAGTGTATGCAGCATGTAGGGGCAGACGAAGTGACGCTGCCACGACATGCGCGGCAGACTGAACGACTGAAAGACAGAGCCGCCGCGACCCGTGCGTATCTGACGGAACATGCCGGCGGCAGATTTCACGATGAGCGACGTGGCGGAATAACCGGAAGCCTCATCATCGGAATATGCGGAGGAAACGCCGGTCAACGAGCCATCAGACAATCTGAATACACAAGCAAGCCCGCGTGACGTAAAGACAACGACATTACCGGCCGACACATCTATATCCTGAACGACGCCGCTGCCAAGAGGCAGGTCAAGACGACAGCCGCCGCCAAACACGGAACATTGCCCGCCGGTGGCGGAACCGTCGGAAACAATCCACATGCCACCACCGGAATCGACGAAAAGGTCGGAGATGTCTTTTGCTGAAATATCGGTCTTAGCAGAAGCCGCGACTTTTGATGTTTTGACAGAATGGCCGGACAGTTCTGCAGCGGCTATGGCAAGACAGCCGCGAATATAGCGCAGCGTCTTCAGGTCAAGGCATGACACACGACGGCGTTCTTTTATCCACAGACGTTGCACTGCATCGACATAGAGATGGGTGTGGCCGTCATATCCGCCAAGCGACTCCGTGGCGGCAGTGTCTATGGGTATGGCAGAGAAAGAGCATCCGTCATAAATGTTGATGTGGCTCTCCGTTGCCACCACCATGCGTCCGTCAGCCAACTGCAACATCTGGAGGACATGACGCCCGCGAAGTCCATGCTCAACGCCAAGCACATAGTATGTCTTCTCCGAAACGGATGAGTCGGATGGTACCGCAGAAGCTGACAACACAGCAAAAGAAAAGAGAAGAAAAACACGGACTATGACATACAGACGCTGCATAAACGACACGATTTTACTTGTTATCCATTATCTCCCGCAGCACGTCCACGCCAGCGCCGACGGTCTTGACGTCGGAAATGACGATGGAGCGCTTGCCGTTGTGCTCGCGCAGATTGCAGCGGCGGGGATTGGAGGCGATGTAGGTGAGGATGCTGTCGAAAGCGGCGCTTCGGTAGTATGGACTGTTGGGGTTGCTGACGAAGAAGAGGGTCATGCGGTGCTGCTTCAGCATTATCTTCTCGCAGCCGAGGCTTTTGCCCATGCGGCGCAGCGGGACAACGCGCATCAGCTCCTCGCCCACGGCAGGGATGGCGCCGAAGCGGTCGCGGAGGCGAAGACGGTACTGCTCCACTTCGGCATCTTCGGTCAGATTGTCCAGTTCGCGGTAGAGCAGCATACGCTCGCTGTCGTTGGGGATGTATGTCGGCGGGAAATACATCTCTATGTCGCTCTCCAGCGCGCAGTCGTCAACGAAGTCGGATGCGGCCATCTCCTGTGCGGCCGTCTCGTCGGCATAGAGGTCGGAGAACTCGTCGTTCTTCAGCTCGGCCACAGCCTGATTGAGAATCTTTTGGTAGGTTTCATAGCCAAGGTCGGCGATGAAACCGCTCTGCTCTGCACCTAACAGGTTGCCCGCGCCACGGATGTCGAGGTCCTGCATGGCAATGTTGATGCCACTGCCCAGCTCCGAGAAGTTTTCGAGAGCTTCCAGACGGCGGCGTGACTCCTGCGGCAGTGCCGACAGCGGAGGGGCAAGCAGATAGCAGAAAGCCTTGCGGTTGCCACGTCCCACGCGGCCGCGCATCTGATGGAGGTCGCTCAGTCCGAAGTTGTTGGCGCCGTTGATGATGATAGTGTTGGCGTTGGGAATGTCAATGCCACTCTCGACGATGGTTGTCGATACGAGCACGTCGTAGTCGTAGTTGGCGAAATCGAGGATGATATGCTCCAGCTCCTCCGGCTTCATCTGTCCGTGACCGATGGCGATGCGTGCGTCGGGGATATACTTGTGTATCATGTCGGCGATGCGCTGCAGCTCGTTGATGCGGTTGTTGACGATGTAGACCTGGCCGTTGCGGCTCATCTCGAAGTTCACGGCGTCGGCGATTATCTCGGGGTTGAACGTGTGTATCTCCGTCTGTATGGGATAGCGGTTGGGGGGCGGCGTCTGTATCGTGCTCAGGTCGCGGGCGCCGACGAGCGAGAACTGGAGCGTGCGGGGGATTGGCGTGGCCGACATCGTCAGCGTGTCGACGTTGACCTTCATCTGGCGCAGCTTCTCCTTCACGGCCACACCGAACTTCTGCTCCTCGTCGATGATGAGCAGACCGAGATCATGGAACTTCACCGACTTGCCTATCAGCTTGTGCGTACCTATGAGTATGTCTATCTTTCCGTCTTCGAGGTCTTTTAGCAGTTCTCTGGTCTGCTTGGCCGAACGCGCGCGCGTGAGATAGTCGACGCGCACGGGAAAATCCTTCAGCCGCTTGCTGAACGTCTGATAGTGCTGATAGGCGAGCACCGTCGTGGGCACGAGCACGGCTACCTGCTTCGAGTCGCAAGCCGCCTTGAACGCCGCGCGCACGGCCACTTCGGTCTTTCCGAAGCCCACGTCGCCGCAAACCAGGCGGTCCATCGGCCGGCGCCGCTCCATGTCGGCCTTGACGTCGTTGGTGGCCTTGAGCTGGTCGGGTGTATCCTCATAGAGGAAGCTCGCCTCAAGCTCATGCTGCATGAAACTGTCGGGGCTGAAAGCAAATCCCTGTTCCTGCCGACGCTGGGCGTAGAGCTTGATGAGGTCGCGGGCGATATCCTTCAGTTTCTTCTTCGTCCGTTCCTTCAGCCGCTCCCACTGGCCCGTGCCGAGATGGCTCAGGCGCGGCGGTTCACCGTTGTCCTGCGCCTTATACTTCGACACCTTATACAGCGAGTGTATCGACACATAGATGGAATCGCCGTTCTGATACTGTATCTTGATCATTTCCTGCATGCCGCCATCGGGCTGCGGCATGCGCACAAGTCCACCAAAGCGCCCTATGCCGTGGTCGACATGGACGACATAGTCACCCGGCTCAAACTGACGAATCTCTTTCAGTGTGAGCGACATCTTGCCGCTGCGCGCGCGGTCGGACTTCAGATTGTATTTATGGAAACGGTCGAATATCTGATGGTCGGTGAAGAAGCAGACGCGCATGTCGTTGTCGACGAAACCCTCATGAAGGGTACGATCCACAGGGATGAATGAAGAAGGAAGAGGGAAGAGTGAAGAAGTTGCTGCCGCCGTCGAACCTCCCTTCACCGACGTGCGCGCCTCAGGGTCATCCCCCTTCATGGCGGTAGCAACTTCTTCCCTCTTCATTCTTCCCTCTTCACTTCCAAGTATTTCCTTCAACCGTTCGTTCTGCTTCCGGCTGTCGGCCAAAATGAAGATACCGTAGCCGCGCAGCCGATAATCTTCGAGCGACTGACGGAGCATGTCGAAATTTTTATGGAAGAGCGGTTGGGGCGAGATATTGAAACGGATGGTGGCGTCGACCATACGGAACGGCCGATGACCGATCTCGACGATGCGGAACGGAGCGACGGCGTCGGCAAACTGTCCGACAGTCATGAGTTGCACCTCCTTGCGCATCTGCTGCATGATGGCGTGCTGTTCGACCTCCGTTGCGCCTTCCAAGCGCTCTACTATGGCCTGCTGCAAAAAGCCCTCCTCGTATGTCCGTGCTATGGCGTCGCGTATGTCTGCTCCGTCCTTCATGACGACAATCGCATCGTCGGAAAGGAATGAGAACAGCGGCACGCGGTCTTCGGTGAGACCGGCCAACTCGGGCACAATCCGCACTGTCGTGCGGCGTTCGCGTGACAACTGGGTGTCGACCTCAAAGGTGCGTATGGAATCGATGTCGTCACCGAAGAAGTCGATGCGGAACGGATATTCACAGCTGTAAGAATAGACATCGAGTATGCTACCGCGCAAGGCAAACTGGCCCGGCTCGTAGACGTATTCCACCTCGCGGAAACCAAACTCACGCAGCGTTGCCATCACCTCCGCGACACCGACAGTCTGCTCCACGGTCAGCTCCAGCGTGCGGCTGTCCAGACGGTGGCGCGAAACGACAAGCTCGGCGACGGCCTCGGGGTAGGAAACGATAAAGAGGGAAGAAGTTGCTGCCGCCGTCGAACCTCCATTCAACGATGTGCATGCCTCCGGGGCATCCCCCTTCATGGCGGTAGCAACTTCTTCACTCTTCCCTCTTCGTTCTTCATTTTTAATTCTTCGTTCTTCATTTATAGTCAGTGCCTCCGTGCGCAAGATCTCGCTGGCCGCGTCCCGTTGTCCGTACTTGACCGCGCGACGATAGGACGACGGAAAATATAGCACATCCTCCTGCCCCATCACCTGAGTGAGATCATGATAGAAGTAGCCGGCTTCGTCGGCATCCTTGAGTATGAAGAGCATCGTCCGGGCGGTGCGCAAAGCCACAGCGGCAAACGCCAGCGGCGCCGAAGACGCCACGAGGCCGTCCAACTGCAGCGTTGAGAGAGTGTGGTCACCGAGTTTATCCGCCAACGCCGCCACCTGAGGCAGCCGGGCGTACATCTGCTGTAATTCTTTTATTTCCATTGTGGTTGACAAAACGACACGTGCCGACGGCGGAACATTGTCTTTTCACATCATGAGAAAAGACTGAATGTCACGCTGCTGCCGGCTAAATCCGATGATATCCCATCCTTTGGGATTGATGTCACAAAGGTAAGCATTTTCAGCCAAAATGCAAAACATCGGCATGGACAATCACTCCCTATACAGAAAGAACCTTATTCTGATTTTGATACTGTTTCCTCCGTTCAGAATCTCTCTCTACATACCTCACCGGTAGGGTCGCGACCCGTCGCGACCGCCTCGTGGTTCATTTATAATTACCCATATATCTGCCCTAAACGGACATGTCAGACCACGAGACATGGTGGCGGTCGCGACGGGTCGCGACCCTACTTTTCCGTGATATATGATTATGATCATTCATGGCATGAATATTATTTACCGGATAACAATTATCCTGATTTGATGCCGGAAAAATGCGGCAAAATAGTTGCATATATCCAACTAAAACGCCTTGAAATCTTAAAATGTAGTGATTATTCCGAAAAATACGCTCTCCGGAGTCTCTCAAAAACATCGTTCGGCGGGACGACGACAGTCGTTTTTCGTCACATTTTCGTTGCCGTCGTGAGCCGTAAGGGCCTCCCGGGGTCGCAACGGGCATGCCGTTGTCCTCCAACGAGCACGCCGCCGCGATGCAACGGGGGCCCCGTTGCAACCCCGAGAGGCCCTTACGGCAAAGCCGAAAAAAGCCAGGAAAACACCAGCGCGCGCAACACACTGACAGTCAGGTGATTGCAAAAAGCCGCAAAAATTGCCGTTTTTCGACCGAAAATACGATTTGACGGAGTCGGTACGGCATTAACACACGTTAAAGTAAATTTTATTCATACCGCATGGACACTACATACTTTTTCACGGAAAACACCGATGTTACGTGAAACGCAAGGGCTTGAAACATATCCATAGTGCATCATGAAGTCTCCGACTATCAACGAACGTTCAAAAAAAGCAAATAAATCAGAATAAATACCGTTATGTTTTGGCCGTTAAGGGCGTTTGATGTATCTTTGTGGTGTAGTTTCAACCAAATCTGAAAAGACATGCACCCAAGCGACAGCATCATAATCATCCCGACATACAACGAGAAGGAGAACATCGAGAAAATCATTCGGGCGATATTCGCGCTCGAAAAGTGTTTCCACATACTCGTCATCGACGACGGCTCACCTGACGGAACGGCCGCCATCGTCCACCGACTGATAGACACGGAGATGGGCGACCGCCTGTTCATCGTCGAACGTAGCGGCAAGTTGGGGCTGGGAACGGCCTACATCGCCGGTTTCCGCTGGGCACTGGAGCATGGTTATGACTATATCTTCGAGATGGACGCCGACTTCAGCCACGATCCCAACGACCTGCCGCGGCTCTACGCCGCCTGTCACGACGAGGGCTACGACGTGGCCATCGGCTCGCGATATGTCTCCGGGGTGAACGTGGTCAACTGGCCCATCGGCCGCGTGCTGATGAGCTATTTCGCCTCAAAATATGTGCGGATGGTCACTGGATTCAAGGTCAACGACACCACGGCCGGATTTAAGTGCTACCGCCGCCGCGTGTTGGAGACCATCGAGCTGGACAAGATACGCTTCAAGGGCTACGCCTTCCAGATAGAGATGAAGTTCACGGCCTATAAAATCGGTTTCCGCATCAAGGAAGTTCCGGTCATCTTCGTCAACCGTCGCGAAGGCGTATCAAAGATGAGCGGCGGCATCTTCGGCGAGGCTTTCTTCGGTGTCATGCGCCTGAGATGGGACGGATGGACGAGGAAATACCCGAAAATAAAGTGAAGAACGAAGAGGGAAGAGTGAAGAAGTTGCTGCCGCCATTCCCGCGTTGTTACAATATCAAGACAACGTTGGAATTGCGGCAGCAACTTCTTCCCTCTTCCCTCTTCGTTCTTCACTTAAATGGCGGCAGCAACTTCTTCCCTCTTCCCTCTTCGTTCTTCACTTAAATTGCGGCAGCAACTTCTTCACTCTTCCCTCTTCGTTCTTCACTTAACTCTACTGGTCCGGATTCTCCACGTATCCCTGATATTCGGGAACCAGCGCACTCATCACCGAGTCATAGCTCTGGCGCATGGTCGCCTGTACGTTTTGCGACCCGCGGCCGATCGGATAGACAGGCTGATGGATGGTGAGGCGCAGCGGATGCCACGTGACCCACTTGCCGTCACGCATCCGCGGCATGACGTCAAACGAGCCGTTGATGGTCAGCGGCACGACGGGCAACTGCAACTCGTCGGCCAGCATGAAAGCTCCCTTGCGGAAGAGCCCCATGTGGCCGGTGAACGTGCGTGCTCCCTCGGGGAAGACCATGACACTCATGCCGCTCCTCAACGTTTCCCGGGCGGCATCATACGTTTCCTTTATGCGGCTCGGGCCACGCTTGTCGACAAATATCTGATGGGACGCGCTGCATGCAAAGCCCACAAACGGCATCTTGCGCAGCTGGTGCTTCATCATCCACTTGAAGTTGCGGCCGAGAAAACCGTAAATCAAAAATATGTCGAACGCCCCCTGATGGTTGGCCACAAAGACGTAAGAATGGTCCGGCTCAAGATTTTCCCGTCCCTCCACGGTGACTGGAAGGAGACATAAGCGGATGATGATCCGGGCCCACCAGTGGCCGGGATAGTAGCCGAAGAAATGGCCGCCGCCCAAAGCGCAGCCGACAACGACCGTAAATGCGGTCAGGACTGTGGCCAGGATGCCGAGCGGCAAAACCACAAAGAGCTGATAAATTCGATATATGTATTTCATTTTTTCTTCAGTGTTATGACGACAATCTCTCCCGGTACACCAAAGCGGAAGGGGATGAAACCGCCGAGTCCGGTGCTTACGTTGATGGTGCGGTCTTCTTCCGTGAACATGCCGCCCCACTCGTCGTAGACCAGTGAGGCCGGCGACCAGCCGAACAGGGCGAACTGCATAGCGTGGGTATGACCGCTCAAGGTGAGCCGGGCTGTCGATTGGGGGAGTATCTTGCGCCGCCACGAACTCGGATCATGCTCAAGCATGATGACAAAAGCACTGTCGCCAACGTTCTTCAATGTCTTTCCGATGTCGCCTTTCTGCGGAAATTTGCGGCCGTCGCCGTCATTTTCCATTCCGGCAACGACAATTGAATCGGCCCCGCGGCGCACCATGCGGTTCTCATTGAGCAGCAGCGTCCATCCCATCCGGCGCTGAATGTCTATCATTTCACGCAGACTTGCTGCTTTGGTTGCCTCGTCTGCCTTGATATAGTCGGCATAGTCGTGATTTCCGAGAACGGAGAAGACTCCGTCGGGAGCTTGAAGCGAGGCCAACAGAACCTCATGGGGAATGACTTCGAGTGGCCGCATGTTCTGCAGGTCGCCCGTGAAGACAATCATATCGGGACGTTGTGCCATGATGCTGTCGATATCGCGACGCAGCAGCGACTGTCTCTCCACGCCGTAAGTACCCACATGCGCATCCGAAAAATGGACGATACGATAGCCGTCAAAGGCTGCGGGCAGGTCTTTAGAGGCATATTCCACGTGGCGCACGGTGAGTTTGTCAAACCCCACGAACGTCCCGTAAAACAGCACATACCACATCAGCAACACCAAGACAAGGCCAACGACGTTGCCGTAGTTGCGCCTCGGACCACTCCGGTGTAGCAGCCGGTGAACCAGACAGGACACTCCCCACCCTGCGGCGGAGAAGACGACAAAGACCAGTTTGGGCACAACAATCAGACCGAGCAGAAACAAATAGACATCAAGCAACCGGCCATCGGTCGGCGCGAAGTCCTTATGAAGGGTCAGAAAGACCGTATAGAGCGTCATCAGTACTCCGGGAAGCCACCACAGCAGTATGACTTTCGTGGGTGCACGATGCCGCAGATAGCGCAGATGGACGTATCCGTCCGTCAGCACTATCAACATCAACACAAATATGAATATCCTCGCTATCATCAGGCTTTCACTCCAATATTATCTTATTTACATTCCCGCGGCACGACACCGGGGACGACATACTATCTTATTTGCGTCCTCACGGCATCATCGCAGGTTGGCAGCTAAAAACCGCCGCGTCACTTCGACCGGCACACCGCGTCGCCGCGCATAGTCGCGCAGCTGGTCGTCGCCAATCGGTCCCACCGCAAAATAGCGGGCCTCGGGGTGTGCCATCATCAGTCCCGAGACGCTGGCATGGGGCTTCATGGCCCCGCTATCAGTCAGACGGATGCCTATCGAAGAGACATCAAGCAGGTCGGCGATGATGAAATTGACGCTCGCGTCCGGCAACGAGGGGTATCCCACGGCGGGACGGATGCCCCGGAAACGTTCGAGATGCATCTCGCCGATGGTCAGCCGCTCGTCCGCCGCATATCCCCACCACTCCTTTCTCACCTTTTCGTGGGTCCGTTCGGCCGCTGCTTCGGCCAGACGGTCGGCCAAAAGCTGCACCATCATCTTCATATAGTCGTCCGACGCAAAGTCCGTCTCCAACCCTATGTCCACCGTTGTGGCAAAGATGCCGATGCGGTCGCGCTGTCCCGACCCCACGGGACGGATGAAATCGGCCAGACACAGACACGGGGATGCGCTTCCGACGGGATGCTGCTGACGCAACAAGGGGATGCGGACGCTGTCGGCAGGGTTGTCACTGCGATACACTATCAGGTCGTCACCATCGCTGCCGGCATCGGCCAAGGCCACAATGGCATGGACCCGATAGTGTCCCTCCAGCTCCGCAAGCGCGTCCTCGGCCTCCCGGCGCAGTCTCGTCTGCTCTCCGATGTCCCGCACTTGCCACGCAAAGAAGAAGTAGGACCAATTTATATAAGGTGTCAGTTCACCTATATCGTATGTTATTCTGCGCTTTTCCACTATTCCGAATCATGCGAACCGCACCGCCATTCCGCGATAGCTGTCGTCAACCGAACATCCGTCATAGACGGTGTGGCCATTGCACAACGTCCTCTCCACGCGCCAACGGTAGCGGTGTCCCTCCATCGGACTCCAACCGCAGTGGCTCCGGATTGCGTCGGGTGTCACCGTCCAAGGCTTCCTCGGACTGACAATGACGATGTCGGCCCAGCATCCCGGCCGCAGAAAACCGCGGTCGCGGACTCCGAACAGGCGTGCCGGAGCATGACACATCAGCTCCACCATGCGCTCAACGGGCAGCACTCCGTCGTCCACAAGCTCCAGCATCGTGACAAGCGAAAACTGTATCATCGGCATGCCGGAAGCCGCCTTGTCACATCCGCCCTGCTTCTGTTCGGGAAGATGGGGCGCATGGTCCGTTCCGATGGTGGTGATACGGCCGTCAAGAAGGGCCTGACGCAGCGCTTCACGGTCGTCCCGTGTCTTTACGGCGGGGTTGACCTTGATGCGCGAACCCAGTCGGGCGTAGTCTTCGTCGGTGAAAAACAGGTGACCGACGGTGGCCTCTGCCGTGATCTGAGGGTCATGTGGGGCAAACAGCTCCAGCTCGCGTGCCGTCGTCAGATGGGCCACATGGAGCCTCGTCCCGTAGCGACGGGCCAGCGAAACGGCAAGCGACGTGCTTTCGTAGCATGCCTCTGCCGAGCGGATGAGCGGATGCAGGGAGACGTCGGGAAAACGAGGGTCGGACCGTCGGGCCTCCTCCATGCTGCGATTGATCATCGACGTGTCCTCACAATGGGCCATGACGGGCATCTTAACCGTGCTGAAGATACGCTCCAGAGCCTCCCGACGGTCGACGAGCATGTTGCCCGTGGACGAGCCCATGAAGAGTTTGACGCCCGGTATGCGCGTCGCGTCGAGACGGTCGATGAGCGGAAGATTGTCGTTGGTGGCTCCGAAGAAGAACGAGTAGTTGACCCGGCTCTTCTCCGCTGCCAGCCGAAACTTCTCCTCGAGTGCCTCCGGTGTCGTCGTCTGCGGCACAGTGTTGGGCATGTCAAAGTAGGTTGTCACACCTCCTGCGGCCGCCGCACGGCTCTCGGTGGCTATGTCAGCCTTGTCCGTCAGTCCCGGTTCGCGGAAATGGACATGACTGTCTATCACTCCGGGCAAAACCAGACAACCCGACGCATCTATCGTTTCGCTGACAGATGGGTCGGGCTGTATCGTTGTTTCCTTTATCTCTGCTATACGTCCGTCCTCAATGACTATCGAACCGTCGTATCGACGGCCCTCATTGACAATGACGGCATTTGTTATCAGTGTTTTCATTGTTTTTCTATCGGTTGGCTGTCAAGGCCTTTCCGCAGCCGTCGTGTCAGCCGCGGCGGCCGGTTCCGTTGGAGTGGCGGGCTGTTGCGGCTGTCCGGTCATCCCACTGATGTCCGACGGGTCAAGTCCCTGCATGCGTGCTTCGTTTTCGGTGGCTGTCTGATAGTAATCCTTCACGTATGGATTGTTCTTGAACTTATCCGTCGCCTTGCTCATGATGTGCTCTATCTGGGGCGTCAGTATGGGGTACTTGAAGCGGCTGGTGACCATCATGAATACGCCCGGACCAAGCACATTGTCAAAGTTTTCCACGATAAACGACGTCACGAGGCTGTCCTCCGTCTTCGTTATGCGTGCAGCCTCGATTGCCAGTTGTTCGTTGATGGTGTCTTCGTCGATGCCGTCGAGCATCATCCGGCTCTGCTTGTGCGACAGCTCGCTCATCTGGTTGTCGAGCCGGTTGTGCTGTGAGATGAATTCGTACAGGAGGTCGTTCAGCGGTGTTCCGCTGACGTTTTGGCTGGCGTTGTCTATATTGATGGTGATATCGCCTTTCTCAAGGACTATCGGCATTATGCTCTCGTCGTCCATATAGAGGCTTACCATGCTCACGGTGTCGAGTGCTCCGCTGAATTCGAACTGTCCGTGAACGACATCACACGAGTCGATGGTCTTCAGTTCGTTGTTCTTGACAGCCTTCAGATAGAGCTTGCTGCCGTCAAGAGACGAGACGGACGACGAGCCGGTCACGCTGTAGGAGTTGGCGCACGACGAGGTGAGCACGGCTACTGCGGCAAGCAAAAAGAGCATTTTATTCATATAGTACGATTTCTTTTCATTTCTTTTGTGCGACAAAAGTACAATGATATATCGAAGTACGGAAAAAAATTCATGCTATTTAAAACATCCGGCCCTACTTTCACATTTTTTCAGTCTCTTTCTCCAGTTCGCTGCTTATTCTGTGAGTGGTGTAGAGTTGGAGTATGGCGGCGACGAGGAGGGTGACGACCCAGTTGTTGTGTATGTACTTCAGGTATGTCAGCGCATCCAGACCGAAGATGTTGCGCTGGTTGGCAAACATCAGCAGGGCCGAGACGAGAAAGAGCATGTCGCTGACTATCATGATGTGACGGAGACGCTGGATGGTGATGTTGCGGCCTTCGTAGCGTTGTTTGAGCTGCATGAGGACAAAGGCGAGAGAGCCTGTCGCAAAGACGTAGGGGGCCCAGGTGGCCATGAAGATGTTGGCCGCGCTGCCCACAACCATGAGCACCGCTCCGGCGAGGAATATGGCGTTGTCGATTCTGTTCAGTTGTTTCATTTTCAAGTAGTTACTCCGTCTACAAGTCGTCGCTCAACACGAAGATGTCTTCGTCGTCCTCCTTCATGAAATAGCGCTCCCGGGCTATCTTCTCGATGGCCTTCGGGTCCTTGTCGAGACGACGCAACTGCTCTTGGTCTTTCTCATAACGCTGGCGGTAGCGGTCGATCTCTTCTTCCAGTTCGCTTATCTTCTGCTTGTTGCGGTAGTGCGCCCAAAGACTGTTTTCGCCGACGAAACCGACGATTACGACGGCGGCGACGATGACCACGCAATATTTGAGCACGCGCGAACGGCGTATGGCATTGAGCACTGTACTGAAGCGATTCATTGCAGTTCGGATTGTTTTTATTTTGCAGCGATAGTGCAAACGGGACGCAATGTGAACGTGTCTGCATATTATTCACGAACTCATCAACACGTGCCGAGTGTAACCTATCGTATGCAAAGATACGCATTTAGAACCATAAAACGTTGAGTGCGACTTCGTTTTTTAGTTTTTTAAACCTATCGGTCGTGCGCCGCGACGACACATATATACATATTATATATATACTTCGGCCTGGCATACCGTAAGGCGCGGAAAGCGGTATTCATAAAAAAGTTTACTTTAACAATGGTTAATTCGCATCTGACTCCAAAATTCCGCATTATGCCACAAAAATCGCATATTTTTGGGTCAAAACAGAAACAACTGACTATCAACGGTTTACACAGGATAGCTCCGAAATCATGTTTTTTCGTCCGAGCAGTAAGGGCCTCCCGGCTTTGCAACGGGGCGCTCGTTGCATCACGGCGGGGCCGCCGTTGAGAGACAACGGCATGCTCGTTGCGATGCAATAAGGCCCTTACGGCTCGCGGCGGCAAAGAAATTGTGACGAAAAACGGCCGGAATTGTTGTTCGACGACACATTTTCTGAAGAGAGAGGAGGGCGTGTTTTTGTGAATTACGCGGACATTTTAACATTCAGCGGCCGTTTAGTTGCCGTAATGCAACTATCCCGCGGTCATTCCGACGGTTCCATCGCATAGCCGCAAGCATCCGCCGCGACGACGCGACAAGTCTCCACCTGAGCATTTTGTCGGCCGGCAGGACAATTTAATTAGCCGACCGAGCCGTTATTGTCAGAAAATATACGTATCTTTGCAGAAGATAAGCTGCACTCGGCAATGAGGGTATTGCAGAACTCACATGAAAGCCTTTAAGTGGGGTATTCTCACTCCCCTCCTTCTCAAGGAGGGGTTAGGGGTCGTTGAAAACAATTCGCTGAAAATCATTGCATTGGGCGTCAGGTTGAGACAAACCACCCCTAACCCCTCCTTAAAAAGGAGGGGAGTGAGAATACCCCACTTAAAGACTTCCATGTGAGTTCTACAACATTCTCCGTACTCGTTTGCATTATCTTTGCAAAGATATTACCACCCCACCCCGACAGCCTCCGAAAGACGCACGGGATGAGGCGTCAAAGACACATCTGATATTAAAATCTATGGGAGAATACATCGTTTCGGCACGCAAATACCGCCCCACCACATTCGACACGGTGGTGGGACAAAGTGCCCTGACCACCACGCTGAAGAATGCCGTGCGCAGCGGCAAACTGGCTCACGCCTACCTCTTCTGCGGACCGCGCGGCGTGGGCAAGACGACTTGCGCCCGCATCTTCGCCAAAGCCATCAACTGCCTCTCGCCGACCGCAGAGGGTGACGCCTGCGGAGAGTGCGAGAGCTGTCGCTCATTCAACGAACAGCGGTCATTCAACATCTTCGAACTGGACGCGGCGAGCAACAACTCCGTGGAACACATCAAGACCCTGATGGAGCAGACACGCATACCGCCGCAGGTGGGACGCTACAAGGTCTTCATCATCGACGAGGTCCACATGCTCTCCACGGCCGCCTTCAACGCCTTCCTCAAGACCCTCGAAGAGCCGCCGGCACACGTCATCTTCGTCTTGGCCACCACCGAGAAACACAAGATCTTGCCCACCATCCTCTCACGCTGTCAGATCTATGATTTCGAGCGGATGACCGTACGCGGCACAATCGACCATCTCAAGCATGTGGCCGAAAGCGAAGGCATCACCTACGAGGAGGAAGCACTGGCCGTCATAGCCGAAAAAGCCGACGGAGGCATGCGCGACGCCCTGTCCATATTTGACCAGGCGGCCAGCTTCTGCCAGGGCAACATCACCTATCAGAAGGTCATCGAGGACCTCAACGTGCTCGACGCAGACCACTACTTCCGCATCATAGACTACGCCGTGGACAACAAGGTGAGCGACATCATGGTTCTCCTGAACGACATCATCGGCAAGGGATTTGACGGCGGACTGCTCATCGGCGGGCTGGCCTCACACGTGCGCAACGTGCTCATGGCCAAAGATGAAGCCACCCTGCCCCTCATCGAGGTCAGCGAGGAGCGCCGCAAACGCTACCGCGAACAGGCCGTGCGATGCGAGACACGCTTCCTCTATCAGGCGCTGAGGCTGATGAACCAGTGTGACATCAACTACCGGCAGAGCAGCAACAAGCGTCTGCTGGTCGAACTGACACTCATCGAGATCGCCCAGATCACCCAACCGGATGACTCTCCTGCCGCGGGGCGCCGCCCCAAGAGACTGAAAACCCTGTTCAAGAACCTGATGCAACAGGCGCATCAGCATAGCGCGGCCCCGCAGGTAGCCGCCGGTGCCGCCGTCGCATCTGCCGCCGGTGCTCCCAAGAGCACCGTGAAAACGACTATCCCCACCCCATCGACATCGCCGGCGGCTGCCCCGACGACACAAACGGCAGCTCCGGAACAGCCCGCACAGGCGGCCACACAGTCATACCGGACGACAGCACGTCCGCAACTGAAGGCCCACGGCAACGCTTTGGGCTACTCCTGGAACAACCTCCGACAGATGGCGAAACCGAAGAAGATGCAGATCATACCGGGCACACTCGGCGTCGACGACCCCAACAGTGTCCCCAAGGACGAGCATCAGGAGTTCACCCAGCACGACCTGGAGTTCCAATGGATGTCGATGTGCAACCGCATGCCGCAAAAATTCAGTGGCATCGCCGCCCGAATGAAGAACATGAATCCCACCATCACCACTCTCCCGAGCCTCGAAGTGGTCGTCGAAAACCAAATCATGTTCGACCAGATGCAGACCATCAAGGGCAGCATCGTAAACACACTGCGCCTCTATCTACACAACAGCGACATCACGCTCAACATGCGTCTGGCCGAACGCCACGAGCAAGCGAAGATTCTCACGAGGCGCGAACAGTTTGAAGAGATGAGCCGCCAGAACCCCTCAGTGGAGAAACTGCGCGCCCTGCTCGACCTGGAACTGGCGTAAGGAGGACAACAAATCTTCATACAGGCCGGTGTAAGAAGGAAATAAAAAAGGCGGGAAAGTATCCGAAAGAAGATACTTTCCCGCCTTTGTCGTTGTCGTCAGTGACCTGCGGCCATGCGGATGACACGCCGTCATCATTCTTTCTCACGATGAAAGAAGCGTATCACGTGCCCGACAACGCTGTTGCGGGCTCTCACTTTATTCATGAAATCGTCCTTTATCTCGCGCAGTTCGTCCGTAAGCACATCGTCACACCTGCCGGCGATGTCCAGCGGGATGGTGTACAGACACGACGCTATCGCCCCGGCCATGCAGGCGATGGTGTCGGAATCGCCGCCGATGGACACGGCCAGACGCACCACTTCCTCAAAAGAGTCGCCTTCGAGAAAGGCTATGATTGCCTCAGGGACACTCCCCTGACAGGAGACATCAAAGGTGTAGCCGGGCCGGATGGCGTCTATCGTCCTGTCGATATCATATCCGAAGGTCTTCTCGACGTACTCCTTGATCTCCTTTTTACTGTGTCCGGCACGACACATGAACATGCACGCGGCCACCGCCTGGACTCCCTTGATGCCCTCGGGATGGTCGTGGGTGACACGTGCGGTCGTTTCGGCAAGTTCCAAAGCCTCCTCCAGCGTGACGGCATAAAGTCCGACAGGACTGACGCGCATGCCCGAGCCGTTGCCATAGCTGCCATACGGGCGCGGCGTCTTACTGTAAAGCCAGCGGAAAAAGTTGCCTCCATAGCCGGCATTGGGATAGCGTTGGCCCAAGCCCCGCATGCAGTTGACGAGCTTTTCCGGCGAATGTTCGTCATCGACCGTCAGCCAAAGGGCCACGGCAAGCGTCATCACTGTATCATCCGTAAAACGACTGCCACTCGTGAACAGCTCAAAATCAGTCTTCTTCACATTGTCAAACTCATATATCGAGCCGACAATGTCACCGACAACAGCACCGAGCATCCCTGTATTGATCATTTTCATAGTCAGATAATAGTTGGTCTTTCGTGCACAAATGTAAGCTATTTATATCAAAAAGAAGAATAAATCATGACAAAATATGTATGAAAATAATAAGACACCGACATTTTCCTTCCTTTCGACTGAGCTTCTTTCAAGATGATTAAATAATGCCCGGTAGGGAAAACTTGTCCCTACCGAGCATCATACAATCTATTGGTCACTGCCTCTCCGGGCATGCCGCGGCATGTCCGGAGAATATATGTCAGATCAGCGGCATGCCCAATTCAAGACATTCGCGTCGCATATCTTCGGGCCAGATGCTGGCCTGTATCTCTCCGATATGGGCTTTGTGTAGCAGAACCATGCAGAGACGGCTCTGACCGATACCGCCACCGATGCTGAGAGGCAGTTCGCCGGCAAGCAGCTTGCGGTGGAAATATAGCCCGGCACGGTCCTCCTTGCCTTCGATGGCGAGCTGGCGAGTGAGCGCGGCGGCGTCGACGCGGATGCCCATAGAGGAGAGTTCGAACGAGCGGTCCAGCACGGGATACCAGATCAGGATGTCGCCGTTGAGTCCCATGCGCCCGTCTTCAGCCACTGTCGACCAGTCGTCATAGTCGGGGGCGCGGCCGTCATGCTTCTCTCCGTCGCTCAGACGCCCACCGATACCTATTATAAATACTGCGCCGTACTTGCGGCAAATCTCGTCTTCGCGCTCCTTGGGCGTCTTGTCGGGATACATCCGGAGAAGTTCCTCGCTATGAATGAAGGTTATCTTTTCGGGAAGGAACGGCCGCAGTTGCGGATAGGTCTCGCAGGTGAGATACTCCGTGCGGCGTATGGCGGCGTAGATGCGTTCGACGACGCTCTTGAGATGGGCGACAGAACGCTGTCCAACGGTGATGACGGCCTCCCAGTCCCACTGGTCGACATAGAGCGAGTGGAGATTGTCCAGCTCCTCGTCAGCTCGGATGGCATTCATATCGGTATATATTCCATAGCCCGGCTCCACTTCATATTCGGCCAGCGACAGGCGCTTCCATTTGGCCAGAGAGTGCACTACTTCCGCGCATGCGTCACCGAGATCCTTGATCGGGAACGTAACGGCACGCTCGACGCCGTTGAGGTCGTCATTGATGCCGAGTCCCTGAAGGACAAACAGCGGAGCTGTCACACGGCGCAGACGCAGTTCGGTGGATAGATTTTGCTGAAAAAACTCCTTAATCAGCTTGATGCCCTGTTCGGTCTGCTTCATGTCGAGCAGTCGGTCATAGGATGCTGGCTTAATCAATTTACTCATAATCGTTCGGTTTTGATTTATATAATGTGTTTGTGTTATGCGATGCAAAGATACGTATTTTACATCTGATTGCAACAATAAAGTCGAAGAAAATATACAAAATGAAAGAAAAATTTGCTTTTTAGCGTCACAATGAGTGCACCGCAGCAATCAAAAAGCGGCCCTGCCGTGGATAGCCGATCAGGCACGGATGAACGAAAGGTAAAGATAATTCACAAAAACACAGCTTTTTTTTAACACAGAAAAATGGTTAACGTCCGTTAATTTTAGCCTTTTTGCGTCACCATTCGGTTGCCGCCGCGAGCCGTAAGGGCCCCGTTGGTCTGCAACGAGCATGCCGTCATGATGCAACGGGCACGCCGCCGTGATGCAACAAGGGCCCCGTTGCAGACCAACGGGGCCCTTACGGCTCGGAGGAGAAATCTCCGCCGTTGGCCCAAATAAGATATTTCATTGATAATCAAGCACTTCTGCTTTTCGCCAAAAAATCGCCATTTTTGCGTCATAGCTCAGAAATCGAAGTTCGGAAGTGAATTAACCTTTGTTAAAGTACGCTTTTTTCGTAGTCACATAAAGACATAATGTTCCAATTCGTACATATTTTAGGCCAAAAATTTATGTTTTGACGATTTTCTTGCCGCCGTCATTTGTATTTATCACAAAAACTGCGTAACTTTGCAGCGATTATCACGACTGAATTATCACTCGTGCCATTGCGACACAAGCACATAAATAGTTGAATATATTCAATTAGCGTAAATAAGACATATAATATACATTAAATTTTATTTTTAACACTCATTTATGGTAAAACTCTACAAATCATTCTTGGCATTGATGCTCAGCATCGTTGCTATCGCAGCCAATGCCGTCAACATCACAATCAATGTTGACGACCCGGAACGTGTCAAGGTCAGTGTGGCCTACGAGGAAAAGAGCGTCGTGGCAGGAGCCAACACGTTCAGTGTGGACGAATATACCCAGGTAGCCATCGAGGCCAAGGCCGGCGCAATGATCCAGTCGGTGACAAGAGCGTCAGACGGCGTCGCGGAGTATGTGAGCAACATGAATAACTGCAGCCTCTATGTTTCCTCATACAACGAGGGTGAGACGTGGACGGTCGTTTCCGGACTGGAGGCCGACATCCGTACGGGCGTATGCCACGTGACGGTCGATGACGCCTCAAAAGTCCGCATGCAGCGTAGCGGAACCTATTCGGATGTCACTCTCAGCGACGGACTCAACGAGGTGCACTATATCCCCGGCACGGAGACACAGCTCATGATTGCCTCAGCCGTCTATGGCACACCTCTTTATAAAGTGACCCACAACGGAACGGAGAAAGAGTCGCAGTACGGAACGTGGTATATCGATCTCACAGGAGAGGACGAGATTGAAATACAGGCCAACTATCCCGACGTTGACTTCCCCGTCCATTTCACATACGCCGACGAGGAGTCGAAGGGATTCATCACCGGTATCACCGTCGACGGCACGGAGGTGAACAACTACAATGACGCCGGCTTCAGCGTGAAAGCCGGATCGTCCATCACCATCAGCGGCAACACTTCCGACTATGCTCTCGACGAGCTGACCGTCAACGGGACGCCCGTCACCTACTTCTACGGTTCCCACACGTTCACCGTCACCGACGAGACAACCGTCTCGGTGAAAGCCCACAAGTACGGAAGCATCAGCGCAACGCTCAACATCGACGACCCTGCCAACGTGAAGGTCTATCGCGGCAACAGCTACAACGGACAGCTGATCGAGGGTCTCGTGAGCGGCGCCAACACGATTGAGGTCAGCGAAACCAACACGACAATCAGCATCGCGGCCGAGTCAGGATGCTTCATCACGTCTGTCACCGACAATGACGGCCAGTCATACTATGCCGATTATAGTGGCTACTACACTCTGTCGCTGAAGGACGGCATGACCGTCGACATCGTCTCCGGACGTATCGCACGCGACAGCAAAGCCATCGTCTATGTCGACGACCGCGCGGCAGCTGCCACATACTTCAGCTTCACGCGCAACGACCGCTCCGAAGTGGCCCTCGAGTCAGGCTACAACACCGTAGACTTCTATAGCGGCGACAACCCGATGGGTCTGTCATGGTATGGTGCTCCCTACGCCAACGTCTATCTCAACGACGCTACCGTCGCTCCGATGTATGAGAACAGCACGACCTACCAGGTTGAGCTCAACGACGGCGACGTCCTCAAAATCTATCTGGCATCAAATCCGAAGACCTGCGGCGTGACGTTCACCGTTGGCGACGACGTCAATGCCGCAACCATCAGCGTCAAGCGCGACATCATCAAGTCTGTAAACAATTTGACCGAGAGCGTCAGCGTCCTTGCCGGCACGCAATTTGACATCACCGCCGAAGACATCAGCGTGACTGTCAACGGCACGGCTGTCACTCCGGTCGACGGTACGTTCACATTCACCGTGAGCGACGACACAGAGGTCAGCATCGCCAAACCTACTGCAATCAACGACATCCGTGCCGGTGAGACAACCGCCGGCAGCGACGTCTATAACATGCAGGGCGTCAAGGTGATCGGCAATGCCAACAGCGACGCCATCAGCAGTCTGCCTGCAGGAATTTACCTTATCAATGGCAAGAAGGTAGTGGTACGCAAATAACAAGGATGACAGCACACGGATTTCGTATCTGAAAGACAACGGTTACACAGGCCGCGCGGAAAAAGAACAGAGTTTCGCGCAGTCTGTGTAACCGCGTTTTTATGACATGGAGACTTCCCCGGTCAACGACATACAGACCGACATCACACGACAGTCCTCATGAGGGCTCTATATAATAAGGTATAGTAAGATGTATATCAAAGGTTAGAATATTGTATAATAAGATGTAGAAAGCAATACGGATAAAGAACATGAAGAAGACTCTTTTATTCTCATTCCTCCTCTTCGGAGGAGTCTGTTACGTCTCGGCACAGTCGAAACTCGACCTCATGAGCAGGGCCAGCCTGCGCGCCGAACGCCTCATTCAGGCCGGAACTATCAAGGACAGCACCGCCGTAAGCCATCTGCGGACGATGAAGGTGCAAGCCGGAGTGCCTGAAAACTGTACGCTCGGCTTCGTCAAGTTGGCGGCCGGAGCGTCCACCGACGAACTCACGTCCGAGGGAGCGACAGTGCTCAGTCGCCGCGGTGACATCGCAATCGTACGAATGGCCACGGCCGACGTGGAACGGCTGTCACAGCTCAAGAGCGTGCGGACAATGCAGCTCAGTCGTCCCGTGAACCCCAAGATGGACAAGGCACGCACCGCTTCGGGCGTGACCAAGGCTCACGACGGTCTCGACCTGACGCAAGCGTACACCGGACGTGGCGTCATCGCCGGAATCGTTGACGGCGGAATGGATCCCAACCACATCAACTTCAAGAACGCCGACGGAACCAGCCGCGTGAAATATCTCGGACATCTGCGGCTCAACAGCTCGCAGACACAAATGCTCGAGACACGCTATACGGCCGAGACCGTGGGCGGATTTACCACCGACGACAACACGACCTTCCACGGCGCCCACACTATGGGAATCATGGCGGGCAGCTACCGCGGTGAGGTGACGGCCGCAACGTTGGACAACGGAAGCGTGACCATAGGCAAGACGGACTGCCCTTACTACGGCGTGGCCACCGGAGCCGACATCGCCGCATCCTGCGGAACACTGATGGACGCCTTCATCGCCCAGGGCGTGGACGACATTCTCGACTACGCCTACAAGAATAATCAGCGCGCGGTGATTAACCTTTCGCTCGGAAGTAACGTCGGCCCCCACGACGGAACAGACATCATGCACCAATATATCGACGCCGTCGTCAAGCAGGACAACGCCATCATCTGCGTCTCGGCGGGCAACGAGGGCGACATTCCAATCGCTCTCCACGGTACGTTCTCACCCGAACGCCCAGAAATCAAGACCTTCATACGCCCGTACATCTACAGCAACGTGCGCTACGGCAACATGGCCGTCTACAGCAACGACGCCACCGAATTTGAGATACAGGCCATCATCTACAACCAGTCGCGCGGCCGCATCTCGTTCCGTATGCCCGTCAGCAAGAGCACGGACGGCGTGGCACAGTATTGGGTCAGCTCCGCCGACTGGCAGCAGGACTCCTCCGACCAGATAGCGGCCAATCTGGCAACGGCCTTTGACGGCTATGTCGGCATCGGCTCGATGTTCGACGAGAACACCGGACGCTACTACGCCATGATTGACTACTATACCGTGGACAGCGAGAAGAACGAGGACGGAAACTACATCCTCGGTTTCGTCGTGACGGGCAAGGACGGCCAGCGCATCGACTGCTTCTGCGACGGAGCGTTCACCGCTTTCGACAACTACGGATACAGCGACTGGGACAACGGCATGTTCGACGGAAGCATCAGCGACATGGCATGCGGCAAGAACATCCTCACGGTCGGTTCATACAACACCCGCGATGAATATGCTTCGCTTGACGGCGGCATCTACAGTTATCGGGGACAGTTCAGCCCCGGCCGTATCAGCGACTTCACGTCCTACGGAACGCTGCTCGACGGTCGCAATCTGCCTCACGTGTGTGCTCCCGGTGCCACCATCGTGTCGTCATCCAACACCTATTATGTGACAAATACAGAGAACAACATCGGCAACGACAAAATTCAGGCAAAGACAGAGAATGGCGGACGCACCGACTACTGGCAGCAGATGATCGGCACGTCAATGGCCACCCCCTACGTCACCGGCTCCATCGCACTGTGGTTGGAGGCCGACCCGACACTGACCATCGACGACGTGAAGGACATCGTGGCCACAACGGCCGTCAAGGACGAGGACGTCACCACGTCGGGAACACCCGTTCAGTGGGGCGCGGGCAAGTTTGACGCCTACGCCGGACTGAAGGAAGTGATACGCCGCAAGGACAACACCGCCATCAAGGAAACCACCGCAGACTCCCGTCTGATGGTCAAGGCCAAGGGCGGACGCCTCTTTGAGGTGTTCCTCGGCGGAGCCAAGACAATGGACGTGACTTTCTACACGCTTTCCGGCGCCACGGCGATGAAACGCACGGGCGACGGCGACGAACTCACGGTGGACGCGTCCGGCCTCGGCAAAGGCGTCTACGTGATGAGCGTCAACGGCCGTTACACCCAGCGCATCGTCATCCAGTGATAAAGAACAATAATCAAAACGAAATGACTATATTATGAAGAGATTAACAAACCATGTGATGCGTCTGGCCGTATGCGCCTGCCTGCTGATTTGTCAGGCTGCCGCATGGGCACAGTCTGCCGACAGCGAGACGCCCATCATCACATTCAAGACAAGCATCTACGAGACCTACGGGGAGACAAACGCCTTCCACTTCGTTCTCGGAGCAAAGCAGGACACCTACATCGACGTCGACTGTGGCTACGGTCCGATGGAATATGAGGTGTCGCAGGCCGTGTTCAACAGCGAGACCGGAGCCATCGACGGAACGATGATATCATGCAAGGTGTCTCCCGAAGGCGTCGTGAAAATCTATGGCGACGCTTCACTGATAGACTACTTTGACGCCGAGGGCTGCTACATCCGCAATCTGGACATCAACGCTCTGACCGAACTCGAAATCCTCTCGCTCAGCCACAACGAGCTTGAAGCATTGAACTTGGATAACAACAACAAACTGCAGGCATTGACGCTGAACGACAACCCGTTCAATGTCACACCGCTGAAAGTCGGCAAGAACAAGCCCGATCTGGTCATAATCGACCTCGACTTAATCGGCAACATAGACCCGTCGTTCAACATTTCCGACTATCCGGGACTCATAACGTTCCAGGCTTGGAACACGATGAGCCTCAAATGGATTGACCCCACGGGCTGTCCCGAACTCGTCCGCCTATCGATTGACGCCACATCGGTGGCCTCGCTCGACGTGAGCAAGAACCCCAAACTACGGATTCTCAATATCTCCGACACCCGCATCCCTTCGGTCGACCTGTCCAACAACCCCGCTCTGACGGAGTTCTACTGTACCCACCAGTCAGGTTCGCTTAACACCGACATCAAGCTGACATCGCTTGACCTGACCAAGAACCCAGAGCTCTACTATTTTGCGTGCTCCGGCAATCTTCTGAAGTCAATAGACCTGTCGAAGAACCCGAAGCTCTTTGACCTCTCCATACGCGAGAATCTGCTCACGTCGATAGACCTGTCGCAGAACACCAACCTCTATAACGTGAAGCTGTCGAACAACTACATGGACTTCGCCACGCTGCCCATCGACCCCGGTACATGGGCCGAATATGAATATGAGCAGCACGACATGCCCACCGAGCCGGCCTATCCCGTCGGCACGGTGCTCGACTTCAGCTCACGGGTGCTACGCAACGGCACGGAGACATACGCCGAACTCTACTGCTACAACGAGGCCGACCCGAACAATTCGCGTCCTCTCGACGCCTCATATTATGAGTATGCGAACGGCAAGGTGACACTGCTCAAGGCCTATCCCACGGACAGCCTGTACATAGCTTTCGGCAACTCGGCCTTCCCAAACGCCACGATGAACACGACCAAGTTTATGGTCAAGACGGCCGCAGAATACGGCAAGCCGAGCAAGATGGTATCTATCGGAACATACGCTGCCGACGGTACGGACCTGAGCCTCAGCGTCGGCATCCACGGAGCGACGCCGGAGACGCCCAAGGAGTTTTATGTCGACTTCGGAGACGGCAATCTCCAGACTTTCACGGCCACCACGGACACTATCCCCGTCACCGCCAACGTCAACGGTAAGAAGAAGAGCTACGGCAACATCAGCATCCTCGTACCCGACGGAACGATGCTGTCAGCCCTGGAATCGCGCCTGCAAATCTACGACATAGACATCACTGCGGCACGCTCTCTGCAGTATCTGAGCCTCCCGGGAGCCGGTCTCTACAGCATAGACCTCCAGTGGAACCGTCTGCTGAAGTCCCTCAACCTTTCCGGAAACAATCTCACGACGCTGTCACTGAGCGGCAAGAACAGCCTCTACAACAAGAACATGCTCGCCGACATCAACGTCAGCAACAACCGTCTGACCGCGATTGAGATGCCGGACAACCGCGTCATGCACCGCCTCGACATCAGCAACAACCTCTTCGAAGAACTGTCGCTGAAAGAGGCCTCAAATCTGGAAGAGCTGAACATCGCCCACAACAGCATCGCCGAAATCAACCTTGCCTACTGCACGCCGCTGACAACGGCCGACCTGTCCTACAACCGTCTGACAAGCGTCGTCTTCCCCGAAGAGGGCAACAACCTCAGACGTCTGGCGATAAACAACAACAACTTCACTTTCGCCACGATGCCGCAGTTCCTCGGAATGGGCATCGAGGAGTGTGTCTATGCTCCGCAGGAAGCCATTGTCATCCCGACGAAAGGTCCGGGCATCAATCTCACCGACCAGCTCATCACCGTCGACGGCCAGACGACACTATTCGTATGGAAAGACGAGACCGGCCGCGTCATGACTCCCGGCACCGACTATGACATCGTCGGCGGAAAGACGACATTCCGCAACCTCGACATGGGACGCATCCGCTGCGAGATGACCAACGGCGCCTATCCCGACCTGACAGGCGACAACGCCCTGACGACGACATATATCCTCGCCGCCGGCATGCCGACCCACGTGCTCGCCTCGTTCACAACACCCGTAGGAGGTGAGAGCGTGGCCCTCTCGTTCAGAGCCGCTGCCGGTTCTCCGGCGATCTACATCGACTGGTCCGGCGACAACGACCTCGCCCAGTATCCGCTGAACAGCTATACCTACACGCGATTCTCCGCCACGACGACCAAGGGAGCCGACGTGAAAGTCTACACCTACGGTGAAGACGAGACACTGTCCGTCTTCAGCATGACAGGAGCGACGATGACCAATCTCGACGCCTCACCGATGAAGGACCTCACGACATTCACCGTCGACAACGCCGGACTCACGGACTTCGTCATGCCCGAAAGCCCCGCGCTGAGAGAGCTGAGCCTCTCGGGAAATGATCTCGCGACAATCGACCTGACGCGATTCCCCGAACTCTCATCGCTCGCCCTCAACAACAACAAGCTGTCACAAATCGACCTGAGCGCAAATCCGAAACTCGCGATGCTCAGCCTCGCCAACAACGAGTTCACGACACTCGCTCTCAACAACAGCCAGCTGTGGCATCTTGACGTCACCGCCAATAAGCTCACCGACATCTCGTTTGCCGGACTGCCGGCCATCGAGCAGCTTGCACTGGGTAGCAACGAACTGACATCCATCAATGTCGACAATCTGACGAACCTCAAGGTCATGTTCCTCGACCACAACAAGTTTTCGTTCGCCGGACTGCCGCAAGTGAAGTCCCAGTATGCCCTCTACACCTACTCCGACCAGGCTGTCGTTGAGGCTGAGGAAATCGACGGTAAGATAGATCTCAGCGCCCATCGCTCGGCTTACGGGACAGACACGAAATATACGTGGTATCTCGACATGCCGTCGTTCAACGATTACGGCGAACTGGAAGGCGAGGAACTCTATGCCGACGACGAATATGTCATAACGGACGGCGTGACGACATTCGTGAAGCCGTTCCAGAACGTCGTCTGCGTGATGACCAACGAGGAGTTCCCCAAACTCTATCTCTACACACCGATGATGAACGTCAAGGGAACGACAGGCATAGCCTCCGCGAACGCCGACCGTGCCATCTCCATCAGCATGGACGGCCGCGCTATCACCATCGCGAACGCCGACGCTACCTCAGCGACGCTCTACACCGCTGACGGACGTACCGCCGGCCGCGCCACACTGAGCCGCGGCGAAGGCCGGTTCGACAACGTCCTGCCGGGTGTCTATGTCCTCAAAATCGGACAGACGGCATACAAGTTTAATGTGAAGTAGCCGCAAGCCACTGTCACATTCCACACTCAACGGGCCGACGGAACGACATCCGCCGGCCCGTTTTGTCTTCCCACACGTTCCGGCACAATCCTCTTTTGGCCCCTTTGGAAGGGTTTTTAATCATAATTCATACTAAAACCGTAGGCTATTCCAAATAAAATGATTACTTTTGCATCCGAAATGGTTCCGTAGCTTAGCTGAATAGAGCGTCAGATTCCGGTTCTGAAGGTCGTGGGTTTGAATCCCACCGGGATCACAATAAGACGGGAACATGCCGCAATCACACAGTGCGACATGTTCCCGTCAAGCGTTTTTAATAACGCTGGACACGAGCCCCTGGGCCCCACCCCGGCCCTCCCCAAGGGGAGGGAGCTTGATATGTCTAAGCCCCAAGTGCACATTCCACCGTAGGGTCGCGACCCGTCGCGACCGCCTCGTGGTTCATATATAATTACACATATATCTGACCCAACCGGGCATGTTAAACCACGAGACAAGGAGACGGTCGCGACGGTTGAATGACCGGCGTAGCGCATGACGGATGTCATGCCTTTGCGTACTTCCGTCATGCGCGGCGGCGCCATCTTTGTGTCTCTGCGTCTTTGCGTTGAAAAAAATCTTCCCCACGTGACAAGGAGGCGGTCGCGACATGTCGCGACCCTACTTGTAGTATTTTTCTATTACAAAATCGTATTCGGGAAGATGCTCTAAGATTTGCTTCCGCATGACCAATAAGGGCCTTATTACATTCTGAAGAAGGTTAGGAAGCCGCAGGTTTCTCCCCCTTGGGGGAGTCGGAGGGGGCCATAAGGCCCTTACGGCTCTCAATTTTTGCAAAACTTCGTGAGTTTTTGATTGCTGTTTTTGACCCAAAAAGCGCTCGTTTTCGTGCAATAGCGGCCCCGCGACCCTGCAACGGCGTGCTCGTTGGGTTGCAACGGGGCTGCCGTTGCAATGCCGTAAGGGCCCCGTTGCAACCCCGTGGGGCCGC